>NZ_CP115607.1:600000-1200000 GCF_027797205.1 Campylobacter sp. VBCF_01 NA2
ATGCTTGGAATTATAATCGGAATTGCCTCAGTTATCTGCGTCGTTGCCCTAGGAAACGGCTCAGAGGAGAGGATTTTATCAAATATCCGCTCGATTGGCACAAATACCATTAGCGTCTATCCGGGGCGAAATTTCGGCGATATTAGAGCAGGCGGGATAAATACTCTAACCAAAAACGACTCCCTGGCATTAGCGCACCAGCCTTATGTGGATTATTCTACGCCAAATTCGCGCACGAGCGGAACGCTGACTTACGCTAGTATGAGTGCGACGGGGCAGGTTTTTGGCGGTGATGTAAATTCGCTCGCAGTCAGCGGAATAGATGTGGTAGAGGGGCGAAATTTCAACGAAGATGATATAAAATACTCAAATTCTGTCATCATCATCGACCAAAACACTAAAAAAACGCTATTTAAAGGCGTTGAACCACTTGGAAATACGATTTTATTCAACGGCAGGGCTTTGCGCATAATCGGCATAGCTGGCGAGGATAAAAACGCCTTTGGCAGTAGCGAGAGTTTGCGCGTGTATGCGCCATATACGACCGTGATTGATAAAATTTCAGGCGATAGGCAGATTAGCTCAATCACGGTCAAAATCAAAGACGATGTCAGCACCGCAATGGCCGAGGAGAGTATCACACAGCTATTAATCCAGCGCCATGGCACGAGGGACTTTCATACGCGAAATTCAGATACGATTAAGCAAACGATAGAGAGCACGACAGGCACGATGAAAATTTTAATCGGCTCAATCGCCTTTATTTCGCTAATCGTGGGCGGAATCGGCGTAATGAATATCATGCTGGTCTCAGTTACCGAGCGCACCAGAGAGATCGGAATCCGCATGGCAATCGGCGCCAAAGAGGGCAATATCTTGCAACAATTCCTAATCGAGGCGATTTTGCTATGCTGGTTCGGCGGAATTTTGGGAATTTTGTTTGCGCTTTTAATCGGATTTAGTTTTAACTCGCTAAGTCCTGATTTTTCGATGAAATTCACCATTGCGCCGATAATTGTATCCTTTGCGGCTTCATCTGCTATCGGGATAATTTTCGGGTATTTGCCAGCAAGAAGTGCAAGCAAACTAAACCCAATCGACGCATTAGCACAGGAGTAGAGATGAAATTTAATATATTTGTAAGCGCAGTTTTTGTGGCGTTTTTTGGCGGGTGTGCCGCGATAAATAGCAACCTTGATTACGAAGTGCAAGATAGCTTTATAGACGAAAACGAAACCTATGAAATCGCGCAGGATTGGTATAAGGGATACAATCAGCCATATTTAAATGCCCTTGTTGATGAGGCTTTGGCGAAAAACCACGATTTGCGCGCAGCGGCGTTAAATTTAGAGCGCGCGTATGCGAATTTAGGCCTTAGCAAAGAGGATTTATTCCCTACGCTTGGGGCTTCGTGGGGAGCGGGCGCAAACCGCGATATCAGCAGAAGCGATGAGTGGAGCAAGACTTATAGCTCTGGCTTTAATGTCAGCTATGAGCTAGATCTTTTTGGGCGGATTCGCTCGAACATAAATGCTAGCGAGTGGGACGCGAGTGCGAGTGTGTTTGACTTGCAAAACGCCCGTTTGACGCTGATAAATTCGGTCGTGAGCGGGTATTTTGAGATGCTTTATCTAAACGATGCGCTAAAATGGACGAAGCAAAATTTAAAAGATTATGCGCAAATCGAGCAAATCGTCAAGGCAAAATACGATTATGGCAGATCCGAGCTCATCGAATACAAGCAGGTGCAAAACAGCATTTTGAATCTCAAAAACCGCGTTTTAGAAATCGAGAAAAATATCGAGGACAACCGCAAATTTATGCGTGATTTAATCTCGCCTGACTTGGAGTTTCGCGCAGATTTGCCAAGCATTGAGAGCGTGAAATTTCTAGGCGCAGACCTTAGCGTGCCTTACACTGCTTTGCATAATCGCCCAGACATTAGAGCTGCGATTTCTAGGCTAAATGCGGCGTTTTATGACCACAGACGCGCAAGGCTAAATTTCTTCCCGCGCGTAAATTTGGGCGCAGGGTTAAATTCAGCTAATACAGATAAATTTAGCGATGGATTTGATTTGAAATTTTTGAGCGGAAATGTCAGCATTAGTCTGCCGTTTTTGGACTATGGACGGCTAAAATCGCAGTTAAGGATAGCTGAGGTGGATTTTTACGCTTACCGAAATTCTTACGAAAAAACCCTAAGCGGCGCAGTAAATGAGACGCTAAATTTGTATAGAATTTACGAAATCAACCGCGCAAGGCTTGCAAATTTAGCTGATACTTACAAAACAGCCAGTGAAATCGAGCGCATTTACCGCGTCAAATACGACGCAGGTGCTAGCGAACTAAAAGATTTTTTGGAGGCTAGATCGAGTGCGATTTCGGCGCGAATAAATCTACTTGCGCAAAGATATGCGAGTATGCAAAATGAAATTTCGATTTACCGCGCTATGGCTGGTAAATTTCGCCAAAAATTTTAAATTTTAAAATTTGTTTAGCATTGAAAAATTTAGTTTTTCAATGCTTTTTAAGTAAAATTTTTGTAAAATCCACACCTTAAATTTTTTAAAAAAGGAAGAATATGAAAAGAACATATCAACCACACAACACCCCTAGAAAGCGCACACACGGCTTTCGTGTAAGAATGAAAACAAAAAATGGACGCAAAGTTATCAACGCAAGACGCGCCAAAGGTAGAGCAAGATTGGCTGCGTAGGTAGTTTCGCTCCGATAAGCGAAAATCAGGTTTTTTCAGAAGTTTATAAAAGTGCTGCGAAATGGCACTGTGATTGCGCTGTCGTGTATTTTATGGACGGCGAGCGCAGGTTTAGTGCGATAGCTAGTAAAAAGATTGGAAATGCGGTTAAGCGAAATCGCACCAAACGCCTGCTAAGAGCGGCGTTTTATAATCAGCAAAATTTATTAAAAGATGGCACTTTTATCATTATCGCAAAAAAACAGATTGAAAACATGAGTTTTAAAGAGATAGAGCGAAGTTTGCGTTGGGCTTTTAAAAAGATAGGTTCGATAAAATGAGAAATTTTTGTGTTTTTTTGATTAAATTTTACAGAGCCTTTATTTCACCTCTTTTACCTGCGAGTTGTCGCTACTATCCCACATGCTCTACTTACGCGCTCTATCAGTTTAAATTTAACCACCCCTTACACGCATTTTTTGCTACATTAATTAGAATTTTAAAGTGCAACCCTTTTTTCAAGGGCGGTATAGATCACCCTATCATCAAGCATAATTTTAAATTTAATTTTTTTTGGGCATGCAAAAACAGTGCTTTGGGCGTAAAACCAAAAATTTGGTTTATACCATATTCAAAAAATCAGTATTATATAATATTTAGGAGATAATCGTGTTAGATCAAATATCCCAACAAAAACGCCTAGGACTAGCTATTTTGCTAGCTTTTTTGTTTTTTGTGGCATACGACCATTTTTATATGTCAAAAGTCAGAGCTGCTATGGAGGCGAACAAAACAGCCACTGCCGCACAAAGTGCGCAAAGCGTGGCAAAACAAGCCCCAACTAGCGCAAGTGCTAGCATAACTCCAAGCGCAAGCGCGGGTGCGAGCGCGCAAAATCAGTTGGTCAAAATCGTCGGCAAAGAGGCGAATTTTACGATTGATAATTTCGGTCGCATTAGCTCATACACACTAAATGATAAAAAATTTACAAAAGATGGCGAACCGATAAATTTAATCAGCCAAAATGGCGATTCAAAACCGCTTGAAATTAGATTTGAAGACGCTAATTTAAATGAGTTAGCATTTTCGACGCCATATACTGCTTCCGCTGATAGATTAGATATCACAAACGGCGCGGCTAGCGTGGTTTTGACGCAAAATTTAGGCGATTTTGTAGTTAGTAAAAATTTGAAATTTAACCCAAATGGAAGTTACGAAATCGATATCAAATTTAACCGCCCGACTTCGTATTTTATCACACCTGGCTCTCGCCCTGATGTCGAGGTAGATGGATACACAATCCACGGTATCACAGTGGGCAAAAGCGACGATACAGTGGAGATTTTCGAAGACGGCGATGTGAGCGAAAACGAACGCGTCGAAAACGCTGTATTTGTGGCTAGCTCAGATAGATACTACACGAGCCTATTTTTTGGCGAAAATTTAAACACCACGATTACTAGCGCAAACGATATTTCGCAAGCCTTCATTAGAACAAACGGCGATTTTAAGAGCATTGGCTATATCGGACCGAAGGATTATGTAACCCTAAAAGAGGTAGATCCAAAGCTAACTAATGTCATCGAGTATGGCTGGTTTACCTTCATCGCAAGGCCTATGTTTAAATTTTTGCGCTGGATTTACAGCCATGTAGGCAACTGGGGCTGGGCGATTGTGATACTTACGCTAATTATCCGCGCAGCACTCTTTCCGCTTAGCTACAAGGGTATGTTATCAATGAATAAGCTAAAAGATTTAGCCCCAAAAATGAAAGAGTTGCAAGAAAAATACAAAGGCGATCCGCAAAAATTGCAAATGCACATGATGGAGCTATATCGCAAAAACGGCGCGAACCCAATGGGCGGATGTTTGCCGATACTACTTCAAATCCCGGTATTTTTCGCGATTTACCGCGTGCTTTTAAACGCAATCGAGCTAAAAGGCGCCGAGTGGGCTATGTGGATCCACGATCTATCGCTAAAAGATCCATATTATATCTTGCCGATTTTGATGACAGCGCTTATGTTTTTACAGCAAAAGATCACGCCTACTTCATTTACAGACCCAATGCAAGAGAAGGTAATGAAATTCTTACCACTAATGTTTGGTGTGTTTTTCCTAATGTTCCCAGCGGGTCTTACGCTGTATTGGACTGTGAATAATATGTGTTCGATAGTGCAACAATATGTCATAAACAAAATCTTTGCTCGCCAAAAGCAAGCCCAAATTTCGGAGAAAAAACATGAAAATTGAAGCGATAAATTTAACGCAAGCTTACCAAAAAGCAGCAGATGAGTTTGGGTGTTCGATTACTGAGCTAAATATCAGGGTGATTCAACAGCCAAGTAGCGGATTTTTGGGCTTTTTTAAGAAAAACGCCATTATCGAGGTTGTCAAAAAGGGCGAGAAATTTCCACAAAGCGAAAATTTAAGCCAAAAACCAAATGATGAGAAAAAACCGCAAAATTCGCAAAAAACTAGAAGCGCAAATTCGCACAAAGTCCGCAAAGAAAAGCCAAAAGCTACCATAAATGATGAAATTTGCAAAGATATCGAGCAAAAAATCACAAATTTAATCGCACAAAGCGGATTTAATCTTAGTGTTTGCGAGGTTAAAATTCACGATGAAAACAGCGTCTATATCAAAATCGACGGCGATGATAGCGCGCTTTTAATCGGCAAAGAAGGCCACAGATACAAGGCATTTTCGTATATGATTTATAACTGGATTAGTATGAAATACAACCTCTCTGTCGTTTTTGAAGTGGCTGAATTTTTGCAAAACCAAAGCAAACATATTGATTCGTATGTGGGCGCATTAAAGGCGAACGCAAACGGCTCAAAAATCGTAACCAAGCCATTTGACGGGGCATTTGTCAAAATCGCTAGCGACAAGATTAAAGAAAGCTTCCCAGATCGCACGATCGGTATCAAATCCACTCGTAACGGCAAAATCATCATAATCGACGAAAAAAATTAATGAATCAAACAATCGCTGCTATCGCCACCGCTCATGGAGTCGGTGGAATATCAATCGTGCGTATAAGCGGGGCAGGCGCCCTGCAAATCGCGCGCGAAATTTCACATAAAAATGACTTCTCACCGCGCCACGCCACACTAGCGAATTTATACGGCACTGACGGGGTGAAATTTGGCGAGGCGATTTTTATATATTTCAAAGCCCCGCATAGCTTCACTGGCGAAGATGTCGTGGAGATACAAACACACGGCGGACTTATTAGCTCGTCTATGGCGCTTGATAGCGTGGTTTCGCTAGGAGCGCGTATCGCTGAGCCTGGGGAGTTTAGCAAAAGGGCGTTTTTAAATGGCAAAATGGATTTAAGCAAGGCTGAGGCGATTAGCGATTTGATACTTTCTCGCTCAGAAAGTGCGGCTAAGATTTTATCTCGTAACTTGCACGGCGAGCTTGAAGGCTTTGTAAATGACCTGCGCGCTAAGCTTGTCAAAACTCTTGCATTTGCCGAGGTTTGCATAGATTATGCCGAAGAGGATTTGCCACGCGATGTGCTTGAAAATTCGCTAAAAATGCTAAATGAAAACATAGAAAATTTAGAAAAAATCACCCAGATTAGCAAGAGCAGAAAAGGGTTAATCGAGGGCTTTAAGGTCGCAATCGTAGGCAAACCAAATGTGGGCAAAAGCAGTATTTTAAACGCGCTTTTAAACTACGAGCGCGCAATCGTCAGCGATGAGGCGGGCACGACTAGGGATAGAATCGAAGAGAGCCTTAAAATCGGCACTCACCTAATCCGTATCATTGATACAGCAGGCATTAGGCATGGCGAGAGCAAGACCGAAAATATCGGCATTTCATACTCAATCAAGGCGATTGATGAGGCTGATATTATCCTGGCTGTGTTTGATAGCTCTGCGAAATTTGAGAACGAAGATGAAAAAATCGTCCAAATTTTGGAGCAAAAAAGCAATAAAAAAATATTTTATATCCTAAATAAATCTGATTTAGCGCAAAATTTTGCATATAATTTTGCGCAAAAACCGCTTAAAATTTCAGCCAAAAATGGCGTCGATGAGATTTTAAAAGAGCTTGAAATTTATCTAAATTCGCAGAATTTCGACGGACTTATGCTAAGTAATACTCGCCAAATCAATGCTTGCCAAAACGCGCTAAACGCCCTAAAAAGCGCGCGCGAAAAGCTAAACGAGGCCGAGCTTGAAATTTTTGCTTATGAAATGAATCGCGCCATAGAGCAGATTTCATCGATTTCTAGGCCCTTTGAGAGGGACGAAATTTTAGATGAAATGTTTGGGAATTTTTGCCTAGGAAAGTGATTTTATATCTTATTTAGCCAAAATTTACTATAATTACCCCTTTTAATAAGGGTGAAAATGAGAGAAAAATTTGAATATTTCCTAGCCGTAATTTTAATAAAATTAGCCAAAATTCTACCGACAAATTTCTTATATTTTTTCTTTGATTTCTTGGCGAAATTCGCCTTTTTTGCGCTAAAATCACGCGCAAAAATCGCTATAAAAAACCTCAGCCTTGCCTACCCACAAAAATCAGCTGGCGAGATTAAAACCCTAGCGCGCGAAAATTTCCGCTCTGTGGCCAAAACCCTGACCCAAACCCTGCTTTTCTACCATGAAAGGCTCGATTTTAACGCACTTATTGCAAACAAAGATGAGGCATTAGAAAAGGTAAAAGCGCTAAAAGGCGACAGCAAAAACGGCATTTTGTTTTTTACAGCGCATTTTGGAAACTGGGAAGTTTTAGCCCATTTTTGCGGCGCAAACGGCTTTCCTATGGCGGTTGTGGGACGCAGGGGAAATAACGAACTCATCGAAGATCGCCTAGTTACGCCATTTCGCAAAAAATACGGCAACGAGCTAATCTACAAAGATAACGCCATGCGCGGGCTTGTCGAGCGTCTAAGGGCGGGCAAAAATGTAGGAATCCTGCCAGATCAAAAGCCGGGCGGAAAAAACAGCCTAAAAACCACATTTTTTGGGCGCAAGTGTTACACCACAAAGACGATTGCGTCGCTGTATTTGAAATTTAACCCAGTCCTAATCCCCATTTTTGCGCGTCGCATGAGTGATGGTCGCTACGAAATCGTCATCAAAGATTTCACCCCGCCAAGCGCGGATTTGGATAAATCACAGGCTGAGCAGTTTATAACCCAGCAGTGCAACGATATCTTCGAAGAGGTCGTGCGAAGCGCGCCCGAGCAGTGGTTTTGGATGCATAATCGCTGGAAAGTTGGCTAATGAGAGCGCTTATCTTTACCGACGGGCGCAAGGGGCATGAGAGCCAAAGCGTGGCGTTTTGCGAGTTAAAAGGCTTGGAATTTGAGCTTTGCAAGGTTAGTTATAAAAACAAAATTTTAAAAATTCTCTCATATTTTTTGGATTTTTTGGGGCTGAAATTTAAAATTTTCGAGTGCGAAAACAAAAATTTTGCGAATTTTGACATTTTCGTGGGAGCTGGGTCTGTGACATACTATCCCTTAAAATACTGTGCCGCGAAATTTGGCAAAAAAAGCGTTGCGCTAATGTATCCAAAAGGCTATAAAAAGGACTTTTCGCTCATTTTCGCTAACGCTCACGATACCACGCAAACTGCGCCAAATGTGGTGATTTTGCCGACGAATTTAAACCTTAGCAAAGTAGCGAATTTCTACGCTCCCAAAAAAAGCGCGATCGCATTTGTCATCGGTGGGCCAAACGCTTCGTTTGATATGAGTAGCGAAATTTGCGAGATTATAGAAGAGATTAAGGCGAAATTTCCGCTCCACGAATACACTCTGACTACTAGCCCACGCACACCACGCGATATCGAGGTGCAGTTTGAGCGCGCGAATTTCGATTTTAGCGTGATTTATAGCAAAAATCAGATTAATCCAATCGGCGATTTTTTGGAGGGTTGCGAGTGGATTTTTATCACGCAAGATTCTGTTTCGATGATAAGCGAGGCTGTGTGCAATGGTCGCGCAAATGTCGCTGTTTTGGCACTTCCACGCAAAAATTCGCACAATAAATTTGACGATTTTATCGCAAATTTAGCGCAAAATGAGTGTTTGCGAATTTACGCTAAAAACGGCGAGTTAAAACCGACAAAAAAGATAAATTTAAGCCAAATTTTACAAGGAATTAGCCTATGAGAGTGGTGCAAATACTGCCAGAACTTAACGAGGGCGGCGTCGAGCGCGGTGTGGTCGAGCTCACGCGCGAATTTGCTAAATTTGGCGTGGAGAGCGTGGTGATTAGTAACAGCGGAAAGCTAGTAAGCGAGCTAGAAAAAAACGGCGTGCGCCACATAAAATTCGATGTTTGCTCCAAAAATATATTCACAGCGCTTTCCCGCGCTAGTGCGCTAAAAGAAATTTTGCGCGAGATCGCCCCAGATATCGTGCATGTGCGCTCTCGCGTGCCTGCGTGGCTAGTGAAATTCGCCAAAGGGGGGCTAAATTTTGGGCTAGTTAGCACCGTGCATGGGCTAAATTCTGTGAATTTTTACAGCAAAATCATGGTTGATGCCGATAAAATCATCTGTGTCAGCAACGCTACGAAGGATTATGTGGTGCGAAATTTCGGCGCAGATGTCAGCAAAATCAGGGTGATTCCGCGCGGAATTGATTTGGATAAATTTAATCCTAGGAATTTAGACGCCGAATTTATGGCGAAATTTCGCGCCGAATTTGGGCTAAAAAAGGGCGATTTCATCGTCGCAAGTGTCGGCCGCATAACGCAACTCAAAGACTATGAAACACTCATAAAAGCGGGGCAAATTTTAAAGCAAAGCTTTGGTGAGGGGCTAAAAATTTTAATCGTGGGCGGTGTGCGAGAGGATAAAAAAGAGTATTTTTTGGGGCTACAAAATTTAGCGCGTGAGTTAAATTTGGCGCAAAGCGTGATTTTTGCGGGTTCGCAAAGCAAAATCCCTGAGATTTACGCGCTAAGCAATGTCGTCGTGAGTGCGTCGAAAAAACCTGAGAGTTTCGGGCGAAGTGTAGCCGAGGCGATCGCGCTAAATGCGCCTGTGGTGGCGAGCAATCACGGCGGCGTGCTAGATATAATCAAATCTGGCGAAAATGGCGAGTTTTTCGCCGTGGGCGATGAGAGGGGGTTAGCTGCGATGATAGAGCGCGCGAAGGATTATAAATTTGACGGATACGGCTACATAGCGGAGAATTTCAGTTTAGCACAAATGGTGGAGAAAACTATGAGTGTGTATAAGGAGATGGTGTGGTAAATTCGGTTAAGACTGAGGGTAAATTCGACTTTTTCAAAGCGATTTTTCTCTTTGCGTTGGCGGTTTGGACGATGTCGTTGCCGTTTAAAAACGCGGTGTATCAAGTGGGCTTCGTGCTTTTTGATTTGGTTTTTTTAAGCCATTTGATATATTTTAAAAATTTTGCTTTGGTAAGAGAAATTTTACAAAGTGTAAAATTTTTGGCTTTTTGCTTTGTTGGAATATTAATCGCTATGATAATCTCAAACTCCCTAAATACCGAGTTTTTAAGCAAAAAAAGCTGGGAGATAATAGCCCTTTTTCCATTTAGATATGGGCTTGTATTTGTGGGGCTTTGCTATTTTTATAGGCTTAAATTTTTTGGCGAAAAAGAGCTTAAAGTGCTTGTTTTTGCGGGACTTTTTTTGCTTTTGGCAAATGCGGTTTTTTATATCGTGCAAAATCCACAAATTTTAACCAAACTTAAAGATGGTGGCATTACTGGCGGACTCTCTACAAGAACTGCTTTTGGATTTTTTGCAGGACTCGGTTTTGTGCTTTCTCTAACCTTAGTGAAAAACTATGTTTTTAAAGCAATTTTTAGCATTATTTTTCTATTTTTTGTCATTTTTTCATTTACTAGAAGTGCGTGGGTTGGGTGTTTTGCTTGTCTGATTTTATTTTGTGCTTTTAATATCAAAAATTATAAGCTTATTTTGTCTATTTTTGTTTGTTTAGTGGCGTTTGCTTTGGTTGCATATTTTGGTTTCGATAGTGTCGCAGAGCGTTTTAGCGACCTAGCTAATGCGCGAACTAGTGGGCGAAATATTATTTGGGCATACTCGCTTGAAATGATTAGCGAACACCCAATTTTTGGCTGGGGCGTTGATACTTTTAGGAATTTAGCAAATTCCCCAGTTTTAAAAAATAGCACATTTAATGGCACTCACAATATGATTTTAGAGCTTTTGCTTCATACTGGAATTTTTGGTTTTATTATCTATATGAGCGCGATTTTAAGCAACTTTTGGCTCTGTATAAAAGAGAGAAAATTTGAAATTTTTATCATTTTTGCATATTTTTTCGTCGTTATGCAGTTTGATAGTTCTGTATTTACTTCAAAAGAAGCTTTGAGTTATTTGTTGATATTTACATTTCTTTTGTATTCTAAAAAAATACAAGGTAGGCAGATATGAATATTGTTCATTGTGCTGTTTTTAGAGAGTTAGAATATGGTAAATTTTTTTACAACACAGACAGAAAAATTTCTCACGGTTTGCACCAAAATGGGCATTTTGTCTATGATTTTAGTTATAGGGATGTCGAAAGAAGATTAAGGTTTCTAAAAATAAAAAATAGTGGCTTAGATAAAATGAATAAAGAATTAATTAGGGTTTGCAAAAACATAAATGCCGACTTGCTTTTAATCGGCAAAGGCGAAAAAATCGCAACTGCCACGCTAAAAGAGCTAAAAAAGGCACTTCCAAATTTAAAAATCGCACTTTGGTATGTGGATCATCTAAACGAAGTTTCACAGTTTTGGGAAAATTTGAGAGAAATCGACTGCTTTTTTTACGCAAATGCGCTGAATTTGCAAAAGCTTTCCAAGGATTATAAAAACGCCAAATTTGCCTTTTTCCCAAACATTTCCGACGCCGCCTTTGATAGATTTTACGAGCGCGAGAAAACAAACGATATAATCTACATTTCAAGGGATTACAAAGAGGATAATCGCCATAAATTCGCCATAATGCTTGATGAATTTTGTAAAAAAAATGGGGTAAAATGCGAAATTTACGCTAGTTTAGGAAACGGCACCATTTTTGGCGATGAATTTCACAAAGCAATCGCAAAAAGCAAAATCGCCATAAATTTCAACCGCGACGATGATTTAGAGTGCGAAAAATCGCAAAAATTGCTTGGGGCAAGTGATAGAATGGCGCAGTTTATGGGGTGTGGAGTTTGCACTTTTTCGCCTGTAATCGCGGGGTTTGAGAGATTTTTCACGCACGAAAAAGAGATAGTGTATTTCAAAAATCCGAGCGATTGTTTTGAAAAAATAAAAGAGTATTTGCATGATGATAAATACGCCAAAATTGCCAAAGCAGGGAGAGAAAAAGCTATAAATTTGGCAAACGCAAAGAGGGTGAGTAAATTTATGATAGAGACGATTTTTGCGGAAAATTTTAGCGAAAATTACGAGTGGCGCGAATATATTTACCAAAACGGAGAAAAGATTTGAGAATATTACATACACTTCATTGGGTGCAGTTTGCTGGGACTGAGCGAGTTTGTGTGGATTTATGCGACGAAATATCAAAACAAAATGAAGTTATTTTGCTAAGCAATAAAAATATCGAAAATTATATAAGCAAAAATGTCAAATTTATAAATTTTGATTTTGAAAAAAATCGTAGAAATCCATTTTTTTTGTATAAAACAGCGAAATTTATAGAAAAAATTCGCCCTGATATTATCCATTGTCATAACACAAAAGAGCTTGAAATCATGCGTTATATGCAGGTTTTTTTGAAGAAAAAAATTCCGTTAATCGCCGCAAAACACACTTTGGAATTCAAAAAAAATTATAAATTAGCTGATTTGTGCGTGGCTGTGTTAGATGAGACAAAAAAGATTTTACCGCCAAATTCTATAATTATCGAAAATGGAATTTTGTATAAAAAGCCAGAAAAGATTAAAAAACTAGATAAATTTCACATCATCAGCTCTGGCAGATTAAGCGCTGTTAAGCAAATGGATGTGGTCATCAAAGCGCTTAGTTTGGTAAAATTTGACTTTGTGTGCGAGATATTTGGTCAGGGCGAGAAGCAAGGTGAGCTAGAAAGGCTAATTAGCGAACTAAAACTTGATAAAAAGGTCTTTTTGCGTGGTTTCGTGGATAATATAAATGATCATTTAGCAAGCTGCGATTTGCAAATCATCGCTTCGAAATTCGAAGCTTACGGACTTGTGGCGATTGACGGGGTTTATTATTCGCCACTTATGATTTCGACGAATACTGGCATTTGTGAGCGAATTTTGCCTAGTGAGCTAAAATTTAGCGCCACGCCAGAAAATTTAGCTCACAAACTAGATGAAATCCACGCAAACTACGATAAATTCGTGCAAATTTTCGCCCTTATCAAAGCCAAAAAAGACGAATTTAGCGTAGCAAAAATGGCGCAAAAATACATTAATGCGTATGAAAATTTGATAAAGGATTTTAAAAAATGATATATTTTTTCGCAATTTTAGCCGTGGCGATTATAGCCTTTTCGTGTAGGTATAACTGGTGGCGGATCCCGCAGGGCTGGGATAAGGCGCGCGTGCTGATGTATCACTCCATAAGCGAGCATAAGGGCGATAAATTTGATAAATGGCGCGTTCGCCCAGCCGATTTTGAAGCGCAAATCGCGTGGCTAGCCAAAAACGGCTTTACGACTTTCACGCTTAGCGAGTTAGCAAATTTAGCCCAAATCCCGCCAAAATCGGTCTGTATTACCTTTGATGACGGATTTATGGATAACTACACAAACGCCTTTGAAATTTTAAAAAAATATAATTTCAAAGCCACGATTTTTGTGGTAGCTACTGCTACGCAAAACGACTGGGAGCGCGGAAATACCGAGCATTTAAGCCAAATTTTAACTAGCGATGAGATAAATTTAATGCACCGCTCAAATTTAATCGAGTTTGGCTCGCACACGCTAAGCCACGCGAATTTAGAGCGTTTGTGGGCGAGCGAGCCCGAAAAAGCGCGAGATGAAATCGAAAAATCCAAAAAAGAGTTAGAGAAAATCACCGGGCGAGAGTGCAGGGTTTTCGCCTATCCTTACGGCAAATTTAATGATGAAATTTTGTCATTTACTAGGAGTGTGGGATACTGCGCCGCGGTCGTGGTAAAGCGCGGACTTTACGAAGCGGGCGATGATAAATTTGCCATAAAGCGAATTGGCGTTTTGGGGACGGAGAGTTTTTTTGATTTTTGGCTGAAATTTACGCGCATAAGGAATAAACTATGATAAATGCAAGTGTCTATGCAATCGTGCAAAACGAAGAAAAACATATCGAACGAATGCTAAAAAGTGTCGCGGATTTCGCCGAAATCATCATCGTCGATAGCGGCAGCACCGATAAGACGCTAGAAATTGCAAAGAAATTTAATGCCAAAATTTACCACCACGACTGGCAAGGCGAGGGTGTGCAAAAAAACTATGCTTTTAGCCTGTGTTCGCACGAGTGGGTGCTAAATTTAGACGGCGACGAGGAAGTAAGCGCTGAGCTAAAAGCTGAAATTTGCGAGTTTATGGCGCAAGACGAATTCGACGGGCTTGATATTAAATTTCACGAATTTTACATGGGCGGGATTGTCGATGATAGGGTGCGCAAAAACACCCATATCAGATTTTTTCGCAAAAGCTCTGGTGAGTATCGAAATTTGGGCGTTCATGCGCAAGTCAGCATAAATGGCAAGGTGCGAAAATCTCGTGGCGTGATTTATCATTTTAGCGATAAACCAATCAAAGAGCTAGTGAGCAAAAACAACAACTATTCGAGCCTGCGCGCACAGCAAAAATTTGAAAAAGGCAAAAAACCGAGCCTAGCCAAACTGCTTTTTATCTTTCCGCTTGTCTTTTTCAAATCGTATTTTTTAAGGCGAAGTTTTTTCGACGGCAAAAAAGGCTTCATAATCGCCGTTATAAACGCATTTTACGCATTTATGAAAGAGGCGAAATTGTATGAAATTTGGCTTAACAAAAAAGGAAATTAAGCAAAATTTAGCTATTATAAAAAGTTATTAAATTCCACTAAAAGGGCGATAAAATGGATAAAAAAACCATTGCGGCACACAAAATCAGCGAAGACGAATATGCGAAAATTTTAGAAATTCTAGGGCGTGAGCCAAATTTGCTAGAACTTGGCATTTTTTCGGCTATGTGGAGCGAACACTGCTCATATAAATCAAGTAAAAAATACCTAAACGGCTTTCCAACCAAAGCCCCATGGGTCATACAAGGTCCAGGCGAAAATGCCGGTGTTATCGACATTGGCGGTGGCATGGCAGCTGTTTTTAAAATGGAAAGCCACAATCACCCTAGCTACATTGAGCCGTTTCAAGGCGCAGCCACGGGCGTAGGCGGAATTTTGCGCGATATTTTCACAATGGGCGCAAGAGTCGAAGCAAATCTAAATTCGCTTCGTTTTGGCGATGTCGTGGGAAATTCCAAAACAAATCGCTATCAAAGATATTTAGTCAAAGGCGCAGTTAGCGGTATCGCACACTATGGCAACTGCATGGGAATTCCTACGATAGGCGGCGAAACGACATTTGATAGCAGTTTTAACGGAAATATTTTGGTAAATGCCTTTGCTCTTGGAATTGTAAAAAGTGATGAAATTTTCTACGGCAAGGCAGAAGGCGTGGGAAACTCAGTCATTTATGTAGGCTCAAAAACAGGCAGGGACGGGCTTGGTGGAGCTGTTATGGCAAGTGATAGCTTTAACGATGAAAACAAATCTCTTCGCCCGACCGTGCAAGTTGGCGATCCGTTTGCCGAAAAGCTTTTAATGGAAGCTTGTTTGGAGCTTTTTAAGACTGACTATGTCGTTGGAATCCAAGATATGGGTGCGGCGGGGCTTACATCGAGCAGTTTTGAAATGGCAGGACGAAGCGGAAGCGGTATGAAAATGCACCTTGATCGTGTCCCTATGCGTGAAAGCGGTATGACGCCTTATGAGCTAATGCTAAGCGAAAGCCAAGAAAGAATGCTAATTTGCGCGAAAAAAGGTTGCGAAGATAAGATAAAAGAGATTTTTGCGAAGTGGGATTTAGACGCAGAAGTCATCGGCGAAGTAACCGATACCGGTAAAATGGAGCTTTACTGGCACGGCGAGTTAGCTGGCGAGATTCCAATCGAGCCTTTAAGCGAAGCAGCACCGATTTTAGACCGCCCTACAAAACGCCCAGCGTATTTGGACGAAATCGCAAACCAAAATTTATGCACATGCTCTGATAAATTTGACATAAACGCCGATTTTGACAAGGTTTTTTCGCACCCAGATGTGCTAAATAAATCACTCATTTACGATCAATACGACGCAAATGTCGGGCTAAACTCAGCCAAACGCCCAGGCAAATTGGGTGCAGCGGTAATGAGAGTCAAAGAAAATGGCACAAAACTCGCAATCGCTATGGATTGCAACACCCGCATGAATTATATAGATCCTTTCACTGGCGCAGCACTTGCTGTGGCTGTGAGCGGACGCAAGGTAGCCCTTAGTGGCGCGACACCGCTAGCCATAACTGACTGCCTAAACTACGGCAACCCGCAAAACCCAGAGGTTATGTGGCAGTTCGCACAGGGCGCAGAGGGTATCAAAGAGGCCTGCAAGGCTCTAAATACGCCAGTTGTGAGCGGAAATGTGAGTTTGTATAACGAAACAGAGGGTGTGAGTATCCAGCCGACCCCTGCGATCGTAACCGTGGGCGTAAATAACGGCGAGATTATCCCTAGTGATTTCACTCAGGCTGATACTAGCGTCTATTTGGTGGGCGATACATACGGCGTGTTTTCAGGTTCGCTGTATCAACAAGCCATAAAAGGCGCAATCGGAGGCATGCTACCAAAGCTAGATTTAGTCAAAGAGCGCAAACTTTGGGATTTTGCGATTAAAGCGGGCCAACAGGGCGCATTGCGCTTCGCAAACTCAGTAGGAATCGGTGGCGTGGCAATCACCCTAGCCAAAATGGCGTGTGTGGGCAAAATGGGTGGCGAGTTTAAAATGCCGTGCGATGATGAGAGAGATATTTTCGACGAGAGCTTTACTCGCGCGATTTTCGGCGTAAAAGATGAAGCAAAATTTGAAAGTTTGGCGCGCGAAGCAGGGCTAAATTTCGTAAAACTAGGCATTACTGGCGGTAAAATTTTCCAAATCAATAGCATTTCGCGCGATTTGGGAGAGTTGAGCGAAATTTATTTCAACGAATTTGCGAAAATCATTAGAAGCGAAGATTAATAGTGTCGAGTATTTTTTATCTATTTTTGGCTTTTTTGCTTTATCATTTTATAAAGGGATTTATAAGCGGTATTAGCGGAAATTCCGGCTATGAGAGAAAAGAGCCAAAAATGAGCCTTGAAGAGGCGAAAATTTTAATCACCCTAACTGCAAAGGTCGCCAAAAGCGACGGCGTGGTAAATGAGACAGAAGCCACGATGATAGGCGAGATTTTGGACGATTTGGTTCGCAAAATGGGCGGTGGCGAAAACGAGAGAAAACTTTTGAAGCAAGTTTATAAGATAAACAAAGACAAAGAGCACGATATCTACTCTCTCGCGTTTCATTACAATCAAAAATTTCACCTAAGTTCGAGCCGAAAAGCGGCACTAATTTATTTTTTCTTAAACATAGCCTATATCGATCGCTCATTTAGCGAGCAAGAGCGAGATATAATCGCCAAAATCGCGCGCGGATTTGGTATGCCTTCCCATGTGGTAAGTCAAATTTTTGCTATGTTTGAGGCGAGCTATTATGGCACATACGGCGGTTCTAGCCAAAACTACGATAACCGCGGGCGTGGTGGCTACCAAAATAGCCGAAATTCTGGCGGTTACGGCGATAGTCGCGGTGGCAGTTATGGCGGAAATTACGGCGGCGGATATCAAAATTCTAGCTCTGGTGGCGGATATGGTGGTTCTGCGCGAAATACAAGCTCGAAAAAAGACCCTTACGAAGTCTTGGGCGTGGATAAGAGTGCAAGTTTTGGCGAGATAAAGAAAAAATACCGCGAACTAGTCAAAAAATACCACCCAGATATTTTAATGGGCAAGGGCGCAGATGACGAGATTATCCAAGAAGGCACGAAAAAGCTTCAAGAAATCAACGAAGCGTATGAGAGCTTAAAAGAAAAATTTGGCGAGTAAAATTTAAATAAATTTCAATTTATAAGGAGTGAGCATGAGAGCGTTAATCAGCGTTAGCGACAAAGACGGCGTAGTAGAATTTGCAAAAGATTTGGCAAATTTGGGTTGGGAAATTTTAAGCACGGGTGGCACATATAAGCTACTTTGTGAAAACGGCGTAAATGCTGTGGAAGTGAGTGCCTACACAGGAAGCCCTGAGATGTTTGAAGGCAGAGTAAAAACCCTGCACCCAAAAATTCACGGCGGAATTTTGCATAAAAGGGACGACAAAAATCACGCCGAACAAGCCCTAAAACACGGCATTGGCGGAATTGATTTGGTGTGTGTGAATTTATATCCTTTCAAACAAACCACGATTCGCACAGATGATTTTGATGAGATTATCGAAAATATCGACATTGGCGGACCTGCCATGGTGCGAAGTGCAGCGAAAAATTTCAAAGATGTTTTGATAGTAACGGACATTTTGGATTATGATTTAGTTATCGAAAAAATCAAAGCAAAAGCCGATGATTTGGAATTTCGCCGAAGCCTTATGATAAAAGCCTACGAGCACACTGCCGCGTATGATAGCATGATAGCAAACTATATGAACGAGCGATTTAACGGCGGTTTTGGTGCTAAAAAATTTATCACAGGCTCAAAAGTCATGGCGACAAGATACGGCGAAAACCCGCACCAAAAGGGTGCTTTATACGAATTTGAAAACTTTTTTAGCCTAAATTTCAAAGCCCTAAAAGGTGAAGCAAGTTTTAACAATATGACCGATATTCACGGCGCAGTCATGTTAGCAAGTAGCTTTGGCGAAGCCCCAGCAGTGAGTATCTGCAAACACGCAAATCCGTGTGGGTTTGCCATAAAATCGAATTTGCTAGAAAGCTATACCGAAGCGCTTAAATGCGACCCTGTTTCGGCTTATGGTGGCGTGGTGGCGATAAATGGCACACTTGATAGAGCGTTAGCAGAGAAAATCAATGAAATTTTTGTGGAAGTCATAATTGCAGCCAATGTCGATGACGCCGCACTTGAAGTCTTTGCAAACAAAAAACGCATTAAAATTTTCACGCAAGAGAATAAATTTTTAATGCGTGAAAATGATAAATATGACTTTAAATTCATAGACGGGGGATTTGTCTATCAAGAACGCGACTATGTAGGTGCTGATGAGGTCAAAAATGCCAAATGCGTTACCAAGCGTTCGGCAAATTCTGGCGAATTTACCGATTTGCAAATCGCTTGGCAGGTGGCAGCTCTGACTAAATCAAACTGCGTTGTGTATGTGAAAAACTCGGCAATGGTGGCGATTGGCATGGGTATGACAAGCCGTGTCGATGCTGCGCGCGCTGCCGTGGCAAAAGCAAGGGATTTGGGGCTTGACATGAGCGGCTGTGCTTTGGCAAGTGAAGCGTTTTTTCCTTTCAAAGATAGCATAGAAATCGCTAATGAAGTGGGCGTAAAAGCGGTGATCCAACCGGGCGGCTCAATCCGTGATGATGAAGTAGTTGCAGCAGCAGATGAGTTTGGCATGGCGATGTATTTTACAGGAATTCGCCACTTTTTGCATTAAAATATTATTTGCAATTAAACGAGCCTAGCTTTTTCACAGCGTGGGCTAGGACAGTTAGTCTAGTCCGTCGCCCACTCCGTGAAAAATCGTCGCATAAGTGTTAAATTTTGCAATTCCAAATCTAACTTTCGTAGGGTGGGCATCCTTGCCCACCATGATTGTTAATTAAATGATTAAAATGATAAAATTCAATGTAAAGAAATTGATGGGCAATAATACCCACTCTACTATTATTTTTTAGCTTCCATTTCTAATTCTCTCGGACACCAAGCAGATTTGCCATTATCAAGTCTAACAGCTTTTACTAATGAAAATGTGCTTTCTGATACTATAAATTTATCGTCTTTTATAATAACATCGCATTTATTTGCACTCATATAATTATATGCAGCTAATATTTGCTTTTCATTTATGAGTTTAGCCATAGTATTTGTTACTTTGCCGACATTATCTTTATCTTGGCAACACACATAAGTTCTAGTAGCAGTAAGTGTTTTAGCTTCAAGGTTTGAAATTAAAACAACTATTGAAAGAAACAAAGTAAATTTTTGCATTTGAAAATCCTTATTTTAAATTTACCTAACCATAGTTAGTTGATAAGAAATTATAATATTTATATACTTATGGCTAGTTTAACCATAGGTAGGCGACAAAGTGAAAGACTGCACCATTACAGACGAACAAATGGAGCAAATTTACAAAACTATCGGCGAAAATGTCAAACGCATACGCACACAAAAGGGCGTTTCGCAACTAAGCCTAGCTATGGCGATAGGTCACAAGGCAGTCGGCACGATTTCTATGGCTGAACTTGGCATAAACAAAAAACACTTCAACATAGAACACCTAGTTAAAATCGCAAATGTCCTAGAAGTCAGCGTTTGCGAGTTTTTCAAATCAATCAAAATTTAAATTCGCTTGTCATTGTGAGGCGTGAAACGCCGAAGCAATCCAGAGAAATTTAAAGGGCTCTTGAATTTTAAAATTTTTGAATTTAAAAATTTCGGAGCAGTGTTACTGGAATAAAAATTTTAAAATTCAATAGATTATTTTTTGGATTGCTTCGTTTTGTTTGCAATGATAAATTAGAGATTATGGAATTTTACTGGATTGCCACGGCGACAAGTCGCCTCGCAATGACAAACTATGCAAATTTTCGCAATTACAAACCAAACAACTAAGCCCAAATTCCTTATAAATTTATCTCATTTCTAAGCCATAGCATTTCACTACGCTATTAAGTAAATTTAAACTTATAAAAGGCTATAATTTTGGCTTTTTCAAACCAATAAAAAGAGGGTTTTAAGCAGATGAATTTCTTATCATTGCCCAATGCTGGGCGACAAAACGAGTTGGATATAGCGAGGGGTCTTGCTGTAATCTTTATGGTGCTAATCCACTGCGTGGAATACTTCTACAATGGCGAAGATTCCGTGTTTTTCAAGGTCGCAAACTTCCTAGGCTCACCGCCTGCTGCGCCTGTTTTTATGTTTATTTTGGGTTGCGGTATTGTGTATTCTAGGCGTAGTGCGCCGGGGCTACTTTTTAGGCGCGGTGTGATATTTTTGGTGTTATCTTATGTCTTTAATGCGCTTGTGTATGTGCTTCCATACTACATTAGCTCTAAGCTAAACGATGACGCTGAAATTTTCGAAGAAAACTGGACGCAGATTTACGATGCGGACATTTTGCAGTTTGCGGGACTTGCATTTATATTTTTTGCGCTAATGAAAAAGCTAAATTTATCAAATTTAGGCTATCTCATAGTGGGAATCATCTGCTCAGGCGTGGCAATGTATCTAGGCGAGAATTTCGCAGAGTTTGAATCTGACGCAATGTTGGCAGTAACAGGGCTATTTTGGGGCACACACGAGGGAAGCTATTTTCCATTTTTAAGCTGGATTGCCTATCCGATAGCTGGATATTTATTCGCTGATATTTTAATCTACACTCGCCCAGAAGATAAAGGCGCACTATATACAAAACTAAGCCTTATTTGCGCGGTTATCTTTATCGCATCTGCTGTGGTATTGGCTAAGTTTTATGCGTGGGACGATATGATGGACGGCGATCCATACTACCACCAAAACATATTTTTTAACATAATGTTTATCGCCTTTGTTTTGGCGTGGATTGGGCTAATGTATCTGGTAGCCAAAGTGCTTCCAAATCTCATTATGTCGTGTTTAAAAACGATAAGTGTGCTTGTAACGCCGTTTTATGTGTTGCAATACATTTTCATCATTTATATTGCTGTGCTTGTTTTTGGCGACGAAGCAGAGTGGGAGATGACGCCTGTGCTACTAATGTTTGTAGCTGTGAGCGTGCTATCATACATCGTGGCGGTAATCTACTCAAAAATTCGCAAAGCATAAAAAAAGGCTACCGAAATTTCGGTAGCCTAAATTTTAAAATTTTACTCTCCAAATTTAACTAAAAAACAGCAAATTTACCATTATTATGATTATTGCAAATGGTGCGATAAATCTTAGCGAAAAATACCAAAGCTCAAATGCACCATTGCCCATATCTTCGCCAAAAAATTCCGCCAAAATGGATTTTTTCATCACAAATCCGACGAAAATCGCCGAACTTAGCGCGCCAAGAGGAAGCATGATATTTGAGGTCAAAAAGTCTAAAATATCGAAAAAACCCTTGCCAAAAAATGTAAAACTCTCGCCAAATTCCGCGTTCATTGATAGCGTGCAACACGCTCCTAGCGCGCCTACGACTATGCCCGATAACCCGCACGCTCTATTTCTAGAAATGCCAAAATGATTGACAAGATACAAGATAAATGGCTCTATCATCGAAACTGCGCTCGTAATCCCGGCAAAAAACAGCGACACAAAAAACAAAATCGCTAAAATTTGCCCCATAAAACCAAGCTTAGCAAACATCGTGGTAAGCGATACAAACACCAATCCCGCGCCCTGAGATGGGCTAGCGTTAAATTCGAAGATAAATGTAAATACGATTAGCCCCATCATTAGCCCGATTGCGATATTGATAAATACGATATTTACGCAACTTTTCACTAGCTTTACTCCCTCTCCTAGGCTAGCAGCATACGCAGCGATACAGCCAATCCCGATACAAAGGGTAAAAAGTGAAAGCCCAAGCGCGTCAAGCACGCTAGCGACGGTGATTTTGGAAAAATCAGGCGTGAATAAAAACTTCACCGCCTCGCCAAACCCGTCCATAAAAACCGCATATCCTAGCATTAAAAGCAAAAGCACGAAAAGCAGGGGCATCATTATCAAATTTAGCTTTTCTATGCCGCTTTTGATTCCGCGCGATACCACAAAAAGTGTCAGCACAAGCCCTAACGCATAAAATGCAAGGCTTGAAAATAGCGAGTGCGAAATCACGCCCCCAAAGAGTGCGCCAGCCTCATCTACTGAGGCAGGAAGTGCGCTAAAACCGATGAAAATATATCTCATAACCCAGCCAAGGATTACGAGATAAAATGACAAAACAAAAATTCCGCCTACTATGAAAATTCCAGCGAATTTCCACTTTTCGCCGTTTTTGGGGTCGAGATATCTATACGCGCTAGGCAAATCGGCTCTGCTAATGCGCCCAATCGCCATTTCGGCTAAAAATAGGCTAAACCCAATCCCAAGCGTGAGCACGAGGTATAAAAGCACAAATGCGCTTCCGCCGTTGCTGCCGACTAGGGTTGGAAACTTCCACGCATTTCCAAGCCCCACAGCACCGCCAGCGACCGCTAAAACAAAGCCGATTTTGCTAAATTTATCGTTCATAATCTTTCTTTAAATTTCAAATTTGACTATCCAAAATTTACGATTCCTAGCTCTCTTAGCGCGATTACAAAAATCGCAAGCGGAGATACCACGCGAAGTAGGACGAAATACCAAATTTTAAATCCGAAATCTCCCATATATGGCGAAAGTAGGGCATAAACGCCATCTTTTTTGATGACATATCCTACGAAAATGACAATGATTAATCCGCCAAGTGGCATTAAAATTTTAGATGTCAAATAATCCAGCGCGTCGAAAAACGGCTGTCCTGCGATGACGAAATACTCGCTTGTCGCGCCATAGTATCCCAAAATGCAGGCAATCCCTAGCACATAGGTAAATACAAAAACCGCCACGCAAGCTTTCGCGCGAGAAAATGCGCGGGATTTGACTAGGTAATAAACAGCTGGTTCAATCATCGAAATCGCTGAGGTAATGGCGGCGAAAAGTAGGGTTAAGAAAAACGCAAACGCCAAAATATGTCCGATAAAGCCAAGTTTGCTAAATAGCACGGCAAGGGAAACGAAAATCAGTCCAGGACCTGATTGGGCTGGATCGCCGTTAAATTCGAAAATAAATGTGAAAACAACAAGACCCATCATAACGCCAATCATTACATTGATTAAAACGATATTAATGCTCGAAGTTAGGATATTGGTGCGATCTGGCAGGCTTGCAGCGTATGTCAAAATCGTAGTTACGCCAAGGCTAAGTGTGAAAAACGCTAGTCCTAGCGCGTCAAGCACGCTTTGTGAATTTAGCGCGCTAAAATCAGGCAAAAGCAAGAATTTGGCGCTTTGTGCGAATCCATCGAAGCTAGCCGAATACAAAACCATAAGCACAAGCAGGATAAAAAGGCTAGGCATCATCCAGATATTTAATCTCTCAATTCCGTTTTTGATACCCTTTGAGACGATCAAAAAGCACACAAGCGACATTATCGTAAAGCAGATAATCGCTACAAGCGGTGAATTTGAAATCAAAGCGTTAAACATCGCACCGCTATCGTCTAAATTTTGAGGTAGTGAGAAAATCGATGTGGCTGTGTATTTTAAGATCCAGCCCATTACGACGCTGTAAAATGAGTAAATCAAAAGCGCAGTAATCATCAAAAATCCGGCCTTGCTCCAAAGCTCTTTGTTGCTAGGGGCAAGTCTTCGGTAGCTATCGACTGGATCGCTCTCGCCAAGGCGTCCAATGGTGATTTCGCCGATAAAAATGACAAAACTTACCAAAAATGTGAGCAAAAGATAGAGCAAAATAAATGCGCTACCGCCGTTTTGACCTACGAGTGTGGGGAATTTCCAAGCGTTTCCAAGTCCCACGGCTGAGCCTGCGACCGCCAAAATAAAACCAATGCGTGTGAATTTGTCGTTCATACTTTTCCTTTTGGTAAAAAATTTGCCAATTTTATCAGAATTTAGCTTACATTAAGCTATTTAAATTTGATTAAATTTATAAAATTTTGGCTAAAATCACGCGTTATAAAATTTAATCAAGGAAAATTTATGGAAGTAAAACTTTTGAATTTCACGCCACTTTGGGTATGTTCGAACGCCATAAGAACTTGCTGGCAAAGCTTCGAGCGGGGCGATAACGGCGGCGAAAAGGACTTAGCGCTAATCAACCGCGTGGGAAATGAAATGAAGCACTCATCTACGCTTGAACACATTTTTTATAATTTTTATATCAAGGGCATCTCGCGCGCGCTTTTGCAAGAATTAGCGAGGCATCGTATGGCAAGTCTGAGCGTGAAATCCACCCGCTACACGCTAAAAGAGCTAAGAAATGAGCCTGAAATCACAAGCGATAGCGCCGCAAAATACATCGTGCTAACAGGCAACGACGCTGTCGATAGCGCAAGCATAAAAGCCTTAAATAATCTAAGGGAAATTTTAGGCGCAAACACTAGCCTAGATATCGCCAAATACTGCCTGCCAGAGTGCTATAAAACTGAGCTATCGTGGAGCATAAATGCTAGAAGCCTGCAAAACTTCCTCTCTCTTCGTTCTAGCAAATCAGCACTTTGGGAGATACGCGCACTCGCAAATGCGCTCTTTGCAGCACTGCCAGAAGAGCATAAATTTATCTTCGAGCATTGTATGTATAAGGCAAATCCGCAAGAATTGTAAAATTTGTGTCATTGCGAGCCCGGCGTTGAAATCCAGAGAAATTTCGATAAATTTTAATTTACAAATGAATTTTGGTAAATTTTAAATTTACTTTAAATTTTACTGGATTGCTTCGAAAACTTCGTTTTCTCGCAATGACATTTTATGTAAATTTAATCTCGGTCAGTATTTTAAAATACCGAATTTATCAAATTCACAAATTTAAACTCAAATTTGATAGTTTGGGTTTAAATTTGCAAAATTTTACCAACTGTTTATATTTATTATTTGTAGCCTTGCTTCTAGCTTGTCTAGCTCGATTTGAGCAACTGCTTCTCTACTCATTGTGTCTCCTTTAAAAAAAGTTTGTTATCAAATTTTTTAATTAAAATATTTTTTTTGAATATAATCTATGTTTATATTTTTCTTATCTAAAAACCATTGTTTGATTTCCAAATAATCTTTTTTATCAAAAATACACACCATATAAAATTTTCCACGCAAAACATTTATATTGTAAGCCCAACCATTTTTTTGTGGTTCATCAACTATGATTGAAAAAAATGGCGTAAAATCTTTCAAATTTCTTTTTACAATCATATAAAAACAGGCTTTTAAGAATATATTTGCAAAAAAATAAAAAATTATAAAAAATAATCCAATTATCTTAAAAAATGCAAGTGCAATAATTTGATTTACAAAAATAGATAATAATATTCCACCATTTCCTTCTCTATCTTCCATCCAAAATGGCTTACAAATAATATTTCTTAAATTTCCATTTGCAGACGAATATTGTAATTTCCCGAATTCGTAAAATCGTATAAATTTGTTTGTAAAATGAATTTCTGCTTTTCTGTGAATAGCAAAAATATAGTAAGTCATCATAAAATCAACCACTAGGATAAAAATTATTATTGAATTTACTAAATTTATGTGTTTGCCAAATTCTTTTATTACTTCATCATTTGGTCTATATATCAAATAGCCAAAAATATAAACATATATGTTAAGTAAAATCATAAAAGCAACAAGGGCAGAAAATAACGATAAAACCGAGTTAAAAATTTGATGATAATCTTTGATAACTATCGGCTCTTTGTCGTAATCTCTTTGATTTAAATTTTTATTTGAATTTTTATTTCTAACATTTTTATTCCAGTTTTCAAAATTTTCCAAATTTAATCCTTTTTATAAAATTTTCGTCATTGCGAACGAAGTGAACCGTCAGGCGTTTTAAATTTTGCAATTTCTGGATTGCTTCGGCGATAAATCGCCTCGCAATGACAGCGAATTTAGCGTCCGTGAATTTTAAATTCGTAGATTGCTTCGCTTTCTGCGAAAGCTCGCAATGACAAATTAGGCAAAATTCGTGGCAATCTACGAGTAAGAAATTTCGGCGCAGTATTTTTGCAAAATTTCGGGGCAGTATTTTTGCGAAATTTAATGTGGAATTTTACTCTAAATTTCAACTATCCAAATTTTCTTTTTTTCGCCTTAACGCCTCTTTGCGTTTTTCTTCCATTTTCACAGCTTCGTTGAGTGCGTCCTCGCCGTCGAATTCCGTCCCGCCAAGAAATTTCGAATAATCATCGAATTGATGATTTTTTAGCGCCCACAAAAGCCCGCCTAACACGCAAAATCCAAGTATTAGCGAAATCGTAACCATAGTCATTAGCACGGCGTTACTCATAGTTTTATCCTTCTTAAAAGCATTGAATTTGCGACCACGATTAGCGAGCTTAGGCTCATCGAGAGTGCCGCAAACAGCGGAATTGCGTATCCCAAAAACGCAAGTGGAATCGTGATTAGGTTGTAAAGTAGCGAAATAGCGATATTTTGGCGGATTTTAGTGTCTGTTTTGCGCGCGATACGCATGGCGCGCACTAGGCTCGTCATATCGTCTTTGATAAGCACTACATCGCTTTTTTGCACGCTAAGATTCGCGCCACTTCCTAGGCAAATCCCAGCATGAGCGAGGCTAAGCGCGGCCGCGTCGTTTATCCCATCGCCTACCATTACCACTTTTTTGCCCATTTTAGCGAGGTTTTGAATATAGCTAGCCTTTTCATCTGGCAAAATTTGCGCGCCAAATTTCGCTATTTCTAGCTCGCGCGCTATCGCACTAACGGCGTTTTGGTGATCGCCACTGATGATATGAAGCTCGTAACCTAAATTTTGTAGCGTTTTTATGGCCTCTTTGCTATCATCTTTAAGTGGCGCAAGAAGCCAAAATTTGGCTAAAATTTGCCCATTTTGCATGAAAAAATACTCGCTTAAATCCCCGCTAGCAACATTTGCGCCAAGCTCGCACATAAATTTCGCACTTCCGCCATAAATTTCATTTTCGCCAAATTTCGCGCTAAGGCCTTTGGCTGGGTGGTTTGTGATATTTTCTAAATTCGCAGGCGCAAATTTTGCAAATTCGCCCGAATTTAAAAATTCAAGCACGGCCTCGGAAATAGGGTGATTTGAGCTTTGCAAAAGCCCTTTTAGCGCGCCGATATCGCAGCGGGGCGAAATTTCGCTTTTTTTGACGATTAGCGCAGAGCTTGTGAGTGTGCCTGTTTTGTCAAAGACGATAGTATCGGCTTCGGAGAGGATTTCTAGCATTTTGGCCTCTTTGAAGATTATGCCATGCCTTAGCGCCACAGAGATCGCGCACAGCGTCGCAATCGGCGTGGCAAGGGCTAGTGCGCAAGGGCAGGCGATGATGATGACGCTAACGCTGATTAGTAGCGCGCTTGCAAAGCCTGCTTTGGCATACCAAAACACAAACGCCACAAACGCCACGGCTATGACAAAAATCGAAAAATAGCCTGAAATTTTATTAGCCAAAATTTCAAATTTTGGTTTTTTTAGATTTGCGTTTTCTAAAAGCTCGACGATTTTGCTAAGCAATGAGCCCTTAAAATCAGCATTTGCGCGGTATTTTAGCGAGCCAGATAGGCAGAGTGAGCCTGATTTGATTTCATTGTTTTTGCCTAGCGACACCGGGATACTCTCGCCCGAAATGCCCGAATAATCGAAACTTCCCTCGCCGCTACTTACCACGCCGTCGATTAGGACGCGATCGCCTTGGTTTATGAGAATTTCATCGCCGATTTGCACCTCGTTTGGGGATTTGTTTGCATAGCTTCCGTCAAAACCAAGTGTGCAAACCTCGCCAAGAAGCATGTTTGAAAGCGAGCTTAAATTTTCGCCAGCCCTTTTTTGGCTTAAAATTTGCAGATATTTTCCAGCAAACACAAAGGTGATTATCATCGCTACGGATTCGAAATATACCTCGCCATTGCGCGAAAACATAACATAAAGCGAATAAATATAAATTACCAAAGCCCCAAGACCAACGAGCAAGTCCATATTTGGGGTGCGAGTTTTGAGCGCATAAAATGCACTCTTAAAAAATACTGCCCCGGTATAAAAAAGCACAGGCGTAGCTAGGATAAACTCAGCAAAGTGCAAAATATCCTTCGTTCCCTGCTCGATCCCCGTGAAATACCCGCCATACAGCGCGATTGAGATCCACATTATATTCATAACGCAAAAAATCCCAACCAAAAGCCTAGCGTAAAATTCCCTGCGTTTTGCCGTGTCTTTGGCGTTTTGGGTGTTTGTGTCATAAGGATAGGCGTCATATCCGATAGAACGGATTAAATTTAAAATTTCGGCCAAGGATATTTGCTCTTCGTCCCATACAATGCGAGCTTTGTGCGAGGCTGCGTTTAGGCTTACTTCGATTATGCCAGTGGTGTTATTTAGGATTTTTTCGTTTAGCCAGACACACGCCGAGCAGTGAATTCCGTCGATTAAAAGCGAAATTTGGTTAAATCCGTCTTTATCTTTGGTGACATAGTTTTTGTAAATACTGCTAGCTGGGCCCTGAATTTGGGCATTTTGTTTGGCTGGGCGCAGGGTATTTTTGCCAAGGCGCTCGTAAAATTCGCCCAAATTTTGCCCCTGCAAAAGATAATAGACATTTTTGCACCCATTACAGCAAAACTTATGCCCCGCCTCATCGCTAAAAAGCTCCGCGCTCTCAAACGAGCCGTGGCAGTGATCGCATTTTTCCATTGAATTTGTCCGTCCAAGAATTTCGCGCGATTATAGCATTTTTTTACATCCAATCAAGGATTTGCGAAATTTCCGTGGCGTGAAAAATTTTAAGTCCTAGCGAATTTTGCGGTTTCATCGGCGAGATTATGTTTTTAAATTTTTGCAAACTAGCCTCTTTTATGCGCGCATCGAGGTTGAAAATTTCACGAATTTCGCCATTTAGGCTAACTTCGCCAATAAATGCGCTCTCTTTGCTAAGCGGGCGGTTTTTAAAGCTACTTACGATTGCAGCGACCACAGCTAAATCGCAGGCAGTTTCGGTGATTTTTACCCCGCCGATGACATTTACGAAGACATCGTATCCTCCAAGTCCAATTTCAAGCTTCCTATCCAAAAGCGCTAAAAGCATATCGAGGCGGTTTTTATCATATCCTGTGGCAGAGCGTTTGGGATACGAGCTTTCGCAAACTAGGGCTTGGATTTCGACTACTAGGGCGCGCGAGCCCTCCATAGTCACGGTGATTGCAGAACCTGAGGCAGGTTTGGTGCGAGTGAAAAATTTACTTGCGACATCTTTTGCGCTAATTAGCCCTTTTTCGCTCATTTCAAAAATTCCAACCTCGCTAGTAGAACCAAAACGATTTTTAAAACCACGCAAAATTCGAAGTTCCTTGCTAGCATCTCCTTCGAAATACAGCACCACATCGACCATGTGTTCTAAAATCCTAGGCCCTGCGATTGAGCCTTCTTTGGTGATATGCCCGATGATAAAAATGCTAATCCCGCGCTCTTTGGCTAATCGCATTAACTCAAATGTGATCTCGCGCACCTGCGTGACTGAGCCCGGGGCTGATGAAATTTTGTCGCTATAAAGGGTCTGGATACTATCAATGATTACGCTTTTGTAATTTTTGCTTGAAATTTCATCTAAAATCGTGTTTAAATTTATCTCAGTTAGCAAGAATAAATTTTTGTTGATTGCGCCTAGTCGGTCGGCTCGCATTTTGATTTGGCTGGCACTTTCTTCGCCGCTGACATAGAGTGCGGGCGAATTTGGGCTGGCTAAATTTGCAGCGATTTTGAGCAAAAGCGTGGATTTGCCAATCCCTGGACTTCCGCCAATTAGCACGAGTGAGCCCTCTACAAGCCCACCACCTAAAACCAAATTTAACTCAGCGTCTTTGGTATCTATGCGCACGACATCTTCGATTTGGATTTCATCGATTGCTTTTGCGCCACTCGCGCCTTTTTTTTGCTCTAATTTTTCTATCTCTTTTAGGGTTTTAATCTGCTCGGCTTTAAGCTCCACGAAACTATCCCATGCGCCACAATCAGGGCATTTGCCAAGCCATCTGGATTGTTGATTTCCGCAGTGTTGGCACTCGAAAAGTGTTGATTTTGATTTTGCCATTTTGTTTTACCTTGATAAATTTATTAAATTTCGCGCGATTATAGCAAAAATTTTTGCCTTAAATTTTTAGTAAAAATAAAATTTAAATGAAATTTAAATTAAATAATGAGAAAATGAACGATTAAATTTTTGATAAGGAGATTTCATGGACAGAAAGCTTACCAAAAAAGAGTTTTTTACCATTGCTTTAATGCTTTTTGCTATGTATTTTGGTGCTGGAAACTTCATTTTTCCGCCGATTGTGGGCAAAAACGCAGGCGATAACTTTTTCGTGGGAATTATGTTTTTTTGCTGTGCCGCGATTTTAATCCCAGTCCTTGGCGTCGCAGCCGTGGCTAAATCAAAGGGCTTGGCAAATTTAGTCGAACGCGTAGATCCTGTGTTTGCGCTGATTTTTACCGTGGCATTGTATCTGACAATCGGACCGCTTTTTGCGATACCGCGTGCTGCAAATATGCCATTTGATATCGTCGTGCGCGAAAATGTCGCCGAAACATCGGTGCAGATGTGGCTTTTAATCTATTCGGCTGCGTATTTTGCGCTAAATTTTGTTTTATGCTTAAATCCATCAAAACTCGTCGATTTGCTCGGACGCTACCTTACGCCTGTGCTTTTGATTTTGATTTTGGGGCTTTTCGTATCGTCGTTTTTCACCCCTATGGGCGAATTTGTCGCTCCAAACGAAGCGTATAGAGATCACGCAGTCGCAAGTGGTTTCGTCGATGGATACCAGACTATGGACGCTTTGGCTTCACTAGCCTTTGGTATCATTATCGCAAATGCGATGAGAGCGCGCGGTGTTAGTGATGAGGGGCATATCGTCGTATCTATGATAAAAGCGGGTATGTTTGCGGGCGCGCTTTTAGCTGTGATTTATCTGATGATTTCATATCTTGGTGCGAGTGCGGCTAGCCTTTTCCCTGATGTAACAAACGGCGCACAATACCTTAGCAAAATCAGCCACTATCTTTTTGGCAGTGTCGGCACAGCCTTGCTAGGGCTTGCATTTTTCCTAGCCTGCCTTACTACGACTTTGGGTTTGATTAGCTCATGTAGTCAGTATTTTGAAAACCTAGTAAAAGGTAAAATTCCATATAAAATTTGGGTTGTGATACTTTGCCTTGTATCATTTGGTGTGGCAAATTTCGGACTTACAACGATTATTAGTGCGAGTATCCCTGTGCTAATCGCGATTTATCCAGCTGCGATTATGCTTATAATTTTATCGCTAATCGATCCGCTAATCGATACAAGCAAGTTAGTTTATAGGGCTTGCGTGTATGCGAGCTTCGCTGTGGGTATAGTAAATGGACTAGATGTCTTAAAAATCAAAATTCCAGGTATTACTAACTGGGTTAGTAGCTTTCCATTTTATGATGCTATGCTTGGCTGGATTGTGCCTAGCGTAGTGGCTTTTGTGATTAGTTTTTTGATACATATCCTTACGAAAAAATCATTTTAACCAAATTTAGGCTTGCGCGCGTTCGCAAGCCTTTTTAAATTTTGGCTTAAATTTAATCAAATTCTTACAAAAATATAAAATTTAATCAAATTCTTTAAAAAATTCTTAGAATTTAATCTAAAAAATAATAAAATATCCAGTCATTTCATAATTAGGATTGAACATGGAGAAATTAAACGGTTCGCAGATGATTATCGAGGCGCTTCATCAAGAGGGCGTTGAGGTAGTATTTGGATATCCTGGTGGCGCTGCGCTAAACATATATGATGAAACATACAAACAAACATATTTCAAGCATATCCTGGTGCGCCACGAACAAGCTGCGACTATGGCAGCTGACGGATATGCACGCGCTAGCGGCAAAGTAGGCGTAGCTATCGTAACAAGCGGTCCTGGTTTTACAAATGCAATCACAGGCCTTGCCACTGCGTATGCAGATTCTATCCCAATCGTGCTAATTAGCGGACAGGTTGCTGGTTCGCTTATCGGAACTGACGCATTTCAAGAGATTGATGCGGTTGGAATTTCAAGACCATGTGTCAAACACAATTTCCTAGTAAAAACCGTCGAAGAGCTTCCAATGGTGCTAAAACAAGCGTTTTATATCGCGCGCTCTGGCAGACCGGGTCCTGTGCATATCGATGTGCCAAAGGATGTCACGGCTAAGCTTGGCGAATTTGTCTATCCAAATGAGATAAAAATGCAAACATATCGCCCGACTTACAAAGGCAACGCAAAACAGATAAAAAAAGTAGCAGAGCTAATAATGGCGGCCAAACGCCCGATAATTTATATTGGCGGTGGCGTGATTTTAAGCGAGGCTAGCGAGGAAGTAAGACAGCTAGCACATATCACGCAAATCCCAGTAGTAGAGACTCTAATGGCACTTGGTGCGATGAGAAGCGACGATGAGTTAAATTTGGGCTTAGTGGGAATGCACGGAAGCTACGCAGCCAATATGGCGCTTAGCGAAACAGACCTTATAATCTGCCTTGGAGCGAGATTTGATGATAGGGTAACTGGAAAACTCGAAGAATTCGCTAAAAACGCAAAAATAATCCATGTCGATATCGACCCAAGCTCGATTTCAAAAATCGTAAATGCGCATTTCCCAATCGTAGGCGATGTAAAATCAGTCCTAGCAGAGCTAAATCCTAGATTAAAGGACGAAGCAGAGCCTGCAAACTACGCCAAATGGCGCGAACAAATCAAAATTTATAAAGAAATTCACCCGCTAAAATACACAGATAGCGATGAGGTTTTAAAACCACAATGGGTAGTGCAAAAAACTGGCGAGATCGCAAGCGATGACGCTATCATCGTCACAGATGTCGGTCAGCACCAAATGTGGGTAGCCCAGTTTTATCCATTTAACCGCCCTCGCACGCTTCTTACAAGCGGTGGGCTTGGCACTATGGGATATGGCTTGCCTGCTGCAATGGGAGCGAAAGCTTACGCTGGCGAGAAAAGGCAGGTGATAAATTTCACAGGCGATGGCTCAATTTTGATGAATATCCAAGAGCTAATGACGCTTAGTGAAAATAATCTTGGTGTCGTAAATATCATACTTAATAACAACTTTTTGGGTATGGTTAGACAGTGGCAAAGTATGTTTTATGGTGCGAGATTTTCATCGACAGATCTTAGCAAACAGCCAGATTTTGTAAAACTCGTAGAGAGCTTTGGCGGGCTTGGATTTAGCGTTAGCACAAAAGCTGAGTTTGAAAGTGCGCTAAAAACTGCGCTTGAAAGCAATAAGGTTTGCTTTATCGAGGTTAAGGTCGATCGCTTCGAAAATGTTTTCCCAATGGTGCCAGCAGGTGGCGCGCTATATAATATGATATTTGAATAGGATTTGATTATGAATAGTATAAAAAGAATTATTTCAGTCATAGTTTTGGACGAACACGGCGTGCTTTCTCGTATTTCTGGGCTTTTTGCAGGGCGCGGATATAATATCAACTCCCTAACCGTCGCACCTATCCCAAATACAAATTTATCTAGGCTTACGATTGTAACCTTGGGCGATGAGCGCATTATCGAGCAGATTACGAAGCAACTTCACAAGCTAATCCCGATTTATAAAGTAATCGAGGAGGCAAATTTTGTCGAAAAAGAGATGGTTTTAATAAAAATCGCATTAAACGAAAATTTAGCCGGACTTGACGCTTTGCTAAAAGCGTATAACGGCTCTATCGCAAACAGCGACGAAAACCATATCGTGCTTATGGCGTGCGATGACGCTGATAGAATCGAGAGTTTTTTAAAGACCGTGAAAAAATACAACCCAATCGATATCGTCAGAAGCGGTAGCGTCGCACTTGATATGTAGGAGAAGATATGAAACTTTCTGAAATTGTTAAAATTTTAAGAATGGATTTTGCTAGTTTGGGGATCGAAGATGCCGAAATCACAGCGATAAATTCATTACAAAATGCAAACGGGAGCGAGCTTAGCTACTGCGATAGCGAAAAAAATGAAAAATTTATCGCAGATAGCAAGGCGTGTGCTGTTTTGGTAAAAAAGGGCGTAGAGGTTCCAAAAAACATAATCAAAGTCGAGTGTGTCAATCCGCACCTAGCCTTTGCAATACTGAGCAAATATTTCGCAAAACCGCTTATCAGGGAGCCTCGCCCAAGCGCGATTGCTAAAAGTGCGCAAATCGCAAAGGGTGTTTATATTGGCTCAAATACCCAAATCGGCGAGAGAGTCGTAGTCTGCGCTGGTGCGTATATTGGCGATGATGTCGTTATCGGCGATGATTGTGTGATTCACCCAGGGGTCGTGATTTACAATGACACGATTATCGGGGCTCGCTGCCATATCCTAGCAAACGCAGTTATCGGCTCGGACGGCTTTGGCTACGCGCACAGAAGCGACGGTACGCATGTTAAAATTTATCACAATGGAAATGTCGTGCTCGAAGATGAGGTCGAAATCGGCGCAAATACCACGATAGATAGGGCGGTTTTTGGCTCTACGATAATTTCATCTTGCACCAAAATCGACAATCTAGTCCAAATCGGACACAACTGCGAGCTAGGTCAAAATTGTCTAATCGTCTCACAAGTGGGACTTGCAGGATCAACTATACTTGGTAGAAATGTCGTCCTCGGCGGTCAAGCAGGCAGTGGCGGACATGTCAGGGTAGGGGATTTTGTCCAAGTCGCAGCCAGAGGCGGGATTAGCAAAGACCTGCCAGCTGGTAAAAATTTCGCCGGCCACCCGATAATGGAGCTAAAAGAGTGGTTTAAACTCCAAGCCAAGATCGCGCGATTTTTCAAAGATAAATAAGGATTAAAAAATGACGCTAGAAGAGCTGAAAGACACTATTGATAGAATTATACTAGAAAGCCCCGAGCTTAGGGGTTGTGAAGTGGAAGTCGTGGGCGAGAAAAAACACGAAATTTTCGCAATCTATGTCGATGAAAACGCCAGAAAAATAGTCGTAGAAATCTAAATTTAGCCCAAAAATGGGCTAAATTTCACTTCAAATTTTTTATTAATTCCTCAATTTCTCTGCTTTGTCCTAGTCTATACAGCGCAAAATCATATTTTATCGGATCGTGCGGGTCGAACTCACGCAGTTTCGCGCTAAGAGCGCTAACAGCGCGAAAATCATAAACCTTCCTATCAATCAAACCTAAGGCTAGTGAGACCTTGTGCGTGTGAGTATCTAGCGGTATGAGTAGTTTGGACGAACTTATGCGCGAAAACAGCCCTAAATCTATATCGCTTTTGCGCACCATCCAGCGCAAAAACAGATTGTAGCGTTTGTATGGCGAGGTAGGTTTAGTGGTGAAATTTTTGCCGAAGAAAAACTCATATCCAGCCGAGCGATACTCTGAAAGCTCGTAAATTTGGGCTATGAGCGCATTTATGCCGTTTATGATTTCGCCATTTTTCATACCATTTAAAATGATTTTTTCTATATCGCACTCGCAAAGCCTGCGAAGCGCGAGAAAAATCTCCGCCACATCGCGCTCGCTTTGAAAGCGGTATTTTTTGCCTTGTAAAGCTGATTTTATCGTCTTTTCATCGCTTTCAAGCAAATCAAAATTTAGCGAATTTAAAAATTTGATTATCTGCCCTGCGTTTCCATAGGCAAAAAGTGCGCAAATTAGCGCGATTACGGGCGCGTGCGGGGTGTGGGCGAGAGGTTTTAGCACTTGCAAGGGATCTGGGGCACTAAAAAGATTTTCATCAGTATTACTACGCGCCGAATAATACTCCAAAAGTGCCTTCATTTCGGCACCGCTAAGGTTTTTTGAAATTTTATTTTGCATAGTAAGATAGCGTCGTGGCGCCAAATTTCTTGGATTTTAAAAGACTAAATTTGGCGATATTTGCCTCAAATTTCACCTCACTTGCGTGCTCAATTATCACAAATTTTACCCCTTCGCACTCGCAAATTTCGCAGATTAGGCCCACTACGCGCTCGTAAATTCCAGCAAAACCATCTCTGATATCAAATGGCGGATCAAGGTAGATGAAAATTTTTTCGTTGTCTAAATTCGCCAAAATTTGTGGCAAAAGCGCGAAACAATCGCCATTTAGGGCATTTTTTTCTACGCCAAAAAGGGCGAAGTTACGCCTTGTGATTTCGTAAGCTTTGCGGTCTTTTTCGATAGCAAAAACCTCTTTTGCGCCGTTGCTAAGGGCTTCGAGCGCCATGCCGCCGCTTCCGCCAAAGCCCTCGATGAAGCAACTGCCCTCTAATTCATACCTAAATGAGTCGAAAAACGAGCCTTTTACGATTGATTTCGTGCTACGCGTAGTGCCTATGCTTGGGAGTTCCAAGCTTTTTCCTTTGTAAATTCCGCTTGAAATTTTGCCTCTAAATTTCGCCACTTTGTTTCCTTAAAATTTCTAAAATTCGCGCCTTAAATTCATCAAATACTGCGCCGATTTGCGCTTCTAAATCCAAATTTTGTGAAAACTCAAATTTATTATAGCTAGCTTGCACGATCTCGCTTGCGCTAAAATTTTTAAGCGCCAAAACAAGCTGTTCTTTGCTAAACGGCAATTCTAAATCGCCGTTTTTGGCGATGATAAAGAGCGGTTTGGCACTTGCTCTGGCAGTGTCTGTCACGACAAAATCGGCCTCGCTTAAATTCTGCACGGCGAAATTTGCCAAAAACATTTCGAGGCTTTTTTGCATAATCTCGCATTCGCAATCGATAAAAACTCTCATTAAAATCCTTTTAAAAACTCGATAAATTTGAACTTTTCGCCAAATTCGTGGCGCAGGTGGTTAAACTGGGCTAGGGCGTTTTGATAGCCGTTTTGACCCAAATTTTGCGCAAATTGCTCCAAAATTTGTGTCGCGCCAAATTCAATCAAAGCCTTTTCAAAACTCATAAATCTGCCAATTTTCGCGCCAGTATTCTCAAAAGCTCGCGATAAAATTTCAAAATCTACATTGTAAGTAATGTCGCTTACCCCGTAAAATTCGGCTAAATTTTGAATTTCAAAAAAATTATAGACTTGGTGATTTTTGTAAATTCTAAGCGAAATTTCCCCGCTCGCACCCATTTTGCCATAATCAAATGCCAAAAAGGCGAATTTTTGCGCATTAATGCTACTAGCAAATTCCTCGTATCCAAGCGGAATTTCTGCGCCCCCAGCGCTAAATTTTAAAATTTCATTATCGCAAATTTCGCGCCAAATTTGTTTAAAATCCTCGATATAAAGCATTTTGCCATCTTGGACAACCTCGCATTTGAAGGTGTCAAAAAGCTCGTTTGCGATAAAAATCGCCTCGCTAAATTTCGCTTCTTTTAGCGAAGAGAGGTGTTTTAGCGTGATTTCATCGCCAAATTTTTTAGCGAAATTTTCGCTTTGGATTTGGCGCAGCCTCTGGTGTGGCTCGATGATGACAAACTCAAATTTCGCCAAAGAATTTGGGTCAAAAGTAAAAAGCGCTTGCGCTATATCAGCGAGCAAAAATCCCTCGTTTGCGCCGATTTCGACGAGTGAAATTTTGCCAGTAAAATTCGCACTAAGGCGCAAAATTTCGCGCCCCAAGCAAATCCCAAAAAAGCTTCCCACGCTAACAGCGGTGTAAAAATCGCCCTCTTTGCCGATTTTAACGCCATTTGCGTAGTAGCCTTCGTTTAGCCACGCCTCGAAAAAATCGCTAAATTTCAATCTTGAAGCTCTTCAAGAGTCTTGCGCAAAATTTCAAATCCTGCTTTTATCTCTTTTTTCTTTATGTTTAATGGCGGTAAAAATCTTAGCGTTTTACTACCTGATTTTAGCACCAAAAGTCCGTTTCTTAGGCACTCGGCAAAGAGTATGCTTAGATATGTGCTGTCCTTTAAAACCAAGCCTTGCATTAGTCCAAGCCCTGTGCGAGATTCGAAGAAATTTGGGAAATCTTTTAGAATTTTGTCTAAATTTTCTTCAAATTCAGCGATAGTTTTTTTAAGCTCGCCGCTTTCGTAGAGGTATTCTAGCTCGCGCAAAACGGCGTTTGCGGTCGATGTGGCTAGGTGATTGCCACCAAATGTGCTTCCATGCTCGCCAGGGGCAAAGATATTTTCCCTAGCCACGCACGCTCCGATTGGCACGCCACCTGCTAGCCCTTTGGCAAAGGTGATAATGTCAGGCTCGATACCATAAATCTTGCTTGCGACAAACTCGCCCGAGCGATAGACGCCACATTGGACCTCGTCGGTGATTAGAAGTAGGTTTTTTTCTTTTAAAATTTTGGCTAGTTTTTGGACTGATTTTTTATCCAGTGGGCAAATTCCGCCCTCGCCTTGGATTAGTTCTATCATCACAGCGACCGTTTTATCGCTGATATTTGCGATGATTTCATCGATTCCGTCGTAAAATTTAAATCCCTCAATGTATGGAGCGAAAATTTCAGGGTGAAATTTATCCTGTCCTGTGGCACTCAAAGTAGCCATAGTGCGTCCGTGGAAGGAATTTTTTAGAGTTAAAATTTCATATTTTTTGCTCTCAAATTTAGTCGTGCCGTATTTGCGTGCCATTTTTATGGCTGCTTCGTTCGCCTCTGCCCCAGAGTTGCAAAACACAGCGTATGTTTGATAGCCCAAAAGATTGCTGATTTTTTTGGCTAGCACCTCTTGTGGCAGGACTCTATAAATGTTCGAGCTATGGATTATCATCGCGCTTTGCGTGTTTATGGCCTCTATCACCACAGGGCTTGCATGCCCTAGGCTACACACCCCAATTCCAGCGGCGAAATCAATGTATTTCTCGCCGTTGCTATCCCATAGCTTCGCGCCTTTACCCCTCGTAAAAGCGACATCGACCCTAGAAAAATTACTCATTAAATACTTCATTTGTTATACTCCACCTTTGGCAAATGCCAACCCCTATAATACGCAAACATTCTAACTACAATCCCAGCGAAAAATAGTGCCAAAATCGTGTAGATATTCGCCAAGTCAAGCCAGTCTAAGATAAAATAAACCAGCCCGACACCCATACTTATCGTCCCATAAAGCCCCGTGCGCAAAAACCACGGCACCTCGTTTAATAGCACATCGCGCAAAATTCCGCCACCAACGCCATTAAAAAAGGCGATAAGTATCGCCCCAAAAACATTTAATCCATACTCGATCGAAACCATAGCTCCGACAATCGAGAAGCAAATCACATCGATTGCGTCGGAGAAAATAAATATAAATCTGCCTTGCAGTTTTTTGGTCTGGGCTGCGAAAATATGCGAGGCGATAAGCACCGCAATGACGATGATTACTGGCATATAGTGCGTGAAGGAATACAGCGGTCTGCCCACCGTGATATCGCGCACAATCCCGCCACCAAGGGCGGTCAAAAACGCAGCCAAAAAAATCCCCAGCCAGTCGCAATCCCTTTTAACCGCGAATAAAAATCCGCTCAAAGAAGCCGAGGCAATGCCGATGTATTCGATATATAAAATGATATTATGCTGTGTCATCGGCGTGGGTAAATTCTAAAATTTAGTGAAATTTGGGCTAAAATTTGCATTAAATTTCGCCCTTGTTTTGGAAAAACCACAAAAACGCCGCCACTAACCCAGAGGCTCGCACGATTTTTTCATCATACATAAATTTTTTAGCTTCATCTAACGGCAAAAAATACAGCTCGATATTCTCGCCATCGACCCCGCCACCTGCGCCTTTTTTCATACTCTCATCAATCTCGCCGTAAAATAAAATTTGGCGATTTGCGCCAAAACCAAGCGCGCTGTAAAAGCTCGTGATAAACTCTAAATTTTTAAGTTCATATCCGGTTTCTTCGTAAATTTCCTCGATTGCGGTTTGTTCCTCGCTAATGCCTTTGTCTAAAATCCCAGCGCACAGCTCGTAGGTAAAGCCCTTTTCATCGCAGTTTATTAAATTTTCGTCTTGGTAAAACCACACGCTTGGGCGAAACTGCTTAACGAGCAAAAACGCCTTTTTTTCGCTGTGATACAGCAGGATTGAGACGCTATCATGCACCTTGACGCAATCCCACGCGCGCGCCTCGCCGTTTAATTCAAAATTTAGCCTAAATGGCTTAATGAAATTCGAGTGTTCGAGTTTTGAAATTTTAAAATTTTTTATATCAATATCCATGTCGCAAGTCCTAAAAAGCTAAAAAATCCCACTATATCAGTAACCGTAGTCAGCAAAACCGAGCTTCCAACAGCTGGATCAATTCCAAAACGGCGCAAGGCAATCGGAATAATCGCGCCAAAAAATCCAGCCAAGGTCAAATTTATCACCATTGACATCGCAATCACGACGCCAAGAAGCTTCATGCCAAACCATACCCACGCCACAACTCCCATTGCCACGGCAAAAATCGAGCCATTTACCAGCGAAATGGTAACTTCGCGCGTGATTACCGAGCGGATATCGCGCGCCTCGATTTCGCCAAGGGCTAGGCGACGCACCGTAACGGTGAGAGCCTGTGTGCCTGTGTTGCCACCCATGGAGGCCACGATTGGCATAAGCACGGCAAGGGCGACGAGCTGCTCGATTGTAGCGTCAAAAAGTCCGATGATAATCGAGCTAATAATCGCCGTGCATAAATTCACGCCTAGCCACGATGCACGCGCCTTTCCAGTTGAAAATGCAGTATCTTCCTCCTCGGCCTCATCATCGACACCAGCAAGGTTGTAAATTTGCTCTGTGGCGCGCTCTTGAATCAAATCATGCACATCATCGGCTGTGATTCGTCCAATCAGCACGCCGTTTGCGTCCAAAACAGGGATTACATTTAGGTCAAATTCCTCGAAATCCTTGATGACATCTTCGATTTTATCGGTATCGGTGGCGAAATGCACCTTTGCGTCTGCGTTAAATTTTTGCGAAATTTCTTTTAGCGTGAGCGAAAAATCGTATAAAATCAAATCCGAGGTCGAAAACGCGCTTAGCATGTGGCCCTTATCATCTAAAACAAAGAGCTGAAAAACATTTTCGATATCGCCGTTTTGGCGCATTACCCTTAGCATATCGACAGCTTCGCCTAGGGTTTGGTTTTCGCGTGCGCTAAAAACCTCGGTTTGCATATACGCGCCAGCTTCGTCATCGTCGTATTTGTTAATCGTCAAAATATCGTGGCGATCGTCCTCATCAAGCCCGTAAAAAAGCTCCTTTGCCTTATCCTCGTCGATTTCTTCGATACTTTGGAGTAGTTCTGCTTGATCATCACTTTCTAGTTCCTCGATAGCTTCGACGATTTTTTCACTCGGAAGGGTTTCGATGATATCTTCGAGCATGTGATCTGGCATTTCAAGTGCAGCGTCAGCGAGGTCCTCGGGGTCGAGTTTTTCTAGGAATTCGACATATTTTTCCTCGTCGTGTTTTTTAAGCGCCTTTAAGTGATCTGCAAGGTCCGCTGGGCTTAGCTCTTCTTCTATCGTATCGCCGATATGCGCCTCTAAAAGAGCTTCGGCTTCTTCGTAATCTGTCAAAAATTCTTTATCTTTTGCTTCCATTTTTGCCTCTAATTTATGCTGACTAAATTTTCATAAGGTTCAAATTTCGCTGGGTTTTTCGAGCCGTCTTTAACCGCGTCAAATTTAGCGTTCATATCCTTTACCAACGCCTTAAATTTGCGCTCTTCTTCGCTTACGAAATTTGATTTTGTGATTTTTATGGTTTTTAGGGGATCGACTGGCTGGTTGTTGCGATACAGACCCAAATGCAAATGCGGCCCCGAGCTTAGCCCAGTAGATCCCACATAGGCGATTAATTGACCTTGTTTTACGCTCATGCCGACTTTTAACCCTTTGGCAAATCCGCTTAAATGCGCATACAGCGTAACCAAACCTCCGCCGTGGTTGATTTCGACGGTGTTTCCATAGCCGTTTTTGCGCCCTACGAAGGTTACTTTGCCATTGCCTGCGGCATTTACTTTTGTGCCTTTTGGCGCAGCATAATCCACGCCCAGGTGCGCGCGGTATCGTTTAAGCACCGGGTGGAAGCGTTTAGGCGTGAAACGAGATGAAATTCTAGTATAAACAAGTGGCGTGGTAAGCACGAAATGTTCGACCTTTTTGCCAGTTTCGTTATAGTATTTGTCATCGAAATAATAAAGCGATTTTGGCTTTTTGGCTTCCTCGATTGTGCCAGCTAGGATTTTAACCCCGCCAAACGGTCTGCCAAGCCTTGTTTTTTGCTCGTATAAAATCGTAAGGCGATCGCCTTTTTGTAGTTTTTTGAAATTTACCTCGTTTTTAAAAACGCTCGAAAATTCGTTTGCTAGCGCGATACTTCCAGTAGCCTTTAAGATATCGTTTGAGGGCGATGAAGTAATCTCAATACTTAAAGCGTAAGAGTGCTGTTCATAAACAATCGGCGTGTAGATAAATTTGTAAATTCCATTTTTGTCGCGGTAAATTTGGATTTGAAGTTCGTCGTTTATGGGGATTAGGACTTGGACGATTTTGCCAAGCGGGTCTTTTAGCATCATACACTCGACATCTGCGCGCACTTCGGCGGCTAATTCTTGATCCTCTTTGTCTAAATCATAATATGTCGAGAGCGGAATAGAGAAATTTTCCATAAATTGTAGTAAGCTCACGCCTGAGGGCCATTTAAATTTTTCCACACTCGAAGAACTGGCAAATGAAAGGCTAAAAAGTAAAAAAATCAGTGCAAAAATTCTCATCATAAACCGCTTTAAAATTGAAATTAAAACCTCAATTCTAGCCAAATTTGGTTTATATTTGGCAAATATCCCTTGCCGTTTGTTGTAAATTCTTATGTATAATTGGCGAAAATTTTATTTTAGGAGTTAAATTTGAAACGAATTTTACTTGCTTTGGGGCTATTTTTATCATCTGTTTTTGGGGCTGAGTTTTACATGCCACCTTATGAAACGCTGATTTTTGATGTGCAAAATGGCGAAGCCGTAATCGCTGATAATCCCGCTATCATGGTAGGAAGCGCTGGGATTGTAATGCATGATTTCGGCAACGGCGAAAACGCTATCATCGCGCGCGCAGTAGTCAGCGAAAAATCCGGCGCAAAGGCAAAAATCAGATTTGAAGTCTTTGGTATGTTGGAGCAAAAGGCTCTGCCGCTACCAAAAATTTTGCCAGCTAATGGCGATAAGGTGATTTTAAATTACCTTTATGACCGCGCCCTAATCGTGGCTCCAAATGCCGAAATTTACGCACAAATCGTGCAGGCTTTCCCAAATATCGAGTTTATTCACCCTGACCTTGGCGGAGCGTATTTGAGGCTAAATTCCAAACCAAACCCGAGCCGTGATGATTTCCGCAAAATTTGCGCGAAAAACAGCACTGGGCTAATTTTTATCGCAATGAACGAAAAGAGCGTATTCGCAGACTGCGGCAGCTTCAAACCACTTCGCACCTATGAAAGTGGCAAGGTCGCTTACTACACGCTTCCGTTTTATTCACGCGTAGGGGATATCAAAACCGTGTTTTGGGATTTCACAAATGGTCCGATTAGCGACTATGACAGACACTACTCATATCTTTTGGGCTTAGATGATGAATAATTCTGACATAGAATTTTTTACAAATTTACTAGGCGAGGAGAACGCCTATTTCGACGAAGCGCATAAAATCGCCTACTGCTACGACGCGACTAGAAGGCGTTTTAAGCCAGACGCTGTGCTTTTCCCACGAGATGAGAGCGATGTAAGCGAGATTTTAAAATACTGCAACGCTCACAATCTGCCAATTATCCCGCGCGGGGCTGGAAGTGGCTTTACGGGCGGTTCTTTGGCGCATGAGGGCGGGATAATTCTAGGCTTTGAAAAGCACATGAATAAAATTTTAGAGATTGATTTGCAAAATTTAGTCGCCGTCGTTCAGCCGGGCGTGATAAACAAAGATTTGCAAAACGCAGTCGCCAAAATGGGGCTGTTTTACCCGCCAGATCCTGCGAGTGAAGCATACAGCACGCTTGGTGGCAATGTTGCTGAAAACTCAGGCGGTATGAGAGCGGCGAAATACGGCATAACCAAAGACTATGTCATGGCTCTACGCGCTGTGCTTCCTAGTGGCGAAATCATACGCGCTGGCAAACGCACGATAAAAGATGTCGCTGGGTATAATATCGCTGGAATTTTAATCGCTAGTGAGGGTTCGCTTGCTGTGATTACCGAAATCACGCTAAAACTCATCGCAATGCCAAAATTTAAAAAGACCGCAATGGGAATTTTCCCAAGTGTCAAAAACGCAATGGACGCCGTGTATAAGACAATGGCGAGTGGCGTAACGCCCGTGGCAATGGAGTTTTTGGACAATCTGTGTATAAAGGCTGTCGAGCAGAAATTTCACAAAGGTCTGCCAACAAGCGCTGGTGCGATACTAATCTGCGATGTCGATGGCAATATCGAAGATAGCCTAGAAGCCGATTTGCGCGTGATCAAAGATAGCTTTATCGCAAATGGCGCTAGCGAATTTCGCGTAGCAAAGGACGAGCGCGAGAGTGCGGATATTTGGTTTGCGCGCAGAAACTGCTCGCAATCTATCACCTGCTACGGCTCTTTGAAGCTAAACGAAGATATCACCGTGCCACGCTCGAATTTACCTGCGCTTTTGGATAAAATCGCTGAAATTTCGGCTAAATATGGGCTTGTTACACCGTGTTTTGGGCACACTGGCGATGGCAATGTCCATACAAATGTCATGGCTGATAAAAGCAATGTCGAAGAGGTCAAAAAGGCTCACCTAGCTATCGAGGAGATTTTCGCAGCGACCGTGGAGCTTGGTGGCACGCTAAGTGGGGAGCATGGGATTGGTATTTCGAAGGCTCCGTATATGAAAATGGCATTTAACGAGGCTGAAATGGAGCTTTTCCGCGCGATTAAAAAGGCCTTTGATCCAAACAATATCCTAAATCCAAACAAAATGGGGCTGTAAAATTCGGCTCATTTGCGGTGGGCAAGTATGCCCACCCTATGATACTTTCTTATTTTCTATTAAAAAATATCCTATCATGCTAGAAAATTTACTCGTTTCGCAAAAAACTTCTGTTTTAAACTTTTCAATCAAATAATCGTTAAATTTCATACTTATAAAAATCCCTTCATAGAAAAAAACCAAATATTTTTCCCGTCTAACTCCATTTAAAACCCAAAAAATAATTTTTTTTACCAAGTTTGCAACAAAAATTACCGGTTTAAGAAAAACATCTAAAAAACTATTGTCCTCGACTTTAAAATTGCCAAATATTGGCACATAAGAATAGCTAATTTTTGCGTTTTCTAATGGCATAGTATGTGTGTATTTATTGCCATCAAATTTCAAATACTCGTATTCAATTCTATCTACATAAATTTTGGAAAATAAGGCAGTATTTTTCATCGCCCAAAAATATTTTAAATTGTTAAAAATCGCGTAAAAAATGCCACCTATACAAATTGCAATTCCTATTTTTCTTTTTGTTTCTCGCAATACATCCTCATTTGTTACACACAGCAAGAAGCACAACATAAGCGCGAATATTGATATTAAAAAAACCCTATTGGCTATTTCTGCTTTAAAAAACCAATCATTTTTTATGATTATAGGTTCTTTCGATATGTTGTTTTTTTCTTTATTTTTCAAACCTTTTCCTTTATTTTTGAAATTCTAGCACCGTAGGGTGGGTATCCTTGCCCACCAAATTTTATATTTTTATCAAATTTTATCATTTCTGTCTTCTATCTAAAATTCTTAATTTAAAAAATATTGTAAGTAATGCCAAAATAATACCAAATCCAAAAACAAACCAGTTGCACTGCATTATCATATGCAAACTTTCGATTTTTAAATTCATATTGCACAATATCGTTGTCATCGTCGCATATAAAATAAAAAATGCAAATAATAGTAAGAAAGAATTAATTTTTATATCCTTATAAATTTGGTAGCTTCCAATAACCAACAAAAATATTGCAAAAACAAGACCATATCCAAATAAAATCATTAATTCAACATAAATGTGAAAATCTGGAAATAATTCATCAGATAAATTTGGATTATTAGATACTTTATCAGCCATAAAAAATTTATACAATATCGCAAATCCAAATGGTTGAAATACTGATAAAATAAACAAAAAAATTATTTTTATAAATTTACTCAAATCAATTCCTCTTAAAAATATTCAATAATCTTATCACCGGATAAGCAAGTAAAAAGCACCGTATGGTGGTATCCTTGCCTACTAAATTTTATATTTTTATCAAATTTTATCAGTTTTCATCCTTTAAAATTAATTTTTCTATTAATATTTTTGTAACTACATATAATAAAATTGCTATCGTTATATCAATAATTTCTGCTATACCCAAATCTTCTGGTATATTGAAATAATCAATTATTTTGTTTTTCGTTATTTTCATCGTAAAAAATATAAATATAGGGACAATAAGCATAAACACATAAATACTTTTTTTATGTGAAAACAAGAAATAAACATAAGAACACACAAAAAAACTTATAATGGGTCCGAAGAATATTGCAAAAAAACCAAAAATCTTTTGCTTTATTTCTCCATAATAAATAATATTATCAACCAACCAAAACACAAAAACCATACTTACAGAATGTATGATAAATAACATAATGCAAATAAATAATCCTATAAATCCTCTAATAATGGTATTTGTATTCACTAAGCACCATCCTTGCCCACCAAATTTTATATTTTTATCAAATTTCTCATTATTTCAAATTCGGTGCAGTATTTTTAGCTTGCGAAGCGAAATTTGGCTAAATTTCAAATTTTACTCTTCGTTAGGGGCGAAATTTTCGAAAATTTCTCTATGCAAAATTTCCTCCAAAATCACCGTTGCATACGAGCCTTTTGGCAGATAAAAGCTAAATCCAAACTGCGCCTTTTCCTCGTCGTAGCTGTGCGAGATATCCTCTATATAGCTCCACGCATAGCGATACGAGCCGTTTGTTTGCGCCAAATGCCCCTCAGCCTCGGCGAAAATCTCGCTCTCAAATCTATTCGCCACGCCACTTGCGCGCAGTTTTTGCGCCCCAGCGATGAGCCCAGCGCTCGTGATATCGCGGCGCACAAATCGCTCTACCTCTGCGCCTAAATCCTCGCAGGTAAAAAACGCTCCGTGCGGGAAATGCCCCAAAATCTCGCCCGGAAGTAGCTTGTAAAATTGCGCCTGAGTGGCGATAGATTTGGCAAGGTCTTTGTCAAATCCGTAAATTTTGGCAAACTCGCTCACACTAAATTCGCTAGCAAATTTTGAAATTTCAACCCTTTTGGCTAGCCAAGTGTTAAATAGCTCGCTTTGATACGCGCTGATTAAGAAATCGCGCATTTTAGGGTTTTTAATGCGCTTTTCGCCACGCAGTATCGCTAGACCTGCCTCGGCATTGTCGCCAAATTTGCCAAAGCGTTGAAAGCCAAAATAGTTCGCAAACCCCTGTGCGCTGAGTGTTTCAAGAGCTTCGCGCAGTTTTAAAGCGTCAGTTGGCAAGACCTTTTTTAGGCGGATAAAAAAATTATTTCCCTTTAAATGTCCGATTTTTAGCTTGTTTTTGTGGCGATTAAGGCTTAAAATTTTGATTTTTTCGTGCGAAAAACTCTCTAAATTTGGCGCGAATTTGAAAGGAAATGTAACAAACTGGCTAGTTAAGCCCTCTTTGTCTTTAAGCCCTGCATAGCCGAAATCGCGCATCTTAACGCCTAAATGTTCGCTTAAAATCTGCAAGGCTTCCCAGGTGGTTAGGTCCTTTTTTTGCAGATGTATCATCGCATGCTCGCCATCGCCGCTAGGCTCATACAATGGGACTTCGCGCACGACGAAATCGGCAGAGTTTTTGCTAAAATGCGCGTTTATGGGCGCGTGGTTTAAGGTATATAAAAATTTCATATTAATTTCACTTTTTGGCTAAAATAAAAGCGATCATTATATAAAATTGCGGCTAAAAATCTAATTATTAGCCAAATTTTAGTAGAATTTCGGGCGCAAAAAGGAGCAGTTATGTTGGAGATCAGGCTTTTTAGATTTGACCCTAAAATCGATGTTTTAAGCTATTTTAAGCCATATATTTTTGAGCGCGAAAATTTCGCTAGCGTGGGCGAGCTTTTATGCGAGATAAAAGCGGGCGATCCGTATTTTAGCTATGAGGGCGTGAGTTTTGTCAAAATCAATGGCGTGGTCGCAAGCGTGGAGGAGCCATTTGGTGGGATTTTGGCGCGCTTTGGTAGGATTTTATACATTGCGCCACTTAGCCAGAGCGAGGCGCGCAAGGATTTGGAGTGCGGATTCGAGAGCTTTTACTCTAAATTTCAGAGTTTTTCTGCTATCGCTAATAGCGATACTTTCGAGTTTTACAAGGAATTAGCGCCATATTTTTACAGCTCAAATTTAAGGAAGTTTAGCGAGATTTTTTTGGGAAACAGCGCCTTTGTTTTTGCGAATTTTCTGCTCGAAAATTTTCCAGAAAAAAAGGGCGAAATTTTAGATTTTATCCGCCCACAGCTTGTGTATTTCACGCCGTGTAATGCCCTAAATTTGGACTATGATTGCGATTTGATTTATGATAGGCTTTGCGAGCTTTGTGGGATTGATCCAGCGCGCGTGGATAAAATTTATAGCGCACAAAGCCTAGCCGAGATAGACGCAAACACTGCCCCGCACCGCTACACGGGCTTTAAAATCGCTGTTTGGGGCGATGAGGGCGCGCGGGATTTGGTGCGTAGATTTGGCGGAGATGTCGTGAGATTTGAGCGCGAAAACGAGGCGTTAAGGGCTGAAATTTACGGCGCCGAAAAGGAGTGTGCGCTAAGGGTGGCTGGGGAAATTCTCTTTGACGCGTTTGATAGCGGGGCTGATTTTTTGCTGGTAAATTCTAAAAGTGCGTTTGGTTTTATCGATGGCAAAAGTGGTGAAATCTGCGCGCTAATGGGGCGCGAACTAATTGATTTTTACCTGCTTAGCACGGACGAGTTTATCGCTCTTAGCAAGGGTGAAAAGCCAAAAACTTTGGCGTCGCATAAACTAAAAGTCGCGTTGGTGTAGAGCGGTGTGAATTTCAAATGAAAGCCAAGATTTTTTTAATTTTAATCTCTATATCTTTTTACAGTTGTGCTTTTAGATGTTTGGAATTTAATTATATTTCGTGGCATGGATTTAGGCATTATTTTTCAAATGATTTTGAAAAATTTCTATTTTTTGCACTATTTTTTATGTTTGCGAGTTTTTGTTTATATGGATTTTTTTGTAAATCAAAAAGGCAATTTAACACCAAAAATTTTAATTTTATTTCGCCAAAAACCAAAAAACAACCCAAAAAACCAAAAGGCGAAAAGGTCAAATTTGATAAACCAAAAAATAAGTTAAATTTGAAAAATGTAAAATTTAAAAATCAAAAAGACAGTATCGATAAAATGGATTAAATTTAAGGCGCAAATTCGCGCCTTAAATTTCACCTATGAAACGACCTTGATTTCGATATCCTCGCCATTGGCGTCGATTAGGATTGCATTTCCTTCTTTTAGCTCGTCGTTTAAAATCATATCGGCGATCTTATCCTCGACCAAATCATAAAGTGCCCGTCTTAGCGGTCTGGCGCCGTATTCTGCGTCAAATCCAGCCCCGGCAATGAGCTTTTTGGCATTTTCGCTTAGAGTTGCGCTGATACCGCGCTCTTCGAGTAAATGCGCCAGCTCTTTAAACATAATCCCCACGATATCGATGAGATTGTCCTCGCTAAGGGCGTTGAAAATCACAATGTCATCTAAGCGGTTGATAAACTCGGGTCTGAAATAGTTTTTCAGCTCGTCTTTTACGGCGTTTTCGCGCTCATTTTCGCCCAGACTCATAATCTTATCCGAACCGATATTGCTCGTAAGGATAATAATAGTGTTTTTAAAATCCACAACCACGCCCTTATTATCGGTCGCGCGCCCGTCATCGAGTATGCCAAGCAAGATATTAAAGACATCTTTGTGTGCTTTTTCAATTTCGTCGAAAAGTAGCACGCTATATGGACGGCGGCGCACAGCCTCGCTTAGCTGACCACCCTCATCGTATCCCACATATCCAGGAGGCGCACCAAGCAAGCGTGAGACGCTGTGTTTTTCCATATATTCGCTCATATCAAATCTAATCATCGCTCGCTCATCGTCGAATAAAAATTTCGCTAGCGTTTTGGCGCTCTCTGTTTTGCCTACGCCAGTAGGTCCTAAAAACAAAAAGCTTCCAATCGGGCGATTTGCGCTAGCAAGGCCAGCCTTGTTTCGCTTCACAGCGCGCGCTATGGCGTGAAGTGCGGCGTCTTGACCTACGACACTTTGTTTTAGGTGAGATTCGATATTTAGGTATTTTTCTCGCTCTGATGAGAGCATTTTGCTTACGCTAATTCCTGTCCATTTGCTAAGGATTCCTGCGACCATTTCCTCATCGACGCGATTTTTTAGCAAAACTCCACTTTCCTTCATACCCTCCCATTTGGCTTCTAACTCTTTGACTTTGGCATTTGCGGCTGGGATTTTGCCGTATTCGATCTCGGCAGCCTTGCTTAAATCGCCTTTGCTTCTAGCGTTTGCGGCTTCGATTTTTAGGCTATCTATTGATTTTTTGGCTTCGCTTATGCCGTTAAATACAGCCTTTTCGTTTTCAAATTTAGCCAAAAGCGAATTTTTGGTTTCGTTTAAATTCTCAATCTCTTTGTCGATTTGATTTAGTCTTTTGTCGTTTTTGGCGTCGTTTTCCATTTTTAGGGCTTCTTTTTCGACTTGGAGGGTTAGGATTTCCCGTTTTGCCTTGGCTAGTTCGTAAGGCTCGCTCTCGATTTGCATTTTTAGCTCAGCGGCAGCCTCGTCGATCAAATCAATCGCCTTATCAGGCAAAAATCTATCGCTGATATATCGGTGGCTAAGCTTGGTGGCAGCGACTAGCGCGCTATCTGTGATTGTAACATTGTGATGAACCTCTAAGCGCTCTTTTATGCCACGAAGTATCGCCGTAGCCTCGCTCACGGTCGGTTCAGCCACGATGACAGGCTGGAAACGGCGCTGCAAGGCGGCGTCTTTTTCGAAATATTTGCGATATTCTTTGAGCGTAGTCGCGCCGATAGTGTGTAGCTCGCCACGCGCTAGGGCAGGTTTTAGGATATTTGCAGCGTCCATACTGCCTTCACTTGCCCCAGCTCCCACGATAGTGTGAATTTCATCGATGAAAAGTATCACATCGCCAGCTTTTTTGACCTCGTCGATGACGGCTTTTAGGCGGTCTTCGAACTCGCCTCTGTATTTCGCACCGGCAATGAGTGCGCTCATATCAAGCGCCATTACGCGCTTGTTTTGCAGGCTAAGCGGGACATCTTTTTGCGCGATTAACTGCGCCAAACCCTCGACAATGGCGGTTTTACCCACACCTGGTTCGCCAAGAAGTATTGGGTTGTTTTTCGTTTTACGGATTAGTATTTGCATCATGCGAGTAATGACTTCATCGCGCCCGATAATGGGATCTAACTCGCCATTTATCGCCTTTTGGGTCAAATTTAGCGCAAATTTGCTAAGCGCTTCTAGGGTGTCATCGCCTGTTTTGGTGGTGATATTTTTGCCTGCTCTTAGCATTTCTAGCTCTTTTTTTATCTCGCTAAGATCGGCAAATTTAGCCAAAATTTCTTTTAGCGGAGATTTGTCTAAATTCGCCACTAACCAAGTATCAATAGCGATAAATTTGTCCCCAAGGCTCGTCATTAGGCCTTTTGCGCTCTCTAACGAATTTACCACTTCGCGCGAAATTTTGATATTATCGCGCGTAACATTTGAGCTAGTTGGCAGGGTTTGTAGCGCACTTTTGATTTCTAATTCAACCGCGCTTTTGCTGATGTCAAATTTGTTAAAAATTTGATTTAGCACAGAGGTTGAATCCACGCACAATGCCCACAAAATGTGCAAATTCGCAACCTCGCCATTTTTGGAGTGGATAGCTAGGGAGAGCGAACTTTCGAGTAGTGAGTGCATTTTGTCGGTTAAAATTTCAAGTGTTTCGTTCATAAAAAACTCCTTAAAGTTGATTTTGTCTGTATTATATATATTTAGTCTAATTATGTCAAGGTTTTTTAGTAAATAAATTTAATCTTTCAAATTTTTCGCTCTGAATTTTAAAATTTTATCGCTAAAAATGGCTTAAATTTAACTAATATTTAGCGAAATTTTTATAGAATTCCGCCTATTTCAAATTAAGGACAAATTTTTGCAACAAAAACATCTCTTTTTTGGCTTTGGTTTTGTATTTTCACTACTTTTTGGTCTGTTTTTTGTAGGAAATTTGGAGGCGAAAGAGGCAAATTCGACCAAAAAACCTGACAGCGAAAAAACAAGGCTTGAAGCGCTGGCAAAGCTTACTAAAACCCTAGCAATCGTGGAAAATAACTATGTCGAGCAGATGAGCTTTTCGGAGCTTGTAGATAAGACGATTTCGGGATTAATGGGAAATTTAGACGCCCATTCTAGCTTTATGGATCAAAAAGCTTACAATGATACTAAGGTGCAAACTCAGGGCGAATTCGGCGGTTTGGGCATTCAGGTCGGTATGAAAGATGGCGCACTAACGATAATTTCGCCGATTGAGGGCACACCGGCCGATAAAAAGGGGCTTAAAGCAAATGATGTGATTTTGCGAATCGACGGAAATGCGACACTTGGGATTACAATCGATGAAGCTGTAAGCAAAATGCGTGGCAAACCAAAAACAAAAATCACGCTCACAATCGTTCGCAAAGGCGAGAGTAAGCCCTTTGATGTGGAGATCGTGCGCGATATAATCAAGGTCGAGTCTGCGTATTCGAAAATGATAGACGATGAGAAAATTTTGTATTTGCGCGTGACAAATTTCGACCAGCATGTTACGGCTGATACGGCTAAATTTATAAAAGAACACCCTGAGGCAAAGGGGATAATCCTTGATTTGCGAAATAACCCTGGCGGACTTTTGGAGCAGGCAATCGGGCTTGTGAATTTATTCGTGGATAAGGGCTTAATCGTATCGCAAAAAGGTCGCAACAAAGCCGATACCGAGGAACATAACGCAGATCCTAAGAAAAAGGTAACCGACCTGCCACTCGTCGTGCTAGTAAATGGCGGAAGTGCGAGTGCAAGCGAGATCGTAAGCGGGTCGTTACAGGATCTAAAACGCGCTGTAATCGTGGGTGAGAATACTTTCGGCAAGGGTAGTGTGCAGGTGATTTTGCCTATCGAAAACAAAGAAGCCTTGCGACTAACAATCGCGCGGTATTACCTTTCTAGCGGTCGCACAATCCAAGCTGTGGGCGTTACGCCTGATTTGATTGTAGCAGCTGGCAAGGTGCCTCAAAAGAGCGAAAATGAATTTTCAGTCAAAGAAGCCGACCTGAAAAAACACCTAGAAAGTGAGCTTGCAAAGGTCGAAGAGCCAAAAAAAGAAGAAGAAAAAAAAGAGAAAAAAGATGAGAAAAATTTCATCTCAAAAGAGCAGATTAACGACGATATTCAGCTAAAAACCGCAATCGATGCGATTAAAATTTTAAGATTAAGCAAAGGAGAGTAGCATGGCAAGCAAAAAAGAGCTTATTTACGAGGGCAAAGGCAAAAAAATGTGGTCTGTGGAGGGCAGCGATGATTTGCTAATTAGCGAATTCAAAGATTCCCTAACTGCATTTAACGGCGTGAAAAAGGCAGAAGAGGCTGGAAAAGGCGCACTTAATTGCAAAATTTCAACTCAAATTTTTCATTTATTAGAGAAAAACGGCATCAAAACTGCGCTAGTTGAGACGCTAAACGAAACTGAGCAATTAGTCAAAAAATGCAAAATTTTCCCACTTGAAATCATCGCGCGAAATGTCGCTACTGGCTCACTTACAAAACGCCTTGGTATCAAAGAGGGCACGATTTTGCCATTTACTTTGGTCGAGTTTTGCTACAAAGACGATGATTTGGGCGATCCGATCCTAAACGACGAACACGCCATAATCCTAGGTGCGGTAAAAGATCAAGCCGAGCTTGACGAGCTTAAAGTAATCGCAAAGAAAATAAATGAAATTTTGGTTAAATTTTTCGATGAGAGAAATTTGCGCCTAATCGACTTTAAAATCGAACTTGGCAAAGATAGTAAAGGCGAAATTTTGCTAGCTGATGAGATTAGCCCTGATAGCTGCCGTTTTTGGGATAAAGACACGAACCAAAAACTAGACAAAGATGTATTCCGCCAAGGGCTCGGTGATGTAAAAGTCGCTTATGAGGAAGTTTTAAAAAGAATTTTAGGATAAAAAATGAAAGTAATCGTAAATGTAAAATTGAAAAATGGCGTTTTAGATCCGCAAGGCAAGGCCGTCAAACACGCCCTAACTTCGCTTGGTTTTAGCGGCGTAAATTCTGTAAGCGTGGCTAAACAAATCGAGCTTGACATGCAAGGCGAGAACAAAGAGGCGATTTATAAAAATGTAGAGCAAATGTGCGAGGACCTGCTAGCCAACACCGTTATCGAAGATTACGAGATTGTGCTATGAAGGTAGCGGTTATCAATTTCCCGGGCACGAACTGCGAACGCGACACAAAATATGCTTTTGAGCGTCTTGGTTGCGATGTGGAAGTGATTTGGCATAAGGATACTACGCTAAATGCTGATTTGGTCGTGCTTCCTGGCGGTTTTAGCCATGGCGATTATCTAAGAACGGCTGCGATTGCGAAATTTAGCCCTATCATGGAGGCTGTGCGCGCTCACGCCAAAAAGGGCGGGTATTTGCTCGGTATTTGCAACGGATTTCAAATGCTTTTGGAGCTTAAACTCTTAGAGGGCGCGATGAACCGCAACATAAATTTGAGCTTTATCTCTAAATATCACTATCTAAAAGTCATTAGTAATGACAATAAATTTCTTGCTTGTTGCAAAAATGGCGAAATTTTAAATATCCCTATCGCGCACGGCGAGGGCAATTACTATGTGGATAGTGAAAATTTGAAAAAAATGTATGATAATGACCAAATTTTGCTTAAATACTGCGACGAAAATGGCAATGATTTAAACCCAAATGGCTCGGTTGATAGCATAGCTGGTATTTGCGATAAAAACAAAAAAATCTTTGGTCTTATGCCGCACCCTGAGCGCGCTATCGAGGAAATTCTCGGTGGAACGGACGGCGAAAAAATGCTAAAAGGGCTAGTTTGTTAAGAAGAGTTTTAGCCCTTTTTGGTATTTGCGCACTTAGCCTAGCTGCGCCAGAGGTTAGCATAGATTCGCTCGATGATTTGAGCAAATACGCTCCGAAAAAATCAGAGCAAACTAGCTCTACTGAGGGCGCACAGCGTGATAACTCTCGCGTAATGATGAAAATGAATAAAAACGAGGTTATGAATAAAAACCTTAGCCTTGATGATTTGAAGGCGCTCGCACCGACAAACGAGGTGGATTTGGATATTTCTGATGAGAAAATCTATGAGGATATCAAACCCAAAGAACTCACTCTCAAAGTCGATGGAGCGCCTAAAAAAGCCTATTATAATGAAATTTTTAGGATAAATTTCAGCGTGTATTTAGGTCAAAAAGTAACCGTTACGCCAAAGCTAGCGATCGATCGCACGGAGAATTTAATCTGGCTAAACGAGGATAATATCTCGTGGATACAGGGCGATGAGATGTTTGAAACGACGCTGTATTTTAGCGCAAACGGCGAGGGTGCGAAGATAAACGACATTATTCTAACCTTAGAGCGAAATGGCGAATTTTTTGAAAAAAGCTCGATTAAACCGCGCAATCCTGAGTTTATCAAGCTAGAAAAAAGGGAAAATTTCGTCCATATTTCAGCCGATGATTTGAAGCTAAAAAACTACAAAACCGCCAAATTTGACGATAATTCAAATTTACTCACCCTAGATTTAAGCGTGCGAAACGGCGCGCTTGCCTCATTTAGCGTGGATAATCCCTCTATCATAAAACAAGGCGTGGATTCTGTGCGTGGCGGATACGCTAGCCAGAGTGGGTATTATTTCGCTGTAATCGACAAAAATGTGAAAAATTTTGATTTTAGCTATTTTAATCTGCAAACGAAAAAATTCGAAAATTTCGGTATCGAGCTAAATCCGCAGGCTGAGGATCTTAGCACGCAAATCGGGCTCAATCCGAAAGAATCAAAATTCGAAGCTTACAAACAAATCGCCATTTACACCCTCGCAGCGGTGCTTTTGGTGATGTTTTTGCTCAGCAAAAATATCACTCCGCTGATTTTTGCGGTGATTATTTTGGCGCTAAATTTGTATTATCAAAACCCTTATGGAAACGGCAAAATCGCCAAAAATACCGCCGTGCATATCCTGCCGATACCGACATCTACGGTGTTTTATGTCACCAAAGAGCCTCAAAAGGTCGAAATTTTGGGCGAAAACAAGGGATTTTATAAAATCATGCTAAGTGGCAGCAAAATCGGCTGGATCAAAAAGGACGAAATTGTCAAGGATTAAGGCGCTTTTTTACTCGTTTTGGTTCGTCGCTACGGTAATGGTCGTAATCGTGCTGATGTGGGCGAAAAACAGCTCGCACCGCACATTTCGCCGTATGTGGGGCAGGTGGCAAAGATACGCCGTGGGTTATGATATCGAAATCATCGGCTCGCCAGACCCGCAGGTGGGGCTTTTTATCGCAAATCATCAAAGCATTATGGATATCGTGGTTTTAGAAGAAACGCACCCTGCAAACATCTGCTGGATAGCCAAAAAAGAGATTGGCGAACTGCCGATAATCGGCAAAATTTTAACCCTGCCAAAGATGATTGCCGTCGATCGCAAAAACCCTCGCGAGCTCGTGCGAATCGTGCATGAAGTAGATGATCGTATAAAAAATGGCCGCGCTATCGTGATGTTTCCAGAAGGCACCAGACATCGTGGCACAAAAATGCTCAAATTTCAAAACGGCGCAAAAATGATAGCAAACAAACTAGGCCTTAAAGTCCAGCCTATCGTGCTTATCGGCACTGGGGCGATTGCGGATTCGAAGGAATTTCGCGTGCGAAGCGGGCATGTGAAAATCATCTACCTAGACCCCGTCGATACGAGTGATAGCGTATGGCTAGAAAATACCCGCGCTAAAATGCAAGCTATCATCGACGAGCACGAAAATTCGGGGCAAAATTCTACGCAAAATTTGGCGGAAAATAGTGAAATTTCAGCGCAAAATTCAGCGCAAAATAGCGAAATTTCAGCGCAAAATTCTACGCAAAATTCAGAGCAAAATTCGGCTAATAATAGTAGCGAGCAGTGTTAAATTTGGCTAAATTTGGGGAAATTTTGAAAATTTTAATTCTGTTTTTTTCATTTTTACTTTTTGGTTGTGCTAGCGAAAACACCCTCTCTCTCATCGCTGTGGGGGACAATCTAATCCACTCCAAGCTAATCGAGGGCGCGCATGATAAAACCGCCAAAAGCCACGATTTTAAGCCGTATTATCGCTTTATCAAAGATGAAATCAAAGACAAAGATATCAAAATCATAAACCAAGAAACAATCCTAATCGAAGATAAAAAAAAGCTCTCAGGCTACCCAAATTTCGGCTCTCCGCTCGAAGTAGGCGAGGCTGTGAGGGACGCTGGGTTTAATTTAATCGCCCATGCGACAAACCACGCGCTCGATAAGGGCGAAGAAGGCATACTAGATAGCGCTAAATTTTGGTCTAGCTTCGAGGATATCGCGTATATCGGCATTTCGCCAGATCAAAATAGCAGTAAAATCGTTAAAATTTTGAAAAAAAACAATGTTAGCGTCGCGTTTTTGAACTACACTTATGGGCTAAACGGCCACATAATGCCAAAAGGCAAAGGGTATTTGGTGGATTTGTTAAGCGACGAGGAAAAAATTTTAAGCGACTTAGAGCTTGCGAAAAAACACGCCGATTTTGTGGTGGTTTTGCCACACTGGGGCGTGGAATACACGCACAAACCAACCGCCACACAGAAAAAGCAGGCGCAGTTTTTGGCAAACTCTGGCGCAGATCTCATCATCGGCACACACCCGCATGTAATCCAGCCATTAGAGCTCATCACCACAGATGATAACAGAAGCGTGCCGTGCTTTTATTCGCTAGGAAACTTCATCTCTAACCAAGACGAGAGCGCGCGCATGCTGGGCGCCATGGCTGATATCGTAATCGAAAAAGAGGGCAACGCAACAAAGATAAAAAGTCTGCGCGCAGTCCCGCTAATCACGCACATTAGCCCATATTCGCACGATTTTTCGGTGCATTTGTTCGCTCGCTACCCAGATATGCTAGCGATGACGCACAGGCTTAGGCGGGTTGGGGACTTTAAAACCGAAAATCTCAAAACGCTTTGGAACAGCGTTTTTCCGGAGTTTGAGATAAAATAAATTTGATTAAAAGGGGGAGAGTGTGGAATTTGAAATTTGGCAAATTTTGATTTTAGTTGCCGCGGCGTTTGCTGGTGGATTTATCGACGCAATCGCAGGCGGAGGCGGGCTGATATGCCTGCCTGCACTGCTTGCAGTGGGTATCCCGCCACATCTCGCCCTTGGTACAAACAAGCTTCAAGGCACATTTGGCACATTTTCTGCGGCGCTAAATTTCACGCTCAAAGGGCTAGTCGATCCGCGCAAAATCGCCCTAGCGATACTTTGCACTCTCATTGGCGCATTTATTGGCACGCGCGTGGTGCTTTTAATCGACGCGAAATTTCTAAACTACATTATCCCGGTTTTGCTTTTGGCGCTTTTTATCTACACTGTGCTAAGCCCAAATTTAGGCGAAAGCGAGCGCGCAGCGAAGATGAGCAAAAATTTATTTTATGTTTTGTTTGGTCTGCTTTTGGGATTTTATGACGGATTTTTTGGACCTGGGGCTGGGTCGTTTTGGACTTTTGCACTAGTTGGCGTGCTAGGACTTCACATGAAAACTGCCGTCGCGCAGACAAAAATTTTAAATTTCGTCTCAAATATCGTATCACTAGGCGTGTTTATCATCGGCGGACAGGTGCTGTGGATGATAGGTATCATCATGGGTTGCGCGCAGATAGTAGGCGGCTGGATGGGGTCAAATTTGGTCGTGAAAAAAGATGTGAAATTCGTGCGCATGATACTGCTTTTCGTCGTTGCATGCACGATTTTAAAGCTACTTTATGGATTGATTTTTGGCTAAAATTTGGTAGTTTTATAAAAAACTTAAATTTATTGGCTCATAAGTTAAAAGTGGCTAGAATTTTTTAATTTTTTTTTGAAAGGATACTGTATGAAGGTAATTTCGACAAAAAAAGCCCCAGGTGCCATTGGGCCGTATTCACAAGCAATCGTTGCAAATGGATTTGTTTTCACTTCTGGTCAGATTGCGCTCACGCCAGATGGCGAGTTCGCTGGTGGCGATGTGAGAGCACAAACTACGCAGGTTATGGCTAATTTAAAAGCGATTTTGAAAAAGGCTGGAAGCGACTTTGACCACGCGATTAAAACCACGATTTTTTTGGCTGATATGGGCGATTTCGTGGCAGTAAATGAGGTGTATGGCGAGTATTTCAAAGACACCAAACCAGCCCGCTCAACCGTTCAGGTCGCAAAACTCCCAAAAGACGCTCTTGTAGAAATCGAAGTCATCGCAAGCGTGAAATAATTCACAAAATTTTATTAAAAATTTTACAAATCATAGGAAAAAATTCCTATGATTTTTTAAATTTAGCCCAAAATTTGGGCGCGAAACCCAAATCTCACTCGCTTCTAGCGTCGCTGATTTCATATCCGAAATTTATCGTTTTTGCCTCGCCGTTATTTAGCCTGAATTTCCAGCTTGCTCGGCCCTCAGTGTCGATATTATCAGCTTTCGTGCCACTTTTATCAGTGATTTTGACTTTCTCATCCGCGCTTAGTGGTATTTTGGCGAGTAGTTCGATATCCCAAGCCCGCTTGCTTGTGTTTTTCACCTCGTAATTCCAACTAGAAATCGTGGTTTTTTTGGTGCCAAAAAAGTTTTCTTTGGTGTTTTTCTCATCGATTTTTTTGGTGACTTTGATTAGGCGATTTTGTCCTAAAAACACGCTAGTATCCACACCAGCAGGTATTTCCTCGCGCCAGTCCTGGCCTGCATTTACCCCGTCGATTTCGATTGTCGTAAGGGCGTGGTTGAGTGGTTTTTCAAGCTTTGTTTTGGCCTGCAAAAACGCTAAATTTTGGCTGTATGCGTCGATAAAAATGCTAAATTTCGCCTCTAAAATTTGCTCGTCAAAGTCGATTTTCGCGCTCTCATTTGGCGCAATGCTTAAATTTTCAATCGTGTATGAGTTCGATAGTGTGAGCTGGGCATTTGTCGCCTGCGCGGCGCGGTTGCTCATCGCAGCCCTTGGCGCGGCATTTAGCATGGCTTTTTGCATATACACGCCATCTGCTTCGTAAGTTTGCCCACCGATATATTGCGCTTTAAACGGCCTTGGGGCGAGCAGGGCAGAATACGCATACGGATAAATCGCCACACTAAGCGCGTCAAGAGCCGAATTTAGCGGGTTTTTCACGCGGATTGATTGTGTGATAGCAAGCTTTTGCTTCTCTGTATCGGCGCTGATTTTCGCGCTCGCACCCTCGTTTAAAAACGCCGTGTATCGCAACGCAACGCTCTTTGGCGCGCACGCAAAGCTTAAATTCGCATGCCTCATTTGCGCGCTAGGTGTGCGTGCGATTTGCTCGTTTAGCGCGCTCTCATCGGCTTGAAGCTTAGCGATATTTTCAAAATCCCTTAGCGTGCCCGTGTAAAATTCATCTGCATTTCCGCTACCAGAACTAGCTAAACTTTTGCTAAATTCAATCTTAGCTTGGATTGCCTTTTTTTGCGCTACTACCTTTGCAAGGGCTTCTTCTAGGCGTTTTCTCTCGTCGCTTTTTATCTCATAAATCCCGCTGTCTTCAAGCTTTTCTAGCTCGCACTCGCTTTTGATTTCAAGCTGACTTAAATCGAGCGTGGCAGGGATTTCTACGCTAAATTTCGCATTGCCCGGGCTAAAAGTTTGGGTCAAAAAACTATCGTTTTGATAAATTTCGATGAAATTTTGCTTTGGTTTTTCTAGCTCGTTTGCGCCACAGAGCGCGCACGATACGATTAGTGGCAGGGTTAGGCTTTTCATTGCATCTCCTTAAAAATTTTCAAAATATTAGTAATTTAAAGTAAATGGTAGTTTAAAAGTGTAAAATGAAAGCTTTATAAAATTTTTAGGGGTGAAATATGCTAGAAGCGCAAGACTGGGAGTTTTTGAAGGGAAATTTTTGCGATAAATTTGATTTTGAGGACGATGATTTGGGCTTGATTTACAAAAACGCGTATAAAAAGCGCCTAAGAGCGGGGCAGATAATCTATGCTAGCGAGGATTGTTTGGGCTATGTTTTGCTTCGTAGCGGGCTTTTGCGCGCATTTATCGGCACTGGGGGCAAGGAGCTCACGGTTTTTAGCATACAAAACGGAGAGAGCTGTATGATCTGCGATACTTGCAAGTTCGCCCTTGCCCAAAACCGCCTTAGCGTCGAGGCTAGAAGCGAGTGTGAGCTTATCGTAATCCCGCCAAGCATTTTTAAAATCCTAAAAGAACGCTACCCTGCTGTGCTAAATTTCGCCCTGCAAATCGTAGCCAAACGCTTTTCGCAAGTCATAATGGCTAGCGAGCAGGCGATTTTCGCGCCACTTAGCGAGCGCATAATGGGCTTTTTGCGCGAAAATTTGGGCGCAAACGGCGAAGTGTGCGCGACGCACGAAGATATAGCCAATCATATCGGAAGTGCCAGAGAGGCGGTATCGCGCGTGCTAAAAGAGATGGAAAAATCAGGCAAAATCGCCCTTAGCAGGGGTAAGGTCGTGGTGATTGAGATTTGAAATTTTGAAATTTTGCGTTTTGTTTAAATTTTGGTTTGCAAAATACTGCGCCGAAATTTTTTGAAATTTTAAAAATTTTAAAATTTGGCTAAATTTTAAAATTTAGCCAAATTTTGCGCTAAAACAGCCCCTTTAAAATCCCCTTAACAGCCTCTTTTGCCTTGTCTTCACGGCTTTTTTCTTTGGCGTTGTTTTGCGCGTCAGAATTCGCGTCAGTATTTTGCCCTGATTTAGCCCCCTTATCGCCTAAGAGTTTGTCGATACCTTTGCTGATTTCTTTGTTTAATTTTTCCTTTAAATACGCAGAATCTACGCTATATTTTGGGTTTTGCGTGGTGCCAGTGATTTGGACGCTAATATCCGTTTTTTCGATATTTGCCTTAACTGGGATATTGATTTGCTTGCTTTGGGTGTCAAATTTGCCCCCGCTCACATTTAGCTTGCTTTTTTGCGCGCTCATATTTGTGTTAAAAGTGATTAAATTTTGCACGATTGTGCCATCTAAGGTTACATTATTATAAACTTCGCCCGCTAAATCGCGACCTAAAATTTTGCTTACAACGCCCATAAAATCGCTACTTTTGAGGCGTCCTTGATTTATGAGGGAGTTAAATTTACCCTTTTTTGCATTTGTGTTGTAGCTAAAATCCATGTCCCCAACGCCGTCGTAAATGTGGCGCACACCAAGCATATCGGTCAGCTCTTTGACCGCGAATTTTGTGAGTTTGACGCTGACATCATCGTTTATCATCTTGCCGTTCATCGCCCCGCCAAGGATATTTGACGCAAACGAAACGGCGAAATTTTTAGGTTTATAATCAATTTTGCCGTTTCCATTAAATTTGCCAAACAGCTCAATGCCAGTTAGAAATTTCATCTTGCTTAAATTTGGCACATTTACGCCATAATCGGCGTTTAGAGTGCTAGTTTTGAGATTATAAGTGCCAGTTATTTTGTCGAAATTCGCCAAATCTGAGCCAAGTTTGGCGGTAAAATTTGCAAGCGAGTTTTTGATATTTGCGCCCAAATTTAGGCTAATTTTCGTATCGCTTGGGAAAGATTTGCCACTAAGTTTGTCGAGGTATTTTTTATAAAGCACGCCATTAGCGATATTTGCGCTAAGTTCGCCATTTATTCCAGAATCTAGATTTAGCTTGGCTTCGCCGTTTATCGCGCCATTTCCGATAGCTTCCATGCCCAAAAACGAGGTTATAACTGCCAAATTTAGCGATTTTGCGCGCACGCTTAGCGCGCTAAGGTTGCCACTAGCTATCAAATTTCCGCCAAGCGCGTCGAGATTTAGGGCTAGGTTAGCTAGTTTGCCCGATTTTAGCGTGATATCAGCCACGCCCTTGCCAGAGCCTGAAAATTTCTGCCCTGTGATGTGAGAGAGTTTGGCAAAGTCGCTAATAGCGAAATTTGCGCTAACTTTGCCGTCTTTGCTAGGTGCATTATACGCGCCATTTATCACGGCTTTAAGGCCGTTTTTAAAGGCGTTTATGTTTGTGTTTTTTAGCGTGAAATCCTTAAAATCGCTGATTAGCTCGCCACTAGCGAGTAAATCGCCAGAGGTTTCGTAGTTTATGATTTTGGCTAAATTTTTAAGCTCAGGCACGCTTAGGGTAAAATCGCTTTGAAGGGTGCGTTTTTGCATATCAAAAACGCTTTGTTTTGCGCTCAAATTTGCCAAATTTGAGCTGATTTCGCTCGTGGCTTTGGCGATACCACCACTCACGCTGATATCGGAGTTTAGTGCGATTTTAACGCCACTTGGGATAGTTATGTTTAGATCTTTTAGCGCCTTTTCATTTAGCAATAAATTTTGCGATTTTATGGTCGCACTGCCCTCTGGTGCGCCGTTTGTGGCGACGATATTGGAGTTAATGGCGACATTTCCAGTGGCGTAAAGTGGCTGACCTGCCACGGCTAAAATTTTGGCGACATTTAAATTTGGCGCTACGATTTGCAGGTCTGTGGGCATGAAATCTGTGAGATTAGCTAGAAATTTCACATCGCTATCAAACGCCCGTCCTGCGCCGTTTGCGCTGATTTTTTGCATATTTCCTAGCACGCGACCATTTAGCGAAACCGCTTCGCCGTCAAGTGCTACGCCAAAGCTTTTTAGATCTTTTGCGTTTAGCTCGTAGTTTGTGTCGAAGCTTTTGGAAAAAATGTCGTATTTGCCCACCAAATGCGCCGAAATTTCGCCATTAATTAGCGCCGTAATGTCGAAATCGTCGCAGTTAAGGTCGAATTTATTGAGCTTAATATCAAAGCCTGTTTTTTGCGAAAGGTATCGTTCGATATGAGGCTTAGTGATAGAGTTGCCAAAATCGCTCCAAAGTAGCGCGAAAACCCCGCCGAAAATCAATCCGATAAAAACCAAAATTCCTATGATATATTTCATAATCTGCCCTTTAAAATTTTTCGTAAATTTTATCGCATTAGATTAAAATTTTATGCCAAAAATTTTGATAAAATAGGGCAAAATTTATTAAATTTCAAGGATTTTTCATGCTACCGCTAAAACAAGTGGAAAATAAAAAAAATAAAAGATTAAATCAAATTTTTGAATTCATCAAATCTCGCCCCGCAAAAACGCAAGAATTAGCCCAAATTTTCGGTGTCAATGCAAAGACGATAGGTAGAGATATGGAGATTTTGAGGGATTATGGCGTGGTGAAAGAGGGGTGGAGCTGGAAATACGACCCTAGCGCGCAAATGCGGGATTTAAGCGATGAAGAGAGGCTGGTGCTAAGCCTGATAGCAAGTCTGTGCGAAAACATATCCTCTGACTTTTATTTCAAAAATAGTGAGCTGATTTCTGGGCTACTTGGGGGCATGGACGAGCAGATTTTGGCGTTTTTTGGCAACGAAAAGCTGGATAAAAAATCAATAGAAAAATTTAGCCTTGTCCAAAAAGCGATAAAAAACAAAAATATCATCAAATGCACTTACGGCAAGCATGAATTCAAAGCAAAACCCCTAAAAATCGCGTTTTTGGAGGGATTTTGGTATTTGTTTGTGTTCGACTGTGGCGAAGGGGATAGGTTTAAGAAATTTCATTTCAAAGATATCGAAAATATAAAAATCACGCCCGAGGTTTTCAAAACATCCGCACAGGTGCAAAAGCGCATAAAACAGGCGCGCTCGGTGTGGTTTGAGCTAGAAGACAAGTATAGGGCGAGGCTGTGGATAGATGAAGTGATCGCGAAGTATTTTAGGCGCAAACCATATATCAACTGCGATTTTACAAAGGAGTGCGAGGACGGCTCGATCGAGATTGAGTTTGGGTTTAGCAATCCTATGGAGGTCAAACCGCTGATTTATCGGTTTTTGCCACATATCAAGGTCGTCGAACCAGCCTGGCTAAATGATGAGATAAAAGCGGAAATCGCGGGGTATCTAGGCGAGATAAGCTAGCTTTGCAAACTTTGCTTATCGCGCGATTTACAAATAACTAGCTTCAAGCCTATCGTTTATGCCATCTAGTCTGTGCTCTAAATCGATTATTGTGTTTTCTAAAACCGCTATTTTCTCTTCTAAATTTGATATTTTTTTCTCTAAATTTCGCTCGTTGTCTTGCACATCGATTATCGTGTCTCTTAGAAATTCTATATCGTTTTTTAAATCCGATACTATTTTGTTTAAACTATCATCGTGGTATTGTGAATAATCAGTAATTTTTTTATCGCCAACTTTGAAATCTTTGATTATTTGTATAGCTTCTTCTTCGTCCTTGACGCTAAATGTGCCAAAATGAGCACCTGCCGGTCTGAAAAGTCCAAAACTAATCTTGTTGTCTTCCTTTAAATTTCGATTGGATTTTACTCAAAATTTTAGACACTTTTGTGTCAAATTTAGCTACGAAAATTTCTAAATTTGACAAATTTTCGGTGATTTTATCACTATACGCGCGCTCTTAAAATGCTATAATCGCGCCAAATTCGTAAAATTTAGAAAAAAGGAGAGAATATGCAAAGCATAAAAAGCCGTATGATTCGCATAGTAATCGGCGCGATAATCATGGTAGTTGGGGCGTTTTATCACAGCTGGTGGGGCGCAGTGGGGCTAGTGCCGTTTGTCGTGGGGGTGAGTGGATTTTGTCCTGCGTGTTATTTTTTGAATCGTTGCAAACTGCCACAAAATTAAAATTTAAAAGTAGGGCAAGCTTGCCCTACAAATTAATTCGAAGTATTTGAATCGCTTGAAGTGTTGTTGATATAGGCGTTTGTGCTGATTTTGTTCCACTCGCGACCGATTTTTAAAAACGCTCTTTGGCTATCCAAAATCTCTTTGAAAAGCGGATCTTTCGCACTTTCTTCATCTAAAATTTCATTTGTCGCGCTTCTTAGTTTCTCGACTACATCGGCTGGGAAATTGCGGACTTGCACATTTGGAAACTGCGCTTTAAGCTCTGCCCAAATTTTAGAATTCTCATAAAAGCCCTTGTTTTGGAAGTTTTCGCCAGCCATACGAGCTGCTGCTTCGATGATAGCTTGCAAATCAGCAGGAAGCTTCTCGAAAGCCTTTAAATTCACCAAAATTTGGCAATCCCCAGCTGGTTCTTGCCAGCCTGTGTAGTAGTAGTTCGCCACTTTGTGGAAGCCAAGAGGCATATCATACACCGGGCTTACCCACTCCACAGCGTCGATTGTTCCCATTTCTAGCGCCATAAATAGCTCGCCAGTTGGGACAGTGTTTATCGTAGCGCCTAGTTTGCTCATTACCTCGCCACCAAAGCCAGGAATTCTAAATTTAATGCCCTGCAAATCGGCAAGAGAGTTGATCTCTTTTTTGAACCAACCACCCATTTGCATGCCAGTTGAGCCCATTAGAAATGTCTTCATGCCATACGCGCTAAACATTTTGTCATTTAGCTCTTTTCCGCCACCATAATAATACCAAGCGTGTTGCTCATCAGTAGTCATACCAAATGGCACGGCAGTCCATAGCATGGTCTTTGCGTCCTTGCCTTTGTAGTAATACAGCGAAGTATAGCCTAAATCATACTGACCGCTTTTGACGAAATCAAAAACACCAAAGCTGGCTTTGTGCTTTGACGGAGTGTCGATACGGATTTCCAATCGTCCGCCACTTAGCTCTTCGGCGTATTTTTTAAATTCATTAGCCGCGTCGCCAAGGACAGGCATAGTGCTCTCCCAGGTGCTAGCTAGGCGCAAGCGGTATTTTTTCTCCGCTGCGAAAGCGTGTGTCGAAAAAAGCATTACAAATGCTAAAACTAAAAATTTTTTCATAAAAATCTCCCTTCAATAAATTTTTAAAATTTTAATTAAATAATTCAGGTTTGTTTGCGCGCAAAAACTCAACCACAGCGATTGGTTCGTCTGCACCCTGCGCGTCTGAGTTTTGCAGGACTTCGTCGATATTTTCGATATAGGCTTGCGCGGCGGCTTGGAGTTTGTCGCGTCTGACGCCAGCGTAGATTAGCATGGCTTCGAGTGTGATATTTAGCTCGTAGATTAAATCATCGTTGCTTAAATTTTCGTTTTCAGATTTCATTTTCTGCCTTTTGGGTTTTTAAATTTATGAGTTGTTCGATTTGGGACTTTATCGCTTCGTATGAATTCGCGTCCTTAAAGCCGATAAAAATCCCGCCACTAGCGTTTGCGTGTCCGCCACCGCCAAGTAGATTTTTCGCCATTGCGCTCACATCGACTTTGCCGTTTGCACGGAAACTTAGCGTTTTTTTCGAGGTTACATCGATGAAAAAGTCCATATCAGGGTTGCGCGTCAAAAAGTCATTTCCGATGACGCTGACATTGCCGATATTGTAGGTCAAAATGCCTTTGTGGTTCTCGTATTTGATGATAAATTTGTCTTTTTGCGCGCCAAGGAGCGTGACGACATAATCCGAGATTAGGTTGCTTAGCGTGTCATTTCGCTCGGCGTTAAAAAAGCTTTTTTTGATAGCGTGAAGCGCGTCATCTAGGGCGATGTGAGGCTCGTTTAAATTTTGAAATTCAAAAATTTTATTTAGCAAAAAATTTATATACTCTCTGCTTTGCTCTTCGAACATGATTTTGTTGATCTCTTTTGCGCCCGCGACCATACCAAGGCAAACCTTGCCAAGCTCGAACTCGCTCTCATCTTTTAGCCAGATATCGACTGCATTTACGACCTTGACAAATTTCGCTAGCTCTTCGTCCTCGCCAAAAATCGCGCTGAAAAAATCATAGGTGATTTTGGTAGCGCAACGAGAATTATCCAGCAGATACCAAGGGTGCTTTTGCGCGCACTCTGCGCCACTTTGGTGATGATCGAGCAAGAAAATTTTGGCGTTTTTTTGCGCTAATTGTGTTTGAAATTTCTCACACTGAGCGGGGAGCAAATTTAGATCAGTTATCAAAACAAGTGATTTTGCGTCTGGGTTAGTTTGCAAATTTTCATCGATTTTGCCCAAAATTTGGTCAAATTTTTCGACGATTTCTTTGCCATAATTTGCGTTAAAAAACTCCACGCCACTAAGGTAGTGCGCGACTACGAGCTGGGCAGAGTATCCGTCTAAATCGGTGTGGCTTAGGTGGTAAATTTTCATTAACGCTCTTTTTTGATAATGTCTTGCAAGGTGACATTTTGCATATACTCATCGACTTTGTCTTGAAGCTCGTTAAACATGAGATTTACGCGACACAAAGCCCGTCCGTTTGGGCAGCCTTTGGTGCCTTCTTGTGTGCAATCAAAAATCGAAGCTTTGCGTTTTTCGGCGCTTGTGATGATTTCAAGTAGGGTGATTTCGCTAGGTTTTTTGGCTAGGCTAAATCCGCCTTTTGCACCTTTAAATGAGTTTAAAAGCTTGCTTCTGGCTAGGCTTTGCAAAATTTTGGCTAAAAAACTGCGTGAAATTTGAAGTTTTTCAGATATCGTATCGACATCCACAGATTCGCTATTTTGATTTTGAGCTATGCAAATCATCGCAAGTAGGGCGTATTCTGACGCTTTTGTAAAGAGCATTTTCTCTCCTTTTTTGATAAATCCGACTATTTTACCCAAAAAAAGCAAAAATTTAGGTAAATTTAGTATAATTACCGCTTATTTTATTTCACCGATCAGGAGGTCATTATGGCTTTAGACACGGCTCAAAAAGCACAAATAGTTGCGAAATTCGCTAGAAAAGAGAAAGATACAGGTTCAGCAGAGGTGCAAATCGCGCTACTTTCTGCAAAAATTGCATATCTTACAGATCACATCAAAGCAAATCCAAAAGATTTCTCGTCTCGCCTTGGACTACTTAAAATCGTAGGTCAAAGAAAAAGAATGATGAAATATCTAAAAAATAAAGATTACGCTACATACTCAAAACTAGTTGCAGAACTTGGTTTAAGAGATAAATAATTTCAGTTTTTATTTTGTCTTAAAGCGCGTCTAGCCTCGCTAGATGCGCTTTTTTTATAACTAAAAATTTAAAATTTTTAAGTGATAATCATCAATTTATAACGCACAAAACACAGCGATATTCAAATTTTAAAAGCCTATACCTAAAATTTAGTAATCTTATGCGAAAAATTTTCGTGTGCTGTGCTTTGTATGGGACATACAAGTTGAAATTTTTTATTATAAAAAAAATTAAACATCGCAAAGATAAATTTTGCATTATAAAATTTTATAAATTCGGTGATAAAAATTTTTCAGTTTTGACGACTTTACTTGTTATATTTACTCGTAGTAAAAAACAATAAAAATTTTCAAATTTCCTCGCAAATTCCCCAAATTTTAGCCCATTTTAAGAGGGGGGGGGATACAATATAAACTTTATTTTTTTTACAAAGGGCGAAAAATGATTGATAGCGTGGTTGCAAGCGAGCTGTTTATAAACGAGGATATTTTGACATTTTGGGCGGGCAGAAACAAAGAAATCTGCGATATGTGCGTGGCAAACGAAAATTTCGATCGTATCAAACGCTACAATATTTCGCTATCGAATCTCAAAGTCGATACTTTTAGAGCTGGCCATGTGCTTTTTGGCGATGTGGGCGATATATTTTTGAAATTCAGTGCGGGACGCATTAGGTTTTACGGCGACAAGGCTCCAAGGCTGTATCAGGGCGTGTGCCATACCAAAACCAGAATCGGGCGAAAAGATGTGGAGTTTCACTTCGTCTATGCCTCGGCTTACGACGCTAGCGACAATCTCATCGAGGTTTTGCACATCGCAAACGACAAAGAGACTATGTTTTGCCTCGTCGATATCATGCTAAATGGTCAAGATTTCAGCGTCGATGAATACCATGCGCCGACTAAAATCGACCTTGACGCTGACCACACTAGAAGGGTTGCGAGCGTAGATGTGCGAAACCAGCAGTGGAACATAAACACCGCCAAAACAGCCGAAAAAGCAAAAGACGAAAATTTGGATAGCGAGATGATTAAACGCTCTAAATTTGAGGTTGCGGGGCAGATTTCGACACTGCTAGAAAAGCACAAAGAGACGCTGAAAAATATCACAAATAGAAGTGGCGAGAATTTTTACGATTTGTATGCGAAATTTAGCGTTTATGACGATTTTTTGAAAATCGAGAGCTACAAAAGCGCGCTTGGCGATATCCAAACAATCCTAAATAAAATTTATAAAATCAAATTTGACAGGCTTTTGGACTGAAATTTGGGTCAAATTTGGCTTTTTGTTTGAAATTTGCGTGTAATTTTACGATAAATTTTATGATAAATTTTGCGCAAAATTTCAAGTAAAATTTGGGCTTGAATTTTAAAATTTAAAATTCCATTTAAATTTAGCGTTGAGCGATTTTTTGAATTTGGGCTAAATTTTAATATTTTGCAAAAATACTGCGCCGAAATTTTTGGCTCGTAGATTGCCACGGCGACTGCGTCGCCTCGCAATGACAGCGGTTTTAGGGCAATGAATTTTGCGTTCGTGGATTGCTTCGGCGATACTCGCCTCGCAATGACAGCAATTTTAGCGTAAGGCATTTTAAGCTCGTAGATTGCTTTGTCGCTTTGCTCGCAATGACAAATCAAAAAATTTTCAAAATTTCACGCTCAAATTCCGCAAATTTCACGCCAAATTTCACTCGCCAGAAAAGTCCTCCGCTACCATTGCGGCTAGGCGGAGTTTTTCATTATCGAAATGTGTGTAAATGCGCGAGGTATTCAGGCTCGCATGCCCTAGGGCTTCTTGGACTAGCACCAAATCTTTTTCACGCTTGTAAAGCATGGTTGCAAAGGTGTGGCGAAGCATGTGCGCGCCGTTTTTTTTCTTGCGAATTCCTACGCTTAAAAGCAGTTTTTCTACGATTCTGCTGATATAAGCCTGAGTGAGCGCCGAGCCTTTTTTGTTGGTAAAGACATAATCATCTTTGTTTGCAAAATTCGTTTCCAACGCGTCCAAATCGCCCTGGATAAGGCGCTTTTTTATCATTACGACGCGGTATTTATTTCCCTTGCCTCGTATCCGCAGTACATACAAATCTCCGTCCTCACTGATATCCTTGCGGCGCAGGTTTATCGCCTCTCCGACGCGGATTCCTGTGTAGATAATCACCTTTAAAATCAATCTATTTCTATGGGTAAATTTCTTAAAATCCGCGCTATTTATTGCGCCGATAAATTTCGAAATTTCATCTTCGCTTAAAAACTCAGGCAGTTTCACGCCACGATTTCCGCTCACGCCGCCCCAGCTTTTAAGCTCTATTCCGTAGTTGTGCGAGGCGCCATTAGTTTCGTTTTGGCGGTCGATGAAGCCAAAAAAGTTTATCACGGCGATTCGGTAGTTTTTTTTGCTCGCATCGCTAAGCCCTCCCGTGATAGAGGCCAAAACCTCGCTTAAAAGCTCTTCGTCGATATTTTTCATGCTTTCTAGCTCGTAGGATAAAAGCGCGTTATAGAGCTTAAAAAGCGGGTTGAAATATGTATTAATGCCCGTTAGCCCCGCGTTTCTAGCGTCTTTGGCTAGGGTTGAGAGAGCCCCTATATTTGGGACATTTTTGGCTAGTGCCATTATGGTTTTGCTAAACAGCTCCTCGTTTTTAAGCTCTTTGTTTGAAAGCGAGCTTAGCTTATACCTGACGAATTTGGCCATCCAAAAAAGTAGCGAAGCGGCGAAATTTTCTTTGGCGTCTAGGGGTTGTTTCATTTCTCGTCCTTAAAGATCACAAACGGCAACATTAGCGTGTTTTTGATGAGATTATATGGGGTTTTTAAAACATCTGTGGTGACGGCTGTCGAGTAAGTCGGCTTACTCATAGTGCCTCGAATTTCGATGATAGTCGAGATTGTCTTATCCTCGCCCAAGATTATTTGATTTAAAAGCGGGATTTTCGAGATTATCGAGCTTGCGTCTTTGAGATATTTTAGCTCCAAATCAATATTTAGCGCGCCTGATTTTAGATTTACTTCGCCGTTTCCTGCGATATCTGCGCTCGTGCCCTCAAACTGCATTGCGTTTAGATAGATTTTATCCTCGCTGCGGCGGAAGTAAATTTTGCCGTTTTTCACGCTAAATCCGCGGTCATTAAAATCTGGCGTTTTGAAAGCCAGAAGCGAAGGGACGGAGTTTAGGAAGCTAAGGAGTTTTTGATAGACGATATAATCTTTCAAAAATGTATTTTCGACCAAAATCTCCCCTCGATAGTTTCTTGGATCGATTCCGCTGGCTTTGAGCGTGAAATTTCCACTATCGAAGCTTTGCGAGCCGATGATTTGATTCAGCTCCCTGCCACTGATATTTTGCGCGAAAATTTGAAATAGGCTTTTTCTGAAAATTAGCTTAAAATCGCCTTGCTTGAATTTCGCATTTAGGCTCATATCCTTGCCAGAAAGCGAGCCTGAATACGACACCAAGTCGATAGTTTTGTTCATATCGGTTAAAATCACAGATGAATTTGTGCCAGAAAAGTTAAATTTCGAGCGCGCAGAATTCGAGCCTGAGTTAAATTCGCTGGTTTGGACGCTAGTATCTATCATGATATCGAGGTCTTTTAGCGTGATATTTGTGCCAGCCTTGCCACTGCTAAAACTTAGTTTGCCATTGCCCGTAGCGCCATTTAGCGAGCTTCCTGCGACCTTTAAATTTAGACTATCGCTATTGTAATACCTGCCATTTTTTTCTATCAAACCAAAGTCAAATTTCAAATTTTTGCTAGTGATTGTGAAATTTGAAAAATCAGCCGTGCTAATGTGCGCATCACCGCCCGTGATTCCGATAGTTTTGAGGGTTTTGGAAAAATTTATTAGATCTTTTATCTCGGCTACATTTATGTCGATTTTATCGCCAAATCTCATATCTGCACCTAAAAACTGCGAGTGCAAAATCGGCGCAGTCCCGCTAAAATCGAGCGTGAGATTGTCTTTGACATTTGAGAATTTTAAAATTTCATTATCCCCAGCCGTGATATTAAAGCTTTTTATCTCTCCGCTAAATTTAGCTTTTCGCGTGGTAAAATCAATAGTCCCGTCTGCTGTGGCGTTGAAAATTTCATTGCCTAGATTTGAGTTTTTGATATCAAGTTTTTTCTCCGTGATATGCACGCTAGCGTGCGAGCTTTTAAATTTCGCCTTTGAAATCATAATTTCGCCGTTTTTTAGGCTCACATTTGCATCTACGGCTGCGCTTTCATGCACTGGGTCGATGTCGATTAGCACTCGTGCGTCGATTTGCTCGGCCTTGCTGACATACACTGGCTCATTTATGCCATAAAACGCCAAAATATCAATCAAATCCTTGCCGATATTTTCTTTGGTGCGCAAATCCAGCGCGACAATCGGCTCTCCGCTAAAAATTTGCTTGATTTTCACCCCAGAGCCATCAAGGCTAATGCCATTAAAGGTCGGATTGCCGATAGCGATATCTAGCGTGCCATTTTCTAGTGTGATATCAGCGCAATCAGCCAAAACTGGCGAAACGGTGCTAGCGAAGCTCACATTTAAATCCTGCGCGCTAGCTCTTGCGAAAATGCGCTTCTCATCGGCGTGGGGATCGTCTAAATCAATGGCGATTTTTAGGGTGTCGATGTAGTATTTCTGCGCTACGACCAGCCCGTAAATCCACTCTTTGGCGTGAGGATTAAGGCCTGTGAGCGCGCCAAGCTCGTCCATAAAGCGTTTTAGACTCGTGGCGTGGGCGTTTGAAACCTCTAAATTTAAATTTGAGCCCACATTTAGCGCAGAAATTTCGCCTGAGATTTCATGCGAAGCAAATGTGCCGTTAAAATCATAAATGCTGGATTTGAAATTCGCGCTAGCCTCGCCTTTAAGCGTGGCGTTGAAATCTTTGAGTGAGATTTCATTTACGCTTACTTTTAGTCCGTTGCTAAGCTGGCTAAGGCCTGCGTTTATACGAAAGTAGCGAGTGTCGATAAAAAATATATCATCGTGGTATAAAACCTCGATTTTATCCTCGCCAATGCGCAAATTTTGGATATTAATCTCCTCGAAAAATTTCATCGCAAGGGTAAATTTCTTGCTATATTCGATGAGTTTTTCGTTTTTTTCTCTAAGCTCGGCTGGGGTTTTTGGGGTAGGATTTGCGCTTGTAAGCTCTTTTTTGTTGATTTGTAGATCTTTTACGCGCAAGATTAGATTGTTTTCAAGCTTTAAAAAAAATCCCTCGATTTTGACGAATTTATTCTCAAATTTATCGATTTTTACCCCTGTTTTTATAAAGATAATTCCACTCATAAAAAGTAAAAGCAAAATGGTAAAAAATCCGTAGATTATCTTTCGTATCACACGCTCTCCAAACTTTTGGCTAAATAAATTTGTGCGTATAATATAAAATTTAGGCAAAATTTGGGCTTATTTTCGTATAATTTCGCAAAATTTGATTAAGGAAAATTATGCAATCTTTGGGCAGGCTTATCCGTTTTTTATCTTTTGTAGTTGAAATTTTACTAATTTTCGTAGCAGTTATTTTCTGGGATTTTCACCAAAGCGCGCAAAATCCAAAAATCGTCGCAGTTGGTCAAGGAAGCGCGGTAAAAATTTTATCCTCGCTGGGGACTGGGGCGAGATTTGGCAAGACTCACGCTAGACTTCTCTCGCTTTATGGTGGCGCAAAAACCGGTGAATTGGAGCTTAGCGCGGAAAATTTACCAAAATATAGATTTTTATACGAGCTAGCTCACGCAAAGCCTGTGATGAACGAAATCAAGCTAATTCCTGGCGAGACCACGATAGTATTTTTGCAAAATTTAGCCAAATCCCGTGCGTTAAGCTTTGAAATTTTAGAGAGCGAATACAACGCAACTGCGCCATTTTATGAGGGATTTTTGGTGCCAGAGACCTATAAAATCAATAAAAACGAAAACGAAAAAAATATCATTAAAATTTTAAGCGCGAGTGCGAATAAATTTCACGCCGAATTTAGAGAAAAACACTGCGCCGATTGCAACGATACAGCCTATAAAGAGGCGCTAATCAAGGCTTCGATTATCCAAAAAGAGGCCGCGAACGCTGATGAAATGCCAATCGTAGCCTCTGTTATCGAAAACCGCCTAAAAATCGGCATGCGACTTCAAATGGACGGCACGCTAAATTACGGGCTGTATTCGCACACTAGGGTTACGCCAGCGCGTATCCGCACCGATACTAGCCACTACAACACATACCTAAACGACGGCCTGCCACACGAGCCTGTGTGCGTGGTCTCGCCAAACGCGATAAAAGCGGTCTTTGCGCCAGCAAGCACTGAATTTTTATATTTCATGCGAAATAAAAAAACAGGCTTGCATGATTTTGCCAAAACACAGGCCGAGCACGAGCGCAATGTCAGAGCCGCACGAAATGCAAAATAACAAAAAGGAGAGATTATGGCGATTTACTACACTTACACGGACGAATCCCCAGCCATAGCCACACACTCGCTACTACCGATAATTAGGGCGTTTTTGCGCTCGGAAAATATCGAGGTGAAAACGGCTGATATTTCGCTTGCTAGCAGGGTTTTGGCAAATTTTAGCGAGTATCTAAGCGAGGAGCAAAAAACTAGCGATGATTTGGCGTTTTTGGCAAATTTGACCAAAAATAGCGACGCAAACATCATAAAACTACCAAATATTTCAGCCTCGCTTCCACAGCTTAAAGCCTGCATTAGCGAGCTTCAAGCGAGGGGTTATGCTTTGCCAAACTACCCTGATAATGCGCAAAGCGACGAGGAAAAAGCTATCAAGGCCCGCTATGCAAAGGTGCTAGGAAGCGCGGTAAATCCAGTCCTTCGCGAGGGCAACTCAGACAGACGCGCAGCAAAAAGCGTCAAAGACTACGCTAGGGCAAATCCTGTGTGGAGTGCCCAGTGGAGCGGGAGCGAGCAAACCTGCGTGGCAAGCATGAGAGGGGGTGATTTTTATGCTTCTGAAAAATCGAAAATTTTCGCTAATGGTGCAAATTTAAGCATAAATTTCACTTGCGCTAATGGCGAGAAAACCTGCCTAAAAAGCCTAAAAATCGAAGCTGGCGAGGTCGTAGATAGCGCGTTTATGAGCGTGAGTGAGCTTGATAATTTTATCGCCGCTAGCGCGCAAAAAGCCAAAGAAAGCGGGCTTGTGTATAGCGCGCATTTGAAGGCTACGATGATGAAGGTAAGCGATCCTGTGATTTTCGGACGATTTGTGAGCGTGCTATTTAAGGGGGTTTTCGCCGAATTTAAAGATGAATTTGCGAAATTAGGCATAAATGCAAACGACGGGCTAAAAGGGGTATATGAAAAAATAAAAAATTCGCCAAATTTCGCCCAAATAAAGGCTAAATTTGATGAAGCGTTTGCAAATTTACCCGAAATTTATCATATCGACGAAAATACGACAAATTTCGATATACCAAATTTGGTGATAATCGACGCTTCAATGCCTGCGATGATACGAAACGGCGGAAGGCTACGCACCAAAGACGGGCAAATGCGCGAAGCAATGGCGGCGATCCCTGATAGAAGCTACGCTAAAATTTACGAGGCGATGATTGAGGATTTGAGGGCGCATGGGTTTTTAGATCCTGCTAAAATCGGAGCCGTGGCAAATGTGGGATTAATGGCGCAAAAAGCCGAAGAATACGGCTCGCACGATAAGACCTTTATCATGGAAAATGACGGGCGTATCGAGGTTGTAAGCGAAAATGGCGAAGTGGTTTTTGCGTATGATTTGCAAAAAGGCGATATTTTTCGTATGACGCAAACCAAAGAAAAAGCGATTAAAAACTGGGTAAATTTGGCGTTTTCGCGCGCTAAAATCAGTGGCGAGAAGCTGATTTTTTGGCTAGATGAGGCTAGGGCGCACGATAGAAATATAAAAGAAATTTTACTAAGCCAAATCGCTCAAAACGCCGAATTTAGGGGCACAAATTTTGAAATTTTAGATCCGTATAAAGCCGTAATTAAGACAAACGAGATTATTCGAAGCGGGCAAAATGTCATAAGCGCGACGGGTAATATTTTGCGCGATTATTTGACCGATTTATACCCGATTTTGGAGCTTGGAAGTAGCGCGAAAATGCTCTCAATCGTGCCACTTTTGGAGGGTGGAGCGATGTTTGAGACGGGTGCTGGTGGGACTGCGCCGGATTTGGTGGCTATGATGAGGGAGCAAAATCACCTTAGTTGGGATAGTTTGGGCGAGTTTATGGCGCTGTGTGAGGCGCTGGAATTTGTAGCGCAAAAAGAGCAAAACAAAAAAGCAAAAACCCTAGCAAATGCGCTAAATTCGGCTATTTTTAGGTATTTAAATGAAGCAAAATCCCCAAGCCGCGAAGTAGGGCAAAATGATATTCGCGCCAGCCACTATTTTTTGGCTAAATTTTGGGCGGAAGAATTGGCTAAATTCGAGCCAAAATTCGAGCAAATTTATGCAAAATTTAGCGAAAACGAGGCGGAAATTTTAGATGAATTAAACGCGGGACAGGGCAAAGGCGTGGATTTTGGCGGATATTTTATGCTGGAATTTGACAAAATGCAAAAAATCATGCGCCCAAGCAAAATTTTAAACAAAATCATAGAGGAAATTTAATGAAAATAGCAATAATCGGAGCTGGAAATATCGGCGCAAATGTCGCAAACAATGTGATTGTAAATGAAAATTTAGCTGGGTTTTTCAGCGAAATCGCGCTTGTGGATATCGCAGAAAATATCGCGCGCGGTAAGGCGCTGGATTTGGCGCATTTAGCGAGCCTTTGCGAGTGCGATATGAAAGTGCGCGCTGGAAGCGAGCCGGAGCTTTTAAAGGGCGCAGATATCGTAGTAATCACGGCTGGGCTTACGCGAAAAGCGGGGCAAAGCAGGGAAGATTTGCTAAGAGCAAATGCTAAAATCGTGAGCGAGTGCGCGAGGAACACAGCTAAATTTGCCCCTAATGCGATAATCATCATCGTAACAAATCCGCTTGATTTAATGGTTTTGTGCGCGCAAAAAGCAAGCAATTTCGCCCCTAGTCGCGTTATCGGCATGGCTGGCGAGCTAGATAGTGCGAGGCTGAAATTTGAGATTGCGAAATTTAGCGGGGATAAAATTTCGGCTCTAAATGCCCCAGTGGTAGGCACTCACAACGATGAAATGGTGATTTTAAAGGACGAGATAAACGCTAAAATTTCAGCCACTGATTTAAACACTGCCTCGCAAAATACCCTAAATAGCGGTAAAAGCGTCGTTAGCCTGCTTGGCACTTCGGCGTATTTCGCACCAGCTGGCGGTATCGTAAAAATCATAAAAAGCATAATCGCAGATGATAACAAAACCCTAATTTGCTCTGTGGTAGATGAAAACGGCGTGCCATTTGGCAGGTTTGTGAGTATCGGCAAAAACGGCGCGACACCCCTAGAATTCGAGTATCCGTTGGAATTTAAGAAAAAATACAACAAAATGGGGCAAAGCATAAGAGAGTTTGAATTTTAAATTCGTGGCAAATTTGCAAAAACGCAAATTTGCCTAAATTTCAAAACGCCCTAACTATCATTTTGCGATACTCTCTAAGCTTTTTTTCATCGCTGTTTTGCATAAATTCTTTAATGTAAGCTAGCAAATTTTCCTTTTCGCGCGGAATTTCGCATTTGACATGAAAGAGATTTGAGCCGTGCTCGTTCATAAAAATCGTATTATTATCCAAGCAACGGATAAATTCGTAAATTTCTTCTAACTTCTCCATTTCGCTCGATTGCGTGTAAAGCCCCTTTTGCATAGCGCGGTAAAGTGGCGTGCCAGGCACCACGGTGAGCATTGAGGTATTTATCATGCTAGGGTGCAAGCCAGAGTAGAGTTTGGCGGTGAGTCTGGCGTTAGCTAGTCCGTAGTCGTGCCCGCCAGCGCCGTTTAGAAAAATTTAAATCCCGCAGCGTCAAGCTTTTCTAAAACTTCCCTTGCTTGTGCGCTCGTGTAGCCTTTGTTTATTTTTTTGAGCACGATATCATCGCCGGATTCGACACCGATGTATGGGTCGGCAAACCCTGCGGCGGCTAAATTTCGAATCTGCTCGGCGCTTTTATCGTAGAAATTATCGATTCTAGCGTATCCGCAGATACTTTTCACGCTTGGGACATATTTGTGAAGCAGTTCGGCGACTCTCATTAGCGTATCGTAACTAGCCGCAAAGCCGTCCGCGCCTTGCAAAAATATCCGTTTTGGTGCGCCAAAAACGCTTGGGATTTCTTTGATATCGGCTTCGATTTCGCTTAGTGGCGAAGTTTGAAATTTTTGATCCTTAAAATATGTGCAAAACAGGCAGTGGTTGTGCGAGCAGCCAATCGTAGTCTGCAAATACCCGTCTGCGCTCTCGTATGGTGGGCGGTTTATTCCACTTGCAAAATTCATTTTATCTCTTTATAAACTTCCGCTAATCGACACTCTGTCGAAATTTTTCTCACCGATAGTTTTGATTGCAAAGTCTAGTTTGCTTAGCATTTTTTCTTTGTGAGTGTTAAGTATGCCGTCAATTCTCACGCTATCAAACGGGTGCAATGCCCAAAAATATGTGCCTTCAAGCTCCAAATTTGCGATAAACTCGCGCTCTTCTTCTAAAATTTCCTTTTCACTGGCTGGGATAAATTCGCCGTTTAAAATTTGCTCATTCAGCTTCGTATCCTTAAACGCGGTCATTGTGTTTAGTAAAATTTTACTTGGTTTGATTTCGTTTTCTAACCTCGCCATTGCTTGTGCAGACTCGCTTGCCATGCCACGCCCAGCCGTGCCAAGCATAAGCAAATCACAATGCGAAATGCCGATTTTATTTAGCCTTAGGCACTGAGTTTTGCTATCATCTGCGTCGTAACCTTTGCCTAAATTTCGCATTGCGGCGTTAAGACCGCTTTCTATGCCGATGTATAAATCATCTACGCCAGCTTCTTTTAGCGCGATTAATTCCTCGTCGCTTTTGGTAGCGATATTATCGATTCTAGCATACATTGTGATAGTTTTGATATTTGGCAAATATTTTTTGATTAGCTCGATTCGTGCTAAAAGTTTTTTCGTTCCTAGCGCAAATGGATCGCCACCTACTAGGTAAATGCGTGTCGCTTCCCTCGCGTAAGAGCCGTGAAATTTGACGATTTCGGCTAAAAATTCCTCGACCTGCGCAAGGCTTAGCATACGAAATTTCACATTTGCATACATATTGCAATACGAGCAAGAGTTGTGCGAGCAACCCTCTGTAATGGGGAGTAAAAGGGTGTTTGCCTCGATTGGCGGGCGGTAGATTGTGCCGTTGTAGTTCATTTTTTCTCCTTATTTTTAAAATTCGATATTTTTATGATTTTCGAAATGTAAATTTAAAAAAAGTAAAATTTGAAAATTTATAAAATTTGGGTTACAACTCTTTGATTATATAGCTAGCTAGCTCTTTTATCGCCTCTTCGTTTCTGCGATAATATGTCCATTTGCCGTGTCTTTCGCAGAGCAAAAGCCCAGCTCTTTGGAGCATATCGAGGTAGTTTGACACGGTAGAGGGCGACAAGCCTGCCTTTTCTTGGATACTGCTGACACACACGCCACCTTTTAGATCGACTACTTCGCCAAGCGAACTGCCTTGTGGTGGGAAGTTTGCGTCTGGGTTTTTGAGCCAGTTAAGGATATTTAGTCTAGTTTCGTTGTTTAGTGCTTTGCAAATTTCAATTACATCAATTTTCATTTTTTACCTTTTTTAAAATTGCGAGATTTTATCATACATTTCGATAATTGTCAATATATCAAAATATCTCAAATTTTAAAATTTTATTCTTCTGGGTTGATTTCGACTATTTTATTTAGGACATATTGTTCTAAATCTCGTTTGGCGATATCGTTTTTAAGGGCTTCGTTGTAGATTTTTTCGACAGGTTTGGAGTATTTTTCGTATGGAAAATACAAAAAGTGATTTGCCCAAGCTTTTTGGATTAAATTTTTAGTGATTTCCTTGCGTCCCCATGCCTTAAAGCAGTCAAATCCGATAAAGACAGCAGAGGTCAGCAAAATGGTAAAAAGTATGGAAAAGTGAAAGTCGATTTTGGTAAAAAGCAGGTGAGTAATGCCTATGGCAAACATCACGAAAACAAAGGCAAATGTCCCAAAAATCGCATATGAGCGACCATAATTAAATCTGAAATTTAGCTTAGCGGGATCGACTAGCATACCGTCGTTAAACTCAGCGTTTGCCTCCAACAAATCGCGAAAAAGCACAGGTTTATCCGAGATATGAAACATAATATTTAAAATTTTGTCTTTGCAGTTTTTATTCATCTTTTTTCCTTCTCAAATTTGGCGCCATTATATCTGAATTTTAATTTTTATAAGATAAAATCACCTTTTAAATTTAAGGAGAGCGTAATGTTTGAGATAGCTAATATGAATAACGATGATTTTGTCTATATCAATGGCGAAATCGTGCGCGCCAAAGACGCTGCGATAAGCCCATTTGACCGCGGTTTCATGCTAGGGGACGGCATTTATGAGGCTGCACCCGTGGTAAATGGCAAAATTTGCGATAAAGCCGATTTCTGGGAGAGATTTGAAAATTCTGTCGCACAAATCGAGCTTAAAATCCCATATACTCACGAAGAATACGAGGCATTTTTAAACGAAGTCATCGCCAAAAACGGCGTAAAAGAGGGCGTGGTTTATACACAAATCACCCGTGGTGCGGCGTTTAGGGACTTCGACTATACTGATACGAAGCCGACCGTGTTTGCCTATGCCTTTTCAAAAGTGATTTTCGATAATCCTCTTGGCACCAAAGGTATCGAAATCGTAAGCCTGCCTGAGATTCGCTGGCATAGACGCGATATCAAATCAATCTCGCTTTTAGCGCAGTGTATCTCAAAGCACCTAGCGCATAAGGCTGGGGCTTTCGAGTGCTTTTTGGTAGAAGACGGCTTGGTGACTGAGTGTTCGAGTTCGAGTGCGTTTATCATAAAAGACGGCGTTTTGATTACCAGGCCGCTATCGCACGACATTTTGCCGGGCATTAGACGCAAGGTGATTTTGGGCTTTGCGGGCGAGCTTGGGCTAAAAGTCGAGCAAAGGGCGTTTAGCATGGAGGAAGTCTATGGCGCGGACGAGGTTTTCATCAGCGCAGCTTCTTTGATGGCGATCCCTGTCATCAAAGCTGACGGCAAGCCGATAAATGGCGGCAAAATCGGCAAATTTACCCCGCTAATTCGCGAGCGCTACGCCAAACACCTAAAAGAACAAGCTGGGCTTTTATAATTTTGCTTTGAAATTTTGCTCGAATTTTATTTAAATTCGGGCAAAATTTGGCAAATTTAATCAAATTTTTAAAATTCAAAATTCTAAAATTTCGCTTCGCAATCCAGAAACACTGCGCCTGAAATTTTGATTTTTGATTTTGTTTGATTTGGCATGGCAGAAATTCTTGTTTGGTATATCGGCAAGCAAGTATCTCCGCTCTATGGCGCTTAAAATTTGGATTTCAAGGAAAAACTGTGTTAGATATTGTAAAGATGATTTTAGGCTATATAATCCCATACGAATTATTTTTATATATGCCGTTTCAGGTTATTTTATTTGTTTTTTTCACATGGTTTTTGATGATAATTTCATTGTTTGGAATTTTAATTTCTGCATTTTTTAAACGAGTTGCATACAAAAAAATACTCATAAAGTTATTAAAAATTACCATGCTTTTTATGTGGTTAAGTTTTATAATTTCATATTGCTATTATTGTGGCTATGTCGCTAGTTACGGAATATCGCAAGTTCATATTTATAAACCTGTTTTTTATCTATTTGGAATTGTAATAGTGAATATTTTAGTTTATTTATATATGATATCAACGAAATAGTAAAAGAAGCTATTTTATGGTGGGTATCCTTGCCCACCATAAAGATTAAAAACAATAAATCTAATGCAAAATTTCACAAAATTTGATTATAAATTTTAAAAAATTCATTTTCTTCGTAAAATTTCACCACGGCTTTGTCGATTTTGACTATGCGCGAAAGGTAGGCGTAAAGACCTTCTTTGCGCGTGTAGAGGATTTTTAAGCCGTCTAGGCTCGTGGCGCGTGAGAGCGCGACATAGAGTTGGCCGTTGGCAAAAATCCTATCGATATCGCAGGCTAGGTTTTCGATACTCATGCCCTGGGATTTGTGGATTGTGATCGCGTAGGCGAGTTTTAGCGGGAATTGATAATACCGCGCGATTAAAAAATCGCTCGCCTCGTCCTCGTCCGCTCTAATCTCGCTGTAATCATACCCCGCGCGCTCGACTCGCACGAAGGCGCCTGATTTTTTGCGCACTACGATAGATTCGATTTCGCCAAAGCCGTTTAGCTCGATATTTTCTACCACGCCACTTTCGCCGTTGTAAAACTCGCCTGATTTATTCATCGTAAAAAGCACTTTTGCGCCGACTTTTAGGCGCAGGGATTGGCTTAAATTCAGCGAATTTAGCCATTTTGAAATTTTATTATCATCGTAAGTGTTTTCGTGGATTTCGCATAGCCCCTCGCACAGATACAGCCTCGAATCTAGCGCGGCTAGCTTAGCTTCGTTTATCGCATCGACCTCGGCATTTCGCCCAGAGATTATGGTCGCATTATCGTCTAAACTCTCACGCGGAGTGATTAAATTCGCCAAAAATTTGGCTAAATTTTCGCTAATTTTGCCAAGCCTGATTTGTGATAAAATTTCATACAAACTCTCATCGTCCGTGCGCTTAGAACCTAGCATTTCTATGTAGAAAAACTTCATCTCCTCCCATGCGTGCGTGCCAAAGGCATATTCGCTCATACGCAAAAGCGAGCCTTGTTTGCTAGCACTTAGCTCGTCTTTTTTGACGACTGGCGGGAGTTGATAAAAATCGCCCGTTACTAGCAAATGACCGCTAAATTTGGACTTTACGAGGCGATATTCGATCATCTCAAAGACATCAGCGCCGACCATTGAAATCTCATCAAGCACGATTAAATCAGTAATTGAGAGAATTTTGTTAAGTTCAGTTATTTTGGCTTTTTGCGAGCGGTCTAATTTTTTTAGTTCTTCAAAATTTTTGCTAATGCCAAATTTAAAAAAACTATGCAAGGTTACACCGCCGATTTCTACGGCACTAATGCCGGTTGAGCCTAGCACGATGACGATTTTGCCGTGAGTGCGAAACTCTTCGATGACGCCTTTGACGACATAGCTTTTGCCTACACCGCCACCGCCTGTGATAAATACATTTTGTGATTTGAGCTTTTGTGATACGAAATTAATCAAATTTTATCCTGTTTTTTGGCAAAATTATAGCCAAAAATTTTTAAAGGTAGCAGTTTTGAGAAGGCAAATTTTAATATTTATAACATTTATGTGGATTTTGGCTGGTTGTGCCTCGCACACGCCACAAAAATCCAAATTTATCCCCGAAAATCCAGAGGTTTTGGCATTGGAATTTGAGCAAAGTGCGGAAATTTTGCCACCTGTGAGCGCCCAAAGCGTGGCAAGTGGGGAGAATTTTAAGGAAAAGTATTTTCGCGTTTGGGACGCTGAAAAAATAACCGCTAGCCCAAAGGACGCATTTTGGGGGCTAAACTACGCTAAGGGCAGGCATTTTGATCTAGGGGGAAACATCTACACGCAAGCCGTGTATGATGCCATGCACGAAAATGCGAACAAAAAAGCTCTTGGTAGCGTAAATATCCCAGCAATCACCATAAAAAACACGCTTTTGCGAAATATTCCAAGCGATATGCCGATTTTTGGCGATCCTAGCGAGCCTGGCGAGGGCGAGCCTTTTGATTATGCGGCAAATTCGGCTCTTGGCGTGGGATATCCGCTTTTTATCTCGCATTTTAGCAAAGACGGCGTCTGGGCGTTCGTGCAAAATGACGGCGTGTGGGGCTGGGTGAAGACTAGCGATGTGCAAGAAATGGGGATAAACGGCGCTAGCGCGTATAAAAATTCGAAATTTATAGCGATTTTGCAGGATAATGCGCCGATTTTTGACGAGAATAGGCGTGAAATTTTTAGAGCGCGCACGGGGACGATTTTGCCGTATGATTTCGCTGGTGGCGGGCTATATGGTGGCAAGATGATTAGCAAAGAGGGCGTGAGAGCGTATTTTGTGGAGGATAAATTTGCCAGAATTTGGCCAGCCGAGCTAAATAGCGAAAACGCAAAACTAATCAGCGCAAGCCTGATAGGGCAAAAATACGGCTGGGGCGGATACAAACTGCTGCGCGATTGCTCGCTACTGACAAAGGATTTTTTGGCGAATTTTGGGCTTTGGCTCCCAAGGAATTCAAAGGCGCAATCAAAGCGCGGAAGGACATTTTCGCTAGCAAATTTAAGTGCGAGCGAGAAGCTAAATTTGATCAAAACACACGCCAAACCTTATGCGAGCGTGATTTATATGCCAGGGCATGTAATGCTCTATGTAGGCGAGATAGAGGGCGCACCAGCCGTGCTTCACAATGTCTGGGGGCTAAGGCGTATGAATAAAGAGCGCGCGGTGATTGGCAAAACGGCGATTACCTCACTAAGCATAGGCGAGGATAGGGCTGATATCGCAGAAGATAGATTGCTAATCTCGCGTATTAGCGCATTTAGCGTGCTTAGCGAAGACGACGGGGTTAGCATACGAGAACTTTTTGGACTAGAAAAATGAGATCGAAACTTTACAACGACAATCTTTTAATCGAAGCCCAAACCCATATTGATAGACTTCATTTAAATATCGCGTGGGAGCGGTTTTGTGAATTTTACAAAAAGGCTGGCGCGATACGCAAAAACGATGAGTATTTGCTAGGGCTTTTTGGGGCGTGTTTGGGATATCTGCCTGATGAGGGTATGAAATTTATGGACTATGGCGCGCATATCATAGATGAGGGCAGGGTCATAGGGATAATCGAAATTTTAAATGAGGCAAACCCTGATAAAAATTTGGTTATTCCAAGGGCGTTTGCTAGGCTTGGCGAGCACGAGGAGGCTAGATATCTCATTATCACGGATAAAAAAATTTTGAGATTTTACCTAGATTACGAAGCGCAGTGGCAGAGCTTTTATTTTGAAGATTTGGATTTTTTGGAATTTTGCAAATTTTACGCACTACTAAATTACAACGCCCTAAAATCCGGTATCCCAGTGACGATGAGGGAGCGCACGGCGTATCGCGAACAAGATATTTCTAGCAAACTTTACCGAAATTTTAAAATTTTTCGTATGTCGCTTTTCGAGGATATGTGTATCCAAAACGAGAGCTTAAATCATCTTTTGCTAAGCGAGGCGTTAAATAAGCTTTGCGATAGGATAATTTTCGCGATTTATGCTTCGCACAACGAGCTTTTGCCAAGTGGAGCGCTAGAAAGCGTGCAAACATACGACGAGCTAAAAAGCCTTTTTGCGCTTATTCACACGGGGGACGATGAGCGTGGCGTGGTGAGATTTAACGGAGATTTGTTTGCGCCTGATTTGCTTTTGGATAATCTTAAAATTAGCGATTTGGCATTGGAGTTAAATTTGATCTCCAAATACGATTACAAACTCGATGTTACGCCAGATATGCTCTCATACATACTATCGCAAATTTACAATTTCGAAGAAATTTTTCAAAAGAACTGAATTTTAAAATTAAAAATTTCTTGCAGAATAAATTCTGCAAGAAATTAGTATTAGATTAAGGCAGGAGCTACTAAGAAGCCTAACGCTACTGATAGCGCGACCATGATAGTTCCTGGGATGAAGAAGCTGTGATTGAATACATATTTTCCAACTCTTGTTGTGCCTGTATCGTCCATAGCGATAGCACCCAAAGTCGTAGGATATGTAGGTAATACGAAAAGACCTGATACAGCAGCAAAAGAAGCAACCAAAACCCAAACTTGTCCAGCTGTCTCTGGGCTAGTCATACCAAGTGCTAATGCAACTGCTGGCATCATAACTTTTGTAGTTGCAGCTTGTGAATATAGCAAGCAGCTTAGGAAATATAAAACGATAGCTAAAACAAATGGATAGTTGCTAACGATATTTTTCGCTACATCTTTGAAAAGATCGATGTGGCCATTAACAAATGTAGTTCCAAGCCATGCGATACCTACGACGCAGATACAAGCACTCATACCGCTTTGGAAAGTGTTTGCTTGTAATAGTTTGCCTGTATCGACTTTGCACAAAACTGTGATAAAAAAGCCGATTGTAAGCATAAAGCTAATAATAGCAGCGTCGCGAGAAAGGATTGGTTTTTCGACCAAACCAACGCTTTTTGAGATAGCAAGAGCGTAAGCAACGACAATCAAAACACCGATAGCAAAAATCGCAACTGAGCGTTTTGCAAATGGTTTTGGCTCAGCGTATTCTGTAACTTTAACCTCTGAAACTAAACCTTTTGCTAGTCTTTCTTGATAGATTGGATCTGATGAAAGGTCTAGTTTGAAAAATGTATTTACAAGAACCGCTGTAATAATCATAGCAACAAATGTTGTTGAAATACAAATGAAAAGTAGTTTTGGATAGCTTACACCTAGTGGCTCAACAACACCTGTCATAGCTACGAACGCAGCTGAAATAGGTGAAGCTGTAATAGCGACTTGGCTTGATACAACTGAAAGCGCTAGTGGTGCGCTTGGTTTGATGTTTTGACCCTTAGCAACTTCTACGATAACTGGAATCATAGAAAACGCAGTGTGACCAGTACCAGCTAGGATTGTTAGCATATAAGTAACAGCCGGAGCTAGGATATTGATTTGTTTTGGGTGTTTGCGCAAAATTCTAGACGCAATCTGAACCAAATAATCCAAACCACCTGCAACTTGCATAGCAGCAATCGCTGAAATAACTGATGCGATGATCAAAATAACATCTACTGGAATATCTTTGAATTCCACCTTCATACCGATAATCGCCATAACGACGATACCTAAACCGCCGGCGTATCCGACGCCCATGCCGCCTAAGCGAACGCCTAGGTAGATACCAGCTAGCAATACGGCCAGTTGGACAAATAGCATAATATCCATGCAAGACTCCTTTGAAAATTCAAAACTCTAAATTTAGGGTAGGTCAAAATTTGACCTACCACGATAAAATTTATTTACCTGTTTTTTTCATGCCAGGATTTAGCATGTTTTTAGGATCTAAAATTTTATCGATTTCTTCTTTTGTTAAATAACCGCGCTCTAAGCAGATATCGCCGACTGCTTTACCAGTTTGGAGAGCCTCTTTTGCGATACTTGCTGATTTTTCATAACCTAAAATTGGGTTAAATGCAGTTACGATACCGACTGAGTTTAGCACTGATTTTAAGCAAGCTTCTGGATTTGCAGTTAGTTTTTTGATAGCTTTGTCGCTTAGTGTTTTAACTGCGTTTTCCAAGATTACGATTGAGTTGAATAGATTATAAGCAATGCCTGGTTCGAAAGCGTTTAGTTCGAAATCGCCTCTTTCAGAGCATAGCATGATAGATACATCATTGCCGATGACTTCGTAGCATGCCTCGCCTACAACTTCGCAAATTACAGGATTTACCTTACCTGGCATGATTGAGCTACCTGGTTGCATTTGTGGTAGGTTGATTTCGCCTAGACCGCATCTTGGGCCTGAATTCATTAGGCGTAAGTCGTTGATGATTTTGCTGATTCTTACAGCAGCTGTTTTTAGTGCGCCAGATACATGCACGAAATCGCCTGTATCTTGTGTAGCTGCGATGAAATCCTCAGCTGGTTTGAACTCAACGCCAGTGATTTGGCTTAGGTGTTTTTCTACTACAAATTTATAATCTGGGTGGCAGTTGATACCTGTGCCGATCGCAGTTGCGCCCATATTTAAAAAGCTCATTGACTCTCTTGCAGCTTTGATTTTTGCTATATCGCTTTTAATGTAGCTTGCAAAAGCGTGGAAGGTGTTGCCAAGTGTAGTTGGGACAGCGTCTTCAAGCTCTGTTCTACCCATTTTGATGATATCTTTGAAAGCCTCAGCTTTTTTCTCTAATTCGCCTTTTAGCTCTTCCATAGCAGCTAGCAAATCTGTAAGTTTAGCATAAGCTGCGACTTTGATTGAGCTAGGGTATGTATCGTTTGTGCTTTGGCCTAGGTTTGTGTGATCGTTCGGGTGGATGAATTGATATTCGCCTTTGGCATGACCTTGAATTTCAAGAGCGACATTTGTCAAAACCTCATTGACATTCATATTTGTGCTAGTTCCTGCGCCGCCTTGGATCATATCTACTACGAATTGATCTGCGAATTCGCCTGCGATAACCTTGTCGCAAGCTGCTACAAGCGCATCAGCAATTTCTGGTTTTAAAACGCCCAATTCTTTGTTTGAAAGTGCTGCTGCTTTTTTGATTTGTGCAAATGCTTTTACAAAAAATGGATAATCGCCAAGTTTGCGACCTGTCATTTTGAAGTTGTCCAAAGCTCTGAAAGTCTGAACGCCATAGTATTTGTCGTTAGGAATTTCAAGCTCACCTATAAAATCGTGTTCTTTTCTAGTTTCCATCACTAGTCCTTTCTGAAAGAATTTATGTGATTGTATTATTAAATACCTAAAAACAATCTTAAATTTTCGTTAAAATGTTACTTTAAATTCAAAATTTTATAATTGTTATTTTTATTTTAAGATTTTTTTAAATTTAGCGATTTTTTCGCTTGATATGAAGTATGTAAATTACAGAAAGAAGTAGGACAAATCCCAATAAAAGAAGCGTGATTATATGCAATTTTTCCTTAATTAATTCTTGATTTTCGCCGATAAAATATCCAAGTAGCATTAAAATCAACACCCAAATCCCAGCACCAAGTGCTGTAAATGTGCAAAATCGCGCTAAATTCATCTTCGCAAGACCTGCTGGCAGGCTGATGTATTGGCGGATACCTGGGATTAGTCTGCAATTAAATGTAGAAATTTCGCCGTGTTTGTTGAAAAATGCTTCAAATTTGGCGAATTTTTCGTTTGTTACGCCGATAAATTTGCCAAATTTATCAATAAATTTGCGCCCGAAAAAATAGCACAAATAGTAGTTAAACACAGCCCCAGCCACGCTCCCTGCTAGCCCGCACGCAAATGCTATGGCAAAGCTCATTTCGCCCTTGCTAGCGAGGTATCCTGCTGGAATCATCACGACTTCGCTTGGAAATGGAAAAAAACTGCTTTCTAAAAACATCATCGCAAAAATGCCGAAATATCCCCACGCTGCGACGAATTCTACGATAAAATTTACGATTGATGTAAGCACGAATTTCCCTTAAATTTGAAATTTAGAATTTGCGCGAAACTTAAATTTTATTAAATTCCGCGCATTAAATTTACATTTTTATTTTGCGTATTCTACTGTCTGTTTGCTAAATAGCTCGTTTGCGATATCGTCAATTTTTTTGTTTAGTTTGCTTGGCGCAATTTGAGCTTTTATCATCTCTTTTACTTTGTCAAATTCCACAGGAGCAGCCTCTTTTAGGTCTTCTTTGTAGATGACATGATAGCCAAATTGAGTTTTCACAGGGGTTTTGCTAATCTCGCCTTTATTTAGCGCCCACGCAGCCTCTTCGAACTCGCTTACCATCATACCTTTGCCAAATGAGCCCAAATCGCCGCCATTTTCTTTGGCACTTGGATCTGTTGAAATTTCTTTGGCAAGTTTGTTGAATTCGGCTTTTAATTTGTCTTTGCTGACTTTTTCTAGTTTAGCGATAGCGTCTTTTGCCTCTTTTTCATCTTTTAGCAAAATGTGGCTAGCTACGACGCTTTCTGGTTGCATGAAGCTGTCTTTATTATCATCATAGATTTTTTTGGCCTCTTCGTCGGTTACTTTGACATCTTTTGTCTGCTCTTGTTGCCACAAAGCAAAGGCGATTTCATCTTTTGCAAGCTCGACTTGTTTTTTGTATTCTTCACTATTTACGATACCGCTTTTTTTAGCCTCGGCAATCATAAGTTTAAATTTAATCATTTGATCGATTAGTTGTTTTTTGTCCTCATCGCTTGGTGTAGCGTGTGGGTTTTGAGCGAAAACTGGTGCGATATCCTCATCTGTGACCGTGATATCTGTGCCTTTGACACTAGCTAGCACGCCAGCATTTAGCGAAAGCGCCATAGCGGCGACGAAACTGATTGATAAGAATTTTTTCATTTTTTTCCTTTTTTGAAAATTTTTGCGCGCATTATAAAAAAAGATTGTAAATATATAAGCAATACGAGAAAAAATGCGAAATTTAGCCTACGAATTCGTAGGCTAAATTTGGATTAAAACGATGGAACAATCGCACCTTTGTATTTTTCCTCGATAAATTTTTTCACACTTTCGCTTTGAAGTGCGCTATCAAGGGCTTTGATTTTTGGTAGGTTTTCATTGCCTTCTTTGACGACGACGATGTTTGTGTATGGGTTGCCGACTGCTTTTTCGATGAAAAGTGAGTCTTTAACTGGGTTTAAATCCGCGTTGAAAGCGAAATTTGAGTTGATTACAGCGATATCGACATCATCGAGCGTGCGAGGCAAATTTGGACCTTCAAGCTCTAAAATTTGGATATTTTTAGGATTTTTGGTTACATCTAGGGCTGTGCGAAGCTCTACATCTTTATTAACCTCGATTAATCCTGCATCCGCAAGCACATCAAGTGCGCGAGATTCGTTCGTAGGGTCGTTTGGCACAGCTACTTTGGCGCCGTCTTTTAGATCTTTTAGATCTGTGATTTTTTTGCTATAAATTCCCATCGGTTCTAAATGCACGCCAACTGTTGTTTTGAGTTTTGTGCCATTTTTGGCGTTAAATTCCACTAAATATGGCTCGTGTTGGAAATAGTTCGCATCCACGCTGCCGTCATCTGTGGCTAAATTTGGAGTAACATAGTCGTTGAAAACTTTGACTTCGAGCTCGTATCCAGCGGCTTTTAGCTCTGGTGCGATATGCTCTAAAATTTCGGCATGTGGCACAGGAGTAGCTGCGACAACTAATTTTTCTGCCAAGGCAAAACTTACAACGCTTGCACTAAGAAGTGTAGTTAGAAATATTTTTTTCATTTCTTTCCTTTGATGAGAATTTAAAAAGGGCGATTTTATCATAAAATTTGGGCGTAAAACACAACAATTATTAAATTTATATGTAAATTTGTATTTGAAATTTCACTTCTAAATAATAATTTTTATTAAGTAGAGTTTAATGAGCTTTTGGTTATCATAAATTCCAAATTTTTGATAAAGGAGAGAGTATGAGACAATACGAAACATACAAATGCGAAAAATGTGGCTGCGAAGTCGAAGTGCAAAAAGTAGGCGAGGGCGCAGTTTTGACATGCTGTGGAGAGCCGATGAAATGCATCACAGAGGATTTGACACAGGTAAATTTGATGAAGGCGTTTGCTGGCGAATCACAAGCTAGAAATAAATACGACCTTTACGGAGATTTAGCCAAAGAAGCTGGTTTTCACGCTATCGCGCGCCACTTTTACGAAGCGGCTGAAAATGAAAAATGGCACGCAAGAGCCGAGCTTAAAGCTCACCACGCAGCAGCGGGAATTCCGCTAGATAAAATGGATAAAAACCTAATCGACGCCGCAGCTGGCGAGAGATACGAGCATGAAAGCATGTATCCTGCGTTTGCTCAAATCGCGACAGAAGAGGGCAAAAAAGAGGTCGCAAGGCTATTTAACGCTATCGGCAAGGTCGAAGTCGAGCACGAACGCGAATACAACGAACTTCAAAAAATCTTGCTTGAAGAGGGATTTTTCGAGAGTTTTGATGAGGAAGTTTGGGTTTGCGAAGTGTGCGGTCATGTCCATCGTGGCAAAAAGGCCCCAGGCGCATGCCCACTATGCAAGGCTCCAAAAGAGTATTTCAAAAAACAAAGATTAGTTTAACCCATAAAATTCTGACGCTTCTTTGGCGTCAGAATTACCAAATTTTATTCAAAATTTCACTATAATTCGCCCTAAATTTTACAAAAGGAAAATTTATGAAAAAGCTGCTTTTAAGCGCGATTTTTGGCGCAGTATTAGCGCAGGCAAACTTCCTTGATGAGGACATTAGGCTCTGCGATGAGGGTAGGGCTAGCAGTTGCGATTTTCTTATCAACTACTACAAAAGCGCCGAGCAAGAAAAGCACCGCAAAGCTTATGAAATCATCGCCAAACTATGTCTAAATGGCGATGATAGCAAGTGTGAAATCATCCGCTCTGAGGAATTTTTTGGCGGTGATCGCAAGCGTTATGCCGAAATTTTGGAGAAAAGTTGCGATGAGAAAAACATCAAAAGTTGCCTGTTTTTATTAGAGGATTATCCGATGTGGTCGAACCCCGCACCAAGGGTGCAAAGCGTGTATGATAGGCTGTGCAAATTCGGTGCGCTGCAAGATTGCGATAAACAAAACCTCGATTTTAGCGATGTTAGGGACTTGCGCAAAGCTCACGATATCGCAAGAGCTGCAAGGAAGCTAGAAACGCTTCCAAAAGAGCTGAAAAAATCTGCCCAAAACAAGCTTGACGCCGCAAAATTTGATGATATGATTGGGGCTGAAAATTTCGCTAGCGAGGAAAATTTGGCGCGAGTAAAGCAAAAATGCGAGGAGAAAAACAGCTCTTATTGCGCACTTTTGGGCTATTTTTACGAGGTGCGCGCCAAGGCCAGCACTGATAGCGATGATGATTTTTACGAGTTTAACGCTGCGTCGATGAAATTCTACAAAAAAGCCTGCGAGTATGGGGAGTGGGACGATTGGGATACGGGGCATTATTGCAGGGGATACGGCGGGGCTATATTTTATCGCCGTATGCGTGCAGGAGAGTGAAAGCTAGGCAAAATTCGGCGAAATTTTGATTTTGCCAAATTTCGTTTTTTAAATTTTGCAAAATTCTAAAATTCCGCTTATGCAACCCCAAAATACTGTGCCGCAATTTTGCTTTTTATTTTGAAAAAAATTTTGCTTTCAAGCGTCATTGCGAGGCGATGAAATCTCCGTGGTAATCTAGGGAATACCAAAAATTTTAAAATATAAAATTTAATTAGAATTTCAAATTTTTGATTATTAAGCCAAAATTTGCATTTTAAATTTCAAAATTCTTTGGAATTTTACTAGATTGCTTCGTCACTTTGTTCATCGCAATGACATTTTGGGCGAAATTTCGGCACAGTATCAGAGATTGCACTCAGCGAATTTTGCATAAAATTTCAGACGCAGTATCTGCAAAAAAAAACAAAATTTGCCAAATTTTACTCTCTTGTAAAAACTCTGATATTATCCGCAAATCCGCTATCTTGCACTATTTTAAGATTTTCATTTAGTTTGGATACGACCAAATCGTGGTGAGATTGCACGACATAGCGAGCCTCTTGCGGGCAGAGTTTTTTCCAAATTTCATAGCGTTCGTTGCAAGATTTCCAGCTAAGCTCGCCGTCGCAAGTTTGGATTAAAACTTCCGTTTTGTAACCTGCTGTTTTGAATTTTTTAAGCGTGTAAATTGGTGTATCAGCTGTGCGAAAAGTCCCCTCAATAGCGATATTATAGCGTTCTACGATTGCTTTATTTATGATTATTTCTGTAAGTTTTGCGCAAAACTCGGCTGTTCGCTCTGCCATTTTTTGGCTATCAAGGGCGCAAATTTGGGCGTAGTAGGGGTGGTATTTGCGAAACTCATCGCCGTTTATGACAACGCCATTTTCGCCTAGCTCGTTAAGGGCTAGGCGGAGCATATTTGCCTTACCAGCTCCTGGCTGACCGCCTAAAACATAGGCTTTTGGGGCTTCGTTGCCAGCTTTTGCGAGTGGATTTTTATCCAAAATCACCTCAGTCCATACATTTTGGCTCGCTCTTTGGGCGAAAAATTCGGCGTTTTCGTTGATTTTGGCTATGTCGCAGAGCAAATTTTGTCTAATTTCTTTATCTTTATAGGCTTGCAAAGTCGCAAAATTCGTGGTTGTGCCGCCGTCTATGGATTTTATGAGCCTTGCAAGATTTGGCATTTGAGTTGCGATATTTCTAAGCACATTTTTTATCTCATCATCGCTCATATCGTATTTTGAAAGAAACATTGTGCGAGCGACTTTCTCATCTGTGTAAAATTTGTGATAATCAAAGTTTTTATCTTGCGTAGGTCTGATTAAAATATCGAATTTAGCGAATTTCTCTTCTAATTCGTCAAAGAAGTTTTGCAAATTTTGCCCGTAAATTTCTCGCAATTTTTCTGCAAAAAATTCCAAAAACAAGCCGTGAGTATTAAATGAAACTTCCCGCCCCATTAGCTTCATATCGTATTCTTCGCGGATTTGCTCGATTTTTTCAGCCGTTTTTTCAAAATCAATGCTTTCATGTTCGCTCATTAAAATTTGATGATAAATTTCGCCCATTTTTTTGCTATCACTTCTCATTTTCTCGTCCCTATCTGTGGGGAATAAATGCCCAACACAAGCGTATTCGAGTAAAACATCTCTTTGCATTAACGAAGCCATTTTTTAATCCTTTAAGTTTTGATAAATGCGATTTTATCGCTATTTGGTAAAATTTTGAGCTTGAAGCTCTTTGATTTTTTCTATCTCTTTTGGTGAGTAACCTGCCTTTAAACGGGCGTTTTCGTTTATTATTCTAGCCGTAGAAAATGCCTTAGGATAGTGTTTTAAAACGATTTCAAAAAAGCACTCTGGCAAAACTCCAAGTCGGTCGCACTCGAATTTAAACCATTTATCGCCCTTGCCTACATGCGAAACTTCCTCGCGCAAAATCATCTCCAAAAGCGGCCGCAATGGCCTTTTATCCGGCATTTCATCGATATGCGAAAGCAGATAAAAGTTCGCATCCAGCCCGCCAGCCTCCAAGTGCCTAGGCACCACTGCCATGCGCTCAATTAGCGAGTGCTGAGTTTTTTTCAGCGCCTCAAATAGCCCGTCATGCACGCTAAAATCGCCGTAAGAAAAGCCCGTTTTTTCTAGCTCGGCATTTACGAGCGAAAAGTGCCTCACCTCATCTTCTGCCGCTTCTAGCCAATCAGCGTAAAATTCGCGTGGCAGTCCCGCGAAACGATAACACGCATCGAGCGCCAAATCAATCGCGCTGTATTCGATATGCGCCACAGAGTGCAGAAATAGGGCGTTTTTATCGACATTTTGCTTTTTTAAATTTTTGTTTTGGATTTTTATATCTTTGACCTGTGAAATTTGGGCGAATTTCGCATAGCTAGGATTTTCGAGCGGTTTTGGCTCAAAATTTGGCTCAAATTCTACTTCGTTTTTGCAAAATTTTGCGTAAAATTTTGCAAATTTTTCTATTTTTTCGTTAGGACTGCCAGCGTTTAAAATTTCCCAAATTTCTGCGTGAAAACTCATCTCTACCCCCATTTACGCCATACCAGCTTCGACTAAAAAACAGCTTGGCTGATAGTTTATTTTGCGAATTTTATCAAATTTCGCGTAGCTTAGATAGAGCTCATTTCGCGCCCTAGTAACCGCTACATAAAATAGTCGTCGCTCCTCATCTAGACTGCCACCCATGCCCATTAGCTTCAAATTTGGAAAGCGGTTTTGCGCCAAATCTACCAAAAACACGCTATCAAACTCCAAACCCTTGCTAGCATGCACGCTTAGCAGATTTACGCCCTCTCCCTCGCTCATTTCCTTTGCGCCAAGTGTGATGAAGTTATAAAAACTCCCCGCGTCCTTGTATTTGCTCGCAATCCCGCCTAAAATCGCTACTTTGTTGTAAATTTTCTCATTTTCGTTCGTTTTGCGATCGAGATCTATTTTGCCGTTTTTGAGCGTGGCTCTGTGAGTGGCGATATTATCGGCGATTATGGCAAAAAGCTTGGAGGATTTTATCAAATTTACTAGCTCGCCAGCGCCAAAATTTGGGTTAAATTTGCTAAATAGCGTGTATAGTTCGTGCAAAATCATAGCCGCGCTTTCGTTTAGTTTGTTGTATTTTAGCACCGGATTTTTGGCGAAATTTTCGCTAAATCCAAGCGTGCTAAACCGCTCTAAACTCGCCTGCAAATCCATATCGTCAAAAAGTCCTAGCTGGTAATTTCGCTTTTTTTGCTCGTAAATTTTCGCACTCATATCAGGGCGCAAAAAGCCATCTTTGATATTTCCGCCACCAAGCGTGATTAGCGCGTCGAAAATTTCCTTGCTAGTGGCGTTTCCCACGCCTTTGGCATACTCTAAAATCCCAAGAAATGCCATCATATCCTTTGGGTTTATCAGCGCGCCGAAAATATCCATAAACGCCTTTATTTCGCGACTTTCAAAAAAGCTCGTGCTGCCTTTGCGCTTCGCGCCGATTCCTAGCTCTTTGAGCGCGACCTCGATCCCGTCAGCCGAGGAGTTGTTGCGAAAAATCACCGCAAAACTCTCAGGCGCGCGCCTGCTTTGCTTGATTTGCTGTGCGATATGGCCGTATTGCGACATAATCTCATCATAAACATGCAGTTTTGGCGCGCTAAATTTGCCCGTGCGCCCTACGACTAGCTTTTTGTCATACAGGCGCGGATTGTTTGAAATGACCTTGTTTGCAAGGGCTAAAATTTGGCTAGATGAGCGGTAATTTATGTTTAGCGTGTAAATTTTCGCGTCGCTAAAACGGGTGCCAAAAGAGCCGATTATATCGATATTCGCGCCGTTAAAGGCATAAATGCTCTGGTCGAAATCGCCCACGCAAAAAAGGCTTTTTGTCCTAAATGCGTCGATTAGTGAGCCTTGAAGCGAGTTGGTATCTTGATACTCATCGACTAAAATTTCATCATAGTATAGTGGCGCACCCTTGCGCAGTTCGTGGCGCATTTTAAGCAGTATGTCGTTAAAATCGGCGTAATTAAAGCGGGCTTTTTCTTCTTCAAATTCACGCAAAATATCCTCGTAAATTTCGCTAAATTCAGCCTGATCTTCAAAATTTCTAGCAAACCATGAGCCAAAACTCTCGCCTGTTTGTTTGTTTTGAAAGAGCGAGTATATGTCGTATAAATACGCACCGCCATACGGCCTAGTGTCGCTGATATGGTAAAATTTGCGATTTTCTACGATACTTTTTAAAAGCGTTTTTAACTCGCTTGGCTGTTTTAAAATCACACCCTTGCCAAGCTCACGCAAAAGTGCGTAAGATACCGCGTGGAAGGTGCCTGCGGTGATTTTGGCGGTGATTTTTTTGTCAAAATAGCGATTTAGCCTCGCAATCATTTCGCTAGCTGCTTTGTTTGTGAAGGTTAGAAGCAAAATTTTGCTTGGATTTACGCCAAGGTGCAGTAAATGCGCAATGCGCGCTACAATGGTGCTAGTCTTGCCTGTGCCTGCGCTTGCGATTACGAGATTGTGGCCAAAGGGCGCAGTCGCGGCGGAGTATTGTTCTTGGTTTAAATTTGATATTGCGTTCAAAATTTTCCTTTAAAATCGTAGATTATAGCCTAAATTTATTATAAAAAAATTAGCCCTGCGCCTAAAATTTGGCGCAAATTTGGGCGTGAAATTTAACCAAAATTTGCAAAATTTAAAATTTAACCAAAATTTGCGAATTTTAAAATTTGCCTAAATTTAACGCGCGAAATTTAGCCCAAACTCACGCGCCCATTTCTTTTAGCTTTTTTATCCGTGATTGCAGGCTAGGGTGCGTGGCGAAAAGCCCAGAAAATGCGGGCAAGAAAAACATGTGCGCGCAGGCTCTGGCGTTAGTGTTTTTGATATGAAAATTTGCGAAATTTCTTAGTGGATTTGCGCGAAAATTTCGCATGTCATCTGTGTTTATACTGCCCCTTTGGCGCGTTTTTGAGGAAAAATATCTGTTTAAATTCGGCTTTTCTTCATCTTTTGGGGCTTTAAAATCCTTTTTGCCGATTCCGTCGTGATAGGCTTTGTTGAATTTTTGTATCATAAAAAGCTTATCAAGCGCCTTTTTGATCCCCAAAGGATTGCGCGTGTATTTGGCTGCGCTAGCGTCTGCTAAAAACTCTTTTTGCCTAGAAATGGCACTTTGGATAAGTTCGGCAAAAACTTTCCCCAAAAGCCCAAGTAGCCAAAATATTACTCCCACAAGTATGACTATGGCAATCCCGCTTCCTTTGGAGTTTCTGCCGCTTCTACCCCTGCCAAATGCCCTTAAAATCTCATATCCGATGAAGCTAAGTGTGCCAAGTGCGCCAATGACGCTAATTAGCCTGATATTTAGCTCGATATCATTGTGAAAAGCGTGCGAAAACTCATGCGCGATTACCCCTTGCATTTCGTCTCGGTTAAATGTCCTCATCGCCCCAGCCGTGACAAAAATCGCGATTTTTTCGCTATCTTTGCCGAAATTCTCCCCACTTGCCATGGCATTTACGCCATTTTCGTTTTTCATGATAAAAACCCGTGGCATGCCCACACGCGAGGCAATCGCCATTTCTTCGATTATGTTAAGTAGCACTTTTTCGGAATTTTTGGCAGTGTAGGGGTGAATTTCTGTGGCGTCAAGCTGGCTAGCTAGGCTAGAAATGTCTGTCGCCTCAAAATGGCGTTTTTTGATATAGTTAAATAAAATCACGCAGACTAAAAGCGCGGATAAAAGTAGTGGCAGGGCGTAATCCGCGCCCTCGCCAAGGGCAAAATTTTTGTAATTTAAAAAATCAAAAAATAGCGCGTATGAGAGCCAAAAAACCTGCACCAAAACGCTTGCAAAGACGAAATTTAGCCACGCAACCTTGCTTTTGGCTAGTTTTTGGTGCTCGTTTATGCTGTGAGATAGTGAGGCTGTTTTGCCAAGGAAAATGCGCGTTATGGCAAACAAAACCACGCTACACGCCAAAACACATAGATAATACCCGGCCTTTGGCGTGCAGGAAATCTCATTTGCGCTTAAAAAATGGCAAAATTTTTCAGGTAGGTAAAAGAGCGCTAAATTTAGCGCAGACAACGCCTCCACAAAATTTCTCGCTTAAAACTCGATTTTTGGGGCTTTTTGGATATTTTCCTCTCTAAATTCAAGCAGGGCTAAATCTTTGTGAAATTTAGGGAAAAATCCGACTAAAATATTGTTTGGAAAGCTTTGTTTATAGGTGTTAAAGTCCGTTACTGCGTCATTGTAAGACTGCCTAGCAAAGCCGATTTTATTCTCAGTAGAGGTGATTTCTTCGCTTAGATGTAGCATATTTTCGCTAGCTTTTAGCTCTGGGTAGGCTTCGACCTGGATATTTAGCCCATTTAGCGCGCTTTTTAGCTCGTTTTCTGCGCTTGCTAAATTTCGCATATCGCTATCGTTTATGCCATTTTGTTTAATGCGTTCTAATGCGCTAGTTGCGCGGTTTCTGGCATTTACGACATTTTCTAGGGTCTGTTTTTCGTGCGCCATGTATTTTTTGACAACTTCGATTAAATTTGGGATTAGATCATATCTGCGTTTTAGCTGGACATCGATTTGCGCAAAGGCGTTTTTGGCTTCGTTTAAAAGTGCGACAAGTTTGTTGTAAATACCAATGAGAAAAATTCCGACAAGAATTAAAATAGCTAAAATTACTAGCAAAACACTCATTTTTTATCCTTTTGTTAAATTTGGCTAAATTTCACGCTAAATTTGGAATTTAGCGTGAAATTTGATTATTTGTTTGCTGCGATTTGCGTAACCAAATCGTAGGTTACTGGGATTTTTTTGTATTGTGGCAAAGATGTAGAAAGCCCGTCGATAATCGCGCCAAAATCGTTAAATAAATAGCTTGCAAGAGCCGCTGGGACGGGGTTGATTTCGTTTAGATAGATTTCGTTATTAAACACGAAAAAGTCGCATCTGATGATCGAGCCCTCAAATCCGCTGTTGTAAATTTTAGCAAACGCATCTTTCATCTTATCTGCGATTGAAATGCCCACGGTTTGCTCTGTCACGGTGTTTGGTTGGGTGGTGTCGATGTATTTGCGACCAAAGTCTAGGAAGTCTTTTTTCACGGCTTGACTGATTTTTGAAAATACAATCTCATTGCCTATTTTACAACCTGCTAGGCTGTATTCTTTGACATCTTTGACGAAAGGCTCGACGATGACCTCTCTATCTAGGCTAAATACCTTATCTATGATTTTATCGAGCTCCATATCGCTATTTACGATACTAGCGCCGATACTGCTACCTAGGTGGGCTGGTTTTATGATGACAGGGTAGTTAAAAGACGGCAAACTCGTGCGCTTTAAAACCGCGTAATTAATCGCCTTGACCCCTGCGTTTTTGGCTAAATTTTTGGTTAAAATTTTATTATGGCTTACCGCACTTGCCTCTAATCTAGGGCCGATTTGTGGAATTTCGTAAAATTCTAAAAGTGAAGCTAGCTTGCCGTCGCAACCATCACCGCCGTGGATTGTGTTGATACACACATCGATTTCTAATCTGTTTTTTGAAAACATACCGCTTGTGTAAAATCCGCCATAAGAGAGGGTTAGCTCTTTGACCTTGCTGCCATAAGAAGTTTGAGATGAAAAACCGCCCTCAGCAGCGTCTGTGTTGGCAGAGTGAGACCTAGCAAAATTTCTAGCAAAGTAGCTTGCTACCATATTTCCCTCTTCGATTTCGAAAAATCTGCGGTTAGCGTCGCAGTAGATAAAGGCTAAATTTTTGCCTTTTAATGCGTTTTTTACAGCGATTGCTGTGAGGATACTGACATCGTGCTCGTAGCTTTGTCCGCCAAAAATGATACCATATTTCATAATAACTCCTTTGGGCTCTTTAAAGTGTAATTTAACTCTCGATTTTATAAAATTTATGCTTTATATTCTCTTTTTGCGTGAAAAATTTGAGTAAATTTATAAATTTTATAGATATAATATTTTTATGAAATTTATAGGGTTTGTGAAATTTAGCGCATTTTTTGGCGCATTTTTGCTTTCGTTGTTTTTGATTTTGGATTTTTTATTCCCCCTAAATTTGGCTGGATTAAATAAAGAAAAGTCGTTAGTTTTGTATTCGAGCGAGGGGGAAATTTTAAATATGCAAATCAGCAGTGATGAGATTTGGAGGTTTTACGCCAGTAGCGATGAAATCCCACAGCGTCTAAAACAAAGCGTAGTGCATTTCGAGGATAGGTATTTTTACTACCATTTTGGTGTAAATCCATTTTCGATAGCACGGGCATTTACGCATAATATTTCGCAAAATTTTACGCATAAAAATGCAAATATAGCCAGAGTGGGCGCAAGCACCATTACAATGCAGGTTGCGCGTATGATGAACCCCAAAGAGCGCAGTTACAAAAACAAATTTATCGAAATTTTCAACGCTTTTCAGCTCGAATTTCACTACACCAAAGATGAAATTTTAACAATGTATTTCAATCTAGCCCCCTATGGTGGCAATATCGAGGGTGTGGCGAGTGCTAGCTATTTTTATTTTGGCAAAAGCCTAGGTGAGCTTAGCAACGCTCAAATCGCGCTTCTTGCGGTGGTGCCAAAAAACCCGAACAAAAACCGCCTAGACCGCGCGAATTTGGATTTAAACTCGCTAAAAAATAGGCTGATTTTTAGCCTTTATAAGGCTAAAATTTTATCGCTTAGTGAATTTGAACGCGCTAGTAGCGAGAAATTTACCCCCACAAGGCACCCTGCGCCAAATTTTGCCCCGCATTATGCAATGCGCGCCTTTAAAAATGCGAAAAATTTGGGCGTGGCAGGGCGCGCTGGCGCTAGTGAGGCTGTGAGTGCGCGTATGGGCGAAACAGCGAGTAAAACAGCTGGCGTGGCAGAGGGTGTGAGCGAAACAGCTACCGAAACAGCTACCGAAACAGCTACCGAAACAGCTACCGAAACAGCTACCGAAACAGCTACCGAAACAGCTACCGAAACAGCTACCGAAACAAAACGCGCGTGCGCAGGTTCTGTGGGAGCAAATTCTGTGGGAGCAAGCCAAAGCGCGCACTTGGCACAAAATGGCGCGATAAAGCCCGCAAACACAGACAATCACGGCGCGCGCATAGGCGATACAAAGCACTCGGCGCAAAATTGCGCAATCTGGCAAAACAAAGCAGAGCGTATGGCACAAAACGGCGCAAATTTAATCCACTCAAATTTAAACAAAACCTATCAACTCACCCTTGAAAATTTCCTTAAATCAAGGATAAATGACCTAGCCAAATTTGGCGTCAAAAACGGCTCGGCAATCCTAATCGACAACGAAAAAATGGCGGTTGTGGCATACGCAGGTTCGCACGATTTTGGCGGATTTTTGGGACAAAATGACGGCATAGTCTGGGCGAAAAATGTTGGCTCCACGCTAAAACCATTTATCTACGCAAGAGCCCTTGAAGAGGGGCTTATCACGCCACGCCGTGAGCTAATCGACGCTCCGATTAGCTTCAAAAATTACTCCCCACGCAACTACAATCTAGGCTTTATGGGGGTTGTTAGCGCAAATGAGGCGCTCGGATATAGCCTAAATATCCCGGCTTTGAAGCTTTTATTATCCCTTGGCGATGACGGGCTTTATGAGCTTTTGCTTCGTGCAAATCTCGCGCCGTATTCCAAAGAGCATTATGGGCTTGGGCTTGGGCTTGGCGGAATTAGCATAAATTTGTTAAATCTCACTCATCTTTACAGCGTTTTTGCAAACTCTGGCGAGTTAAAACCGCTAGAACTAGCAGGGGCGAAGGTAGGGCAGAGCGCGCAAATACTAAGCCCGCAAAGTGCGTATATCATCACGCAAATGCTAAAAAACGCCCCACGAAGCTATCTTGGCTCTGTGTGGCAAAATACCAAAAATATGCCAGCCTTGATGTTTAAAACCGGCACGAGTGCCGACGGGCGCGACCTTTATACGATTGGCGTAACGCCAAAATTTAGCCTTGGGGTTTGGTTTGGCAATTTCAACGGCGAAAAAACGAGTGATATAAGTGGCGGACTTAGTGCTGCGCGCGTGGTTTTTGATATGTTTTCTTACCTTTCAAACACAGGCGCGATAAATGCCGAATTTGCCCGTCCTAGTGGCGTGAGCGAAAAAGAAATTTGCGCTGATTTTTTCGTAGAAAAAGAGTGCAAAAAAATGGTGCGAGATTTGGTGATAGAGGGTGTAACTTTGCACGATGAGTGCGAATTTTACCGCCCTAGTGAGCTTTTTTATCTTTTGCAAAACGGCATTATTGACGCAAATGCGACCAAAAATGGCAGGTGCAAGGATAAATTTGCTAGCATTGCGCCAGCTCTTAGCGATATAGATGGCAAAATTTACGAAGTGGGCGATAATGCAGAGATAAATCTTAGCGCCTCTTGCACGGCTGTTTTTGGCGATGAAATCTTTATCAGCGTAAATAATAGCCCATACGAGGCGAAAAAAAATGGCGAGAATTTTATGCTAAATTTAAGTCCGGGCGAATATGAGCTTTCGTGTTTGGACGAAAACGCGAATTTTAGCGTGGCGAAATTTAGTGTAAAAAATAGATAAAATAAAAAATAAAAAATTACCAAAATATAAAAATTTCACAATATAATTACGCGAAATTCTTAGGGGAAAATTATGGAAAAAATTTTAATCAAATTTGGGCTTTGTAGCGCACTTTGCGCTGGGTGGCTCTTTGGCGTGGAAACGCAGATTAATGATGAGAGCTTGATTTTTAGTGGTGCAAAAATCGCGCCTTTTGGCATAAGCGAGGAGCAAATCGCAAAATGTGCGCCAGGGATTACTGGCGTGTATGAATATAAAAATAGCGCTGAAATAGAGTTTTATCCAAAGACTAAGCTAAATGCTAGCACTCGCTATAACTGCGAGATTGGCGGGGAGAAATTTAGCTTTACGACGGCTGGGTTTAGCGCGAGCGAGCTTAAAATACTGCGCCCGGGACTTGCAAAGATTAGCTTTAACGATAGCGTTAGCGAGGAGGGGGCAAAGTCAGGGATTAGGGTGTATTCGCTGCAAAATTTAGCCAAAAACGATATTAGCTTTACCATTAGTGCGCAAAATGATAGAAGTTTTTTGATTTCTTATGACGCTAAGCACCCAAATATCGTCATCGAAGCAAACTCTGTAAAATCCAAAAACGGCGCAACGCTAAGTGCCCCAAAAATCCTAAAAGCAGATGAGGAGCCATTTAACGATAGCATAAACGCCTCAAACCTAGATGATGTCAAAATCCGCGAAATTAGCTTTAATGACGGCTCATTTGGAGCGAGGCTGTATTTCCCACACTATGTCGATGACGCGAATTTAGCCAAATTTATCCGCGTTAATGGCGTGGGTAAATTTAGCCTTGGCGAGGCTAGATACAGATACTACGAAGATGAGCAAAAATACCCGCAAATCAGTGATAAATACTACTATCATGTAGATATCAAAAGCGCTGAATTTGCGCCAAATAAAAGCTATGAATTGCGCCTTTTAAAGGGCTTTGGCGATGATTCTAGGATAGTTAGAGATGAAATAAAGCTAAATTTCAAAACTGGCGATAGAAAGCCGTTTGTGCAGTTTAGCGATATGAAAAAATTCGTCCCTAAAAACGCAAATATCGCGATAAAAAGCTCGAATTTAAACGAAATTAGCATTAGCGTTTCAAAAATCAGCGAGGAAAATTTCAGATATTTTCTAAATTTCGAAAGCAATTATCCGCACTCGCTAGCTAGTGAGGTTGTGAATAAAAAATTTGACATTGGCGGGGCAAAAAACGAGATTAGTGAGCATAAAATCGCTATGGATTTTAAGGGCTTTGAGGACGGCGTGTATGTGATAGATGTGCATTATAAAGAGGGTAATATAATGCGAACTATCACGCGCACGGCCTATATCAGCGATATTTCGGCTCAGGTTAGCATGGCTGATAGTGGCGCGCTAATCTATACTTCGCGCCTAAGCGATGCGAAGGCTTTGTCGCACGCTATTGTTAAAATTTACAATGACAAAAACGAGATGATTTTAGAAAAACGCACGGATAGTGATGGAATTTTGCTTGTAAATGACGCTAAATTTTTGGATAAAAATCCTAAATCTATCGAGATTACAGACGGCAAAGAGCGCGGATTTGTGATATTTGACGAGGCTGTTTCTAGCAGGGAAGCGACTACAAGCGACGCGCGGGCAATGGTGTATTTCGCTAGCGAGCTAGTAAGCCCAAATGAGGCACTAATCGGCTCTGTGGTGCTCAAAAAGAGCGATTTTACGCCGATTAAAAACACTCCGATTAAATACAAAATCACAGATCCTTACGGCGTGAATATCATCACTCGCGCCCTAAAAACCGACTCTTATGGCGCGCTAAATTTCAAAGAGAATTTGGGCGAAAAAAGCGGAAGTTATACCTTTGAGCTGATTTACGAGGATAAAATCATCGAAACCAAGAAATTTAGCGTCGAAAATTTCATACCAAACCGCGTGAAAAACGAAATTTTAACGAGCAAAGATGAAATTTACAAAGATGAGTTAATAATCGCAAATTTGATTTCAAACTACCTTGTGGGCGCACCAGCTGCGAGCTTAGCTAGCAAATTTGAAGTGAAATCTTACGAAAAAGAGCTTAAAATCAGCGGTTTTGAAGGATACAGCTTCACAAATGCAAGACTTAAAAAAGAGGGCACATTGGAGGTAAAAAGCGAGGAATTTAGGCTAGATAATAACGGCAAAAAAGATCTCGTAATCGCTCCAAAGGCGCAGGGTGTGTCAAATGCGGCAAATTTGATGATGAATTTCAGCGTCCAAGACGGGGGCAAAAATGTCAGCGCGTATAAAATGCTAAGCTACTATCCATACGAAAAAATTCTAGGAATTCGCGCTAACAAGGACTTTATAAGCAGTGGCGAGGAGGTAAAATTCGACCTTGCATTGCTAGATAGCGTTAGCAAAAAAGAGCAAAAAGGCAAGGTGGATTTAGAAATTTATCGCCAAGATTTCACTTACATTTACGACGGCGAGAGATATGTCGAGCAAGAGAGCTTTTCGCTTGTGGATAGCATTAGCGCAGAGGGCTCACAGATTGGGTATAAATTCGAAAATGGCGGTTCGTATATCGTAGTAGCAAACGACTACGCAAGTGGGGCAAGTGCGAGCGTGAGAGTCGATGTGAGCGGATATGGATACTATGGCAGGCTAAATGCCAAAGATGTCAATACCGCCCGCATAAATTTAGAAAAATCAAAGCTCAAACCTGGCGAAATGATAAAAGGCGTGATTACTTCGCCTATCGAAAACGGCGTGCTAAATGTGGCTTTGATAGGAGAGGGCGTGTATGATTATAAAATCACGCAAATTCGCGGAAATAGCGCAAGTTTCGAGCTAAGAGTGCCAGAGAATTTCACCGGCGGACACATTAGCGCTAGCATTTCACGCTCTGCCTCGGGCGCTGCTATGCCGCTTCGCACCTATGCAAATGTAGCCGTAAGCCTCGATGTAAGCGAGAAAAAACTCCCTCTTAGCCTGCAAAACAAGTCTGAGTATAAAAACGGCGAAAAAGCCATAATCGTGGCAAAATCCGCGCCAAATTCTAAAATCACGCTTTACGCTGTGGATTTAGGGATACTAGACGCGATAAATCAAAAAGAGTTAAATGCGTTTTCGTATTTTGATAAGCCGATATATTTCAGGCACCGATATTTCGATATTTTTGATGATTTGAGTGTGTATAGCGCAAACGGCAAAGAATTAAGCTTTGGTGGCGATGAAATGCTAAAAAGCGCGAAGCGAAATTTAAGCCCAGTGCAAAACAAAAAAGATAAAAAATTTGTCAAAATGTATGAGGGTATCGCAAACGGCGCAGGCGAGGCTAGATTTGAGGTAGATTTGCCAAAACACTTTAACTCTATGATTCGCCTAAGCGCGCTAGCTCTCGATGATGAAGAAAAAATCGGCTGGGCAAACTCTCAAATCAGCGTCAAAGATGATATCGTCATCAAACCAGCTGATTTGACATACATGGTCAAAGGCGATGATATAAATATCCCGCTAACGCTCATAAATACGACAAATTCGCCAAAATCGCTAAATTTAAAGGCGAGTTTTAACGACGCAGTTCAAATTTCGCTTAGTGATGCAAATATCACGCTAGGCGCGCTAGAAGCAAAGAATTTGAAATTTAGAGCAAATGCGTTAGAGCTTGGCGAGGGCGTGGTGAGCTTGGAAGCGAGCGAAGAAAATGGGGCGAAATTTGAGTATGAGTTGAAATTTGATGTCATTTCGCAGTTTCCGCGCTCGAAATTTAGCGCCAGTGCTTATAGCGACGCGCCGATGAATTTTAGTCTGCCAGCTTCGTATAAAGATGTCTTTACATACATAGGCACTAGACCTAGCACTTATACGGTGGCAAGGGAGTTGGAGCGATATCCGTATGGTTGCACAGAGCAGATTAGTTCAAAAATTTTAGCCTATGATTTCTTCTTTAAACGAGACCACGACGAGGCGATGAAGGGGGCTGTTTTAGAGCATGCTACGAAAATTTTATCAAGGCTTAAAAATAACGGCGAATTTGGGTATTGGAGTGCGCATGGTGAGACGAACGCATTTGCGTCGCTGTATGCTAGCGATGTGCTTTTGGATATGGACGCAAAATACAAAATCCTAACCCCAAAACAAAAAGAGCTGATTTTAAGGGCGCTAAGATCGTCGTATTCTAGCGAGCCTAGCTTGCGATTGTATGCGGATTTCGTGCTAGATAGGGTTGGCGCATTAAGCGATGATGAGCTAAATTTCGTCTATGATAAAAAACTCTACGAAGCTAGCCCGCTAGCGACATTTTCTATGCTTGCGATTTTGCAAAAACACAAAATGAGCGCGGAATTTAGTAAAATTTATAGTTCAAATTATAAATTTGATTATGCTAATAAAGAGGCTAGTAAAATTTTTGCTAGTGAGGTTAGGGACGCTGGATTTGCTCTGTATGCTTTGGGAAGCGTCGGTATAAAAGATAGTGTCTTAGATACTTTGGCGCAAAATTTAAGCCAAAATTTACAAGACATTTATAGCACGCAAGAAAGAGCGTTTGTGCTAAGGGCGCTGGAAGCGTATTTTGGCGAAGATGATAAGGGCGTGGGCGCAGATATCGTCGCAAACGGACTTACACAAAGTATCCAAACTCCGTCAAATTCAGTAATTACGCTAAATTCTAACGACAGAGAAATCAAAATTTCGCCAAAAAATGGCGAGAAAATTTTTGCTAATTTGCTTAGCTTTGGTTACGAACCAGTAGCACTTAAACATAGCCCGCTTAGTATAAACAACCACACAGGAAATCTGCACGGAATCAAACAGCTAGAAATCGTGCGTGAATTTGTCGATGAGGCTGGTAATGCGGTTTTGCTTGATAATCTAAAAGTAGGGCAAAGAATTTATTCTAAGATAAATTTCCGCTCAAATTTTTATATCAGAAATTTTGTGATTGACGAGGCGGCAAGCACCTGCTTTGAGATCGTCAATGAGCGCATAAATCCGGGATTTATAAGACCTGAGAATTTGCAGGATAAAACTAGCTTCGAGCACAAAGAGATAATGTTTGATAGAGTGCTAAGCTTCCCGGTTGGTGGGGCGTATTATAAAGATACAAAAAACGGCAATGACTATACCGGCGTATTTTACACACCGCTTAATGTAGTGTATTCTGGTATGTGTGCCTTGCCGGCTGTGAGTATCACTGATATGCAAAACGAAAGCGTAATGGATTATGATTTACCGGTGCTAAATTTCAAAATTAAATAAATTTAACCTTAAAATTTAACTTACTTGTAGAAAATTTAACTACAAGTAAGTTCTTCCTTAACAAATTTTAAACAAAAAAACTATATAATTACGGATTAACGCTATAAGCGTAAAGGAGAACATAATGATTGATTTAGCAAAAGTAGCCGATAGGCTAGAACAAGTCGCTAAACTACCCAAGATAAAAGAGGGCGATAGTATCACTAAACGCCTTGCTGAGCGCGGTTTTTCACGCCGTGATTTTATGAAATGGGCAGGCGCAATGACTGCGGCGATTGGGTTACCTAGCGTATTTGCACCACAAGTTGCACGGGCGGCAGAACTCGCCGATCGCTTACCTGTGATTTGGCTTCACATGGCAGAATGCACAGGTTGTAGCGAAAGCTTACTTAGAATTGATACTCCAACTATCGATTCGTTGATTTTCGACTATATTAGTTTAGAATATCACGAGACGATTATGGCTGCTGCTGGCTGGCAAGCAGAGGAAAATTTAGATGGAGCTATCGAAAAATATAAGGGGCAATATATTTTAATGGTAGAAGGTGGAATTCCAAGCGGAAGTAGCGAATATTTCCTTACAGTAGGACCTGCTGGTAAGACAGGTGCCGAGCATTGCAGACATGCCGCTGCTGGTGCAGCTGCGATTTTTGCTATTGGAACATGTTCGAGCTTCGGTGGTATCCAAGCAGCAAGACCAAACCCAACAAACGCTGTTGCGTTAAGCAAATTAACTAAAAAACAAGTAATCAATGTCCCTGGCTGTCCGCCAAGCGAGAAAAATATCGTAGGAAATGTCCTTCACTACATACTATTTGGCACACTTCCAGCACTTGATGTTTATAATCGTCCAAAATGGGCTTACGGACTTAGAATTCACGATTTGTGCGAAAGACGCGGTCACTTCGACGCAGGTGAGTTCGTAGAGCAATTCGGCGATCAAGGCGCAAAAGACGGATATTGTTTATATAAAGTAGGTTGCAAAGGCCCATATACATTTAATAACTGCTCGCGCGAGAGATTTAACGCTCACACTAGCTGGCCAATCCAAGCAGGTCATGGCTGTATCGGCTGCTCTGAGCCTGATTTTTGGGATCACATGGGACCATTTGAGGAGCCATTGGCAGATAGATTATACAATACCGTATTTAGCGGAGCAGGTGCTGATGCGACAGCCGATAAAATCGGTATAGGAATTTTGGCTGTTACAGGTGTAGCTATCACAGTTCATGCAGCCATTGCATCATTTAAAAAGAATAAGGGAGAGTAGAAATGTCACAAAGATTAGTAATAGATCCGATAACTCGTATTGAGGGACACTTACGCATAGAAGTAGTTGTCGATGATAACGGAGTTGTAACGGATGCGTATTCTGGCTCTACTTTATGGCGTGGATTAGAGACTATCGTTAAGGGTCGTGATCCTAGGGATATCGGCTTTTTTATGCAAAGAATTTGCGGTGTTTGCACATTTTCTCACTATAATGCTGGAATTTCAGCTGTTGAAAATGCTCTTGGCATAACTCCGCCACTAAATGCGATTTTGACTAGAACGCTAATGAACACTGCGTTATTTATGCACGATCACCCAGTGCATTTTTATCAACTACACGGACTTGACTGGGTCGATATCGTAAGCGCACTAAGCGCAGATCCACACGCTGCTAGCCAAGAGGCTTTCAGATATACAGATTTGCCTTATGCTTGCGGTGAGGATCAGCTAAAAGCGGTTCAACAAAGAGTAAAAGCTTTCGTTGAAAAAGGCGCACTTGGACCATTTGCAAACGCATATTTCGGACACAGCACATACAAGCTAACCCCTGAGCAAAATTTGATTGCGCTTAGCCACTACTTAGAGTGTTTGCGTATCCAAAGAACAGCCGCGCAAATGATGGCGATTTTCGGTGGCAAACAACCACACCCACAAACCCTAACAGTCGGTGGCGTAACATGCGTAATGGATATCCTAAGCCCAGCAAGACTTGGTGAGTATATGGTTAAATTCCAGGAAGTCGCTGATTTCATCAACCGCGCATATTATCCAGACTTGCTTATGGCTGGTGGTGCGTATGCTAGTGAAGAAAGCGTATTAAACGATGTCGGTGTCGCAAATCTATGGACACACCAAACTTTCCAATATTCACGCAATGATTTCTTATTCCAAAGCGGTGTGATTTTAGACGGCGATATTAGCAAGGTTCATGAGCTAGATGAGAGCAAGATTACAGAAGAAGCCACTCACTCATGGTATAAAAATGACAAACCACTTCACCCTTATGACGGCGAACAAGAACCAAACTACACAGGATTTAAGGTAGAGCAAACTCTAAACGCCAAAGGTGAAATGGAAGATACAAAAGTCCTAAATACCGAGGGTAAATATACTTGGATAAAAGCTCCTAGATATGATGGCAAATCGCTTCAAGTTGGACCACTATCAAATATCGTTGTAAATTACGCAAAAGGTAATGAATTTGTAGTAAAAGTAGTAGATAAATTCTTAGCCGATACAGGTCTTCCACTAGAAGCAGTATTCTCTACTCTTGGTAGAACAGCGTGCCGTATGATCGAGGCAAAAGTCGTAGCTGATAATGGACTATTAGCATTTAATAACCTAATCGCTAATATTAAATCAGGCGACACTGAGACTTGCGCTAAATACACAATCGATAAAAAGAAATCATATAAAGGCAGATATATCGGACATGTTCCACGCGGTAGCCTAAGCCACTGGTGCAGAATCGAAAATGGAGTAATCCAAAACTGGCAAGCAGTCGTTCCTAGCACATGGAACGCTAGTCCAAAAGACGCTCAGGGCAATATGGCATCTTATGAGTCATGCTTAATCGGTCTTAAAATTGCAGATTTAACGCAACCGCTTGAAATTATCCGCAAAATCCACTCTTATGATCCGTGCATTGCGTGCGCTGTTCATGTTATGGACACCAAAGGCAACGAGCTTAGCTCATATAAAGTAAATCCAAATATCAAGGATTAACCATGAAAAAAAGAGAAGCCGAGTATGAATTTTCGATAGGATTGCGCCTTACCCATTGGATACGCGCTATCGCTATCGTCATACTTGTAATTACTGGATTTTATTTGGCTTATGTTTTCATAGCCCCAGAGATTAGCTCTGAGCCAAATTTATTCTTGCAAGCTAAAATTCGCTTCGTGCATTTAGTGGCAGGTTTCGTGCTAATGGCGGCTATGCTTTACAAATCATATCTGTTTTTGTTCGACAAACACAGCAGAAAAGAGCTAGTTAGTATTAAGGATTTTATCAATCCTAGGGTTTGGATCGAGCAGATTAAATTTTACCTATTTTTAGGCGAACACCCACATTTGCACGGCGTTTATAATCCTTTGCAATTCATTGCGTATTTGGCATTTTACATCATTTTAGCCTTGATTTGTATCACTGGCCTTGTGCTTCATGTGCATATGTATCATGGCGGACTTGGCGGTATGATTTATGATCTAATGCGCCCAATCGAGGCTATGATGGGTGGTCTAAGCGAGGTTCGCACTATCCACCATTTATCGATGAATTTCCTTATTTTATTTATCCCTGTGCATGTTTATATGGCTGTTTTCAACGCTGTAAAAGGACAAGACGGAGCTATGGACGCTATCATTAGCGGCTATAAGTTCAAGGTTCAAAAATGAAATTAGGTGTTATCGGTATAGGTAACATTATGTACTCCGACGAAGGTGTCGGAGTACATTTTATGCACGCACTGCAACAAAACTACAAATTCACCCCAAACTCACCTGATGATAGTATCGAATTCATCGACGGAGGCACGCTGGCTGCGCTTTTAATGCACATTTTGGTCGAATTCGACGAAATTTTGCTGATTGATTGTATCGACGCAGACGAGGGCAGTATCGGTGATGTGTATTTCTTCGACTACGAGGCTATGCCAAAAAGCGTGAAATGGAGCGGTTCGGCTCACGAGGTGGAGATGCTAGAAACCTTGCAAATGCTAGATCTTTGTGGCGATAGACCACGCACGCAAATCCTAGCCGTGGTGCCAATGCGCATAGAGCCGATGAGTTTTAGCGTGAGCGATGAGGTGCTGAAATCTAGCGAGATTATGGAGCGCACGGCGATAGATTTTATCGCTTCTCGCGGTTTTGTGTGCGAAAAAATTGGGAATTTAAGCGTGCGCGATATCGCTGAAAATTTTGATTCTAAGGGCAAAAATTGATAATTTCTTTTAAATTTGATTATTTGAATAACAACGGCTTAATCGCCTATTTTTTGGATTTTTATGCGCGCAAGGCTGGGCTGAAATACGCCCTAAATTTAGGCAAAAATTTAATCACACTCTATGTCGAAGCAGATGAAAAAGAGCTACTCGAATTCAGCGATAAATTTATGGCGCTTATCCCAAATTCTGCGTTTTTGGCAAAATCGAGCGTGGAGGTGGTATCTGGCGAAGGGGATTTGAAGGAAGTTTGCGCCAGAAGCGACGAGATTAAATTTTTGCCTAAATTTTCGAATTTTACCCCAAGCCAAATTCACGAATTTTTGCAAAGTGGCGAATTTATAGAAAATGAATTTGGGGTTTTAAGCGGTGTTAGCGTCTTTGACGGCGAGAGTTTCGTCGCTGCAAATAAGCAAAATTTTGGCAAGTTAATCGAGTATGCTTACCGCATTTTGCGCCATAATCAAATTTTGCAAATTTCGCTAAATGGCGAGAAATTCAGCCTAAGTGCTGATTTAAATTTCGAAAATTCAGACTTTATGGTCGCCACTGGCCTAAAATCGTTTAATAAAATTTTCATCACCGATGACAAGCAAAAAATCGCCCTTGCGACATATGAAAAGCCGATTTTACGCCTCAAAACAAACAGCGTTTTTCGCAACTCTTTCTCAAAATCGCCTAAATTTTTCGATGTGAAAATGTGTAGCGATCTCTTTTCGTTCGCGCTTTTTAAACGGCTCGAAGATGATGAAATTTACTATGTCAGCGCACAGGGAAACAAAAATAAATTTTTAAATTTATGCGTGATTGAGGATAGATTTCTTATCACAAAAAATTACGAGTTTATGAGCGAGGCTGAAAAAACGCTTCTTGCTTCTGGCGATGAAATTACGCATTTTGGACTTATTTGCAAGGAAAAAGAGATTTTTGATTCGCGCGTGATGAGGGTGTTTGTATCGAAAGAGTGTGCCGATGAGATTGCGATTTACGAAGCCAAATCCAAGCGCAAGCTCCTAAATTTCGCTATGCCTGCGAATTTAGACGCTCTTTTTGATGAAATCAAAAGCGACGAGACAGGCGCAAAACTTTTGGCAAATTTTAGCGCAAAATTTAGCCTAGATTATGCGCGCGCAAATGCCGATTTTGGCGAAATCAAACCTAGCTTTTATGGCTATTTTGAACTGCTTTCTCGCGTGATTTTTGGCAAAGACGCGCAGTATTTGTTAGAGTGTGCTGGGGAGTTTTTGGGCGAAAAGGGCATGAAACTAGACTTCGAGCTTAAAGAAAACGGCGATTTTAACTTCGCCAAAACGCTTCGTTCGGCGATGAGCTACAAGCTAGCAGGGGTCGATGACAAGGTTTTAAGCTACGGCGTAATCGACACGTTGGCTAGATTTATCGGCGATTTGGCTGACGCAAACGAGGCATTATACGATTCTGGCGTGCTTAGCGGTTCGCTCTTTGCCGAGCGCAGGTTTGCAAACATCGCCACACTCGTGCTCGGCAAATCTCGCCTTGATTTCTCGGCATATTTGGGTTTGCAAGGCTGTGAGCGTTAAAATCGAGATTGCAGGAGCTGTGCAGGGCGTGGGCTTTCGCCCATTTATCTACCGCATTTGCACCGATCTAGGCATAAAAGGCGAGGTTTATAACGACGGCGAGGGCGTGAAAATCCACGCAAACGCCACGAGCGAGCAAATAGCACGGCTTAAAGAGCGCATTTATGGCGAGCTTCCGCCACTTGCGCGGATTGATAAATTTGAAATTTTTGAAATCGCGCCTAAAATTTATAGTGATTTTAAAATCACGCACTCGCAAGAAACGCAAAAATTTAACCCCATTTTGCCTGATTTTGCCATTTGTGATGATTGCAGGCGCGAATTTTACGACCCGCAAAACAAACGCTACCGCTACCCATTTATCAACTGCACGAACTGCGGACCGCGACTTAGTATCATCAAAAAACTCCCTTATGACCGCGCAAATACGACAATGTCGCAGTTTAAAATGTGCGAATTTTGCGGTGGTGAATACACTGACCCGCTAAATCGCCGTTATCACGCCGAGCCGATTGCTTGCGCAAAATGTGGGCCAAAGCTCTTTTTGAAAAACAAAAATGGCGAAATTTTGGGTATTGGCGAAAACGCTGTTAAAAGGCTTTGTGAAATTTTATCTCGTGGCGAGATAGTCGCTGTAAAGGGGCTTGGCGGATTTCATATAATGTGCGACGCGACAAACGAAGACGCCGTAGCGACCTTACGAATTCGCAAAAATCGCCCTGATAAGCCATTTGCCGTGATGTGTAAAGATGAGAAAATGGCTGAAAAATTTGCCCGGTTTTGCCAGAGCGAAAAAGAGCTTTTAAACTCGCAAATTAAGCCGATAGTTTTGGTTAAAAAATCAAAAAATCCGCAAAATTTAGCCCTTGCTAGGGCGGTTGCGCCAAATTTAGGCAAGGTTGGCATTTTTCTAGCTAACACTGGCATTCATTTGCTACTTTTTGAGTATTTTAATCGCCCCTTAATCGCTACAAGCGCGAATATCAGTGGCGAGCCGATAATTTACGATGAGGCGAGTTTGCGCCAAAAATTGGGCGGTGTGATTGATTTTTATTTGGATAACGATAGAGAGATTATTACGCCAAGCGACGATAGCGTGGGCTTTGTGGTGCGAAATCAGGCGCAGAGTATCGCAGAAACCACGGAGCAAAATTCGCAAAATTTAACGCAAAATTTTACGCAATATTTACGCACTTCGCGTGGGCTAAATCCGCAAATTTTCAAAAGCAAATTTACTCATAAAGGCTCGTTTCTCGCCCTTGGCGCAGAGCTAAAAAACCAGTTTGCAATATACAAAGACGGGCAAATTTTTATTTCCCCATACATCGGAGATTTGAAAAATATCGCCACAAATGCTCGATTTTTCGCGCTTTTGGATATTTTCATCAAAACTTATGATTTGAAATTTGACGCTGTTATAGGCGACCTGCACCCGAATTTTTTGCATACGAAACATTTTGAAAATTTAGGCTTTGAAGTGGCGAAATTTCAGCACCATTACGCGCATTTGGTTGCGAATTTGGCGGATAATGATTTGCTTGGAAGTGGTAAAAAATACCTCGGATTTAGCTTTGACGGCACGGGATATGGCGAAGATGGCGCGATTTGGGGTGGCGAAGTGCTGGAATTTGACGAATTTGGCTATGAGAGGGTTTTGCATTTCGACGATTTTGCCTTAATCGGTGGTGAGAGCTCGATCAAAAATATCTACAAACTTGCAATTTCGCTGTTTTTTAAATTTGGCATTGAAAGCGAGGCGAGTGAGTTTTTGGCGAAATTTAGCCAAAATGAAATTTCAAATCTAGCCAAAATCGCCCCGCGCTCGCCAAAGACAACCTCGCTTGGACGCATTTTTGACGCTTTTGCAAGCGTGATTTGCGCCCTAAAAAGCGTTAGTTTCGACGGTCAAAGCGGTATGAGTTTGGAAAATCTCTTTAATGAGAGCAAAATCACGAGCGAGAGTGAAAAACGATATAAATTTGAGATAATAAACGGCAAAATTAGCGTGAAAAATGCCTTTTTAAGCGCGCTAAAAGATGAGCCAGCCGTGGCTGCGTCAAATTTCATAAATGCGCTCGCTAAAATAATGCTTCAAATCGCAAAAGAGCGAAATTTAGAGGTCGTGCTAAGTGGTGGGGTTTTTCAAAATGCTACGCTTTTGGATTTGGTAGTGCGAAATTTTAGCGAGGCAGGGGTGAAATTTCATCTGCACAAAAATACTCCGAGTAACGATAGTGGCGTGGCTCTCGGGCAACTCATGGCCTATATCGCTCGCCTGAAATAATCAATAAATTTTATCAACTAACTTAAAATTTTAAAATTTTACGCTAAAATCGCAGGGAATTTTTAATCAAACAAGGCAAAAATGATGAAAATTTTAAAATTTTTACTATGTTTTGCGCTGTTTTTGGGCGCAGATGAAATAAATTTAAAGGGCGAAAGCGTGCAGAGCAAAAATCAAAATTTAAAAGAAATTTATTTAGCGGGTGGCTGTTTTTGGGGTATGGAAGGCTATTTTAAGCGAGTAAAGGGCGTCGTGGATAGCGAGGTTGGCTACGCAAACGGCAATAGCGAAAAAACGGATTATTATTCGCTTAAAAATACTGACCACGCAGAAACGCTAAAAATCAAATTTGATGAAAATGTCGTGGCATTTGCCGAGATTTTGGAGCATTTTTTCAGAGTGATTGACCCTATAAGCGTCGATAAACAGGGCAATGATGTCGGCAGGCAGTATCGCACGGGGATCTATTATACCAACGAGAGCGACAAGGAATTTTTGCAAAATTTCATCGCCTTAAAACAAAAAAAATATAAGGAAAAAATCGCTGTCGAGGTCGCACCACTACGCAATTACGCGCGCGCAGAAGAGTATCACCAAAACTACCTTGGCAAAAACCCAAATGGATATTGTCATATCGATCTAAATTTGGCGAGCAAACCGCTTTATGACGAGAGTAATTTTACACTTCCTAGCAAGGACGAGCTAAAAAATTCGCTAAGTCCGTTGCAGTTTAGCGTGACGCAAGAAAAGGCGACGGAGCGCCCATATACGAGTGAATTTGATAAACTCGACGCAAAGGGCATTTATATCGATGTCGTTACGAAAAAACCGCTTTTTAGCTCGACGGATAAATTCGACGCAGGGTGCGGGTGGCCGAGCTTTTCTAAGCCGATTACTACCGACGCGCTGGATTATGCGCGCGATACGAGCCACGGCATGGTGCGCACGGAGGTTAGCTCGCGGCTTGGCGGGGCGCATTTGGGGCATGTTTTCGAGGACGGTATCAAAGAAAAGGGCGGTTTGCGCTACTGCATAAACGGCGCCTCGCTCGAATTTATCCCGCTTGAAAAAATGAGCGAGCGCGGATACGCTGAGTTTATCCCGTATGTGAAATAGTAAAATTCCGCTGTCCGCAAGCTTCGATACCTGCGCCAAAAATTTTGCTTTTGCAACTTGTGAATACTGTGTGCGAAATTTCGCCAAATTTTAAATTGCAAACTGTAAAAATGGCAGAATTTTAAAGTTTAAATTTTTGCCATTTACCCTGCGCTTAGTTTGAAATTTGGCGATTGCTTTGCTTCGCTTTGCTCGCAATGACACTTATGTGCAAAATTTATACAATAAAATTTTCGGGTGCAGTATCCAAGTTTGTAGCAAGCTGGATTTGAAAATAAAATTTCTGCATAGTGCCTTGTAATGGGTAAAAAAGCATAACAAGCGAAGTTTAAAATTATTGCTAGATATTTTGCGCCCAAAGTCGTTATGAATTTTCGCTCAAATTTTCGCCCGAATTCCAGCCCAAGCTAGGCTTGAAAACTTTCGAATTTAAATTTAAATCATCTATTATTTTTAAAATTTCTAAAATCATTTTTTTATGCGTTCTGTAAATAATCGGGATTAGCGTCTGCGAGATATCAAAATCTATTTCGAAATTTTCCCGCCTATTGTTGATATAAAGATAGAGATTATCGCGGTAAAAAACGGCGTTTATCTCGCATTTCATCCGCTTAGCTAAATTTAAAAAATCCTCCATAAAACTATGCGATAAAATATAAAAGGCACTTATCTCATCGTCTGCATAAACATCGTATTGTTCGCTAAATTCGACATTATCGATATTTATCTTTTTCCCGTAGTTTCTCGTATATCCAGTGTCTTTGTTTTTTCGGATGATATAAACGCGAGAGTTAAAGAATTTATAAAATTTCGCGATAAAAACAATTCCTAAAAATAGGTGTTTGGCATAGACGCTTCTACCCGCGCTTCGAAGCACATAGTAATCGATATCGCTCATCCTAAAATAAACCCCATTATGCCTGCCATCTATAAAATCATCGCCCTTAAACCACCAAGTTTCTTGCGCTCTATTATAAAGATTTGGTTTGAAAAATTCCTTTTCGCCTATGGATGAGGTCGGGCGATATGCGAAATTTGGGTTTATGTCTTTTACGATTTTTTCTATAACGGCGTGTTTAAATTTGGGCTTTATATTCGATACATCCGAGTTTATTAAAGGATATAAAATAGAAAAAACGATAAGAAATATAGGCAAAACTAAAATTAATGTTCTAATAAATCCCAACTCATCAAAAAAATAGCCAAAAAGAAAAGTTAAAATAAAGCTAATAAAAATACTAAAATATAAAATATAACTTAGCTTTTTATTTATGCGCTGTCGCTCGAATTCGAGCTCTTGCATAGTCTCATAAGATATGCCGTTGTAATTATCCTTAGGTGGTTTATGCACTAAATTTCCTTAATCATCAAATCTTTTTAGAAGTGAGCCATAGCTATCAATTCGGCGATCGCGCAAGAACGGCCACCACCTACGCACATTTTCGCAACGCCGCATATCAATCTCCACGACCTCGCAAAGCTCGCTTTCGCTACCTGCGCGAAATAGCTCTTCGCCCTGCGCTCCAAAAACAAAGCTATTGCCCCAAAATTTAATCCCCTCTGCGCTCTCATCGCATGTTATCGCAGGCGCAGTATTTCCCAAAACTGCATTTGGCAAAATTTCGCTAAGTCCCGCACTCTCAAATCCCACGCGATTTACAGCGATCACAGGCAGTGAGTTTGCCACGCTATGGCCTCTTTGCACAGCAACCCACGCTTCTAACTGTCGCTCACGCTCTGAGCTTTCATCGCCCATAAACCAGCCAATCGCAGTCGGATAGATTAGCACCTGCGCCCCACGAAGCGCCATTGCGCGCGCAGCCTCAGGATACCACTGATCCCAGCACACCAGCACGCCGAGCCTTCCCACGCTCGTATCAATCGGCGCAAAGCCCATATCGCCGGGCGTGAAATAGAATTTTTCATAAAAATTCGGATCGTCTGGGATATGCATTTTGCGGTATTTGCCAAGCACTTTGCCGTCGTGCTCGAAAACCACAGCCGTGTTGTGATACAGCCCCGCACTCCTGCGCTCAAAAAGTGAAGCCACAAGCACTACGCCAAATTCTTTGGCGATACTGCCCCAAAATTTCACATCGTCTTCGAAATTCGCCGCATAGTCGAAATTTTCGGTGTTTTCGCGCTGACAAAAATAGTGAGTTTGGTGGAGTTCTTGAAGCACGATTAAATTCGCCCCTTTTTGCGCCGCCTTTGCGATAAGCTCCTTAGTGCGCGCTATCGTGGCTGATTTGGTGCCGTAAAATTTGTGTGAGATTAGTCCTACTTTTAAATTTTTCATTTTTTGCCTTTAAATTTTAAATTTTATCGCTAAATTTATTCATACACGAGCAGTGAAGCGAGCCGTTTTGGCGGATAAAAACCCGCGCATCTACGCCAACAACCTTGCGCCCCGGGCAAGCCAAAGAAAGACGAGAGAGCGCGATTTCGTCGTTTTTATCGCCATAAGTAGGCACGATAAGTCCTCCATTTACAAATACGAAATTCGCATAAGTCGCCCCCAAACGCCTATTTTCGTAAAAAATCGGCGCTGGAAGCGGAAGCTCGATAACCTCGAATCCATGTGCTAAAATCTGCTCTTTTAGCGAGCGCAGGGCAGGGTAGTGTATGTCGCTAGAATCATCGCATGAAGCCACGGCAACGAGATTTTCGCCCACAAATCTAGCCAGCGTGTCGATATGGCAGTCTGTATCATCGCCCTGAATAAATCCGCCTTTAAGCCAGATTATTTTTTTTAGCCCAAAAATTTCGCCTAGCTTTTGCTCTAAAATTTCTTTGCTAAGGGCGTTTCGGTTGTCATTTAGCAAGCACTCCTCAGTCGTCATTAGCACGCCAGCGCCATTAAATTCGACACTTCCGCCCTCTAAAATCAAATCGACATCGCGCAGCGCTTTGCCCCAAATTTCATAAAGCGTAGCATTTAGTGCGTTGTCCTTTTCACTCGCAAATTTCCCGCCCCAAGCGTTGAAGGTGAAATTTAGCGCCTCTACCTTGCCCTCATTTTCGACATCAATCGCGCCATAATCGCGTATCCAGGTGTCATTTGTAGGGATCTGCACGAAATTAACGGCGAATTTCTCGTCTATTTCGCCACACACTTTGTCGAATATTGCTCGTTTTGGTGCGATAGCTATGAGCGGCTGAAACTGCGCCACAGCGCGGATAAAGTGCGTATAAGCGCTACTAATCTCGCCCAGATACGGCGCCCAGTCGCTGTCCTCGTGAGGCAGTGAAACTAAAAGCGCGTTTTGATTTTCCCACTCTGCAAATGCTCTCATTTTCTCTCCAAAATTAAATTTGCGTTGAATTTTATGTAAAATTTAGCGTAAAATTTTACGCTAAATTTGTTAAAATTTCAAAAATTCCTCTTTGAAAATGCCTTTTAAATTTTCGTAAGGCACGATGATTTCGGGCTCGCCCATAGCATACGGCGCGATGAAATACGGCGCGAAGACAAACGCCACGCCCTCTTTGGCGAAATAAAATTCGCTTTTAAAAACGATATCTTCTGGCAGATTATCCACCCAAAATGTCTTGATAAACTCCGTAATATCGCGCTCTTGGCAGGCTTTGTCGCAGTTTGGCTGCGAGGCTATGATATCTGCGCGAAGCATATCCTTGTAACCCTTGAAAATCTCCTTGTATAGGGGCTCCACGCTAACCGCGCCGATTAGGACATTTGTAATGTCGATTTTTTTGTCTGCGGCTAAATCGTAGATGATATAGCTCGTGTGCTCCATGCCGTGCGCTCCGCCGGAATACGAGTATGAAAACTGCTTGATTTGGGCTAGGTTGCCGATTTGAGAGACAAAACTCTGCTCGGCGCTAAATTCGCTATGAAAGTCCAAATCGCCATTTTGAGCCATTTCTTTATCGGCTTGGGCTTTGGATTGTTCTACTAAACTTGTGGCGTATTTTTTCGCGTCCAAGCTTTTTAGCAAAAGCGCGCATCTCTCGTCGATACTCTCGCCCTCGCAAATCCCAAACAGGCGGTTTTTTAGTAAAATGTCTAAATTTTCGTTGCCGGTTTGAACTAGGGTGTAGCTGTGCGCATCGTCTGAATACAGCTCCTGGGACTGAGGGTTAATCTGCGCGTAAGAAAACAGCGCAAACAGCGCAATTGTGGCAAGTTTTTTCATTTTTTTCCTTTAAATTTACAAAATTTACGCCAACTTTTCTTTAATCAAATCCAAAATTTTATCCACGCTAACGCTTTGTTTTTCTAGGTTTTTGCGCTCGATAAACTCTACTTCACCATTAGCCAAGCCTTTGCCGACTAGCAGGGCGTATGGAAAGCCCATAAGCTCGTAATCGTTCATCTTAACGCCAAAGCGTTCGTTTCTATCATCAAGCAAAGCGTTAATGCCCAAATTTCGGCATTTCTCGTAAAGTTCGGTCGCAAAATTGACGATATTTTCATCTTTTGCATTTGAAATGATGATTTCTAGCGCAAAAGGCGATAGCTCTTTGCTCCACACGCAACCCTTCTCATCGTGGCTAGACTCGACTGCGACTGCGACTAGACGGCTCACGCCGATACCATAGCAACCCATGAAAAATGGCTGTGTTTTGCCGTTTTCGTCTAAAAATTTCGCCCCCATAGGGTCTGAGTATTTCTGTCCTAGCTGGAAAATGTGTCCTACTTCAATGCCCTTTGTAACGCGCAGTTCGCCCCCACAGCACGGGCATTTATCCCCAGCTTTGACTTCGGTTAAGTCTTTGAAGCGAGTTTTGTTAAAATTCGTAACCGCGCAACCGATTAAATGGTAGTTTTCTTCGTTTGCCCCAGCTATCATTTCGCGCTCGTTTTCAAGCTCAGCGTCTATGTAAAAATCAATATCTCTTGGCAGTCCAAATGGCCCGCAAAACCCTGGCACAAGCCCGGCTCCCCTAACTTCGCTCTCATCTGCGTCGATTAGTTCTAGCGCGCCACAAGCGTTTTGCGCCTTTGTCTCTTGCAAATCATCGTCGCCTCGCACGAAGAAAACCACGATTTTTGCGCTATCTTCGTAGATTGCTTTTTTCATCACGGCTTTGATTGTAAAAAATTTATCCACTTTGAAAAATTCAGCCACGCTCTCGATTGTTTTGGTGCCTGGCGTGTGAAATTTCATCATACCCTCGGTCTCTGGCGCTTCGCAAGGGGCTGTGCGTTTAGCGCGGTGCGCTGCTTCGATATTAGCAGCATAAGAGCAGTTGGCGCAAACCAAAATATCGTCCTCGCCGTTATCCGCTAAAACCATAAATTCCTTGCTTCCGCTTCCGCCGATTGCGCCACTATCGGCTTCGACGGCACGGAAATTTAGCCCAAGACGGGTGAAAATTTTGGTGTAAGTTTGCTCCATGAGATCAAATTCGCGCTTCAAATCAGCCTCGTTTGCATGGAAACTATATCCGTCTTTCATCGTAAATTCTCTACCGCGAAGTAACCCAAAGCGAGGTCTAGCTTCATCTCTAAATTTGGTGTTTATTTGGTAGATATGAAGCGGGAGTTGCTTGTAGCTGGTGATTTTATTGGCTACCATTAGCACGGCGCTTTCTTCGTTTGTCGGGCTTAGGACGAAGTCATTTTCTTTGCGGTCTTTTAGGCGCAAAAGCTCTTTGCCGTATTTGTTATACCTGCCACTTGCCTTCCACGCATCAGCTGGTGTAACCACGCTAAATGCGACTTCTTGCGCGCCTGCGTTATTCATCTCCTCGCGCACGATTTGCGTGATTTTGTTTAAAACCATTTTTCCTAACGGCATAAAATTATAAAGTCCGCTGCCTAACTGCTCGATAAATCCTGCCCTAAGCAAGAAAATATGGCTTGGCAAAATAGCGTCTTTTGGCGCTTCTTTAAATGTCGGTGCAAAAAGTTTGCTAAATTTCATTTTTATTCTCCATTGTTTTGCTATTTTCGTAGTCTAAAAATTTTTCGTAATTTTCTTTAAGGGCGAAAATTTCATTTAACGAATTTGTCGCGAAATCAATCTCGTCCTTGCTTTTTAAATTTTTCAAATTTGTCGTTGGCGTGTGCAAAAATGATTTGAAAACTTGGTGAATTAGCTTCCTGGCTTCTTCTTTGTCGCTGTTTTTTAAATAGCCCTTTTTGATAGCTTTTTCTAGCTCGATTTCGGCTATATCCCTGGCTTTGGCGCGTAGGGCCTTGATGAGTGGGGTGGCTGCTTTGGCGTTTTGGCTATCGAAAAACTCGCTGGTTTGCGCCCCAATGATCGCATAGGCGTTGTGGGCCTGCTCCTCGCGCAAGATTAGGTTGTTTTTGACGATTTCTTCTAAATCATCGACGCTATATACGACGATATCCTCGCTTTGGCTTAGCTCTATGTCGCGCGGGACGGCGATATCGAAAAAGTAGCGTTTGAAATTTTTGGCTTCAATGATTTCGTCGGTGATTATTGGCGTAGCGGAGCTTGTCGCGCTGAAAAATAGTCTATTGATATTGACATATTTTTTTAGGTTTTCAAGGCTATCAAATTTCACGCCTTCACCTAGGCTTTTGGCTAAATTTTCGGCATTTTTTAAATTTCGGTTTAAAATTGTAATCTTCGCGCCACTTGCGAGCAGGTGTTTGCACGCTAGCTCGCTCATTTCGCCAGCCCCGCACACTATGGCTTCCTCGCCTTGAAGCGAGCCTAGCTTTTCCTTTGCCATGGATACTGCCACGCTTGAAACAGATACTGGGTTTTTGGAAATTTCGGTTTTTGTGCGCACGCTAGCGGCGCATTTTAGCGAAGCGTCGATTGCGCTTTTGATATCCTCGCCTGTGTTGTTGTTTTCAAGCGCAAATTTATACGCATCTTTTAGCTGGCCTACGATTTGCGTTTCGCCGACAACTAGGCTATCAAGCGAGCTTGCGACCGAAAAAAGATGATGAATCGCGCCATCATCATCGTATAAATCAGCCCTAGTTTCTAGCTCATCTAGCCCCACGCCACTGACGCGAGATAGCGCAAGTAGGGTAAATTTCGACGCAGCCTCATAATCGCTTACACTAGCGAAAATTTCCACGCGGTTACAGGTATTTAGCACCATGCACTCTTTGATACTCGCGTTCGAGCACAAAAGTCGTAAAATTTCTTTTTTTCGCACATCGTTTGTGAAAGATAGCTTTTCACGCACTGTAATGTCTGTGTTTTTGTGAGTAAAACTCACACTCATATAAGCCATTAAAACTCCCTATTTATCATATTTTCAGCGATTTGTATAAGTTTTTCGTTTTTGAAATCTTTTATCGCTTCTATTGCGCTAGTGCCTAAAAATTTCGCTTCATTTATGCAACGCTCGATGATTTTATACTCGCTAAATTTTGCCCTAAGCCACGAAATTTCGTCCTCGTTTAGCTCTTTTTTGAAAAGTGATTTTAGTTTTTCTTTATCATTTTCGTCCAAATTCTCGTATAGATAAATATACGCTAGCGTAGTTTTTCCCTCTTTGAAATCCCCTAAATTTGGCTTTCCTAACACTTCGCTTGATTGCGTGATATCCAAAATATCATCGATTATTTGAAAGGCAAGGCCTAAATTTTTGCCATATTCGCCAAATTTTTCTACCTCCGCACCCTCGCCAAATTTCAAATACGCCGCACTTCTTGCCACTTCCTCGATGAAAACGGCGGTTTTGTAATAAATCATTTGGGTGTATTTTTGGGCGTCGGAGTTAAAATTTTGCGACATTTTTACATCCATCATTTCGCCGATTGCGAGTTTGGTGACAGCCGAGCTTAGCGAAGTAGCGATGAAAGCGGGAAATTTGCAAAGCTCGCTGTAAGCTTTGGAGTAGAGTATATCGCCGAGCATAACGGCGTTTTTAGAGCCCTGGGTTGCGTTGATTGAGGGCTTGCCGCGGCGCATTACGCTTTCGTCGATGACATCATCATGTAGCAGGCTAGCAGCCTGAATAAGCTCGGTAATAGCGCATAGTCTTAGGCTCTCTTCGCTCTCTCCGGCGATATTTAAAAGCAGTTTTGAGCGCAGTTTTTTGCCTGAACTAAGAGTCAAAAACATTTCGCTAGCCACGCTGTATCCGCAACTAGCGATGAAATTTTGCATAATTTGATCGATTTTGTCCATTATTTCTTTCTTTTTTGATAAAAAATTTAGCGATTATAGCAAAATTAAATTTAATCCAAGCTAGAATTTATCGATAATCTCCCACGCTTGCTCTGGCGTTTTTGCGTTTTTTACACCCTCTCTAAACTCGCCCATACCCCAGCTTACTTGCAGATACTGGATATTTGCCCTTTTGGCGGCAAATTCGTCCTTTTTGCTATCACCTAAAAAAATCGCCTTTTTAAATTTGCTATTTTTCAAAACTTCTAAAATCATAGCAGGATCTGGTTTGTGCGGCACTCTCTCGCTCTCGCCCACGATAAAGTCAAAAAACTCGCTTAGCCCCGTAAATTCGGCTATGCTAGCAAGGCTAGCTTGTGGGGCGTTTGAGGCTAGGGCGACGAAAAAGCCAGCATTTTTGCATTTTTTTAGCAAATCCAAAATCCCAGGATAGGGCAGGGCAAATTTGCGGTAATTCCCCATATACACAGCCATAAATTCAGCCCCTAACTCCGCGCTCACGCTCGCCCTGCCATATAGCGCGATAAAGGGGTTTTGCGCGGGATCGTTTATCACGCTCATTATGTAATCATGCTCCAAAGGTGCGAGGTTAAGGCGGTTTCTAGTGAAATTTATACTCTCGCAAATGGCCTTTTTGCTATCAAGTAGCGTGCCGTCCATATCAAAGATTATCGTTTTCATGCGCCTCGCCTTGCAAAAATTTTCTAATATCGCTCTCCCATTTTGGCGCAGCGGTTACTGCACTTTCGATGTAGCTTTTATCGAAAAATTTATCGATTCGCGAGGCGTCAAGGTTGTTTAAAACACTGATTTTAAAGTATCTTGTATAGCCTGCTACATCGAGCACTTCCCCGCTCGTGCCGATACAGACGAACATTTCGCACTCTTGCAGTGCCTCGTATAAATCAGCATAGTGTGGGGCTTGCTCGCCAAACATAACGATATTGTGGCGCATTTTAGGGCTCCCACATTTTCCGCAAATTTGCTCCTTAATTGGCGCGTAGCCGATGTTTTGGACATGTCCGCACGCCTCACAGCGAATTTCGGGCAAAAATCCGTGCAAATGAATTACACCCTCGCAACCTGCGCGTTCTAGCAGATCATCGACATTTTGGGTTTGCACGACGATTTTTTCTCCAAATTCTTTTTTTAATTTTGCGATTGTGTAGTGGGCTAAATTTGGCTCGCAACCCGCTAATTGCGCCCTGCGCTCATCGTAAAATTTAAGCACCTTCGCTCTATCTTTTAAAAACCCAGGCACCGAGCAAACCTCTGCCACGCTGTATTGCTCCCAAAGTCCGCCACTCTCCCTAAATGTGCGAAGCCCGCTAGCTGCACTCAGCCCAGCCCCGCTTAAAATCAATACTTTTTTCATTTTTTACTCCATAAATTTTATTTTTTTGTGGGGGCGGCGCTCAGAGTTGCGATGGCCACCCGCCCCCGCGCCCCCACCAGGCCGACGCTAGTAGTGGCGCGCTTTGCGCGCTAATTTTACTTTAAAATTCATCGTTAAATTTGCCCTTGTGCTTCTCTTTTTTGTAAGTTTTTGAATTTTTGAGTTTTTCTAGCAAATTTGCCTCTTTTATCAGTTCGTCTTTGCTCTTGTGCGCTAGGACCGATTTGACGAAGTTTTCGAGCGATTTCGTGTAGGGCTGATCTAAATAAACAGCTTCCACTTTTTTTAAAACTTCGTAGTTTTTTATCACGCGAATTTTAAATAAATTCTCGTCAAAATCATCTCGTTTCAAAATCGAAATTGCCGATTTTGCGAAGCGCTCTAAGGCGCGGATGTATTTGATACGATCGCTTTTTTCATTTATTTGGCTCAAATTTTATCCTTTGAAATCAAAAGTGCGATTATACCAAATTTAGCTTTATTTTTTATTTTGCATATTTTTCCTATATATTATTAAAACTATATTTTTTTCAAAACACTTTAAATAGGGAATTTATAAAATATATTTTCTCTATTGACTTGTTTGTAAATAAGTGTTATAATCTCTTTAAAATTTTAAATTTTAAGGAGGAAAGATGGCGGAATTTAACTTCGAAACACTAGCAACTCACGCAGGATACAGCTCTAAAGAGGGCTGTGGTTCTATGGCGGTGCCGATCTATCTAACCACAGCGTTTGACTTTGGCACGAGCGAGGAGGCGGCAGCTAGGTTTGCATTGCAAAGCCTTGGTCCCATTTATACGCGCTTAAATAACCCAACGGTCGATATTTTCGAGGCGCGCATTGCAGCCCTTGAAGGTGGCGTGGCGGCGATTGGCACTGCTAGCGGTCAAGCCGCTTCGTTTTATGCAGTCGCAAATGTCGCAAGTGCGGGCGATAATATCATCATGGCGCAAAAGGTCTATGGCGGAACTTCAAATTTAATGCTCCATACGCTTAAAAAATTTGGCATTGAGACGCGTATGTTTGACGCAGATAGCGCGGACGATTTAGAAAGCTTGATTGATGAGAAAACAAAGGCGATTTTCTTCGAAACGCTTTCAAATCCGCAAGTGGCAATTCCAAATTTTTATAAAATTATCGAAATTGCCGATAAATACGGCATTATCAGCATTGTGGATAACACAGTCGCCACGCCAGTGCTGTTTAATCCTATCAAAAAAGGCGCCGATATCGTCGTGCATAGTGCGAGCAAGTATATCAGCGGTCAAGGGCTAACCATCGCAGGTGCTGTCGTAAGCGGGGCTAGCACAAACAAAAAAATCCTAGCTAATCCAAGATATGCTGATTTCAACGAGCCTGATGAGAGCTATCATGGGCTAGTTTATACAGATTTGGTAGAAAATTTCGACATTTTCACGCTTCGAATTCGCCTTGGTTTGCTTCGCGATATCGGTGCGACGATGAGCCCATTTAGCGCGTGGCAGTTGATTCAGGGGCTTGAAACCCTAAGCGTGAGGGTTAAAGAACACTCTCGCAAAACGCAAAAAATCGCCGAATTTTTAGAATCTCACCCAGCGATAAAAAGCGTAAATTACCCAGGACTAAAAAGCTCGCCACTAAATAAATTTGTGAGCGAAAATTTCACCGAGGGGCTATGTAGCGGGCTTTTGTGCTTTGATGCTGGAAGCAGAAAAGTAGCCGATGATATCATGCGAGAGGTGAAAATTTTCGCCGTTGTCGTAAATATCGGCGATAGCAAATCCGTCATAACTCACCCAGCAAGTTCAACTCACTCGCAATCAAGCGACGAGGAACTTTTAAGCGCTGGGATTACTCCGGGGCTAATTAGGCTTAGCGTGGGGCTAGAAGACACTGACGATTTGATTAATGATCTTAAAAACGCAATCGAAAAAGCAACGAAATAAGGGGAATATATGGCACTTTTATCTACAAAAGGCGTTTATGGCTTAATGGCGATTTTAGAAATCGCCAAAGCTAGCGAAATTTCGCCGATTAGCATTAGCGAAATTTCAGATAGAATTTTGGTTTCAAAAAACTATTTGGAGCAGATTTTAAACGGCCTTAGAGGCGGCGGGTTGATTGAGAGTATAAAGGGCAAAAACGGCGGATATTATCTCTCGCGCGATATCGAGGATATCACATTTGCCGATGTTTTCAAGGCTATGGAGAAGGACTTTAAGCTTACGAATTTGAAGCTATTAAACCCAAATTTAGAGTTTTTTTTCAAAGAGTATGATGAAAAACTGCTAGAAATTTTCAACAAATCAATTAGCAAATTTGAAGAATACAAGGAAGAAAGCACTAAATTTTTAGATTTTAGTATTTGATTTGAGGCTGCGCACAGTTTCACAACGATAAAAAAAGGAAAAAAATGAAAATAGCAAACGATGTAACAGATCTAATCGGCAACACTCCGTTAGTTAGGATTAATACCTTTTCAAAAAACGCGACAATACTTGCAAAAGCTGAGTTTCTAAACCCAAGCCACTCAGTCAAAGACCGTATCGCGTGGAATATCATCAAGGTCGCCTTCGTGCAAAATCTCATCAACAAAGACACAATCCTAATCGAGCCAACCAGCGGAAATACAGGCGTAGGACTAGCCATGGTAGCTGCGAAAATGGGGCTAAAACTAATCCTAACAATGCCAAGTTCGATGAGTATCGAAAGACAAAAGCTAATCGCGGCTTTTGGTGCGAAAATCGTGCTCACAGATCCGCAATTTGGCATGAAGGGTGCCGTGGATAAGGCAAACGAACTAGCCGAGGAAAACCCAAATTCCTTTATCCCAAGCCAGTTTGACAACCCGGCTAACCCACAAGCCCACTATGAGAGCACTGGCCCTGAGATTTGGCGCGATACAGACGGCAAAGTCGATATCCTAGTCGCTGGATTTGGCACAGGAGGCACGCTAAGCGGGACAGCGAAATATCTCAAAGAGCAAAACCCTGATTTAAAGGTAATCGCGGTCGAGCCTGATTCGTCGCCATTAGCTAGTAGGGGGTGTGCTGGAAGTCACAAAATCCAAGGAATCGGCGCAAATTTCATACCGAAAAACCTAAATTTAGATATAATCGATGAGTATATCGCTGTCGCAAATGGCGCAGCTTTCGAGACTGCAAAGACTTTGGCGCAAAAAGAGGGCTTGCTAGTGGGCATTTCAAGCGGCGCAAATGTCTATGCGGCAAACATCGTCGCCAATCGCTTCGAAAATCGTGGCAAAATCATCGTAACCACGCTAAATGACACAGGCGAGAGATACCTTTCTACCGATTTATTCAAATAAAATTTAATTTCAAATTTGCGAATTTTATAATTCGCAAATTTGCTTTTTACTACGAAAAAATTCCAACGCTAAATTTGCTGTCATTGCGAGGCGACAAAGTCGCTGTGGCAATCTACGAGTTTAAAATTCCAAACGCTAAATTTGCGAAATTCATAAAATTTTAATAAATTCCGCCAAAACACTGCGCCGAAATTTTAAATTCCGTAGATTGCTTCGAATTTGCTACGCAAATTCTCGCAATGACACTAGCGAGCAAATTTGTTTAATTTGTCATTGCGAGGAGCGGAGCGACGAAGCAATCTACGAGTTTAAAATTCCAAACGCTAAATTTGCGAAATTGAAATTCCATAAATTTACACATTATTATCAAAATTTGCGCTAGAATTTGGCTAAATTTCATAAAAAGGAAAGTTATGAAAAAGCTTTTTGTTTTTTTATTTTTGTGCGCTTCTTTGTGGGGCAAAATCAACATAAACGACGCGACTAGATACGAGCTAATGACCATTGGCGGGCTTGATGCGGGCAGGGCGGACATGCTCATAAACTACCGCAAATCGCGCGAAATCACAGATGAAAATCAGCTAAAAAACATAACCGGTTTTGGCGGTTATGATACGACTAGGCTCGCGCAAAATTTTGATTTGCAAGCCCTGCCAAAGCCAGAGCCTGTCCCAGAACCTAAAAAAGAGAGCGAACAAAACATAATCATAATCCAACCAGAAAAAAAGGTCTATGTAAATCACCCGCCAAGATACCGCTACGAACAGAATTTCGGCAATGGTATCACTATCATAGAGGAGGGCAATCTACGACGCAGACCACTACCGCCACGCTACGAGGAGCACCGAGGGCGCCGCTTTGGCGCGCATGAGCAAAACAGAGTCGCCAAACCTGCGCCAGTGCCACAGCACCTAACCACACAAAGAGCTAAGAGCTCCCAAAATAACTGCGTCATGCGAAATGGAATTTGCATAAGTGGCGAAGTGCGTGCCAGAGGCGTGTGGAGATAGGCTATCTGGCTTAAATTTTAAAATCAAAGGGAAAAAATACGAAAAACAAGTCAGCACAAAATTTACAAAGGAAATTATTATATGAAAATTCATAAAAAGACCAAAATTCTACTTATTGCTTTATCGATTATTGCCATAGTTGGATTGCCGATTATTGGGTATTTGAATTTCATTGGTTATAGTTTTAGACATCATAAAATTTTAACCAAAGATGAGTTGTTGCAAATTTTTACACAAGATGAGTTTGAATTTAAAGTCTATATTATAGAAAGCTACAACCAAGAAAATCATGGCAACAAATTTTACGAGTTAGATAAAAATTTGGCTATGGACGAAATGATTTTGGAAATATCCGAAATCATAAATTCTCATATAGATGATAATGGGACTTTTGATTTACTTCAAGGAATATCAAATAATTTTGATATAAAAGACATAACACAAGAAATCGTAAATATAAACGAAAAAATTCCTTACTACAAAGAAGACGCTCAAATTATCGCCGACTATAACAAAGAAAGTCACGGGAATTGGGTTTATGCGGGATTTAGCAAGATTAATTATCCTGTTGGAAAAACTGTAATATTTGACGATATAAAGAATTTTTCGATTTACCCTTCCGACGCTTTTGAGATAAAAGAGTGTGAAATACCTACTAGTTTTGTTGGTAGATTGCTTGGTAAAAGTAAGTATTGTAGAAAAAAGAAAACTTTCGTATATATCGATAAATGCTACAAAACACCAGATGAACTTGTTTGTGCGGACAGTGATTTACAAGAAATAAAATCTGAAATAGAAAAATTTCGTGACGGACACAAAGGTGGCATTTCTAATGCTATTTGGATTTATGAAATTCCTATAAATAACGACGGAATTAATAAAAAGCAATGGCGGTGGCAATGGATAGGCAAATAGCTTATCTCGCTCAACAAATAATTAAAATTTAAAAAGGAATAAAAAATGTCAAATACAAACTTAAAAGAAAAAGAGTTAAATTTAGACAGCGACCAAGCCCAAAAATGTCTGCTTGACACGCAAAACATATAGGGGCTATGAGACGACCTGCGAAGATAGGCACCATTATTTTATATCGTTGTATAAAATCCGTTAATTTTCTCGTTTTAAAATTTTAGCTTCGACGATATGATAAATTTAAAGAGGGCAAATTTTAAACTGCATTTGAATAGATGGCTAAGGACACGAAATTTTGACATAATACGCTGATAAAATTACTTAAAAATAGAGTTACTAGTCTAAATTTATACCACAAGCCAAAATCGTTTTTAAGCTATTTTACGGATTTCAAGTCATTTAAATTTTAACTTTCCAAAATGCTACAAATTTTGCTAAATTTTCGGGGCAGTGTTACCAAAAAATAAGGGGCGAAATTTGCCTATTTTCTCGCCATAAAAACAGCGAAATTCGCCCATTTAAAGATAATTTCCACGCTGGCAAATCCGGCATTAAGCGCGAGTGTTTTGTTCTCGCTCTCGGTGTATGGTATGAGCACATTTTCGAGCGCTTTGCGCTTTTGGGCGATTTCGAACTTCGAATAGCCTTGATTTTCTTTGTAATTTTCGTAAATTTCAATCATATTTTTGCTAAGCGTTTTATCCTCATAAACGAGCTTTTCAGCGAAAATCAAAACCCCGTTTTTGCCCAAATTTTCATAAATTTTGCGCATAAATTCCGCCCGTTTTATCGGGCGAATAAACTGCAAAGTGTAGTTTAAAATCACGGCGTCAAAGCCCTTAAAATCGCACTCTAAGATATCTTCGCACGAAAATTTTATCTGCGCGCCAAAAGCAGCGGTTTTTGCCGCGGCGATTTCTAGCATTGCTTCGGAGTTATCCACGCCAAAAAGCGCCAAATCAGGGCGCATTTGATACAAGCTAAGCAAAATCCCAGCCGTCGAGCAGCCAAGGTCTATGGCTTTGGCACCATGAGCCAAAATCCGTGCCAAAAGCTCGCAAATAAGCTCGGAGCTTTGCTTATAAAACGGCACCGAGCGCGCGATCATATCGTCAAAGACGCTAGCGACGCTTTTGTCGAACTCAAACTGCTTTTTTATCGGCGTTTTGAAAATTTCATCTTTCATATTTGTTTCCTAAAATATCCCTAGCAAGGGTGATGTCGCTTGAAATTTGCGCTTTTAATTCGCCCAAATTTGCAAATTTTTTGTTTTCGCGGATAAATTTGATAAATTTCACGCTCGCACGCTTTGGCGTGAAATTTGCGCCAAACTCCCCTAAAATATGCGTTTCTATGGCGAAATTGCTATCCGTGCTGACCCTGTGCCCTATAAAAGATACGCTTTTGTAAATTTTGTTTTTTACCCTGCACAGCGTGGCATAAACGCCAAATTTTGGCATATAAAACTCGCTAGCATCTAGATTTAGCGTCGCAAACAGCTCCTTTGCGCCAAGCCCTTGACCGCTGATGACTTTGCCAGAGATTTCATACTCCCTCCCCAAAAACTTCGCCGCCTTCTCGCACTCACCAGCGTTTAAAAACTCCTTTATCAGCCTCGTATGCACGCCCACGCCGTCGATTTTATACTCGTCGATTATGAGCGTTTCACCGGCGAAATTCGCGCGCAAAAATTCTGCGTCGCTGGCTCTATTTTTGCCAAATTTAAAATCATTTCCGACTACGATTTTTTCTAAATTTGGAAAATTTGCGTTTAAAAGTGCGATAAATTCGGCTCCGCTTAAATTTTTCACCTTAGCTAAATCGCAGTAAAAAATCTCTTTTTCGCAAATTTGGCTAATTAGGCTAGGTGGCGTGAGTTTGGGCGCAGTATCGGCGATGACTATGATTATGCCACCATGCTCGCCAAGAGCGTCAAATAGCTTTTGATGAGCCCTGTGAAATCCGTCGAAATTGCCGATAGCAAGGGCTTTAATCTCGCTTTTTTTCGCTCCATTTAAATTTAGAAATTTCTCGTTTTCGCCAAATTTGGCTAGGATTGAAATTTCGCTAGGCTCACTCATTTTTGCTTCGTCCATACGATTTTTTGGGTGTCATAGCCACTTTCTTTGGCTTTGTTTAGGTAGATATTTTTGATGAGTTCGGGCATGGTTTTGGTGCGCGAAAGCATATAAAGCTCGCCTGTGTTTTCGCCAAAAACGAGCGCGTAGCTGTAATCCACATCGGTTTGAGCGACGCTAAATTTGGCATTTTTTATCATACCTTTGCGAACTAAATTTCCCTCGGATTTTTTGCCTACAAAGGCTAGTTCTTCGCTAGATAATTTGATTTTTCCGCTTTGGCTTTGGGCTGATTTTAGCATATTTATCGAGCCGTTTTTATCGACAAAAATCTCATAAGCTGTGTTTTCTAACTCGCCTGTAAAGCCCTTGATATGGGCTATCTCATACCAGCCGCCGCAAAATTTAGCTATGTCAAAATCCCGCGTGATAGGCGCGTTTGGCGAAATGCTTTTGGCACACGCCCCTAGGAAAAATATAGTTAAAGTTAAAATTAAAATTTGCTTAAATTTCATCTATTCTCCTTTTTTATAATGATAGAAAAACTCCTGATTTCCTTCTTTGCCTTTGATTTGACAAGGGAGTTTTTGTATCATTATAAGCCCCATTTTAGCGCAGTTTAACTCAAATTTCGCCATTGCTTGTTCGACTAGCTTTTCATTTTTTATGACACCTTTTTTATCTCGTTTTGCACCCACGCCGACCTCGAATTGCGGTTTGAAAAGCAAGATTATATCGCGCGAAGCAAGGCACAAAATGCTAGGCAAAATTTTCTCAATCCCGATAAAGCTCACATCGCAGGTGATTAGCTCAAAACTCGTTTGACTCTCAAACTCCCTGATATCGGTGTTTTCGCGCACGATTACACGCGGATCGTGGCGCAAGCTATCATCTAGCTGTGCGCTTCCCACATCGAGGGCTACGACCTCGCTTGCGCCGTATTTTAGCAAAATTTGCACAAATCCGCCCGTCGATGAGCCGATATCTAGGGCGCGCACGCCAGTGATATCAAGCGCGCACTCATCTAAAAATCCCTTTAATTTCAGCGCGCCACGGCTTACGAAAATCTCGTCTGTCGCGCTAATCTCGCCACTTTCTATTTCGGCTGATACCTTGCCTAAAATTTCGCCATTTAGCAAAATTTTGCCCTCTTTAATGAGATTTTGGGCTTTGTTTCGACTGATTTTTAGAGCCTGGGCCACGAAACTATCAAATCTCACGCGCCATTTCCTCAAACTCATCTTCGCTTAGCGTGCGCACGCCAAGGGCATTTGCCTTATCTAGCTTGCTTCCAGCCTCGCTTCCATAAATCACAAAATCGGTTTTGGCTGATACTGAGCCAGAAACCTTTGCGCCCATTTGCAAAAGGCGGTTTTTGATCTCGTCTCTGGGACGCGACATGGTGCCAGTAAGCACGATAGTCTTGCCTGTAAAGGCGGTTTGCGTGGTTTTGCTCTTAGAAATTTGTGGATTTATGATTGTGATTAAATTACGAATTTTTTCTCTGTTTTCGGCGCAAAATTCGCAAAAACTCTTCGCCATAGCCTCTCCAAAATTTTCTAAATTTAGCACCTCTTCATAGCTAGCGTCTAGCCATTTCTCGCCAAAACTCTCGGCGATTTTGCGCGCTGCGACCTCGCCTATATGCTCGATACCAAGCCCGCTGATGAAGCGATAAAGCTGTGCGCCCTTGCTCGAATTTATAGCGTTTAAGAGATTTGAAATTTTTTTATCTTTAAAGCCTTCAAGCCCCGCAAAATCAGCTTCGCTAAGCGCGTAAATATCGGCGATTTCGTTAATTTTGCCAAGGCTATGAAGCAAGCTAATCGTAGCCTCGCTTAGCCCTTCGATATTCATACATTTTTTCGAGCAAAAATAGATCAAAGCCCCTACAATCCGTGCTTTGCAACTCAAATTTTGACATTTTATCAAAGCACCCTCATCTAGCAGGCCACCGCCACATACAGGACATGCACTAGGGCGAGTTATGGGCGTTTGCGAGCCGTCTCTGCGCCCAGCAAAGACGCTTGTGATTTTTGGGATTACATCGCCGCTTCGTATAATTCCCACAAAATCGTTTTTCATCAGCCCCAAGCGCTCGATTTCATCGAAATTATGAAGCGTAGCGTTGCTGACATTTGCCCCGTCGATATTGACGCTTTCGACCACCGCCACAGGGGTGATTGCGCCCGTTCTGCCTACTTGCAAAACAATGTCTTTTAGCCTTGTAACCTTTTCGATAGCTGGGAATTTATACGCTACCATGAAACGCGGAAATTTCACGGTGTATCCCAGCAAATCGCACTTTGCGACATCATTTATGCGAAGCACCATGCCATCAAGCATCAAATCTTTTTTCTCGCGCAGGGCGTGCAAATCCTCGTAAGCCTTGCGGATTTCATTTGCACTCGCGCAAATTCGCCTAAAATCGTCCCTCTTAAAGCCAAGACTTCGCACGAACTCCATAATCTCGCTATGTCGCGTGAAATTTAATTTATTTTCGCCCACGCCCCAAGGTATGAATTGAAGTTTTCGCCTTGCTACGACCGCGCTATCTAGCTGGCGAAGGCTTCCAGCTGCGGCGTTGCGCGGGTTTGAAAACAGCGCTTCGCCATTTTGCGCGCGTTCGTCGTTTAGAGCGTCAAAATCGCTTTTAGCAATCAAAACTTCGCCACGAATTTCGATTTTTTCGTTATATGGGATTTGAAGTGGGATAGATTTTATCGCTCTTGCATTGGCGGTTACATTTTCGCCGATTTTGCCGTCCCCGCGTGTGGCAGCCGAGATTAAAATGCCGTCTTCGTAGGTCAAATTTAGGCTCGCTCCGTCAAATTTCGGCTCGACATAAAAATCTAAATTTGCCTTTTCTCCACGCCCAAGCCACGCCACAAGCTCGCCGTCGTTAAAAATATCCTCCATAGACCACATTTGCGCGCCGTGAGAAAGCTTTTCGAAACCCTCGCTAAGCTCACCTCCGATACGCAAAGTAGGGGAGTATGGCAAAATTCGCTCTGGGTGGGCGCGCTCGAAGATTTCGACCTTGCTATATAGCGTGTCGTATTCTTCGTCGCTAGCGATTGGATTATCCTGCGTGTAATACGCTCTCGCCCATAAATTCAGGGTTTGGACGGCATTTTTGTATTCGTTAAAATCCATTTTATTTCCCAAAAATTTTCAGCGCTTTTTCATAATCTTCTTGCGTGTCGATTCCGACGCTGTTTGTCTCTATTTGCAACATTGCGATTTTTTTGCCAGCACTTAGGGCGCGAAGTTGCTCTAATTTTTCGGTGTTTTCTAGCACGCTAGGCGGTAGGGCGCAAAACTCGCGCAAGGTTTTTGCGCTATACGCATAAATCCCAATATGCCCCAAATAGTCCTTGAATTCGGCTCTTGGATAAGGTATTGGCGCGCGTGAAAAATAAATCGCAAAGCCGTGGTTGTCCAAAATCACCTTGACTAAATTTGGATCTTGCGCGCTTGTGGGGTCGATTTTTTTGTAGCAACTAGCCATAAATGCGCCGTTTTTGATCGCGCTGGTGGCAAATTCTTTAAATTTAATTAAATTTTGCGTCTCAAAAAATGGCTCGTCGGCTTGAACATTGATTAAAATTTCATCATCGCTTAAATTTGCGTTTTTCACAGCTTCGTTTATTCTATCTGTGCCGCTTTGGTGGTTTTCATCTGTCATAACGGCGTGAAATCCGTAATCCTTAGCAATTTGCAGGATTTTTTCATCATCTACCGCGATTAGCACATTATCGACTTTCGCGGCGTTTTGCGCTGTTTTGATAAACATTGGCACACCGGCAAATTCGCATAAAATTTTGTTTTTAAACCTAGTTGAGGCTAGGCGGGCAGGTATTATAATCATAGTTTTATCCAATCAATAATCGTATTTTTAATCTCGTTTTGCTCGATTATGCTCGTGTGAATTTCAGGGCTGGCAAAAAGGCGTGAAATTTGCGCTGGAATATCGCTTTGAAACTCTTTTGAAAGCGCGATCATATCGGCCTTTTCGTCTTCGCATGGGCGAGATTTTATCGCTTTTATCATTGACGGGGTAAATTTTATCCATTTCGCCGTAGATACGATAAGCGTTGGCGTATCGCCACCTAAAAGTTTGAAGCAGTTTGCAGTGTGCGGGTCGATGAGACGGCCACTACTGCTAGCTTCTTTGATAAATTTCGAGCACTCATCATCGCTTGTAAAATCAGCCTCAAATTCGCTTTGAAGCTTAGTAAGCTCATCTTTGCTAAGGGCGTAGAATTTATCTTGCGCAAGGCTAGCCATAAGCTCTTTTGTGCGAACATCGCCGAATAAATCAGCCAGCACGCGCTCGACATTTGAACTAATCAAAATGTCCATTGCAGGGCTAATCGTGCTAATTAATTCTCTGCCACGCAAATCGTAAATTCCAGTATTAATGAAATCAGTTAGGATATTGTTTGCGTTGGAAGCGATTTTGATTTTGCCGATATTTGCCCCCATTTTTTTGGCGAAATACGCACCAAGGGCGTTGCCAAAATTTCCGCTTGGCACGATTACATCAAATTTATCGTGCGCGCTAAATTTTGGATTTTTGCTAAATTGCACGCTAGCGTAAATGTAGTAGATGATTTGAAACAAAATTCTGCCGAAATTTACAGAATTTGCCGCACTTAGGCAAAGATTATTAGCTCTTAGCTCGTTTTTAAACTCATCATCGCTAAGTAGCGATTTTAACGCTCTTTGTGCGTCGTCGAAATTCCCTTTAATGCCTAGAATTTTTAAATTTTTGGCTGATTGTTTTACCATTTGTTGGCGCTGAATTTCACTTGTTCCACCAGCCGGATAGAGGCAGACGACCTTGATATTTGGGTCGTTTGCAAAGGTATCTAGCGTAGCTGGGCCGGTATCGCCACTAGTAGCGCAGATTATGAGGTATTTTTCATTTCTTTGCGCCGCTAGCTCGCCAAGAAGCGCGCCAAAAGGTTGCAACGCCATATCTTTAAAAGCAAGTGTCGGGCCGTGATAAAGCTCCAAAATATAGGTGTTATCGTTAAATTTAGAAATTTCAAGTGGCAGGGCAGGGTTTTCGAAACTATCATACCTTGCAAGAGCGGTTTTGAAAACCTCCGGCGAAATGTCGAAATCTAGGGCTTTTATAAGCTTTAAAGCGATTTGTTTGTAGCTAAGCTCTTTGCACTCGCTCCAAAATTCAGGTGTAAGTTTTGGCAACTCGCGCGGTGTATAAAGTCCGCCAAATACAGCACTTGGGCTTAGTAGTGCGTCGCTAAGTGTGGCGCTGGCGCTAAAATCTCGTGTGGAAACTAATTTCATAAATTCTCCTTATCTAATCAAACTTCCGATACCAGTATCAGTGAAAAGCTCTAATAAAAGCGAGTGTGGGATTTTGCCATTTATTATGTGAGCGGCCTTGGTGCCTGTGTTTATGCACTCCAAACAAGCATCGATTTTAGGTATCATACCGCCACTAATCGTGCCGTCTTTTTTCAAAGCAGAGATCGAATTTTCATCGAGTTTGCTAATGAGTTTGCCCTCTTTATCTAGCACGCCGTCGATATCGCTTAGAAAAATCACTTTGTCGGCTTTTAGGTAGCTAGCGATTTTGCTAGCGCAAAGATCTGCGTTTATGTTAAAGCTGATATTTTCGTCATTTTCGCCCCCGGCAAGTGGCGCGATGACAGGCAGATAATCACGATCTAGCAAATCATAAATGACTTTTGTATTCACATCTGTGATTTCGCCTACGAAGCCGTATTTTTCGCGGTCTAAAAATTTGGCTTTCAAAAGTCCGCCGTCCTTGCCGCTAATGCCTATGGCAGGGGCTCCGTTTTGGTTAAGAAGCGCGGTGATTTCTTTATTTACAAGTCCGCTTAGCACCATTTCGGTTACTTCGATAGCTTCTTTACTTGTTACGCGCAAACCATCGCAAAATTCGCTTTTGATATCCAGCAAATCGAGGGTTTGGTTGATTTTTTTGCCACCACCATGCACGACGATGACCTTGATACCAACCATGTGCAAAAGCGTGATATCGCGGGCGAAATTTAGCTTTAAAACCTCGTCGGTTTGGGCTGCGCCGCCGTATTTGATGACGAAAATTTTATCGCGAAATTTGCGGATATAAGGTAGGGCTGAGATGATAATTTCTGCGATTTGACTTGATTTTATCATTGTTTTCTCCAAATTTAGTGGTTTAGTTTGCTAGCAATGTAGGCTTTGATTTGGTTTTTGAAATTTTCGCTAAGCGTGGTTTTAAGCTCGATTACGCTGATATTAAGCCCGAAATTTTCGAGCTTGACGAAATCTTTGGCGGTGCAAATGATATGCGTGGCGCTAGATTTATGAAGTAAATTTTGAATTTCATCTTTTGTAAAATCATAATGATCTGGGAAATAAAAACTAGCTTTGGCGTGTTTTTCAAACTCTTTTAGGCGCCATGGCTTGGCGATTGCGCTGATTAAAATCGTATTTTCCTTGTCGGTGTGTGGATTTGGGAAATTTGAAATTTCGCTAGTGGATTTTATATCGTCCAAACTTGGGATAAAATCTGCGAATTTGTAAAAATTTGGCGGATAGCGATAGCCTGCGACTGGCAGTGGCAATGGCAAAAGTGGCGAATCACTAGGGCGCAAAACAATCTCAAATTTTTCTATATGAAATTTAGAAAATCCATCGTCTAAAATCACGAGAGCAAAGCCGTCTTTTTTGGCCTGCATTATGGCATTTTCGCGGTTTTCGCTCACAAGAACGCTTGCGTTTTTTAGGGTTTTAGTATAAAGCATGGCTTCATCGCCACTGGTTTTTATGTCGCATAAAATTTCGCCATTTTTCGCCACATATTGCAGTCCGTGGCTTTTGCGGCCGTATCCGCGCAGTATTATGCAGGTAGGAATCTCGGGGCTAAATTCTGTAAAAATTGCCCCCACAAGCGGAGTTTTACCGCTTCCGCCAAGGGTTAGATTTCCCACGCTTACTACTGCTATGCCATAATCTTTTGGTTTAACTAGGGCGCGCCTAATCATCTGAATAAAGCCAAAAATGATTGAGAGTGGAAGCAGAAAAAATGAAATTATAAGCCAAATAACGCCCGGATCGTATAAATTTTTTTCGAGCCAAATTTTAAACACGGCTTCTCGCAATTTCTATAATTTTTTCGCAGATATACGCCACATCGTCATCGCTAAGCGAGGCGTAAATCGGCAAAGATAAAATTTGCTGATAATTTTTTAGCGCATTTGGGAAGTCATTGACTTTGTAATTATACTTAGATTTGTAGTAGCTCAGCAGGTGCAGTGGCACATAGTGAAGCCCTACATCAATGCCCCTAGAAATCATTTCGCGCGCGAAATCATCGCGATTTTTGTCGATTTTGATGATAAATTGTGTATAAATGTGCTCCGCGCTATCGGTAGGAAGCTCGATATGAGGGCAATTTTCCAAAGATTTCCTAAACATTTTTGCAATATTTTGGCGACGCTTGATAAAGCTATCTGTTTTTTCTAGTTGCGATAGCGCAAATGCCGCATTTATCGAGTTTAAATCGTATTTTTGACCGATACGATCTACATTGTAAGTAAAGCCTAAATTTCCGTCCTCATAAAACGCTTCGCCCACGATTCCGTTATTGCGCAAAATTTTGGCAGAATTTGCCAAACCTTCGTTGTTTGTGACGAAAAATCCAGCCGTAGAGATTGCGTCTTGGGCTTGTGGATTTATCTGAAAGCACGAAAACAGTGAGTTTTCAAACGAGCCGATTTTTTTGCCCTTGTATGTAGCACCTGTGGCCCTAGAAGCGTCATCTATGATAGTGATATTTTCTTTTTTAGCGATTTCGTAAATCTCGTCCATATCGGTTACGAGCCCAGCTGTATGCGAGATAAAGGCGCATTTTAGCTTTTTGTGTCTGTTTAGCTCGATAGCTTTTGAAAAGCTTTCAGGGGTGATATTAAAGGTGTTTGTATCGATATCTACGAACACAGGCTCAGCATCAAAATGCCTAATAACCGCCGCTACATGCGGAAATGAATTAACTGAGCATAAAATTCTATCTCCACGCTTGACACCGAGTGTGCAAAGCGCAAGATGAAGCGCAGTAGTGCCACTAGTAGTGGAGATTGCGTAATTCACGCCAAAATACTCACAAATTTTGTTTTCAAAAATTTCTGAGTATTTTATTTGTGGATTGTGAAGGGCATTTAGTATAAGCGATTCTTCTTTATCATCAACCTGCGCTTTAAAAAAGGGTATTTGCCTCATGTGAAATCCTAAGCATTAGGATCTACTTGTGCTACATTTGGCATGCGTAATTTAAAGCTATTTTTTATCATTCTATTTGTGATAAATTTGCATAAATCAGCGTTGTGATTCGAATCAAGCAAGTATGCTAAATCATCTTTTGTAATCTCTTTGCCGCCTCTAATTTTTTCGCGAAGTTCAGGGCGAGAGAAGATATCTCTAAGCACGCTATCAAGGATATCATAGCTATATCCAAGCTCTCTTTCGTCGCTTTGATTTTCCCATAAATCTGCGCTTGGAGTTTTTGCGATTATGTTTTCATTGATTGTAAGTGCTTCGGCAAGCTTGCTTACTTTTGTCTTTAAAATTTCACCGATTGGGTTAAAGGCACACGCTAAATCACCATAAATCGTGCTGTATCCTAGCATTCTTTCGCTCAAATTTGTTGTTCCGACTACGACTGCGCGGTGTTTCGCGCTGTAATCGTATAATAATCCCATGCGAATTCTTGTCGCAAAATTTCCAGTTCTTAGCTTGTCTGCGCCAGTATCAAGCGAAGCGAAAGCCTCCATAAATGGGGCGATTTCTTGGATTTCGTAGTCTATACCAAACATATCGCAGTGCTCAATCGCATCGCCTAAATTTGCTAAATTTGAGCTAGGCATAGGCATGATTAGGGCGTGAGTTGGGATCTCTGTTAGGGCGCATAATGCCGATACTACGGCACTATCAAGTCCTCCACTGACTCCGACTACGAAAGCGTCTGCTCCTGTTTTTTCAAGTTCTGTGGCCAAAAAATCGGTCAAATATGGAATTAAATTTTGAGCGTTCATAGAAAACCTTTTAAATTATAAACTAAACTTTTAATTCTACCAATATTAAACTAAAATTAAGCTTTAAAAAAGAGAGAAAAATTTGATTAAAATTTATGATTTATTTGCAAATTTTGCCAAATTTGACAAAATACGCAAAATTATTTGTAAAATTTTGTGTATTTACAGGCTGATTTTAACATAGACTCGTTTCGGGGCAGGGTAACCCTCGATAGTGAGATTTGGGTTTTTTGGATCTAGGAAATTTTCTAAGCTCTGACCGTCAATCCACTCAGTTTTTCGCTGTTCGTTAAAATCGGTTTGTTTGGTTTCTAAAATTTCAAAATTCTTAAATTTCGCCCTTTCGCACCAGTTGCTAAGTGCGCCGATAGTGGGCACGAAGTAGATATTTGAGATCTTAGAATACCCGCCCTTTGGTGTGAGCGCGAAATCCCCGTCCATATCTATATACATCGTATCTAAAATCACCTCACCACCGCTATTTAGCGCGGATTTGAGCTGTTTTAGCATAGAGATAGGATCCGAGCGATGATAAATCACGCCAAGACAGAAAATCGTGTCAAATTTCGCCCCATAAAATGGCAAATGCTCCACGCCAAGCGGCTCGAAAATCGCCCGTGTGCGCATAAAATGTTGCAAAAACAAAAATTGCAGATAAAATAACGCGCTAGGATCGAAGCCCGTGACGCTACGCGCGCCAAGGCCTAGCATACGATACATATAATAACCATTATTGCACCCCACATCTGCGACATTTTTGCCCGCCAAATCAATATGCCCCCCTAAAAGGTTAAATTTGATGAAGCTTTGCCACTCGCTGTCGATAAAAAGCTCATTTAGCGCGAAAGGCCCCTTGCGCCAAGGTTTTAGCGATAGTGCGATTTGCCTGATTTGCTCCATTTGCTCAGCGTTTGCGTCAAATTTCGCGCTAATAGTGTCGCCAAAACTCACCTCGCAATCAAAATTTGGCAGTGCATTAATCGCGCCTAAAATTTCGGCGTTTTGAGCGTTTTCTAGTTTTTTTAACATTTCGTTTTTTATGGTAGTTAAATCCATTTTTTACCCTAAATTTCATAAATTTTGCGCCATTTTATCAAAGCAAATTTAAAAAAGCAATTTTAAAGCATTAAAAGGATAAAATCCCTGCCTTTTAGAGCCAAGTTTGGTTAGATTATTCAGGAATTTTTTCAAATGAAAAGACGAGATTTTTTCAAATTCAGTAGTATTTTAGGTGTCGCTAGCTTCGCTCCTAGCGTGGTTTTGGCTGATGTGAGCGCCAAAGAAGACGAGCAAAAAACGCGCAAATTTAGCGTTAGTTTAAAACACGCTATCAAAGAGGTCGGCAAAGAGAGCAGGGTGTGGGTCCCACTCGTGCTTCCTAGCGATTTTCAGCAGGTCATTTCGCACTATAAGGTCGGCTCAAACGCAGTCGAGAAATTTATCACTGAGGGCGAAATTCCGACATATTATGCGAAATTTAGTGGAAGCGAAACTCCGATACTTGATATCAGTTTCGATGTGCAAACCACAGAGCGAAATACCGATTTTTCGAAGGTAAATTTCAACGAAAACGAAAAATTAGCTCCCGAAATCGCCAAATTTTTGCAACCAACTACGCAAATTCAAATCGACGGCGTGGTTAAACAAAAATCAGATGAAATCGTAGGAAATATCAAAGGCGATTTAGAAAAGGCTAGGGCGATTTACACCTGGGTGGCAAACACCATGGAGCGCGATAACAGCGTGCTTGGGTGTGGGCTAGGCGATGTGAAGCAAATACTTAGTAGCGGTAAATTAAGTGGCAAATGCACCGACATAAACTCAGTTTTTGTGGCTTTGGCGAGGGCTGCTGGGATACCTGCGCGCGAAATGTTTGGTATCCGCGTGGGCGCGTCGCGCTTCTCATCTCAAATGGGCGCAGCACCCAAAGATGACGGATTTAGCCATATTTCAGGCGGACAACACTGTCGCGCTGAGTTTTATCTCAAAGGATACGGCTGGATTCCAGTAGATCCTGCCGATGTCACCAAGGTTCGCCTTGGCGAAAAACTCACAAACGACGACCAAAAAATCGCACAAATCCGCGAATATCTCTTTGGCAACTGGGAGATGTGCTGGATAGGGTTTAATTACGGCAGAGATTTCACGCTAAGTCCGCGCCCAGCGCAATTTCCGATAAATAATTTCGGTTATGTTTATGGCGAAACGGACGGACAAACGCTAAATTACTATGATCCAAAAGAATTTAGCTACGATTACAAAAGTCGCGAAATTTGAGTAAGCTAAAATTTATCGTTCTAGCGATTATAAGCGCATTTATGGCGACTTTGTGCTGTTTGCCAGCGCTTTTGTTTTTGCTTTTTGGGGTGAGTTTTTCGGCACTTTCCTTTGCGGACGAGTTGGCGAGATTTCGCCCCATTTTTACGGCGATTTCCATTGTTTTTTACATTGCGAGCCTCTATTTTGTGCTATTTCGCAAAAACTCATGCGTCATCGGCGCAGGTCGCAAAAAATGGTATTTTATTTACATTTTAAGCGGAATTTTGATATTTTTACTTCTGTTTTATCCTGAAATTTTAGGGAGATTTTATGCGTAAAATTTTAGTTTTATCACTCGTTTGTGGCGCGCTTTTTGCACAGCGAGAAATCGAAATCCAAGTCGGAAAAATCCATTGTAATCTATGCGCAGCTTCGATTAAATTTGCCTTGCAAAAATGCGAGGGGGTAATCAGCGTCGAGGCCAAAGAGGGCGAGAAAAAGGCGGTCGTCATCGCTGAGGATAGCGCCGATACGAACGCTATGATCGAGGCTTTGAAAAACGCAAAATACGAAAAAGCCAAAATTTTAAGTATTAAACAAAAATAAGGAAATTTATGCGTAAAATTTTACTATTATTTGCCCTTGTTAGCGCGGTTTTCGCCGATAGAGAGATTGAAATTTATGTAGAGAAAATACACTGCCCGCTCTGCACGCAAATGGTGAGAAAGGCTCTTAGCGAGTGCGAGGGCGTAATCAGCGCGCGCGTGGAGTTATCGAGTAAAACAGCCAGCGTGCTAGCGCGCGATGATGCTGATACAAAGGCGATGCTAGAAGCTATCGCAAAGACCACTTACGAGGGCAAAATCGTAAGTGATAAGCGAAAATAGGGCGAAAAAATGAAAAAAGTTATGAATTATTTTCGCCAAATTTGCGAAATTCCACACCTTAGCTATGAAACGGAAAAATTGCGAGATTTTTTAGTGGAATTTGCTAAAAAGCACGAATTTAGCGTGGAAGTTGATAATGCAGGAAATATTTATGCCCTCAAAGGTGAGCCAAAAATTTGCCTGCAAGCGCATTATGATATGGTTGGCGTGGGACTTGCGCCGAGTATCGAGCTAGTGGAGCAAGACGGATTTTTAAGTGCGAAAAACTCATCGCTTGGGGCTGATAATGGAATCGGTGTAGCAATTATAATGGCGATGATGAGCGAATTTAGCGATTTTGAGGCAGTTTTCACAAACAACGAAGAAGTGGGGCTCTGGGGCGTTAGAGAATTTCACGCAGAGATAAAAAGCAAAAAAATGCTAAATTTAGACAGCGAAGATGAAAACGAAGTCATAATCGGGTGCGCAGGAAGTGCCGAAATTCGCGCTATTTGCGACAGCGCGCGCGAGAAAAAAAGTGGCTTTTGCTATGAGATTTTTATAGATGATTTTCCGGGCGGTCATAGTGGGATTGAAATTCATAAAAACCTACCAAATGCGATTAAATTTTTAGCCGAATTTATCGCTAAAAATGGCGGTAAAATCGCCAAATTTAACGGCGGCGAAAGGGCAAATTCGATCCCTGCAAAAGCTAGTGCGACTGCAATTTTTAAAAATGAAATTTCAAATTTTCCAAATTTCATAAAACATAAATTTTTTGGATTTAAAGAGTGCGAAATTTATGAAAATTCAGACAATATTTTAAATCTCATTTGCGAATTTAAACAAGGCGTTAGGGATTTTAACGATGAGTTAAATTTGCCCGGGACTAGCATAAATTTATCTTTGGCTGGTGAAAAAAACGGCAAATTTGAGCTTTTGTTTTACGCTAGATCGATGAGCGAAAAGGGCTTAAAAGGGGTGAAATATCAAACCAAAATGTCGGCTGAGAATTTTGGCTTGGAGTGCGTTTTTGGCGAAACTAGTCAGCCGTGGCAACCGCAACGAAGCGAATTTAGCGAATTTATCTTAAAAAATTTGCAAAAATTTGTGCCAACTGCGAAGCTTGGTGCTGTTCATGCTGGGTTAGAGTGTGGCGTTTTTATCACAAAAGATAGCGCTATACAGGCAGCTTCGATTGGTCCAAATATCACTTCGCCACACAGCACGCATGAAAAAGTCGAGCTAAAATCTGTCGAAAAAATCCTAAATGCCGTGCGAGAAATAATCTCTGGCGCACAAAATTTATAAAATTTTATCCTTGCTTTTGCAAAGGTGCGCCAAAAAGCACTCTTTGCAATTTGGCTTTACGGCTTTGCAAGTGTATCGTCCAAATAGCACCAAAGCTTGGTGCAGGTAGTTTAGATCGCTTACAAATGCCTTTGTAAGGTCGTTTTCGGTAAGTTCTGGCGTTTTTGCCGAGCTTAGCTCAAGCCTGTGCGAAACGCGAAAAACATGGGTATCCACGGCGATAAAATTCGCCCCGCAATGCTCGATTAGCACGACATGGGCTGTCTTTTGACCGACCCCCGCAAGGCTTTTTAAATCCTTTTCATTTAGGGGGATTTCGCCGCCGAAATTTTCCACCACAGACTTTGCCATTTTGATTAAATTTTGCGCTTTGTTATTAAAAAAACTGCACGAATTTATCAGCATTTTAACTGTGCCTAAATTTGCATTTGCGAGTGAGTGTATGTCAGGAAACTCCCTAAATAGCGCAGGTGTGATTAAATTTACTCGTTTATCGGTGCATTGCGCGCTAAGCATAACGCAGACGATTAGCTCGTAAAGATTGCGAAATTTAAGCTCGGTTGTGGGCTCGCCAAAGTGCTCTAACAATAAATTTTTGATTTCTAAAATATCTTTTTTCGTTCTCATGCCCTTATTTTACACAAAAATTTTGATTATTAACAGCTTTTTGGCTATAATCTCGCATTTTTTTACAAGGAATTTTAATGAAAAAATTACTATTTTCAGCCCTAAGTTTAGCAGCGGCAGTAAGCCTAAATGCGACAGTTTTCGCCACAGTAAATGGCGCGCCAATCACAGAGGCCGAGGTCGCCCCGCACATAGCAGCACTTGGCAAAAATCCAGCCACGCTTAGCAATCAAGAAAAACAAATGGTGCTAGCAAGAGCGATTGATATCGAAATTTTAGCCGCTGAGGCTAAAAAAAGTGGCGTTACAAATCTACAAGAATACAAAGACGCCCTAAAAGCAGCGCAAGATAGAATCGCTATCGAAATGTATCAACACCAACTATCAAAGCAAATCAAAGTAAGCGACGCTGATATCGCTAAATTTTACAACGAAAACAAATCTGCTTTCGTCGAACCAGCCGCTTTGTTGCTATCTAATATCACAGTGGAGAAAAAGGCCGAAGCTGACGCGATTATCAAAGAGTTAAAAAACACAAAAGCCGACGCTTTGGTGAGCAAATTCGAAGAGCTTGCAGTAGCTAAATCAATCGTGCCTGAGGCCAAACAAACCAAAGGTCATCTTGCATGGGTTACCCAAGAAATGATGCCAAAAGCGTTTTGGGACGCTTCAAGCAAGCTTAAAAGAGGCGCTATCACGCAAACCCCTATCAAAACTGATTTAGGCTATCATATCGTGCTCAAAGAAGATGCCAAACTTCAAAAACAGCTTAGCCAAGACGAAGCCAAGCCTTTTATCGAAAATTTAATCAAAGGCCAACAAGCAGGCGCTGCATTAGAGCAAAAACTACAAGAACTTCGCAAAAGCGCGAAGGTAGAAGTAAAATAAATTTCACTTCAATTACACTGACCCGCTCATAGATACGCGAAAATGCGTATCCTAAGGCGGGCAAAATTTTAATCATTAACCAGCTTTGGCTATAATCTTGCGATTTTTTTTTACAAGGAATTCAGATGAACAAATTAGTTTTTTCAGCACTTAGTTTGGCTGTGGCCATGGGCCTAAATGCGACAGTTTTAGCGACTGCTAATGGCAAAAACATCACAGAAAACGATGTTATCCCATTTCTAGTAGCCCAAGGCATAGCTCCACAACAATTCGCTTCACTGCCAGCAAACACCAAAAAAGATATCTTAAACCGCGTTATCGCTAGAAAACTTGTCGTAGAACAAGCTAAAAAAGCAGGCGTTATGAACGACGAAGTTTATAAAAAAGAGTTAGAGTTCCAAAAAGACAACCTAGCTGTGCGCGTATGGCAATCAAAAGAGGCCAAAAAAATCAAAATCAGCGACAAAGAGGTTCAAGACTTTTACAACAAAAATAAAGCCAAATTTGTAAATCCAGAACTTGCCCAAGTTCGCCATATTTTGGTCAAAACAGACGCCGAGGCAAAGGCTGTGATTGATGAGCTAAAAGGGCTAAATGGTGGCGCGCTAATCACTAAATTTAGCGAAATCGCAAAAGCCAAATCAATCGAGCCAGCCGCAAAACAATCAGGTGGCGCACTACCAGCGTTTCCAAAAGAGGGCGCTATGGTTAAACCTTTCGCAGACGCTGCATTTGCGCTAAAAAAAGGTGAAATTTCAAAAACTCCTGTTAAGACAGAATTTGGCTACCATGTAATCTTAAAAGAGGATCAAATCGCAAAACGCCAAGTCCCAGTTAGCGAGGTAAAACCTCTAATCGAAGGCTCAATCCGCCAAGAAAAAGCAGCCGCAAATTCAGAAAAATTGGCGCAAGATCTGCTTAAAAAAGCAAAAATCGAATACAAATAATCTTAAAAAAGGGGTGCAAAATGGGTGTTTTAGATGTAGTTAAAGCTGGTGTATTATTTGGTGATGATGTTAGCAAGCTCTACAAATACGCGCAGAGCGAGGGTTTTGCAATCCCTGCTGTAAATGTCGTAGGAAGCCACTCTGTAAATGCTGTCTTAGAGAGCGCCAAAAAGGCAAACTCTCCTGTGATTATCCAATTTAGCAATGGCGGAGCGAGTTATTATGCGGGCAAAGAGTGCGAAAACGGCGCAATTATGGGCGCAGTTAGTGGAGCTATGCAGGTGCATTTGCTAGCTAGGTATTATGGCGTGCCTGTGATTTTACACACTGACCACGCAGCGCGCAAACTGCTTCCTTGGATTGATGGATTATTAGAGGCAAGCGCAGGGTATAAAAAAGCGCACGGCGTGCCACTATTTAGCTCTCACATGCTAGATCTTAGCGAAGAGAATTTGGAGGAAAATTTAAGTACTTGCGAAAGCTATCTTAAAAAGATGAGCGAGCTAGGAATTAGCCTAGAAATCGAGCTTGGCGTAACAGGCGGCGAAGAAGACGGCGTGGATAATACAGGCGTGGATAACGCGCTTTTATACACGCAACCAGAAGATGTCGCGCTTGCGTATGAAAGACTTAAAAAAATCAGCGATAATTTCTCGATTGCAGCGAGCTTTGGCAATGTGCATGGCGTGTATAAACCGGGAAATGTCGTGCTTCGCCCTGAAATTTTGCGAAATTCGCAAAAATTCGTGCAAGAAAAATTTGGTTTAAATGACGCCAAACCTGTAAATTTCGTATTCCACGGCGGTAGCGGTAGCGAGATCAAAGATATCAAAGACGCTGTAAGCTATGGCGTGGTTAAGATGAATATTGACACCGATACGCAGTGGGCGTTTTGGGACGGCGTGAGAGAGTATGAGCTCAAAAACAGAGCATATTTGCAAGGTCAAATCGGCAACCCAGAAGGCGAAGATAAACCAAACAAAAAATACTACGATCCACGCAAATGGCTAAGATGTGGCGAGGAAAGTATGGTAAAAAGATTGCTTGTCGCATTTGAAAATTTAAATTGTATAAACAAAAACTAAGGCAAATTTCATGGAAAAAACAACAGAAATTTTAGATTTAACGCTTCCAGAAAATCCAGAGCGCTCACTACTTGGCGTTTATCTGAAAATCGTGTTTGTTCCTGTGGTGATTTTCGCCATATTTTTGCTAGGATTTTTGAAGGTAATCAACTTCAAAGTCGAGCTTCACTCGATCGTAATGATGGGCTTTTTGCTCATCATTGCGCTATTTTTGGCTAGGCATAATGCTGAATTTGGCTGTTTGAAATTTCAAAATAGTATCGAAAATTTCAAAACCGAACTTAAAAATTACATCGTCGAAAATCTCCTTAGCATAGGCACTAAGAAAAAGTCCGACGCTAAATTTGAAAATTTCGTCGATGAATACTCGCACTCGCTTCGCAATGACAACTATGCCTCTGTCGCGGTGGGTGTTTTCCCAATGCTGGGTATTTTGGGCACATTTATCAGCATTGCGATTTCTATGCCAAATTTCTCATCATCAAATATCGCAAATTTAGAGACCGAGATTGCTGGGCTTCTAGGTGGCGTTGGCACGGCGTTTTATGTGTCGATTTATGGTATTTTTCTGGCGCTTTGGTGGATTTATTTCGAAAAAAAGGGAATTAGCAAATTCGAAAGATTGCTTTTAAAATACAAAAACGCCACAAAAAACTTTTTTTGGAGCAAAGAGGAAATCACGCAAAGCTACCTTAGCGAGATACTTGATCGCAACGCCGAGGTTTCGCGCTCTTTCATGGCTATGGCTTCAAATACCCTTAGCGATAGCCTAAATGTCGCAATTGATGAAAAAATGCAAACACTTCAAGGCATAATTGACGCCGAGCAGCGCGCCCTTGCGCTAACTACTAGCGAGTTAGAAAGGGCTAATGAAATGATACTAAATGCCAACCTAACTCACGGCGAAATCAGCAAAAATTTCGACCAAATTCTATCGTCTTTAAAGGCCGTTACGAGCAATATGGTCGAGATCCAAAACGGCATTTCAGCGGGATATTTGAGCTTTTCTAAATCATCTGAGCAAAAGAGCGCAAATCTGCAAACCAGCGCAGACGCCCTAAATCAGGCAATCGTAAATTTTACCTTGCAGATCAAATCCCTAAACGAAAATATGCTAAGCGAGCAAGCCATCGCCAGGGAGAGCTTTAAGGCAAGTTTTAAAGAGCTAAATGACGAAATCAAATCGCTTTTTGATTCTAGCCTAGGCAAAAACACAAGCTCAGAGGGTATCATCGACGAGCTACGCAAAACGCTTCAAAGCATAGACGAAAAAGAAAACCAAAATGAAGAGTAAAACCAGCGAAAAAGAGACCTTTTGGATAGCTTACGCTGATTTAATGGCGGGGCTTTTGTTTGTCTTTATTTTACTAATCGGCGGGATTATCGTCAAATACTATTTGGTGCAAGACGACCTCAAAGCCCAAACCAGCGAGCATGAAAAAACTATGGTCGCGCTTCAATCCTCGCAGAAAAAATCCGCTGAATTAGAGGCGTTAAATAAGATTTTTTCCGAACAGCTTGAAAAGCTAAATGTCGAAAACACCGACCTTCGCAAGCAAAATTCAATCTATTTTATCCAAATCGAAGATCTAAGCGCCATGGCAGAAAAACTCAAAAAAGAGAATTTCGACATTAGCGAGCTTTTGAAAAACACTCGCACCGAGGCTACCGAAAAAGAGATAAAAATCGCGTTTTTGCTCGATCAGCTAACCCAAAAAGAGAGCGATTTCAACAAAATTTTGCATGATTTAAATGTCACCAAAAACCGAATTCGCAACCTAACCGGTCAAAAGGTCAAACTAATCGCCGAACTTAAAGAGAGATTAGACGGCAAAATCCGCATAGATAGCGAGAGCGGGGCGATGACGCTAAACTCGTCCGTGCTTTTTGATAAGGGTTCGAGCGAGCTTAAAGAGGGTAGCAAAGAGAGCTTTAAAACCGCGCTAGAAGGGTATTTTAGCGCGCTTATGGATAATGACGAAATCAGAAATAGCCTAGATCAAATCATCATCGAGGGCCACACAGACAGCGACGGCGGGTATTTATACAACCTAGCCCTTTCGCAAGAGCGCGCGCTAGCGGTCATGAATTTCATAAACGAGTGGAACAAAGACGAGAGATTGCAAAAACACCTAATCGCAAGCGGGCGCAGTTATTCTCAGCCTGTGCTAACTGGCGGCGTCGAGGACAAAGACGCAAGCAGGCGTATCGAAATTAAATTTACGCTTAGCAACAAAGAGGCTATGGAAGAGATCCGCAAATTTTTGGAATTTGACGCAAATGCGACAAGATAGCTTTGGCGGGGCGCAATACTCGCGCGAGCTCTCGCAGCGCGCCATAATCTCGCCTGAGTTTAAAGCTCATTTGCGCGAAGTAGAAAAGGCGCAAAAAACAGGCGAAATTTCGCTACAACCCCCAAAAATCCAAAAGATAAAAATCGAAAATTTTAGCTTTGCAATTTTGCGTGATGATTTGATTGGGATTTTTAACGGCAATAAAGCAAGGAAGCTCCAATCTCTGCTCGGTGCCGATTTACGGGGCATTTCAAAGATTGTAAGCTTTGGTAGCTCGCAATCAAACGCCATGTATAACGAAAGCGTTTTTGCCCGCATAAAAGGGCTAAAATTTCAGTTTGTTATCTCGCATTTAAGCGAAAATTTAAGCGCGCGCCCGTGTGGAAATTTCGCCGCCGCACTAGAAAATGGCATGGAAATTTTCGTGGCGCAAAATCGCCGCGAATTTGCGCTTAGCCTTTGCGATGAGAGCACGATTTTTATCGAAGAAGGCGTTGCGCAGGGCGAAGCTGAGGCTGGATTTATCGCGCAGGCTAAATTTATCGAGGAATATGCGCGCGAAAATGGGCGAGAATTTGACATTTTTTTGCCAAGTGGCACTGGCACGAGCGCAGCGTATCTAGCCAAACACAGCCGTTTTCGCGTCTTTACCACGCCTTGCGTGGGCGATTGCTCGTATCTGAGAGAGCAAATACTAGCCCTAGATCCGCGCTCGGGCGTGCAAATTTTGCCCACACCACGCAAATTTCACTTTGGCAAACCTTACGCCGAACTTTATGAAATTTGGGGGAAAGCAAAAGCGCAAACCGGCATAGAATTTGACCTCATTTATGACCCTGTGGGACTTCTCACACTTTTGGCTAACCGCGAAAAATTCGCAAACGAAGTCCTATATATCCACCAAGGCGGAATTCTCGGCAATATCTCGCAACTGCAACGATATGAGTATAAATTTAAAAGGAAATAAATGGCACTTTTCAAAGAAAAAATCATCAAAGAACAAAAGCAAGATGAAAAAACTCTAAACGAACGCTACGAAAATTTTCTCAAATTTCAAGCTAAAATCGACGCCATAAAAGGCTACAAAGAAGAAGAGTATCAGACCGATTTTTTGCACGATATTTTTGAGGCATGCCTTGGATACACGCTAAAAACGACAAATCCGCAAAATTTCAACCTAGCAAGAGAGAGCAAAAACGAAACCGATAGCAAAAAAGCAGACGGAGCGATATTAGATAAAAACGGCGAAGTCATCGGCGTCATCGAGCTAAAAGACCAAAAAACGCACGATTTGGACAAAATCGAAAATCAAGCCTTTAATTATCACAATTCAAACTCAAAAAGCCGTTATATCATCATCTCAAATTTCGATGAAATCCGCCTGTATATCGACAAAAAAACCGCTTATGAAAAATTTAGCCTTTTTGCTATGACGCGAGATGAATTTGAGCTTTTTCACCAAATTTTTTGCTTCGAAAATATAAATTCGTTTAAAACTATTGATTTGCGGGACAAAAGCGAGAATTCAGATAGAGAAATTTCAAAAAGACTTTACAACGATTTTGCAGAATTTCGCCTAAAACTCTTTGAAAACGCTGTCCAAGAAAATCCGCAAATTTCGCCAAAAGAAATTTTAAGTCTAGTGCAAAAACTCTGCGACCGCATAATTTTTGTCCTTTTTGCCGAAGATTATGGACTTTTGAAATCAAATTTTGTCGCAGACATTAACACCGAGTGGCAAAATCAAAAATTTACCGATTTTAGCCTTTATGAAATTTGGCAAAAATATTTTGAAGCTATTGACAAAGGAAATCAAAAACTAGGTGTTGAAAATGGCTACAATGGCGGACTTTTTGCGACTGATGAGACGCTAAATTCGCTCAAATTTGATGATGAAATTTTGCAAATTTACACCGAAAAACTTTCAAAATACGACTTTGCTAGTGAAGTTGGCGTGAATATCTTGGGTCATATTTTCGAACAAAGCCTAAGCGACCTTGAAGAACTCACCGCCCAAGTCGAAAACAAAAATTTCGACAAAAAAGATAGCAAACGCAAGAAAGACGGCATTTTCTACACGCCTGAATACATTGTGAATTTTATCGTTAGCCAAACACTAGGCGAGATTTGCGAAAACGAGAAAACAAGGCTAAATTTACACGAAATCGCAATACCAAAAAACCCAAAACGCCTTAGCAAAGCAGAAACGCAAACGCTAGAAAATATCCGTGCTTACAAAGAATTTTTACTAAATTTAAAGGTTATCGACCCAGCCTGTGGCTCGGGTGCGTTTTTAAACGGAGCGTTAGACTTTCTCATAAACGAACACAAAAATTTAGATAAATTTCGCAAAATTTACGAAAACGAAACTCTACCACTTTACGACATTGACCACAAAATCCTAGAAAACAACCTTTTTGGCGTGGATATTAACGCCGACGCAGTGCAAATCGCCAAACTCTCGCTTTGGCTTCGCACCGCGCAAAAGGGGCGAAAACTGACGGATTTATCAAACAATATAAAATGCGCAAATTCGCTTTTAGATTTTCCGTTTGATTTCAAATTCGACTGCGTTTTAGGCAATCCGCCTTATGTCCGCCAAGAGATGATAAAAGAGCAAAAACCGCACTTACAAAAGCTTTATAAAGCATATTGTGGCACTGCTGATTTGTTTGTGTATTTCTATGAACTGGGACTAAATTTGCTGAAAAACGGCGGTTTGCTAGGCTTTATCTGCTCGAATAAATTTTTCCGTGCAAGTTACGGGCAAAATTTGCGCGAATTAATACTACAAAATTCGCAAATTCTCGCAATCGCCGATTTTAATGGCGTTAAAGTTTTCGATGATGCCACCGTCGATAGCGCCATTACGATTTTGCAAAAAAATAGCGTAAATTCCGAAATCGCTCAACCTTGTCATTGCGAGGAGCGAAGCGACGAAGCAATCCAGAGAAATTCCGATTATCTCGCTACTTCAAAAACGGCTAACGCCGTGCTGGATTGCTTCGACGACAAGTCGTCTCGCAATGACAGCGCACAATCTGTCATTGCGAGGAGCGAAGCGACGAAACAATCTACGAGCGAAAATTACCAAAACGCAAATTCGCTTCAATCTGTCATTGCGAGGAGCGAAGCGACGAAACAATCTACGAGCGAAAATTACCAAAACGCAAATTCGCAAAACTCAGAGTTCAAACTCTACTCCCCAAATTTGCAAGATTTTGCGACCCTGCAAACTGCGAATTTAAAAGCAAGCGGTTTTATCTTCTTAAACCCGCTCGAAGCAAATCTCAAAGCCAAAATCGAGCGACTTGGCACACCGCTGAAAGATTGGGATATAAACATTAATTATGGCATTAAAACAGGTTTAAACGAAGCTTTTATTATAGATAAAGCGACCCGCGCCGAAATTTTGAGTGGCTGTGGAAGCCAAGCCGAATTCGAACGCACACAGGCTATCATAAAGCCTATTTTGCGCGGGCGTGATATTAAACGCTACTGCTACTCGTGGGCGAAAATTTACTTGATAAATTTTCACAACGGCTACACTTGTGCTGACGGCGTTAAAATTCCGCCTTTGGATATAGCCGATTTTCCAAGCCTTAAAAAGCATTTTGATAAATTTGAACCCGCACTTTCTAAACGAAGCGACAAAGGTGCAACGCCGTATAATCTGCGAAATTGTGCTTATTTGGAAGAATTTGAGAAAGAGAAAATTATTTGGGCAATACTTGCACGAAGCGGAAATGCTTTTACACTAGATACAGAAAAATTCTATATACACGATAGTTGTTTTTATTTAAATTTACATGACAATTCACAAAATATTCGTTGGCTTTTAGCATTTCTCAATAATCCTTTATCTCTATTTTATTTAGAACAAGTTTATACAAAACTTGATATTACTGGTTGGCAATGGAAAAAAGCTGGTGTTGAAAAAATTCCTATCCCAAAAATTTCAAAAGAAAAAGAAGCCGAATTTGTGAATTTGGTGGATAAAATTTTAAAAATCAAAAACCAAAGCGAAATCTCAGGGGACGATGAAATAATGCTAAAAGTTTTAGACAAAGAGCTAAATTCGCTAGTTTATAAGCTTTATGATTTAAGCGATGATGAAATCGCCTTAATAGAAAATGCTTAAATTCTCGCAATGCCTAATCTGTCATTGCGAGAGTTTTGAAAAAACTCGAAGCAATCCAGTAAAATTTATAGAGAATTTCAATTTATCAAATTTTATTTAAATTTCCCTGGATTGCTTCGCTACGCTCGCAATGACAATAGCGAGCAAATTTTGTTTAATCTGTCATTGCGAGAGTTTTGAAAAAAACTCGAAGCAATCCAGCAACGGCGAAGCCGTTTATAAATTTAAACATTTTGATAATTCTCTGGATTGCTTCGAAAACTTCGTTTTCTCGCAATGACAAAGTTGTAAGCATTTTGGTAATTAAAAGTAAAATTTGCTAAAATTCACACAAAAATTTAAAGGCAAAATTTGAAACAATACTTCGTTTATATCCTTTTTAGCGAAAGAAACGGCACTTTATATGTCGGTGTTACAAATGATTTAAAACGCCGAATTTACGAGCATAAAAACAAAATTTTTAAAGGTTTTACCGAAAAATACGGCGTGGATAAACTTGGATATTTTGAAGTTTTCGAAAGCATAGAAAGTGCGATTTTGCGAGAAAAACAGCTAAAAGGCGGAAGCAGAAAACAAAAACTAGCTTTGATTGAAAGCATAAATCCAAACTGGATTGATTTGTATGATGAAATTTAAAATTCGCCTTTGCGTGTCATTGCGAGGAGCGTAGCGACGAAGCAATCCAGTAAAATTTAGAGAGAATTTGAATTAATCAAAATTTATCTGAATTTCTCTGGATTGCAACGCTGGGCTCGCAATGACAAATCAAGGCAAATTTTGCTCCACTTTTTGCAACGACAAAATCGAGGCAGTATTTAAAAACTTGCGGTAGCGGAAATCTCGCAATGACATTAAATTCCCAAATTTATTAAATTCAAAACCAAATTATGCTATAAACTCCAAATTTTTACAATCAAAATTTTAGGATTAAATATGAAAATTTTAAAAAGCACAGATAGCAATTTCGCGCAAGAATTCGAGGCTCTGGTAAATCGCGGCAATATGGATATGCAAAAGGTAATGCCGATCGTAAGCGGTATCATCGATGATATCAAGGCGCGTGGCGATGAGGCGTTAAACGAGCAAATAGCCAAATTTGACAAATGGGAAGTTAAGGGAAATTTGGCGATTTCGCAAGATGAGATGAAAAAGGCTTTCGACGAGCTAAGCGACGAGTTAAAAACCGCGCTTAAAGTGGCGTATGATCGCATTTATGCCTATCACGAAAAGCAACTCGAAAAAAGCTGGATTGACTTCGGCGCGCACGGCGAAATTTTGGGCCAAAAAATCACACCCGTAGATCGCGCGGGGCTGTATATCCCAGGTGGCAAGGCCGCCTATCCTAGCTCGCTTTTGATGAACGCAGTGCCTGCAATCGTCGCAGGTGTCGCTGATATCACGGTCTGCACCCCTGCTGTGGGCGGAGTGGTAAATTCGCTTCTCTTAGCTGCCATGCATGTGCTAGGAATCAAAAAAGCCTATAAAGTAGGCGGTGCGAGCGCAGTCGCAGCCATGGCGTATGGCACTGAAACGATAGACAAGGTCGATGTCATCACAGGTCCCGGAAATATTTTCGTAGCGACGGCTAAAAAGCTAGTTTTTGGCGATGTAAATATCGATATGATCGCAGGTCCTAGCGAAGTGGGCGTGCTAGCAGATGCTAGTGCGAGTGCGTATCACACGGCTGTGGATTTGCTAAGCCAAGCCGAGCACGACGAGATTGCAAGCAGTATTTTGGTAAGTGCAGATGAGAAATTTGCCCTTGCTGTAAAAGATGAAATTTATAAAATTTTGCCTACATTAGAGCGCGAGAGTATCGCTAGAAAGAGCATTGATGATAAGGGCGCGATTATTATCGCGCGAGATTTCGACGAGGCGATAGATTTGATGAACGACCTAGCCGTCGAACACCTAGAAATCGCCATGGACAACGCCTACGATTACCTTGCGCGCATTAAACACGCAGGCGCGATTTTTTTAGGACACTACACGCCTGAGGCTATGGGGGATTATTTGGCGGGGCCAAACCACACGCTTCCGACTGGTGGCAGTGCTAGATTTTTCTCACCGCTTGGGGTTTATCACTTCATCAAGCGAAGCTCGATAATCGCGCTAAATAAGGGCGCAATCGACGCTCTGGGCGAGGCGTGCATGGCACTAGCGCAGGCTGAGGGGCTCACAGCGCACAAAAAATCGGTTGAAATTCGCTATAAAAATAATGATTAAAAAAATTTTCAAATTTTTTCTTTGGGTTTTTGGTATTGCTGGTTTTTTGCTTTTTGTTTTTGGCGTTGCTATTATTATTTTTTTTAATGCTTTAATTTTATTTACGCCGCCAGCTGGGTGCGATCCACGCGAGCCCAGCGACGCTTGCGATTATATAAACACAAATTACGAAAGCCAGTTTAAACACACCAAACCAAACCCCTTTCCTGCGGATTTAACCCCAAAGCCTATATTTTGGGAAAATGCGATTGATGGGGCATTTCCTGATGCCATTAGCGTGCCTTATATCTACTTGCGAGATAAGCATGGCGTGTGGCTTCGCTATAATGATGGCTTATCGTTTGATTATCTTTTGGGCGAAGATATGCCTGAAAAGCATTATTTATACATAGAAGATGATTTTTCGCCAAGCGAGGAAGTGCGAAAAAAGGAGAAATTTTTCAGGCACAAATCGTGGAATATCACCCTAAAAGAGGGCGCAAACGAAATTTACAAGCAAACGGCGCATAAAATCACTAGACAATACATTGGCTCGTTTGATTTGCACTCAAACCCGGGCAAGACAGTGTGGTTTCCTAGCAGTGCCGAGCAAAATTTCGAGGCAATTTCAAGATTGCAAATCCCGCTTGAAGCTTACGATTTCCCACATAAACTAAATAGAAATACCGAAATCACGCCCCAAAAATACGGTAAATTTCGCGGTGATAGCGAGGTTTTGCCAGTAGATGAAAATGTCTATGAGATTAAAACCCACGAAGGGACGCAAAAAATCCGCACCTCAAATATGAGCAAATGGTCCGTAGAATACAAAAAACAAAAGGCGATTTGCGGGGATAAATTTTGCCTATTTCTTTTCACGGATACAGATAAAAAAAATAAATATTGCGAAAACATAGGCAATGAAACAGCGATAGTTTTTTTAAATTTAGAGCGCAAATTCACATCTAGCTCATATAGCAATAGCCCGCTATATAATACCCATGGCTATCATTTTGGGCTAAAAGAGGGTTACGAAATCGACGATATAGCCTCATTTGAGATGATACCGAGCGAGTTTGCGGAGTTTGAGAAAAAACAGCAACCCGATAAAATGACCTACAAAAATGTCCCAACTGGCAAAAAATTTATCGAATATGAGCTTAAAATTTACGCCAAAGACGGCGCGCTCATCAATCAGTATTGCGACCACTACTACATGCACGAAAAAATAAGGGAGTTGTAGTGAAAATAGGGCAAATGGGCGGAATTTTTTATATTTTGCTTCTTTGCGTTTGCTTTGCTAGCGCAAATGAGCAGAATTTTACGCAGAATTTATCACAAAATTTTACGCAAAATTTAAACAAGAGTGTTTTTGTGGATACTGCGCCCGATACTGCGCCTGATACTGCGCCGAATTTGGACGCAAATTCTAGCAATGGTGTTTTTGCAGATACCACGCCAAATTTTGAAATTTTCCACGACGAAAACGCTACAAACGAGCAAATTTCTAGCGCGCTAGACGAACTTTTGGACTTTGCGCGCGCAAATGCTGAGCGCATAAATGAGGAATTTGGCGAGTATGGCGAGCGGATTTTTACGCATTTTATCTATAATTCCAAAATTTCGCGCACAGGCAAATTTGACTTTGACAAAATCTCTGAAATTTTAAAATTCAGCCCGAATTTGAATTATAACGAGGGCGATTTTGACAATCCATTAAATATCGTAAATTCCTATGGTTGCGATATTGGCGCAGGTTTGGAAAACGACGAAAATTCCACTAAATTTGATAGCGAGGAGCTGTTTGCGCTAATAGATTTGCTGGTAAGTAGTGGCGCCAAACCTAGCGAAAACGACGCTAAAATGGCTAGTGCGTGCGATAATTTTGACGCGTTTGCATATTTTTTGGCTAATGGCGCACCGCTAGGAAATGGCGTGGTCGCTGATATAACTTCGAGCGAGGCGGAGTTTATCAAGGACCAAAATATCACGCTCGATTATCTTTTAAAAACCCCGCCAAGCGATCTTAGGCGCATTGCGCAGAGTTACGATTTTTCGAGATTTCACGCCGATAAAATGCGGTTTTTCGAGGAGAGTTTGAAGTATAAAGGGATAAACGAGCTCGATAAAAAGGAGCTTGAAGGCTTTATTAAATTTTCTGCGCTTATGGATAATTCGCTTGCGGTGCAGTTTTTGTTGGAGCACGGCATTTGCGAGAAAGACCGCCAAATGTGCGCTTATATGAAGGCGCAGGCGAAGTATTTCGAGGCTGAGAAAATCTCGGATATGCTTAGCTTGGAGCTGAAACATAAATTTTGAAATTCTGTGAAATTTGAAATTCTTTAAATTTTTGAAATTCTTTAAATTTTTGAAATTTCACGCTGGCGCAACCTTAAAATACTGCACCGATTTTGTGTCATTGAGAAATTTTGCAAATTTTATTTGCTTTGTCATTGCGAGACCACGCAGTGGTCGAAGCAATCCAGTAAAATTTAGAGAGAATTTTAAAATTTGTAATTATTGACAAATTTGTCTGTGAATTGAAATTTATCTGAATTTCCCTGGATTGCTTCGCTTTCTACTAAAACTCGCAATGACAGCAAAAACACACGCTTTAAATTTTATACTCGTAGATTGCTTCGTCGCTTCGCTCCTCGCAATGACAATAGCAAGCAAATTTTGTATAATCTGTCATTGCGAGCAAGTGTAACGAGCGTGGCAATCTACGAGCCAAAATAACCAAACGCTATAATCCGTGTCATTGCGAGACCACGCAGTGGTCGAAGCAATCCAGTAAAATTTAGAGAGAATTTGAAAATTTAAAATTTTACGCTTTCCATTGTCATTGCGAGCGAGTGTAACGAGCGTGGCAATCTAAGAATTAAAAATTTAAGGTCAGTATTTTTGGAAATTTATTGTTAGGAATTTTATACTCGTAGATTGCTTCGTCGCTTCGCTCCTCGCAATGACAAATCGGAGATTAGGGAATTTCCCTGGATTGCTTCGCTACGCTCGCAATGACAATAGCGAGCAAATTTTGTATAATCTGTCATTGCGAGGCGACGCAGTCGCCGTGGCAATCTACGAGCCAAAATTACCAAACGCTATAATCCGTGTCATTGCGAGACCACGCAGTGGTCGAAGCAATCCAGTAAAATTTAGAGAGAATTTTAAAATTTATAAATTTCGATAAATTTATCTGTGAATTGAAATTTATCTGAATTTCCCTGGATTGCTTCGGCAAAGCGTCTTGACGCTTTGCTTTTGCTCGCAATGACAGCAAAAACACACGCTTTAAATTTAAACTCGTAGATTGCTTCGTCGCTTTGCTCCTCGCAATGACAAAATCGGGCAGTATTTAGGAACTTGCGGTAGCGAAAGCTCGCAATGACAAAAATAATGCTTCTTGCAATAACAAAGAATTTTCGGGCATAAAAAAAGCGCCGAAAAATTCGGCGCCGAAGTAGAAATAATAGTAAAATAACGATTATTTATCGTGTGCAATTCTCTCTCTCATAGAGCAAGCTTTTTCGTGACCTTGATCGCAAGCCATTTGTAGTGATAGCATTGCACGATCGTGATTATGCCATTTGCCGTCTAAAACTGAGTGGAAGATACCGTCGCGGTAGCAAGCCTCAGCCCATTTAGCGATATTGCAAGTTTTGTCATAATATGAGTGAGCTTTGTCATAGTCTTTTGGCAAACCATCTTGACCACGGAAATATTTCATACCAAGCTCAGTGCAAGCTTGATAATCTCCTGCTTCGCATTTAGCGTCCATTTCCTCTGCTATACCAGCGAATGCGCAACTCGCAAAACCAAATAGTGCTAAGAAAACTAGTTTTTTCATAACTTTCTCCTTGTAAAAATAATATGTGTTTCCTTTAAAACGCGTGATTATACACTAAAATAGTTATAATAGAGTTAAATTTTAATTAAATTTTGTGTAAATTCGATAATTTGCGCCGAATTTTATCGGCGCAGTGGTAAAAACAGAGTAAAAATAGCGATTAATTATCGTCTTTGATTCTCTCTGCCATTTTACAAGCTTTTTCATGACCTTGATCGCAAGCCATTTTCAAAGATAGCATTGCGCGATCGTGGTTGTGCTCTGCACCAACGCCTACTGAGTGGAAGATACCGTCGCGGTAGCAAGCCTCAGCGTAATTGTGTTGGTTACAAGTTTTATCATAATATGAGTGAGCTTTCTCGTGGTCTTGTGGCAAACCGTCTTGACCGCGGTAGTATTTCATACCAAGCTCAGTGCAAGCTTGATAATCTCCTGCTTCACATTTTGCGTCCATTTCCTCAGCTATACCAGCGAATGCACAACTCGCAACACCAAACAATGTTAAGAAAACTAATTTTTTCATAACTTTGCTCCTTTTAAATAAAATATTCGTTTCCTTTAAAACGGGGCGTATTATACTCCAAAAATTTGCTAATAAAGCTAAATTTTACTTAAATTTTTAGTAAATTCGACAAATTTTATTAATTTACTAGGTTTTACGCGTCTTGTAAGTAGTAGGATATTTGCTCGTCCTTTAACATACGGATAAGATTTGTAGTCCCACTTACACCTGTTGGATAACCTGCCGTCATGATATATGTTCCATCAAGCTTGATTGCGCCACAATCCACGCCGCTTTTGATAGCCTTTGCCATGAGCGTGTGAAGCTTGGCTTCTTCTGCTATAACTAGGCTTTGGCCTATACCCCAACAAAGCGTGAGATAGCGCGCTGTGTTTATATCGTGGGTAACGGCTAGGATATCGATATTTGGGCGATATCTCGCCATTTGCACGGCTAGTTTGCCAGAGGAGGTTAGGGCGATGATTTTATCCGCGTTTAGCTGACCTGCTAGCCTAACGGCAGATTCTGCCATGATATCGGTGCTATCGTGGTTTTCGTGCTTGAAGCGGTTGTAAGCGTAGATCTCTTGCGCTTCTAGTATCGTATGCGACATAGCGCGCACGACAGCGACTGGATTTATGCCTACTGCGCTCTCTTCGCTTAGCATTACAGCGTCTGTGCCGTCAAGCACGGCATTGGCGACATCGCTAATTTCGGCTCTGGTGGCTGTTTCGTTGCGCGTCATACTAAGAAGCATTTGAGTGGCTGTGATGACTGGTTTAGCAGCTTCGTTTGCCTTTTTGATAATCAATTTTTGGATTGAAGGCACCTTGTAAAACGGCACCTCGATACCCAAATCGCCCCTAGCGACCATGATTCCGTCGCTCTCGTCGATAATGCTATCTATGTTTTCCACAGCGTCAAATTTTTCGATTTTTGCCAAAACATGGGCGTGTGAGCCTGAGGCGCGCAAAATTTTCTTTGCTTTGATTATGTCGTTTGCGCTTTGCACAAAGCTGATTGCCACAAAATCCACGCCAAGAGTAGCGCCAAATTCCATATCGGCTCTATCTTTTGGCGTGATGACATCTATGCCAAGGACGGTATTTGGGAAATTTACACCTTTTTTCGAGCTTAGGGTGCCGTCGTTTTCGATGACGGTTTGAACGACATCGTTTCCACTGTGAGCGACCCTAGCGCGGATTATGCCGTCGTAGAGATAGACATATTCGCCAGCTTTTAGCATAGGCAAAATTTGGGGTTGATTAATGCTAAGAGCGTAGTGGTGTGGGGCGATTTGGGTGCCGATTTGCTCTTTGGCGTAGATATCAAGCCTATCGCCAGCTTTTAGCTCGAAAGGCGTATCAAGCTCGCCAATGCGGATTTTAGGGCCGCAGATGTCTTGCAAAATCCCGATATGAAATCCGACCTTTTTCTCCACGCTACGGATTTTTGCGACATTTTGAGCGTGGTATTCGTGCGAGTTGTGCGAAAAATTTAGTCTAAAAACATTGACCCCAGCCCTAACCATGGCTTCCATTATCTCTTCGTTATCGCTAGCTGGGCCAAGCGTGGCTATGATTTTTGCTTTTTTCATTAAATTTTCCTTTGTGTTAAAATTTGAAATTTAAAAGTAAAATTTATGCAGAAAAATTCTGCATAAATTTGATTATTTTACAAGTTCGTTTTCGAATTTTTCAGCGTCGAATTTTTTGCCCAAAAACGAGCAGATTGAGATAGCGTCGCGCTCTGCGTTGCCAAAACAGCTTGTCGCACCCGGGCTTGGAGTCATATTGAAAATCACGCCGTTATTATCGTCAATTCTAGCCTCGCCTAGAAGCAATTCAAGCTTGTCTTGGTCGATGATTTGGGCTCTGACGCCTCCAAAACCTTTGGCATAGTAAATATCTTCTTCTCTAATGCTAGGTATGATTTTTTTGGCATTTTTGACAAAGAGTTTTTTGCCTAAAACTGGGGCTTCAAACGCGATATTTCGCAACAAGAAATTTCTAACATCGCTATCGCCGAAATTGTTCCAAAATACCTTTGCGACCTTTGGCGTAAAATTTAGGGATTGGAAAAACTCAGGCACCGAGCGACAGCCTTTGTAACGCTCTAATTTTGGCATAGTTAGCGCAGTAGGGCCAAATCTCGTGCAACCATCAGCTAGCAGGTCAGGGTCTCCGTGAAGTGCGGCAAATGGGAGTTTTGGGTTTTGCACCATATAGACTTTGCCGTTTAATAGCTTTTGTTTGGTTAGATAAAAGCTTCCAGCGATACAAATCGCGCTAAGGCTCTTGCCATAGCCCATTTTGTGCGCTAGCCACAGCGAGTGCGCGCCCGCATCGACTACGACGAAATCAGCACTAACTGAAATTTTATTTGCAGTGCGGATATAAAATTTATCGCCTACCTTTGTGATATTTTGAACCTCAGAATTTAGGTATAAATCGCAAATTTTGCCCTTTGTTTTTTGCGCATTTTCGACTAGGGTATTTGTCATGGCGCCAAAATCAATCGTGGTATATGCGCCACTTTGCACGCCAAGACCTGCGACATCTTCGGGGCGAGGGTTGCCATTGCTATCGAAAATGACCTTTGGCTCGATCTGTTTTAGCTTGTCTTTATCATAAAATTCCAAATACGGATAAAGCTCTTTGAAAACCTCATAGCGATCTTTGATAAAAGCGACCTCGCTGTCGCCCACGCCGATTGCCATTTTTTGCCCTTCAAAGATAAATTTACCGATATAATCGTGCTTTTTGCAGTATTTCGCAATCATATCGGCTGCGCGTTTGACCTTTTTGGCTTTGTCGATTGTGTAGTTTGTCTCGATATCGCCACAATGAATCGTTTGCGAATTTGCCGTGCCTTTTGTATTTAGCGTGGCTAAACCTTCGTATTTTTCGATGATTGCGATGGATTTTATATCAGTGTATTGCGCCAAAGTATATGCTAGCGCACCGCCAGAAATACCGCCGCCGACGATGACGACTTCGTAGTGTTTTTCTTGCATTTTCACCCCTTAAAAGTATGCGATATTTTGCAAAAATTTTACTTAAAAAAGTGTTAAATTTCGCCGAATTTATCGGAATTTCTCGGAGTTAAATTTAAGATTAAATTGTCATAAAATAACTAAGAATTTAAAAATTTCGCAAGGTTAAATTCCTTGCGAAATTTTATTTTTTCAAAGATTTGAAAAGCTCTACGCTATCGAGTTGCTCCCATGGGTATTTTGGGTTGCCGACTTGGCCATAAGCAGCTACTTTTGCGTATAAAAATGTCTGGGCACTTGGTTTGTCTAGGCCGAATTTCTCAGTAATCCAACGCGGGGTTAGGGCGAAATTTTCGAGGACAAATTTCGAGAGTGTATCATCATCAATACCAGCGTTTGTACCCATACAATCGACACTCACGCTAACTGGTTTTGCTACGCCGATAGCATAGCTTAGCTGGATTATACATTTTTTCGCTAGCCCTGCTGCGACGATATTTTTAGCGATATAGCGCGCTGCGTAAAGACCTGAGCGATCGACTTTGGTGTAGTCTTTGCTAGATTGTGCGCCACCGCCGATTGGCGAATATCCGCCAAAGCTATCGACGATGAGTTTGCGTCCAGTCAAACCGCTATCGTGAAGCGAGCTGTGATTTACATAGCGACCTGTTGGGTTGATATAAATTATGGTTTTTTCTTTTTGATAAAGCTCTTTTGGAAGGCCTGCTGTGTCAATTAAATTTTGGATTAGCTCACGCACATACTCGATACTCATACTCTCCACGCAAGGCGCGCTAACTACGATTGTGTGGATTGATTGTGGTTTGCAGTCTTCGAAATTTGACTTCGTGCCATAATCAAGCGTAACTTGTGTTTTAATATCCACACCAAGCTGATTTGGGTGAGTTTTGGCATACTCATAAACCTTATCGCAAAGAAGCCTTGCATAAGTAATCGCTGCTGGCATGAAATTTTGCGTCTCCGAGCTCGCAAAGCCAAACATTATGCCTTGATCTCCCGCGCCGATCTCGCCACTTTCTTGATCTACACCTTGATTGATATCTGGGCTTTGTTGGTTTAGATATACATCGACCTCGACATCTTGCGGGTGTAGGCATTGCTCGCGGGTAAAAAATGGATTGTCATTGTAGCCAATGTCGCTAAGAGCGCGTTTGACGATATGGCGATAATCATCGTGTGTAAAATCGACCTTGGCATTTACTTCGCCGCCGATTACGATATGTTTGCCCGCTACGAAAACCTCGCTAGCTACGCGTCCTTTGGGATCTTTTTTTAAAATTTCATCGACAATTGAATCTGCGATTATGTCGGCGCATTTATCTGGGTGACCAGGGCTTACGACCTCGCTCGTGAATAGATACATTTAAGCTCCTAAAATTTTGAAAATTTTGGGCGTAATTCTAGCGTTTAATATTTAATGTAAAATGAAATTTTATTAAATTTTTAAAGAATTTAAATAATGTTAAATAAAAATTTAGATATATTGCGACAAATTTTACTCATTGAAAGGGAGGCAAGATGACTTATTTAGATAAGCTAATACAAAGTTACAGCAACAAAAGCCTGATAATGCGCATTATCATCGGACTTTTGCTCGGTGCTGCGCTAGGGTATTTTGCTAGGGTCGGTGTATCTGGGCTGGATTTAGACGGCGGTGAAACAAATGCGTGGAGTAATATAGCGAATTTGGCTAGATTGTTTGGTGATTTTTTCGTAAGTGCGCTTAAAGCTGTCGCCCCAGTGCTAGTTTTTATTCTAATTTTAAGTTCGCTTGTCAATAAAACTTTTGGAAGCACGACAGGACTAAAAAGAGTTATCGTGCTTTATATCGTAGGCACGCTTTTGGCTGCTTTTGTTGGCGTTGGAGTAAGCTTTATGTTTCCGACTCCGATTGCGCTTGATGGCGTTGACGCGGCAAACTCACCTGCACCTGCAAATGTCTGGGAAGTGCTAAAAACTACATTTTTCAAAATCGTTGATAACCCTGTAAATGCCCTTTCTAGCGGTAATTATGTCGGTATTGTCGCATGGGCGGTAGGACTTGGAATCGCGCTTAAATTTTGCACGAACGAAACCAAACGCTTCATCGGCGATTTAAGCGAAGGTGTAACGAAAATAATCCAAGTCGTAATCCAGCTTGCGCCAATCGGTATTTTTGGCATTATTACCTACACTGTGTATGATTTGGGCGTGGAAGGTCTAGCAACCTATGCTAAGCTTACAGGCGTGCTTGTGCTAGCACTTATTTTAGTAGCTGTTGTGGTAAATCCGCTAATCGTATTTTTCGTAACCAAGAAAAACCCTTTCCCTATCGTCTTTACCTGCCTTAAAGAGAGCGGAATTCCAGCGTTTTTCACACGCTCATCGGCTGCGAATATCCCTGTAAATATGAACCTTTGCAAAAAACTTGGCGTTGATGATGAGCTAAGCTCTATCTCTATCCCACTAGGAGCTACCGTAAATATGGCGGGAGCCGCTGTGGTTATCGCTATTTTGGCACTTTCGACTGCATACACGCTAGGAATTCACCCAGATTTTGGCACAGCTTTGCTTCTATGCGTAGTCTCAGCCGTGGGCGCATGTGGCACAAGTGGCGTGCCTGGCGGTTCGCTTATGCTTATTCCGCTTGCTTGTGCGCTTTTTGGTATCGACAACGATATCGCATTTAAGGTCATCACCGTCGGTGTCATAATCTCTGTAATCCAAGACTCAATGGAAACAGCCCTAAATAGCTCTACCGACGCACTTTTTACAATTATCGTTTCACAAACTTCAAAACATTAAAATTTAAAAATTTAAGCGACCAAATTTTTGGTCGCTTACCACTGTATAACTCTTTTTGGCTAGAATTGCGCCAAAAATTTAAAGGAAAAGTATGAATTGGGATTTGAGTGAATTATTTCAAAACGAGGAAAAATTTGAGCTTGCCATAGAAAATACACGCACTAAGGCTAGCGAATTTGAGGCGAAATTTAGGGGAAATTTAGCGAATTTAACCTGCGATGAATTTTGCGAAGCGTTAGGCGAATACGAGCGCATAAACGCGCAAATTTCAAAGATTATGAGCTTCGTGCATTTAGATTTCGCCAGAGATACTACGCGTGGGGCAAGGCAAGCCAAAGTGGAGCAAATCTGCAACGATATCGCCCAAAATTTGCTATTTTTCGAGCTAGAATTTAACGAGCTTAGCGAGGAGAGAGCGCAAAATTTCATCGCGGGTAGCGGGCGTTTTGCTTACTATTTAAATTTGCTTAAAAAACACAAATCGCACCAGTTAAGCCTGCTTGAAGAAAAGGTTTTGCTAAAAACGAGCGTGGTTGGCGCAGAGGCGTTTTCGAGGCTGTTTGATGAGAGTATGGCAAGGCTAAAATTTGACTTTGGGGGCGAGAAAATCAGTGAAGAGGAGCTTTTATCACACCTTTACGATAGCGATAGAAATGCACGCAAGCAGGCCGCAGTCTCGCTAAGTGCGGTCTTAGAGCAAAATTCACACCTTTTAACCTACATTTATAATATGATAAAAACTAGCCTTAAAATCAGTTGCGAGCTTCGCGGATACGCACAAGGCGAGCTAATCATGCACGAAGAAAACCAAATCGAAAAATCAAGCGTCGATGCGCTCATTAGCGCAACCGAGCGAAATTTTGATTTAGTGTGGCGCTACTATGATAAAAAGCGCGAAATTTTGGGACTTGAAAAGCTCTATGATTTTGATCGATACGCACCGCTAAATTTAAACGACGATAGCAAATTTAGCTTTGATGAGGCCAGACAAATCGTCCTTGACGCCTTTGATAAATTTAACCCTAAATTTGGGCAAATCGCAAGGGAAGCGTTTGCGAAAAACTGGATTGATGCAATGCCAAAGCCAAATAAACAAAGTGGTGCATTTTCGCACTCTGGTTCGGCTGATACGCACCCGTTTGTGCTACTAAATTTCACCGCCAAGCGTCGCGATGTATTCACCCTAGCGCACGAGTTAGGTCATGCAATCCACCAGTATTTAAGCTATGGCGTGGGATATTTTTACTCATTTACGCCACTTACCACAGCTGAGACAGCCTCTGTATTTTGCGAAATGCTAGTCTTTGACTATATGCTCTCGCGCGCGGATAAAAGCGTGGCTCGCGCCATGATAGCAAACAAACTCGAAGATATTTTTGCCACGCTGTATCGCCAGATAGGATTTACGACATTTGAGCGCAGAATTCACGCCTCGCCTGATGAGCTAGCCACCGAGCAAATCAATGAAATTTGGCTAGAAGAGTCCAAAAAAATGTTTGGCGAGGCGCTAGAACTTAGAGATGAATATAAAATTTGGTGGAGTTATATACCGCACTTTATCCATACGCCGTTTTACTGCTACTCTTATGGCTTTGCGCAGTTGCTAGTTTTGGCGCTTTATGGGCTGTATAAAAGTGGCAAAATTTCAAATTTCGCCGAAATTTACACTGAATTTTTAAGCTCGGGCGGAAGCGATTCGCCGAAAAATTTAGTCGCAAAATTTGGGCTAAATTTAGATGATGATAAATTTTGGGAGATTGGAATTTCTCAAATTCGCTCTCTCGTCGATGAGTTTGTAAAGGAGTAAAGATGATTTTAGAAAACGAAAAATTCATACAAAAAGAGATTGCGCACATCAAAGAAATTTTGGAGCTTTTTTTCGAGCTTGGCGAGAGTTTTGGCGTGGTAGCGCGCACAAGCGAGGTGAAATTCGACCCCGAACTTCCTAGCGAGATAAGTGCGGGCTTTATCAAAAAACCTGTGATTTTCTTCGAGTTAGAAAACTACACGCTGTCAAGCGCGCATATCCAAAAGGACGATTTGAAATTTGAAGCTGGTTTTGGTAGCGAGGATTTCGCAGCAGTCGTATCAATCCCGCTGTATGCTATAATGGAGCTAGTCCAAGCTAACACCCCAGTGGCTGTAAATTTAGCCAAAATTGATAGCGAGTGGATCAAAAAAGAGAGATCTCGCAGAATTTTCGCTAGATAGGAAAGATATGAAATTTTTAGACGAATTAAACGAGGCTCAGCGCAGGGCAGCACTGCATATAGACGGAGCTATGCTGATTTTAGCGGGCGCAGGTAGTGGCAAAACTAAAACAATCACCGCGCGCCTAGCTTACCTGCTAGCAAACGGCGTGCCCGCGCAAAACACGCTCACGCTAACTTTCACAAACAAAGCAGCTAGCGAAATGCGTTCTCGCGCGCTTAATCTAATCGCAAATTTAAGGCTTGAAGTGGGCGTGCCACTGCTATGCACATTTCATAAATTCGGACTTTTGTTTTTGAAATTTTACATTAGCGAGCTTGGCCGTAAGCCAAATTTTGCCGTCATAGACACAGACGATAAGAAAAAAATCCTAAAATCGTTTGAGATAAATTTGCAAACAAGCACCATGGCAAATGAAATTTCAAAATACAAAAACGCCCTAATTGGCCCAGATAAGCTTAAAAACAATATCGCCTCTCTAAGCGATGATATCAGGCAGGCAAACGAGGGATTTTACGCCAAAATGCTAGAAGCTTACACCAGATACGAGGAGTATTTGCTAAGCAATAATTTAGTCGATTTCGATGATTTGCTCGTGCTTCCTTATAAAATTTTAGACGCAAACGAGACACTTTGCGATGAAGTTTCGCGCCAATACACCTACATAACCGTCGATGAGTATCAAGACACGAACGAAATTCAGTTTAAACTACTACAAAAGCTTTGCAAAGCGCACCAAAATTTAACCGTCGTGGGCGATGATGATCAGAGCATTTATAGCTGGCGTGGGGCTAGGGTGGAAAATATCCTAAAATTTCGCGATCAATTTGAAAATGTAAAATATGTGAAATTAGAGGAAAATTACCGCTCGACTAGCCAAATTCTCTTCGCCGCAAACGAGCTAATTTCGCATAATAAAAACCGCCTAGGCAAAAATTTAAAAAGCACATTTGGCAAGGGCGAAGATATCAAAATCCTACACTGCGAAAACGAAAGCGACGAAAGCGCGCAGGTAGCGGCAAAAATCAAAGAGCTCATAAACTCAGGTATCCACCCAGCCCAAATCGCCGTGCTTTACCGCGTAAATGCTCTTTCGCGCGCACTCGAAGAGGGGCTAAACCGCGCGAAAATCGCATATCGCATAGTAGGTGGCGTGAAATTTTACGAAAGAGCCGAGATCAAAGATATCATCGCATACCTGCGCCTAATCATCAACGAAAACGACGATTTTTCAATGCGACGCATTATAAATGTCCCAAAAAGGGGCATTGGCAAGGTTAGCCTTGCAAGGCTCGATGAAATCGGCGCAAGGAAGCATTTAAGCCTGTTTGATGCGTTTTCGGATCAGGGTGCAAATCTAAGTGCCAAAGCAAAAGAGGCCCTAGAAAAGCTCAAACTCCACATAAACGAACTCTCGCACGAGCCAAGCGTGGAGAAAAAAATCGACGGAGTGCTGGATAAATTTGAGCTAAAAGAATACTACGAGGGTATGCCAGAGGGCGATGATAGAGTGGCTAATATCAACGAATTTTGCGCTATGCTAAAAGATGAAGCCATAAATAAGCCAAATTTTGATTTGGGCGAGTTTTTAAACGATTTAGCACTCCTTAGCGATCAAGACAATATCAGCACAGAGGCGATAAATATCATGAGCGTGCATGCTAGCAAGGGTTTGGAGTTTTCACACCTTTTTGTCATCGGGCTTGAAGAGGGGTTTTTCCCAATCATCAGCGACACGACAGATTTAGAAGAGGAGCGCAGGCTAGCGTATGTAGCCATAACTAGGGCGAAAAAAGAGCTAACGCTTAGTTTTGCGAATTCACGCTTTTATCGCGGGAAACGGGACTATCTATCCAAATCGCGATTTTTAGGCGAAGCAGGGCTAATCGATATTCCACTTAGCCCACAAAGTGACGGCGAGTTTAAAAAGGGCGATTTAATCACCCACAAACTCTTTGGCATGGGCAAAGTAAGCGCGGTAAATGGCGACAAACTTACCATAAATTTCGGCGGAATCGAGCGCATGATAATGAAAAATTTCGTGCAAAAACTAGTATGAATAGACTTTTTTTAGCAAACAAACCTGCCGGAATTTCATCAAATCAGTTTTTAGGACGCTTGAAGCGCAAATACGGCGTGAAAAAAGCTGGATTTTCTGGCACGCTAGATCCCTTTGCTAGCGGGGCTTTGGTCATTGGCTTTGGCGAATACACGAGATTTTTTCGCTTTTTGCGTAAGGCTCCAAAAATCTATATCGCCACGCTGTGGTTTGGTGCTAGTAGCCAAAGTGGCGATAACGAAAACATTTATAGCGTAGAAAATGTGCCAAAGCTTAGCATGGAGCAAATTTTAGGCGCAAGGGATAGCTTGCTGGGCGAGGTGCGATACACACCACCAAAATTTAGCGCGAAAAAAATCGATGGCGTGCGTGCGTATGAACTAGCAAGGCGTGGCGAGGAAGTAGCGCTTAAAGAGCAGGTTATGAGCGTGTATGAGTGCGAAATCCTAAGCTATCGCCACCCGTTTTTAAGCTTTAAAATTTCAGTTAGCGAGGGCGGATATATCCGCTCATACGGCAAACTTCTTTGCGAAAAGCTAGGCGTGTGCGGGACACTAAGCGCGCTTTGCCGAGTAAGTGAGGGCGCATTTAGCCTAGAAAATCCGAAATTTATGAGTGAGGCTAGCATAAATCCGAAAGATTATCTAAATTTAAAAGAAAATTTTTATAATGGCGATAAAAATGAAATTTTGCTCGGCAAAAAACTTCGCGCGCAAAATTTTAATTTTCAAAACAGTGGCGAATATTTGATAAATTTGGGCGAATTTCACGCGATAATCGAAATTTGCGATGGCGAAGTAAAATATTTATGGAATAGGATAAAGATTTGAAAAGTTTTGCTAAAATAAATGTTTTTTTGAAAATTACTGGCGCAAACGGCGCATTTCACGATATCGCCTCTCGTTTCGTGCTTTGTCATGAGCTTTATGACGAGATTAGCTTTGAGCGTGGCGAGCGGGGCGGATTTTGCATAGAGTGCAATGAAAAAATTGCTGGTAAAAACATAATCCAAAGCGCATACGAGCGGCTGTGCGAGAGCGGTTACAAAAACGAGCTCGATGAATTTTTTGCAAAATTTTATGTAAAACTTTACAAACAAATTCCAGCAGGCGGTGGATTGGGTGGCGGTAGCAGTAACTGCGCCGCGTTTTTAAAAATGATAAATGATGAGCTAAATTTGGGAATTTCAAAGCCAAATTTAATGCAAATTGCAAATTCGCTCGGAAGCGATATTTGCTTTTTTTTAAGTGGTGAGCGAAGCGCAAATGTGAGTGGCAAAGGCGAAATAATCGAAGCGTTTGATGATGAAATTCCGCCACTTAGGCTTTGCCTAAAAGGGCTATTTTGCGATACTGGCGCGGTGTATAGGGAATTTAGAAAAAATCATTTTAATAAAATTGATTTAGGCTTAGCTAACAAACTTTTAAAGCTAAAATCAAGCGAAATTTTAAGTAATTTTGACGCTGATAGCCTAAATGATTTGCTAGCCCCAGCGCGCGCACTTTATCCAGATTTGCGCCTAGAAAAGGGCGAGTTTTTAAGCGGAAGTGGCAGTTCGTGCTTCAAGGTAGATTTAAGGTAGAAAAATGATAAAAGAACTTACAAAAAATAGAAAAGCTTTCCACGACTTCGAAATTTTAGAAAATTTCGAAGCTGGCGTGGTTTTAAAGGGTAGCGAGGTCAAGTCCTTGCGCGCTGGCAGGGCAAATCTCAAAGACAGCTTTTGTCGCATAATAAGAGGCGAGTTGTTTTTGCTGGGGGCGCACATAAGCTATTTGGAGCATACTAACCCGCATTTTCGCCCAGACGAAAAGGCCCCAAGGAAGCTTTTAATGCACAAAAAGCAAATTGACAAACTTCTAGGTCATGTCAGCAAGGACGGCCTTACGCTGGTTGTTACTTCGCTGTATCTAAACGACAAAAACCGCGTCAAGGCTAGGGTGGCACTAGCGCGTGGTAAAAACCTGCATGATAAAAGAGAGGCGCTAAAACGCAAGGAAGCCGACAGGGAGGCTAGAAGCGCGATGAAAAATTATAAATAGAAATTATAAGTAAAAAGGAGAAATGATGAGAAAAATTTTAACGCTGATTTTTGCTGGATTGCTTCTTTGTGGTTGTAATGATGAAAGTGCGCAAAATGCGCAAAATAGCGAAGCGATGGCAAAATTTACCCCATTTAGCGTGGGCGAAAAATTTAGCTTAAAAAGCGTCGTGGGTGGCGAAGTGGTTATCGAGCGCACAAACAAGGGCTTTAAACTAGCTGGAAGCGATAAAATTTTGATGTTTGATATCTTTGGGACATATTGCGAGCCGTGCAAAATCGAGGCTCCACACCTAATGGACTATCAGCTAAAAAACGCAGATGATTTTATAATGGTGGGCCTTATTCACTTCGAGGATATCACAGACGCGCAGGTCGTGGAGAATTTCACCAAAAAATACAATGCGTATTATTTCATAGCAAACGACAAACAAAATTCCCGAATTGTGGAGCAAATTTTAACCGATATCAACTACCGCCACGCACTTTCAATCCCATTTAAGGTGGTTTTTAAGGACGGCGAGTATCAGACACTGACAGATATAAATGAGGGAGATGAGCGCGGAAAGCCGTATTATTTAGGTATGGTCTCTACTAAGGTGATAGAAAAAGATATGCTTAGGATAAAAAATGGCAACGCAAACTAGCACAAAGGTGCGAGTTAAGACCTTCAAACCCTCGCCGTATCGCGTGGTGCTACTAAATGACGATGTTACGCCAATGGATTTTGTGGTGATAATTTTAATCGAAATTTTCGCTCACACCACGCAAAACGCAGTCAAAATTATGCTAAATGTCCATAAAAATGGGCGCGGGATTTGTGGGGTATATGCCAAAGAGATCGCCAAAAGCAAGCAAGAAGCCGTTTTAGAGGCAGCCGCGAGAGAGGGCTTCCCGCTAAAATGTATTATAGAGGAGGATAAATGATAGGATTTTATTTACAAAAAGATATTGATAACGCTGTGCGAAACGCCGTAAAAGGCGGGTTTGAGTATGTCAGCATAGCAAGCGTGATATATGAAATTTTCTCAGATAAAAATTTTAGAAATTTTTTTGAAAACGAGTTTTCAAATTTTGAGTATGAAAATTTCAAAACCAGCATTGGCGAGCTAATCGCTTCAATGCCAAAATCAGATGAAAAAAACCGCACCAAGGTCGCAGCGACAACCGATTTGGCGCGCATTATGGGGCTTTTCGAGGAGAGCATTGACAACGAAAACGAGCTAGATTTTATATCTTATGTCCTTGCTAGCAAAGATACTGACGCGGCTAAAATTTTCGAATTTTACGGAATAAATTCTTACGATTTTGATAAATTTAGAGATAGATATTTACAATGGTTTGATAATCGCGATATGGCGCAAAACGGCGAAAATGGCGAGATGGACGAGGGGCTTTTTAATGATTTTTTAGGCGAAGATGACGAGAGCAAAAAGAAAAAAAAGCCAGCTAGCGAGCTATATACGACGAATTTAAACGAAATGGCAAAAAGTGGCAAAATCGACCCGCTAATCGGGCGCGAAAAAGAGATCGAAAAGACCTTGCAAACCCTTTGCCGCCGCAAAAAAAACAATCCAGTCCTTGTGGGCGAAGCAGGCGTGGGAAAGACGGCTATAATCGAGGGAATCGCACTAAAAATCGCAAATGGCGAGGTTCCAGCAAAGCTAGCTGATAAGACGATTTTTGCCCTTGATATGGGCGCTCTCGTAGCTGGGACGACGCTAAGGGGCGAGTTTGAGGAGAGATTAAAAAATGTAATAGATGAATTTAGCAAAAATGATAAAGCTATACTTTTCATAGATGAAATTCACACAATTGCGGGTGCAGGGGCAGGATCGCGCGAGGATTTGGATATGTCAAATCTGCTAAAACCGGGCCTTGCAAACGGCACGCTAAGCCTAATTGGTGCCACGACTTACGCTGAATTTCGCAATCTAAGCAAAGACAAAGCGCTTGCTAGAAGGCTATGCAAAATCGACATAAACGAGCCTAGTATCGAAGATAGCGTGGAAATTTTAAAAGGAATTGTGAAAAAATACGAGGAATTTCACAATGTCAAATTTAGCGATGAAATTTTGCGTGAGGCTGTGAATTTAGCCAAACGCTACGAAAGCGACAAATTTTTGCCAGATAGCGCGATTGATTTGATTGACGAAGTGGGCGCAAGCTACGCATTTAAGGAGCATAGCGAGGCGATAAATGTCAGCAAAGAGGATTTGGTAAATGTGCTAAGTGCTAGCGCAAATATCGCAAATTTAAGCCAAAGCGTCGATAATAAAGAGACCTTGCGAAATTTAGAGGAAAATATCAAAAAAGAAATTTTCGGTCAAGACGAGGCAGTTTCTAGCCTAAGCAAAGCACTTTTGCGCTCTTATGCGGGACTTAGGCACGAAAATTCGCCAATTGGCGTGTTTTTATTCACAGGAAGCTCGGGCGTAGGCAAAAGCGAGCTAGCCAAGGTTTTGGCTAAAAATTTAGGTGTAAATTTCGAGCGATTTGATATGAGCGAGTATATGGAAGCTCACAGCGTGAGCCGCCTAATCGGAGCGCCTCCGGGATATGTGGGGTTTGAAAACGGCGGAATTTTGACAAATCAGATCAAAAAACACCCTTACAGCGTCGTGCTTTTCGACGAGATCGAAAAGGCTCACCCAAGCATGACAAATATATTTTTGGGTATTTTTGATAACGGCGTGCTAACTGACACAAACGGCACGAGTAGCGATTTTAAAAACACCATTATCATTATGACCTCGAATTTAGGCACCAAAGAAGCGCCGCAAGTGGGCTTTACCAAAGATGAAAGTTATAAAATCGACAACGCTGTAAAGAGCTTTTTCGCCCCTGAATTTCGCAATCGCATAGATAAAATCATAAATTTCAACCCACTAAAAGGCGAAATTTTAGAAAAAATCGTGGATAAAACAGTGCGCGAAATACAATCAGGGCTCAAAAATATCGAAATTTCGCTAAGCAAAGGCGCAAAAGAGTTTTTGATAAAAAAAGGTTATAGCGCAGAATTTGGCGCAAGAAATCTCAAACGAGAGGTGCAGTTGCAAATCTCAGATGAGATTAGCTCGGAAATTTTATTTGGAGCGTTGCAAAATGGTGGTAGGGTTTTTGTGGATTTTGCTGATGAAAAGCTTAAATTTGACTTCGAAAGCGTGCCAATGCTGGACGCGAAGGTATCAAATACTGTCCAAATTAGCGCAGATGAGAACGGCGGTTTAACCAAAAATCCAGACGAACCCCAAAACGCTACGGTCATAAAATAAAAATGTCGAAATTCTACACCTTCCCAAACCCAAAAACCGCGCCAGATTTCGCCCCGCTAGCTAGCGGGGGAGATTTGAGCGCAGAGTGTTTGCTAAGCGCATACACGCAAGGGATTTTCCCGTGGTTTTGTGAGACAGAGCCGATTTTATGGTGGTCGCCAAACCCGCGCGCCATACTGGAACCAAACTGTGTGCGTGTGCAAAAATCGATAAAGCCATATTTAAAACGATATGAAGTAAAATTCGACCAAAATTTTGCTAGATTTATCACCCTTTGCAAACAAACCCGCCAAAACTCAGATGATGGGACTTGGATAAGCGATGAGATTGTAGAGGCGTATGTAAATTTAGCAAATTTAGGCGTCGCTCACAGCGTGGAAGTCTATGAAGAAGGCGTTTTAATTGGCGGATTATACGGGCTGATTTTGGGCAAGGTGTTTTGTGGCGAGAGTATGCTTAGCCTAAAAACAGGCGCGTCGAAGGTCGCTTTAATCACGCTTTGTAGGGTTTTAGAAAAATTTGACTTTTTGATTGATTGTCAGATTATGAACGAGCATTTGCGCTTTATGGGGGCGCAAGATATGCCAAGGGGCGAATTTTTAGCCAAATTTCAAATTTTGCAAAACTTGCCAAGCGGATTTGAAAAATTTAAAGATTTAGAAAAGTTGATATGATTTTACGGGATAAAAACTCAAATATCGGTATTTGCGTGCTTGCGGCTGTGCTGGGATTTTTGATGTGCGTGTTTGTGTGGATGATGTTTTACTCTGCTAGTAGCGATCGCAGGCTTCCACGCCTTGACATAAACGAAACAAACAGCGCAATCAGGGGCTCAATCATCACCAAAGACAAATATGTCGTCTCAAACTCGACCAAACTCTACAAAGTCAGCATAGACTCTCGCTCTCTTGATCCGCACAAGCTCGATTTGTTTGTCAAACTCTACTGCATTTACACAGGCGATAGCGAAAAATGGGTCAAAAAAACAATCCAAAGCTCAAAGGGCACCACGGTTTTATCCTATAAAATCGACGCCAAAACAGCCGTGCATTTAAAAGAGTTAGCCTACAAGCTAAATTTAAAGAAATTTTTCGTAGCCTTTGAGACGGCTAGCGGGCGTGTAAATCCGCCAGTGCGCATGAGCGTAAGCGAAAGTGGCGAAAAGCGCACTTACAATATCCAAAACTCCCTAACCCCGCTTTTAGGCTATATCAACAAAAAAGAGGTTTCAGGGATTACCAAAGTAGTCGGCATTAAGGGCGTGGAGAAATACTATGAGTATTATCTAACCCCGCTAAAAGATGAGTTTATCACGGGCCCAAGGGATCTAAAAGGCAATATTATCCTAGAAAAAAGCACCAAAAAAACAAACAAAATCGACGGATATAATGTCCATTTAAGCGTGCCTTTGGCGCTACAAAGAGATGTTGAAAGGCTAATTGATAAAGCTAGCTTAGCTTACGATGCCAAAGAGATAGTCGTAGGCATAATGAACTCAAAAACAGGCAAAATTCTCTCCCTTGCCACAAACGCTAGATATAATCCCGAAAATATCACAAAACAAGATGTGAAAAATCTAAATTCGACCGCTAGCGAGTATGCTTACGAGGTCGGCTCGATTATGAAGCCGATAATTTTCTCAATCGCTTATGAGGGAAATTTAGTCAAACCAACCGAGATTATAAACACCCATAATGGCGCATACAAGCTAGGTTCGCGCACTATCCGCGACACTCACCCAGCAAAGTCAATGAGTGGCGAGGAAATCATCGTGCATTCATCAAATATCGGTATGATTAAAATCGCCGAGCGTATGAGTGGGCAGATGATTTATGACGGGCTTTTAAATTTCGGTATGGCGCAAAAAACCGGTATTGATTTGCCTTACGAGCAGATTGGAAATATCCCTAGCGTGCGAAGTTTGGAAGGCAAGGTTTATAAAGCTACGATTAGTTATGGTTATGGCGCGCAGATGACATTTTTGCAGATGTTGAGCGCGTATGGAGTTTTTAATAACGGCGGAGTTTGGATTAGTCCAAGACTGGTCGAAAATTTAGAAATGAACGGTAAAATTTACCCTGTAAATGAGAGTGAAACACGCACCGTGCTAAGCCCGCAAACAGCAGATGTTATGAGAGAAATTTTGATTAAGGTAGTCGAAGGCGGCACAGGGCGCAAGGGGCGCACGAGCGGTATCGAAGTAGGGGGCAAAACAGGCACCGCTAGAATTGCCAAAGGCGGCGGATATTCTAGCGCGTATAATAGCTCGTTTTTTGGTTTTGCGAACGACGCTCACACTAGCTACACCATAGGCGTGCTAGTTAGAGAGCCTAAAAAAGGCAGTTATTACGCGGCGCAAAACGCCTTACCTGTGTTTAAAAGCATAGTTGATTTGCTAGTTGAAAAAGGATTTTTAACCCCTAGTGGCGATAGCGACAAGATAAATCATGTAGATATTAAAGATTTAAATGAAATCAAAGATTAAAGGATAAGCGATGAAAATAGGAATTATCGGACTTGGTTATGTGGGGCTTCCCCTAGCAGCGGCATTTAGCGCAAAACACAGCGTAGTGGGCTTTGATATAATGAAATCTCGCATAGACGAGCTAAACGGGGGCCATGATAAGACCCTAGAATTAGAAGATGAGAAACTTGCCACAGCGCTAAAAAATGGACTTAAATTTACCTGCGATATAAATGATTTAAAAGATTGCAACTTTTATGTCGTTTGCGTCCCAACGCCTGTGGATAAATTCAACCGCCCAGATATCACGCCACTAATCAAAGCTAGCCAGAGTGTGGGCTCGGTGCTTAAAAAGGGCGATATCGTAGTGTATGAAAGCACGGTCTATCCAGGAGCAACAGAGGAGGACTGTGTGCCTGTTTTAGAGCGCACTAGTGGGCTTAAATTTAACGAGGATTTTTTCTGCGGATACTCGCCAGAGCGCATAAATCCGGGCGATAAAATTCACACTGTAACAAAAATCAAAAAAATCGTCTCAGGTAGCAATGGGCGCACCCTCGATATCGTCGATGAAACATACTCTTCTATCCTAGAAAACGGCACTTTTCGCGCCAAAAGTATCAAGGTAGCAGAAGCTGCCAAAGTCATCGAAAATACACAGCGCGACATAAATATCGGCTTTATCAACGAGCTTGCGATTTTGTTTAACAAACTAGGAATAGATACCAATGATGTCATCGACGCAGCCGCGACGAAATGGAATTTCCTAAGCTTCCGCCCAGGGCTTGTGGGAGGGCATTGTATCGGCATAGATCCATACTACCTAGCCCAAAAAGCCACAGAGGTGGGCTATCACCCGCAAATCATACTCGCAAGTCGCCGTATCAACGACAATATGGGCAAATATGTCGCCACGCAGGTCGTGCAGATGATGATAAAATTTGACAAAAAAATCAAACATAGCAAAATTTTGATTTTAGGTCTTACCTTTAAAGAAAACTGCCCAGACATACGCAATACGCGCGTTATTGATATGATTGATGAGCTTAAAAATTTCGGTTGCGCGGTCAGTGTGTATGATCCATGGGCGAGCAAGGATGACGCGAAACGCTACTACGATATCGAGCTAATCGAAAAGCCAAATTTAGGCGAATTTGATTGCGTTGTAATCGCTGTGGCGCACAATCAATTTAAAGAATTCGACTACTCTGGCTCACTAGTGTATGATGTGAAAAATATCTACGAAGGCGCGCAAGGCAGGCTATAATAAGCTATAATCTGGGGCTAAATTTAGCCCTGGGTTTTTTGGGCGTGAGTTATGATAAATGATGCGAACTCATCGCCAAAATTCGGACACTCACAAACCTCAAAATAGCTAAATTTAAGCTCTTTTGCCACATTTCTAAAATACATATCAAGCTCAAATTTCGTCTCAGAATTATCTATGCAAAACGAAATCGGAAAAATCAGCGCGCGCTTATTTTGCAAATTTGCCAAATGCTCGTTTAGGTTTGGTTCTAGCCATTTTACGGGGCCTAGGCGGGATTGATAGGCGAGCGAAATATCTTTAAATTTTATGCCAGATTTTTGCAAAATTTCACTTAGAATTTTAACATGCTCATTAACCTGCACCTCGTAAGGATCGCCAGCGGCGATGATTTTTACAGGCAGTGAGTGAGCCGAGAAAACTAAGCTTGTGCGCGAAATTTCATCAGCACTTAAATTTTTGATTTTTTCTTTGATTAAATTTAGCAGGATTTGGTTGTAAATTTCGCTTTTATAAAAAATATCAACTATTTTAAAATTTGAAATTTCTAAATCCACTAAGGCTTTTTTAGCGTCGTCAATGCTCGATTTCACCGTCGTTTGCGAAAAATGCGGATAAAGTGGAAAAAGTAAAATTTCATCAAATTTCGCATATTTTGCCAAAACATCACGAGCAAAAGGGGCAGTGTAATTCATAGCAAAATCGCAAACAAACTCATTTTGGTATAAATTTATCTTATCGCAAAGTCGCTTTGTAAGCCCAGCGATAGGGGATTTTCCGCCAAGTTTTTCGTAGTTTTGGCGTGCTTCTTTAACGCGCATTTTAGTAATCAAACTGGCTAAAATTTTGCGCAAAATTTTGCTTTTGACCCCCAAAATATTTGGATCGCAAAACATATTTTTTAAAAATACGCTAACCTCGTCTAGGCTATTTGGACCGCCCATATTTAGGAGAATTAAGGCTTTTTTCACGAGATTAACTCTCTTAGTTTGATTGCTTCATCAGGGGTCGCAATTCCCTCGAATTTAGAATTTTCGATTAAATTTAAAAACGCTTTGTGCTGGTATCTAAGCGCGTAATCATCGCGATCTACACGCTGATTTATCCGTCCATCATTTGTAACTTTAAATAAATTTAGCGATTCTAAATCGCCAAAATAAACGCCAGAATTCGTGCAAATCTCCACGCCGTGGCGTTTGAGCGGATATAAATTTGATAGCAAAATCGTGCAATTACTCATCGACTTTGTGCGAAATGCGACGCCGATGCCGTTAGAATCGCCGTTTTTGCAGATATTTTGTGATGAAATTTCAGATTTGCTAAGCAGGGCAATCAAATCTAAATCCCTAATCAGCGCATTTTGCAAGCAGTTTGCACTCTCAGAGCTAAATCCATCTACGAAATTTATCGAATAAATTTTCTCGTCCTTAGCCAGCTCCCTACACAGCGAGATTATGACAGGATTATAGCGCCCAGCATATCCCACGCCAAGCTTCGCGCCGTTAATCGAAATAGAGTAATTTATCTCCCTAGCCTCAGCTAAATTCCCAGCGAGCGGGGATTCTACAAAGATATTTTTGGTAAAAGGTATGCATTTTAAAATGATTTCTTTGTGCGTCGCAGGCGGTGTAGCGATGACCACAGCGTCTGGTTTGGCACTTTCGAACATTTTTGATAAATCATTATAAAGTGGATATCTAGGGCCAAAATCCTCGGTTTTTTCTTTGTCATAAAGCGCGACCAAATCGAAATAATCGCTTCTTCTAAGCTCTTTGAAATGTTTTGCGCCAAGCTCCCCTAAGCCTATTATGGCTATTTTTTTCTTCATTAATTAATCCTGTAAATTTTGCATATTTTTCATTATAACGAATAAGAGTAAAAATTTATATTTCTTAAAATCAAAATTTGCTAAAATGGGCGCTAAATTTTACTAAATTTAGGATAGTTAATGGATATTAGAAAAGCTTATTTAGACTTTTTTGCGTCAAAAGGACACGAGGTTATGCCAAGCTCACCGCTTGTGCCAGATGATGATAGTTTATTATTCACAAATGCCGGTATGGTGCCGTTTAAGAGCATTTTTACAGGTGCGGTGCCACGCCCAACTCCGCCGATTCGCACTAGTTGCCAAACCTGCATTAGAGCAGGTGGCAAACACAACGACTTAGATAATGTCGGCTACACAGCGCGCCACCACACATTTTTTGAAATGCTTGGAAATTTCAGTTTCGGCGAGTATTTCAAAACAGACGCGATAGCCTACGCATGGGAGTTTGTAACAGAAATTTTAAAACTTCCAAAAGACAAACTTTATGTTACCGTCCATGATAGCGATGACGAGGCGTTTGAAATTTGGTCGCGCCATATTGCAAAAGAGCGAATTTATCGCTTCGGCGATCACGATAATTTCTGGGCTATGGGCGATACTGGGCCATGTGGGCCATGTAGCGAGATTTTTTACGATCAAGGAAGCGAGCATTTCCATAGCGATGAGGATTATATGGGCGGAGACGGCGATCGTTTCTTAGAAATTTGGAATTTAGTCTTTATGCAATACGAGCGAAGCGCAGACGGCAAACTCTCGCCACTTCCAAAACCATCAATCGACACAGGCATGGGTTTAGAGCGCGTAACAGCGATAAAAGAGGGCAAATTTAGCAATTACGACAGCTCGCTATTTATGCCATTAATCGGCGCAGTAGAAAGGCTATGTGGCAAAAAATACGAGTATGAAACTGGCGCGAGCTACCGCGTCATCGCAGATCATATCCGCTCGGTTACATTTTTGCTAGCCCAAGGCACGAATTTTGATAGAGAGGGCAGAGGCTATGTGCTTAGAAGGATTTTGCGCAGGGCGGTTAGACACGGATATTTGTTAGGCATAAAAGAGCCATTTATGTATAAGCTAGTCGATGATGTTTGCGCTAGTATGGGCTCTCACTATACATATCTAAACGAGAAAAAAGAAGCTGTAAAAGAGCTAGTAAAACTCGAAGAAGAGCGATTTTTCGCCACTTTGGCAAACGGAATCGAGCTATTTAACGAAGAATTAGCCAAAACCTCAGGCAATGTTTTCTCTGGCGATGTCGCATTTAAGCTCTATGATACCTATGGATTTCCGCTCGATCTCACAGCCGATATGCTAAGAGAGAAAAATCTTAAAGTCGATGAGGCTAAATTTGATGAGCTAATGGCGGAACAAAAACGCAGAGCCAAAGCCAGCTGGAAGGGCTCTGGCGACAAGGCTCAGGCTAAGGGCGATTTTGCGCAACTTATAGAAAAATTTGGCAAAAATGAGTTTGTGGGGTATTCATGCCGAGAGAGCGAGGGTCGAATTTTAGCCCTTTTGGACGAGAATTTTAAAATTTGCGATAGTTTAGAGCCAGGGCACACTGGCTGGGTAATGCTAGATATCACGCCATTTTACGCTACAAGTGGCGGTCAGTGCGCAGATACCGGCACTATCGAAAAAAGCGAGGTTATCGACACGCAAAAATTCTTTGATTTAAATTTATCTCAAATCAAAGTAAAAAGCCTGCTTAAAACCGGCGATCTCGTAAAATGCGTGGTTAGCGCTGGCAAAAGAGCGATGATAGCGCGTCATCACAGCGCGACACACCTGCTTCACGCTGCGCTAAGAGAGGTTTTGGGCGAACATATCGCGCAGGCTGGATCGCTTGTAGAGGCAAACAGACTTAGATTTGACTTTTCGCACCCAAAAGCGATGAGTAGCGAAGAACTTGCCAAAGTCGAGCAAATAGTAAATCGCTGGATTAGCGCGGGCGCACAGAATAAAACCGAAATTTTAGATATAGATGAGGCCAAAAAATCAGGCGCGATTGCGCTTTTTGGCGAAAAATACGGCGCGAAAGTGCGTGTGGTAAGCTTTGGCGATGTAAGCAAGGAGCTTTGCGGCGGCACCCATGTCGAAAACATAAGCGAAATCGGCGCGTTTTTAATCTCAAAAGAGAGTGGCGTAAGTGCTGGCGTGCGCAGAATCGAGGCGATTTGTTCGCAAGAAGTGCTAAATTTCACGCTAAATTTAAGATCGCAAATTAACGAAATCGAAGCTGAATTTAAAGGCGCAAATCCACTCGATGGCATTAAAAAGCTAAAAGATGAAATCAAAGGCTTAAAAGAAAAATTAAAACACGCAGGCGACCAAAAATCTCTGCCTTGCCAAGAAATCTCAGGCGTGAAGCTTTGCGTAGCAGTGGTAGAAAACGGCGAAATTAAAACCATGATTGATGAGTTTAAAAACGCGAACGAAAAGGCTGCGATTTTGCTAATGCAAGTGGGCGAAAACGATAAAATCACAGTCGCAGCCGGAGCGAAAAACGCCCCAATCAAGGCTGGCGAGTGGGTTAAAATGACAGCTCAAATTTTAGGCGGTAACGGCGGCGGACGCGATGATTTCGCTACTGCTGGCGGAAAAGATACTAGCATGGTTTCTAGCGCGCTAGCTGAGGCATTAGAATTTGCAAAAGGTAAGCTAGGTTGAACGAATTAGAAACGAGTTTTGCCAGAAGTGATCAAATTTTGCCCCTAATTCACATTTTAGGGGCGATTTGCTTTATTTGCGCGCATGTTTGCATTATCATGCTGATTCGAATTTTCAGCGATAAAACAGACATCACAAACTCAAATTTCGAAAAAATCAAATTTTATCTTTCGAAATTTAATCTCTTTTTCGGCTCGTTTTTTTTGATTATAATTGTGAGTGGATTTTTTCTAAGCATAGGCAACAATTTCAAATTCGCAGACCCTATGATAAATGCTGTAATCGTTACGCTGTGGGTTTTAGCGGTGTTTATTTTGATAAATTTTGGCTATGTTTATTTTAAATTTTACTCGTTTAAAAAGGCGCTTTTAGCAGGCGATAAATTCGAAGCTAGCGAGCATTTGATTATCATCGCTAGATATTTTGTCCCGCTAAATGTCGCTGTATCGGTGCTTTGCACCTATCTTTGTGTAGCGGTGGGTAGATTTTGATTTATTTGGTTTCATCTTCGCCGACAAGGGCGCAGATTTTGCGGGAGGCTGGGATAAAATTTGAGCAAATCAGCTTTGAATTTGACGAAAATGTAGGCGACATAGCCGATGCCAAAACATACGCTTACCGCGTGGCAAGTGCGAAAAAATCGCAGTTTTTAGCCAAAAACAAAAATGCAAAAAATTTGCTTTTTTGCGATAGCTCGGTTTTGGTAGGTGGCAAAATTTTAGGCAAAGCAAAGGACATTGGCCACGCAAGAGCTATGCTAAACGCCCAATCTGACGCTATTAGCGAGGTTTATACGGCGATGATTTTTGTGGGCGAGGGTTTTGAGATAAGCACGCTTTTGGTGGCTAGTTACAAATTCGCCAAATTTAGCGAGGCAGATTTAGAAGCGTATCTAAAAAGTGGCGATTGGCGTGGCAAAGCGGGGGCTATGAGTATCGAGGGGTTTAACAAAAAATATATCCAAAGCTTTCGTGGCGATACTAGCACCGCTATGGGTTTAAATGTGGAAATTTTAAAAAGGTATTTAGATGGTAAGAATTTTATTTAGTTTTATTACGGTTTGTTTTTTCGCAGGGTGCGGTGTGTTTATGTATTTTTATACGCAAATTCGCCTAGAATCGAACTCTATTATTGATTATCACCCGGAGCTAACGACCAAAATTTACGATCGCAACGGCAACTTGCTTGCCAATATTTTTAACGAACAAAACCGCCTTTATACTAGATTTGACGAAATTCCAGGCCGTATGGTCGAAGCCCTAGTAGCTATTGAGGATACCGCATTTTTCGAGCATCAGGGCATTAATACAGAGGCTATTTTTCGCGCAATCGTAAAAGATATAAAAGCGATGAAATTTGTCGAGGGAGCTTCCACTATCACGCAACAACTTGTCAAAAATTTGGTTTTATCCAGCGAAAAAAAGATAGATAGAAAAATCAAAGAGATGATTTTATCGCTAAAAATCGAAAACACCCTAAGTAAAGAGGAAATTTTAGAAAGATATTTTAACGAAGTGTATTTCGGGCACGGGTATTACGGCGTCAAAACTGCCGCGCTTGGGTATTTTAAAAAGGATTTAGCCGACCTTAGTATCAAAGAAATCGCCATATTGGTGGGTTTGCCAAAAGCCCCTAGCCAGTATGACCCTACCAAGCACCTAGATTTGGCACTTTCTCGCGCAAACAATGTAATTTATCGTATGCACGAGCTTGGCTGGATAAACAAAACCGAGTATGAAATCGCAATGGCAGAAGAGCCATTTGTCTATGATGAAACCCTAACTCAAAATGTCGCCCCATACGCAGTCGATGAAATCGTAAAAGAAGCCGAGAGACTGCTACCAGATGTGCGCACAGGCGGATATAGAATCGAAACAAGCCTTGATTTAAAGGCGCAAGAAATGGCGCAAGAGGCGCTGATTTTTGGCTACAACGAAATTTTAAAACGCAACAAAGACGCAAATGCTAGCAATGTAAATGGTGCAATTATCGTTACGCACCCGCAAAATGGCGAAATTATCGCGCTCGTAGGCGGTGTGGATTATGCCAAATCAAATTTCAACCGCGCTAGCCAAAGCAGACGCCAAACGGGGTCAAGCTTCAAGCCATTTATCTACCAAATCGCCCTAGATAGCGGGTATTCGACGATGACAGAGGTCCCTGATATCGCGCGCGAATTTGACGATGGAAGCAACAAAAGCTGGAAACCGAAAAACTACGATAGCACATACAGCGGCTATATCACGATAAAAGAGGCTTTGCAACGCTCTCGCAACCTCGCTTCGATAAATTTAATGCAATCAATCGGCATTGAGCGCACGATTCGCAAACTAAATGAATATGGGTTTAAAAATGTCCCGCCAGCGCTATCTGTGGCGATCGGAAGTTACGGCATTTCTCCACTTGAATACTCGACTATGTATTCGATGTTTCCTGGTCTTGGCATTAGCACGAAGTCTAAATTTATCACCGCAATCACCGATAATAACGGCACTACGCACTATATCGAGCCTGAGCGCAGACGCATTTTGCGCCCAGAACAGGCGTATTTGATGACGACGCTGATGAAAAACATCGTCCAGCGAGGAACTGGCACCAGAGCGCGCGTGCAAGGCATCGAGATTGCTGGCAAAACAGGCACTTCAAACGATAGCATTGATGCGTGGTTTTGCGGATTTACGCCTGATTTGCAAATCATTGTTTGGTATGGAAACGACGATTATAAGCCTATGCGCAAGGTCGAGGGTGGCGGTAGAACTGCCGCGCCTGTGTTTGCGAAATTTTTGGAAAATTATCTTAAAGAATACCCGCAAGCTAAGCGAAATTTCAGCGTCCCAAGTGGAGTATTTACCCGCAGATACGGCGCTGGCGATGAATATTACACCAAAATTTCCCCACTTCCAAGAAGGGTTGAAGCAAACGAAGAAGACGGGTTGATGTTTTAGGGCGAATTTCAAACTAGTTTTGTCATTGTAAGAAATGCGAAGCATTTCAGCAAAAATAAAACCAGCTAAATTTAAAGCGAAGCTTTAAATTTAGTCACCTTGTAAAGCGTCGTCGGGGGTTGGGGGTTTGTAAGGAGGAAGGGGCGCGACCTCGCAATTCAAGCCCCCTTCCCCCTTACAGAGAATTTCACGGGCAGGTTAAATTCATAAAATCGTTCAATGCTAAATTTGGGTTGAATTTGAATTTAAATTTTACTGGATTGCTTCGAGCTTTTCGACTCTCGTAATGACACGGATTATAGCGTTTGGTAATTTTGGCTCGTGGATTGCCACGCTCGTTACACTCGCTCGCAATGACAGCAAAATTAGCGTCTATAAATTTTAAATTCGAAGCAATGACAAATCAGGCGTGAATTTTGCCAAATTTCACGCTAAATTCCACTATTTTATCACCTCTTTCATCTCTTTTATCGCATTTTCAAGCCCTACGAAAATCGCGCGCGAAATGATACTTTGACCGATATTTACGAGCGAAATTTCGCTGTTTTTCACCAGCGCAGAGACATTTTGGTAGTTCAGACCCCCGCCAGCAGTTACATTCATACCTAGCCCCTTGGCATACGCGCTCATGTGGCGAAGTTTGGAGATTTCATCTTTTAACATTGATTTTAGCGTATCAAGCGGGAGATTATACGCCTTTATCGCATGTGGCGTAAAAGCCAAATTTGACCTAATCGTCGCAAACAGCGCAGAGTATGTGCCGGTGCGAAGCTCGATCGAGCGGACATTAAAATCATTTGCCATGTCGATTACTTCACGCACAGGCTCGATAAACAGCCCCACGCGCACGCCTGAGTGTTGCAAAAACTCGATATCACTCGCGATTTGCTCAGAATGCAGATTTAGCCCACAATCCTCGCCAGAGTGTGGCACTAGCGTGATACGATATGGTTTAGCCTTGACCAAAATCTCCAAAAGCTCGCTCCCACCGCTACACTCGACATTTACAGGCACCTTTGAGTGGCGCACGATATCGGCGATATCATCTTCGTTGATATGGCGTCGATCCTCGTGCAAATGAAGTGTGATTTGATTTGCACCCGCGCTGATTGCGGTGTATGCCGCCATTAAGATATCAGGGTCGTTCATCGCCCGCGCCTCGCGCAAAACCGCGACATGATCGATATTTACTCCAAGTAGCATTTTAACTCCTAAGAAAATTTTCGCTATTATAACCAAAAAAGGTAAGGAGAAATTTATGGTTTTAGGCTTTGATTTGGGCTCGAATACACTGCGCGCATGCGTGATGAAGCCAGCTAAAACGGGCTTTGAGATAGTTAAATCTAGCGAGCGCATAGTCGGCTCGGCTAGGGGATTAGTGGCAAACAAACCTTTGCAAAATGATGCCAAAGAGCGTATTTTGCGGGCTTTGGGCGAAATTTTAGAAGAACTTTCGGATTTGATTTATGAGCGAAATTTAGATTTTGAAAATACTTGCGCGCGAAATTTGGGTTTTGAAAATACCTGTGCGCAAAATTTTAAAAATGCCAAATTTAGCCTACCTTACGCCGCTGTGGCGACGGAAGCCTTTCGTGTCGCTAGCGATAGTGTAGAATTTTTCGAAAAAATTTACAAAGAATTTTGCGTAAAATTTAGCATAATCGACGGCGAAACAGAGACAAATTTAACGCGACTAGGTATCGAAAACAGACTTCAATTTTTAGGAATTATGGCACAAAATGCTGTCAGTATCGACCTTGGCGGGGCTAGCACAGAGATAAGCAGTGCTGAATTTGGACAAAGCTTTAAATTTGGCATTGTGAGATTTTGCAACGAAAATCCCGGAATTTTACAAAATTTTAATTACACCAATTTTAGTCAAATCGCAAACGAGCAGACAAGAAGCGCAAGGGAGTTTTTGCGCAGTTTTGGTGCAGGAAAAATCGTGCTCACAAGCGGTGTGCCAACCACGATAAGTGCCCTTAAATTGGGAATTTGTGCCAAAGATTACGACGCAGGCAAAATCAATGGAAGCGTTTTGAGATTTAGCGATTTTGCTGGGGCGATAGGGCAAATTTTGAAATTCTCAAAGCGCAAAGCCGATGAGGCAATGGGCGAAAATAGGGCGGAGGTTATCGTGGCTGGGGCGCTACTTTTAGAGGCGATTTTGAGCGATTTTAGCGGTAGTGGCGCAGATTTTATCGTCGTTGATGATGGATTACGAGAGGGCGTGTGTATAAATTTAATGCAAAATTTGGCGATTAAGAATTAAATTTTAAATCCAAAAATAGTATCATACCCAAATTTTATCAAGGAGAAAAAATGGTAAGAGAGCAAATTTTAGAAGATATCAAAACCGCTATGAAATCCGGTGATACGGTGCGCAGAGACGCTTTGCGTATGCTAAATTCTACGCTTAAACAAATCGAGGTTGATGAGAGAATTACTCTGAGCGATGAGAGAGTTTTTGCTATTTTGCAGACCGAAATCAAGCGCAGAAACGAAAGCGCAGTGCAATACAAGGCCGGTGGGCGCGAGGATTTGGCGCAAAAAGAGCTTGGCGAGGCCGAAATTATCGGCGCGTATCTGCCAAAACAGCTTAGCGATGACGAGCTTAACGCGGCTTTGGGCGCACTGCTTGGCGAGCTTGGCGCAACGAGTGCCAAAGATATGGGGCGCGTGATGAAAGCCGCAAAAGAAAAATTCGGCGCTAGTGTCGATGGCAAACGCCTAAGTGAAGCGGTAAAATCGGCTTTAAACTAAAATTTAAAATTCGCAATTTAGGCTAAAATTTAAGCAAAATTTTAGCCTAAAACTATTGACAAAAAATCAAATTTTGCATATAATCTAGCACTCAAAGATACAGAGTGACAACTTTTAGAAAATCAAAACTAATTTAGAAAGGACGAAAATGAATTTTCAACCACTTGGAAAACGCGTTTTAATCGAGCGCGAGGAAGAGACCAAAACCACAGCTAGCGGTATCATTATCCCAGATAACGCTTCAAAAGAGAAGCCATCAACTGGCAAAATCGTGGCTGTCGGCACAGAGTGCGATAGCGTAAAACTTGGCGATGTTGTAGCGTTCGCAAAATACGCTGGCGCGGATATCACAATCGATGATAAGAAATATCTTATCTTAAATTTAGAAGATGTTTTAGGAATACTTAAATAAAAGGAATCAAAATGGCAAAAGAAATTTTTTTCTCAGACGAAGCTAGAAACAAACTATACTCAGGCGTAAAAAAACTAAACGACGCAGTTAAGGTCACAATGGGACCAAGAGGCAGAAATGTGCTTATCCAAAAAAGCTTTGGCGCACCTGCTATCACAAAAGACGGCGTAAGCGTAGCAAAAGAGATCGAGCTTAAAGACACTCTCGAAAATATGGGTGCAAGCTTGGTTAGAGAGGTAGCAAGCAAAACTAACGATGAGGCGGGCGATGGCACAACTACTGCGACAGTGCTAGCTCACGCGATTTTCAAAGAGGGCTTACGCAATGTAACAGCTGGCGCAAATCCTATCGAAGTAAAACGCGGTATGGATAAATTTAGCGCAGCCGTAATTGAAGAGCTAAAAAAATCTGCAAAAGCAGTAAGTGGCAAAAAAGAGATCGCCCAAGTCGCTACAATCTCAGCTAACAACGATGAGAGCGTGGGTGATTTGATTTCTGAGGCTATGGAAAAGGTCGGCAAAGACGGCGTAATCACAGTCGAAGAAGCAAAATCAATCAACGACGAGCTAAATGTGGTCGAGGGTATGCAGTTCGACAGAGGCTATCTAAGCCCATATTTCATCACAAACCCTGAAAAAATGCTAGTAGAGCTTAGCTCACCGCTAATTTTACTTTTCGATAAAAAAATTACAAATTTAAAAGATTTGCTTCCGGTTTTAGAGCAAGTGCAAAAAACAGGCAAACCACTTCTAATCATCGCAGAGGATATCGAGGGCGAAGCGCTTGCGACTTTGGTTGTCAATAAACTTCGTGGCGTGCTAAACATTTCAGCCGTAAAAGCCCCTGGATTTGGCGATAGAAGAAAGGCAATGCTAGAAGATATCGCTATCCTTACAGGCGGAACAGTCGTAAGCGAAGAGCTAGGCAGAACGCTAGAAAGCGCAAATATGGCTGATCTTGGTCAGGCTGAGCGTATCGTAATCGACAAAGACAACACTACAATCGTAAATGGTGTAGGCGAAAAAAGCGCAATTGACGCTAGAATCGCGCAAATTAAGGCTCAAATTTTAGAGACAACAAGCGATTATGATAAAGAAAAATTGCAAGAACGCCTTGCAAAACTAAGCGGTGGCGTAGCCGTAATCAAAGTAGGTGCAGCAACCGAAACAGAGATGAAAGAGAAAAAAGATCGCGTCGATGATGCGCTAAATGCGACAAAAGCAGCTGTCGAGGAAGGTATCGTAATCGGCGGTGGCGCTGCGCTAATCAAAGCTAGCAAAAATGTCAGCCTAGATTTAAGTGGCGATCAAAAAATCGGCGCAGATATCGTCAAACGCGCACTTTATGCTCCGCTTCGCCAAATCGTAGAAAATGCTGGATATGACGCAGGCGTAATCGCAAACGCAGTCGAAAACGCAAGCGATGAGGCGCAAGGCTTCAATGCTGCAAGTGGCGAATTTACAAATATGTATAACGCTGGAATCATCGATCCGCTAAAAGTAGAGCGCGTCGCTTTGCAAAATGCGGTTTCAGTCGCTAGCATGCTACTAACCACAGAAGCGACAGTCAGCGAAATCAAAGAGGACAAACCAGCTCTTCCTCCAATGCCAGATATGGGCGGTATGGGCGGCATGATGTAAGCTTACCTAGCGCAAATTTAAGAGGCAAATTTAAGAGGGGCAATTCCCTCTTAAATTTGCAAAATTTATTCTATTTCTCGCCATAATCTTATTAAATTTTTAATTCTTTTTTTGTAAAATCAAGGCTTTTTAAAAGGAGAAAATATGAGAAGTCAAATTTTAAATTCCTTTGTTATTTTTGCCGTTTGTTTAGGGCTAGCAGGGTGCGCCCAAAACAAGCCAAAACCGCGCGTGGAGCCATATCCGATAGTCAAAGACAGCTCCAAACAACCGCCTAAAAAAACAAAAAGAATTAAGAAAAAACAAAACGCCTCTAAACAAGATAGCACAAAAAAACCTATCGCGCAAAATTCAGAGAAGCGTTGGGTTGTAGATATCGACTCTCTAAAAAGAGAAGAACCGCCAGCTACGGAAAAAAAGCCAAAGGTGGATAATGGCACTCCTCGCAAATACACTGTCCCGGTAGAGTAAATTTAGGCTAAGCGATGAAACGAGTAGAGCGAGTAGAGCAGATGAGCGAGATTTTAGCAAAAGTGCAAAAGTGCCTAGATGCATTTGAACTCGCCCTTGATGAGTATAAAAATTCGCAAAAATTTATCAAAAAGCTTAGCAGATATTATTCTAGTAAAATTTGGCTAAGTGATTACGAGGCCGATGAGAGCGGTAAAATACCGCGAGAAATAGGTGAGGGGAAAAGCCTTCGTGCGATCAATCGCGGTGCGCTAAGCGAAGATGGGATTTACAACGCTATTTGGCTAAACAAACGCCTAGCGCGCGATATGAAAAAATTATCAAATTTGATTTGCAAGGAATAAAAATGAACAAAAAATATGTTTTTATCTTGGTTTTGCTAGCACTCTGCGCTGTGGGGGCGCTTTTAGGTGTGGCTAAAAAAGACGAGCTTAAATGCTACGCAAAAGATGCTCAAAGCTGCCTAAATGTCGGTATGAAATACTTCGAAAACAGCCACGACCCAGTAGCGCAAAAGTATTTCAAAAAATCTTGTGATTTAAAAAGCGCGTATGCGTGCTACAATCTAGGCGTTATGTTTGACAACGGCTTTGGCGTGGCTAAAATGGAGCCAGAGGCGATTAGGTATTATACCAAGGCCTGCGATAGTGGCTATGCCCCAGCATGTGTAAATTTAAGCTACATTTACTACGACAGCTCAGTTTATAGCAACACAACCCAAGCTATCGAATTAGCCAAAAAAGCCTGCGATTTAGGCGAGGGAAGTGGGTGCTATAATCTAGGCTTTTATTATCTAAAAGGCAACGCATACCGCCAAAACATACCAGAGGCCATAGCTAGCTACGAAAAAGCCTGCGATCTAAACTACGCCCCAGCGTGCGGACTAATCGGAAATATGTTTGCCAAAGGCGAGTATTTGCAACAAAACAATCAAAAAGCCATAGCTTTTCATCAAAAAGCCTGCTCTCTTGGCAACGAAAAAAGCTGCGCACTCTTCAAAAAACAATAAATTTATCTAAATTTCAACGGCGTTAAATTTGCAAATTTAACGCCAAATTTATCTTTTAAATTTCACTACTTCGCTTAAATTTTCTTCGAGTTTGATTGTATTTTGCATGCCAAAATTTGATGATTTTATCGCGTCGATGCGCTTTTGCAAAAGCGGGTGCGATTCAAAAAGATTGATGAAGGTATCGCTATCACCAAGCTTTTTTGCGCTAGCGAAAAACTCATCTGCACCGCCAATGTGCCCATAAGCGCAGTTTAAAATCCTAAGCGCCTCGCTATCGGCGGCGGCTTCTTGCGAGCGCGAGTATTTGCCAGCAATCGCTCCACCTAAAATTTGGCTTAGTCTCTCATCGCTAAAACCGAACAAAATCGCCATTACGGCGCCATTTCCTAGACCTTTTATGTGATCTCGGTGCTTAAAATGCGCTAGCTCGTGGGCTAAAACAAAGGCTAGCCCATTTTCGCTTTTAATATGCGAAAAAAGCCCGGTATTGACCGTGAGTGCGCCATTTAGGGCTGCGCTTGCGTTTGGGATTTTGCTTTCGTTTATCACGATAAAATATTCGTTTTTGACCTTGGCGCATGAATTTAGCCGTGAGGTTAGGGTGCGGATTTGCTCGGCGAGCCTCTCGTGTTTTGGCTCGATTACACGCTCGCTTTCACTGGCTTTGAAAATTTTATACTCTTTGCCCTCTGGGATAAATTTCACAGCCACGCCCACGAAAATATTTAGCGCGAAAAACGCGCACGCGATAACTGCGACAAGCCCCACGCCAAGGGCTAGGAAATTTATAGCATGATTTTCTTTGGAATAATTTTGCTCGCCCTCGTTTTGCGAGGGAATAAATTTAGCCATTGAAATTCGCCTGTTTTGGCTCTTTGGCGTAATAAATCGCCGTAGCGTAAGCTAGGATTTCCACGCTTCCGACATTTTTCGTGGTTTGATTTATCGAGCTTGTTTCTATGCGCAAATTTATAATCTCGTCCGCACCCAAGGCCTTTTCTTTTAGCCTAATCACAGCCTCGCGTCTAGCGCGGTCTAGCAGGCTTTCATACGGCACAACATCGCCACCGAAAAAATTTATCACGCTAGCGTAAATTCGCTTGAAATAATCAATACTTATAACCACATTTCCGCTTACAAATCTCACCCTTTCGATTTTGCCCGAATTTAGCAATGGGTGTTTTGAGTTTGTGGTGGGTATGTGTAAAAACAGAGCCTCTTTTTTGCGAATTCTAGCGAAATGGCGCACCTCAGCTTGCTTGCCAAAGATATATCCAACCCCAAGCAAAATGAGAAATATTATAATATCGCTCATAGCTTACCTTGCCAAAACTGCCGTGCCATAGACATAAATTTCACTCGCACCAGCCGCAACCGAGCTAGTGGAAAATCGCAAATTTACAATCGCGTTTGCACCCATGGCTCTGGCCTGAGAGCACATACGCTCGATTGCTTGTTCGCGCGATTCTTCGAGTAGCTCGGTATATCCTACTAGCTCGCCACCTACGATATTTTTCAGGCTCGCCATGATATCGCGTCCGAAGTGCTTAGCTCTGACCGTGCTTCCACTCACCACGCCGAAAACCTGCTCGATCTCACGCCCTGGGATTGTCTCTGTATTTGCCAAAGTCATCATAAGTGAATTTTTAAAATTTGCCATATTTTCTCCCAAATTTTACAAAATTTGCGAAATTTTAAATTTCGCAAATTTAGCTTATTTATAGTTTTTCACAAATTCTGCTATGCGCGCGATTCCCTCTTTTATCTCGTCCATTGAGCAAGCATAACTAATCCTAAAATGCTCGTCCATACCAAATCCCACGCCCGGCACGGTCGCCACGAGCGCCTCATCTAGCAGTTTTGTGCAAAATTTCATGCTATCTTTTTCTACCCCCCCGCAGTTGATAAATAAATAAAACGCGCCGTCAGGTTTGACTACGCTAAGACCCTCTATCGCATTTATCGCATCTACGGCGTAATCACGGCGTTTTTGATACTCTTTATTCATCATAGCGATATATTCATCAGCCTTGCCTTCTAGCACAGCCACGGCACCTGCTTGGACTATGCTTGAAATATTGCTCGTGCTTTGGCTTTGAAGTTTTTTCATGGCTTTGTTTAGCTCGTCGTTCGCGCACGCTGTATAGCCAAATCTCCACCCAGGCATTGCGCCACATTTGCTAAGGCCATTTACGGTGATAGTGCGATTAAACATATCCTCGCTGATACTTGCACAAGCTACAAATTCTTTATCAAAAATGATTTTTTCGTAAATTTCATCTGCGATTACGGCGATATCTGTGCCTTTTAGCACCTCAGCGATCGCAATTAGCTCATCTTTGCTATACACAGCTCCTGCTGGATTTGACGGAGAGCAAAGGCTAAGCGCTTTCGTGCGTGGCGTGATAGCTGCTTTTAGCTCAGAGGCTGTGATTTTGTATTTATTTTCTGGCTTTGTGTCGATTATGACAGGTTTGCCACCGCAAAATTTAACAATCTCAGGATATGTTACCCAAAATGGCGCTGGCACGATAACCTCGTCACCATCATCTATCAAACATGAAAAAATATTAAAAAGCGAGTGTTTTGCCCCTACATTTGTGATGATTTGGCTAGGTTTGTAATCTAGGCCATTATCTCGTTTTAGTTTTAGTGCGACTGCGTTTAGAATTTCAGCTGTGCCTGGGATTGGTGTGTATTTGCCGCAGCCCTTTCTCATAGCCTCTATTACGGCATTTTTCGCCGCCTCAGCAGTATCGAAATCAGGCTCGCCTGCGCTAAAAATAATCACATCTTTTCCACTAGCTTTAAGCTCTTTTGCGCGTGTGCTAATGGCGATTGTTAGGCTTTCGCTTAGTCTGTTTATGCGTGAAGCAAGTTTCATTTTTTCTCCTTTTGGTGTGTTTTTAAACAATCATAAATCATCTCTTTGACGCTAAAAGTTTCGTCTTTGCCTTCATAGTTTGCGGTATTGTAAATATCGCTTATCTTGCAATCATCTTCACCGCACTCTAATTTATAGATTATTTTTTGACTTTCTGGCGTCCAGCCTTTGCAAATTTGCTCCACCTCTACATCGCCAAATTTTAAAATTTCAAATTTGTATTCTGGGTTATCGCAAACATCTTGTCCAGAGATTGTAGGAGCATAATCTAGGCAACCAATCTCTCCGTTTGCAAATTCCTCATCTTTCAAAAATGCGATTTTCAAAGAATTTGTGCAAATTTCGCCACAAATTTTATCAAAATTTTCTTGATTTTGATATATTTTTTTAACTGTTTCTATTTTAAGATTATCAAATTCCCCAGCGTTTAACGCACCGCAAATTCCAAGCAAAATCAAAATTTTTCTCATTATTCCCCCTGTTATTTGAGAGATTTTAGATAGTTTTCATACTCTTGGTTGATCTCTTTTTCTTTGTCGCAGAGATTTTTATCGCCATTTTGTATGCAATCTTCTAAAATTTCAATTCGTTTGATTAGATATTTCATCAGCTCTTTGTTGATATCTGGGAGTTTGTTATGCGCTAGCGGATCGCTGTCGCACTCGCCTAAAATCCTAGCTGGCACGCCCACGGCTGTGGAGTTTGCGGGGACATCTTTTATCACGACAGAATTTGCGCCGATTTTAGAGTGCGCTCCGATTGTGATATTGCCTAAAATTTTCGCCCCAGCTCCCACGACTACGCCATCTTCTAGGGTAGGGTGTCGTTTGCCCTTTTCCAAGCTAACGCCACCTAGGGTTACATTTTGATAAATCAAACAATTATCGCCGACAATCGCTGTCTCGCCGATGACCAAACCAGCCGCATGGTCAAAAAACACGCCACTGCCGATTTTTGCCCCTGGATTGATATCCACAGCGGTGATTAAGCGCGTAATGCCAGAGATTATGCGCGCGATAAGGCGAAATTTGCGCTCATAAAACCAGTGCGCAAAACGATAATTGATTAGCGCCCACACACCCGGATAGCAAAAAATCACCTCAAATACGCTATTGCACGCCGGATCTTGGCGAGATGGCTCGGTGAAATCGTGTTTTATAGTTTGCCAAAAAGTCATAATCCCGCCTTATTGGATAGTTTTCAGATAGCTATTATCGTTTAGGAACAAATACAGCTCGCCTAGGACATGCTTTTTCTCTTTTTCTGAAAGCAGTGGCGAGTTTGCGATTCGTTCATTTAGGCTCTCTCTGATATCGACTACATCATAATCCATATCATCTAAGATATCAATGACAGATTGCGACTCGATAAAATCCGTAATCTCAAATCCGCCGTCTTTTAAAATCACGGTTGCCTCATTTGGGTGAGCGAAGAGGTTGTGATTCATACCAAGCACCTCTTGATACGCCCCGACTAAGAAAAATCCGAGGAAATACTCTTCTTCTTCTGGGTCGATATCGTGCAAAAACAAAGGATTATGCTCTTTATCAAATGTAATCTCGCCGTCGCTATCGCAGGTGATATCCCACAGCGTCGCAGAAAGCGTAGCGCGCTCGTCGAGGTGTTCGAGTGGCATGACTGGGAAATGCTGTTTAATGCCCCAAAAATCAGGCAAGGATTGGAAAAGCGAGAAATTTACCAAATACCGCTCTTGCGCGTTTCCGAGTGAATTTAAGAAATTTCCATACTCTTGCTTATTTCCCAAAAGCGCATAAGCCTTGCGCACGACCAAATGCACCAAAATTTCGCCATTTGAGCGATCTGTGAGATCCACATAGCCCAAATCAAATAGCGTCAGCACGCTCTCCATGTGCGCCATAGCGTCATGCAGGTATTCAAGGGCGTTTGAGGGCTTTAACGAAGTGTAAAGATCGTAAAGCTCGGTGATGACTGGCGGATTTTCCTTTTTTAAAGCCAGTTTGGCCTCTGTGTATTCTTGGGTAAAAAGCTCCAAAACAGGCGCGACCAGCACAGCGTGGCTAGCTGCGACATAACGGCCACTTTCTATGAAAATATTTGGCTCGACCTCGTTTTTATCCTGTGCGATTGATTTTAAAAGGAAAACGACATCGTTTGCGTATTCTTTGAGAGTATAGTTTCTGCTGAAATTTTCCTTCACTTGTGAATATTCTATCGCCAAACCACCGCCTAAATTTATCGAATTTAGATTTTTAGCACCCATTTTGCGAAGTTCGGCGTAGATGTTTCCAGCCTCGACTAACGCCTTTTTGAGAGGGTGAATTTCGGTGATTTGCGAACCGATATGGAAATGAATCATCGTAAATTGCTCGATTAGATTATTTTTTTTGAGCAAATTTACAGCCTCGATTAGCTCGGTCGAAGTAAGGCCAAATTTGGAGTTTATTCCGCCACTTTTGACCCAAATTCCGCTACCTGAATTGTGAAGTCGTATGCGAAGCCCGATAAATGGCTTTGGCGCAAAGCGCTCTTTGGCGGTTTCGATTATGGTTTTTAGCTCGTTTAGACCCTCGATTGTAAGCGTGATATTATGCCCCATCTCTGCGGCGATAAAGCCGATATTGATAAGCTCTTTGTCCTTAAAGCCATTTACGGTGATTGGCGCGTTGTCGTTGTTATACGCCATGGCTAAAAGCAGTTCTGGCTTAGAACCAGCCTCCAAGCCATACCCGTAAGGCTTGCCGATTTCGACCAAATTTTTCACAAATCCCGGGAATTGATTTACTTTGAGCGGATAGACGGCGTTGAATTTGCCCTTGTAGTCAAATTCTTTTATCGCGCGGTTGAAATTCGAGTAAATTTCGACAATTTGTTTTTTGATAAGGTGCGGAAAACGAAGCAAAATAGGGCCTCTAATGCCGTCAGCCCTGATTTCTTTAACCATATCGACAAGAGGCTGTTTGAAGTCAGAATTCACGCACAACTTGCCAGAATCAATGACGAAATTTGAATTTCCCCAAATATTTAATCCATAATCGTTCATACTCTATCCTTAAAAAAGTCTTCGATTTCGTTAAATTTAACCATGTCTTGGCTTTTATCCTCTAAATTTTTGCACCATACGCTAGCATTTTTAAACTCATCTTCGCCGATACATAGGCAAAATTTAGCCATTTTTGAATCTGCGCTTTTTAGGTGTTTTTGCAAATTTTTTGGCTCGTATGCGATATGAGTTTTGGTGATTGCGCGCAGTTTTTGTCCGATAGCAAACGCGCAAGGCACGATTGCCTCGTCCATTGCGCCAATGTAAATTCCACTGCGAGAGCTAGGGGCTTCTTTTAATTTTAAAATTTCGATTAGCCTTTCAATTCCTATCGCAAAACCCACGCCAAATGTGCTTTTGCCACCCAAAAACTCGACTAGTCTATCGTATCTGCCACCACCTCCGACTGCGCTTTGTGCGCCAAGCTCACTGCTGACGAACTCAAATGCGGTTTTGCAGTAATAATCTAGCCCTCTAACCAATCGTTTGTCGATTTCGAAATTTAGCCCATTTGCAAGCAAAATTTCTTGCAATTTTTCAAATTCGCCTTTGCACTCATCGCTTAGATTATCGGTGATTAGCGGGGCAGTGGCAAGCTCGCTTTGGCAGGCTTCGTTTTTGCAATCAAGCACGCGGATTGGGTTTGTGATAATGCGCCTTTTGCAATCCTCGCAAAGCCTATCCTCGCGCTCGTTTAAAAATTTGATTAGTTTGTTTTTATACTCCGGCATGCACGAGCTATCGCCTAGGGAGTTTAGTTTGAGCGTGGTTTTTACGCCTAGTTTGCGCAAAATTTCAGCTAGTAACAAAATCACGCTCGCGTCCTCATACACGCTTCCCTCGCCAAAACACTCTACGCCGAATTGGTGAAATTCGCGTAGTCTGCCTCGTTGTGGGCGCTCGTAGCGAAACATCGAGCCGGTGTAGTAAAATTTGCGCACGCCACCAGCTTTGTCGAATTTGTTCTCGATAAATGAGCGAACGACCCCAGCCGTGCCCTCTGGGCGCAGGCAGACGCTATCGCCACTTTTATCGCTAAACTCATACATTTCCTTGCCGACTATATCGCTACTCTCGCCCACGCTTCGGCGAAATAGGGCGGTTTGTTCGAGTTTTGGGGTTTCGATTAGCTCAAATCCATAATTCCTCGCCACGCTTTCACAAACTCGCACGATTTTTGCGAAAAGTTCGGCTTCATAGCCCATTAGGTCGTTCATACCACGCAGTGCTTTAATCATCTATAAATTCCTTTATTTTTTTTGTTATTTTATCAATATCATCGTTTGCATTGACGATTAAAAAATTTAATTTTAGCTTTTGTAAGGTAAATTTTATCTTTTCTTGCACCCTAATCAGATACTCCACGCCACGAAGCTCGATTTTATCGTATCCCGCGCGAGTATTTAGCCTAGAAATCAAATCATCTTTGCTAATCTCAAAAAATACAAATTTACCATAAATTTCACCACCAAGCGCGATTTTATTTAGCATTACAAGCTCGTCAAATTTAGCGTTTTCATCGTTGGCTAGGGCGTAGGCGATACCTGAGATGAAGCTTCTATCGCTTAGGATTAGATTGTGCGAATTTGGCAAAACAACCTTCTCGTGGTGCTCAGCGCGATCAGCTAAAAACAAAAACATCTCAGCCGTTTTTGAGATACTTCCGCAAATTTGACCTAAATTTATGTGGTTGTCGCCGTTAAATTTGAAATTTTCGTTTAAAATTATACTACGCAAAATTTCGCCAAACCTCGTAGCACCCGGTTCTTTGGTAACTATCGCGCCAGGATAAATTTCTGCTAGGCGCGATATTTGCGTGCTTTTGCCAACTCCGTCAATCCCCTCAAAGGCTACAAACATCAATTTTCCTTTTTAAGCAGTGGCAAAATTTGCTTTGGCACAAACTGCGAAACATCGCCGTCGTGGCGCAGTATCGTGCGAACCATAGAGCTCGAAATAAAGGCATTTTTCAGGCTTGGCATCAAAAACACACTCTCAAATTTATTCCATAACGATGTGTTTGTGTAGCTAAGCTGTAATTCGTATTCGAAATCGCTCACCGCGCGCAGTCCCCTAATGCAAAAATTCGTGCCGTGTGATTTAGCGAAATCGACTAGCAGGTTCGAAAACGGCTCAACTTTGACATTTTTTAGATCGCTAAGGGCAAGCCTTGTCATCTCTAAGCGCTTTTCTAGCGAAAAACAAGGGCTTTTGCTCTCGCTAAGTGCGATTGCGACGACGACCTCGTCAAAAAGCCCAAGGGCGCGTTTGATTACATCTAAATGACCATTTGTGATAGGATCAAAAGTACCGGGATAGATACATTTTCTCATTTTTGCCACCTTTTAAAGAGATTGTTTGCCACGCCCATGGCGTCGCACCATTTGCCGATTATGAAATTTTGCATATCTTCTAAATTTTTCGCACCGCTATAACCGCCGATAATGGGCGGAGCGATGATGACGCCGAGATTTGCTAACTCGCTCATTGAACGAAGCGAAATAGGCGATAATGGCATTTCGCGCACGCCAAGGATTAGTTTTTTGCGCTCTTTTAGCGCGACGGCTGCTGCGCGAATGCTAAGAGTATCGGCGATACCTGCGTGAATTTTCGCTAGTGAATTGATAGAGCAGGGGGCAAAAATCGTAGCGTCTATACCAAACGAACCAGACGCCACACTCGCGCTAATATCGCTATCATCGAAGAATTTTACAGCTTGATTTTCGCTAATGAAATTTGCAAAATTTATATTATTTTCGGATTTTAAGACGATTTTTGCATTTTCGCTTATGATTGCGTAAATTTCGTTTGGTGTGGTCGATAAAAATTTGATTAATTTTAACCCAATTTCGCAAAAACTAGCACCGCTTACACAAACTAGGATTTTCATAAGCAAACTTTTTGATTTGGATTTAAAAAAGTGGAGCGGGAAACGAGAGTCGAACTCGCGACATCAACCATGGCAAGGTTGCGCTCTACCACTGAGCTATTCCCGCACGAAGTAAAAAAGAACTTGGATTTTATCTTAAAATTTCTCATTTGTCAATACCATTTTGCTTAAATTTCATAAATTTTTACAATTTCGCCATTTTTTTGCTCGCATTGCTCAAATTTTGAGAGCATAAAATGCGTCGCCCCGCATAGTGGCTTAATCATAGCCGAGTTTGATTTTATCGGCGTAAAATAGCCGTTTTCATACACGCCTAGGCTTAAATTTATGCGATTTGGGCGAAATTTTAGCTCACCATTAAATTTGGCTAAAATTTCACGCGCCTTAAAATTTTCACCAACCATTTTTTTAAGCACCGGCAAGATTATGATTTTTGCTAGAATAAACGCTGCTAGCGGGTTTCCCGGCATTACAAAAACAAGCTTTTTGCCCGCATGGTAGCATTTAATCGGCTTTCCGGGCTTTATATCGATATGCTCAAACACTGGGCTAAATCCAAGCTCGCACAAAATTTGCGCCATGAAATCAGCCTCACCCACGCTTGCCCCACCGCTTGTGATTATCACATCATAGCTTTGCGCTGCGCTTTTTAGGGCTTCTCTCACTGCGTCCGCTTCGTCTTTGATGATTCCAAGATAGTTGTTTGCGAAATTTTCACTCTGCAAAAGCGCGCAAATTCCACTTGCGTTTGCGTTGTAAATTTCGCGCTCATTTGCGTTTTCCCACGGCTCTTTTAACTCATCGCCACTCGAAAGCACGGCGATTTTTGGCGTGGTGCGCACAGGGATTTCATTTATGCCTTGCGCTGCTAAAAGCATGATTTTAGCAGCATTTATCCGCTCTCCTGCGCTAAGTAGCACCTCGCCCTCACGCACTTCCTCGCCCATTTTGCGAAGTCCATCGCCTGCTTTTGCGTTAGATGAAATTTGCAAAAACCCGTCCTTAATGCACGCATCCTCTATGCGAAGCACGCTGTTTGCGCCCTTTGGCATAGGTGCGCCCGTCATTATTTTTTGCGCTTGATTTGGCAAAATTTCATAAAATTTTTGATTACCAGCAAAGATAGTTGGCTCTACGATTTGCAAACTCTCGCCGATTTTTTCGCTGTTATACGCATAGCCATCAAGTGCGCTATTATCGAAGCTTGGCACATTTTTTCGCGCTTTTATATCTTGCGCTAAAATAGCCCCAAGAGAGCGTGAAATTTCAATCTTTTTTTCGCCAAAAAAGCCTAAATTTTGCCTAAAAATCAATTCCAGCGCAGTGTTTATATCAATCATTCTTCTAGCCTTAGAATTTGCGCGCCTAGTGCGCTAAATTTCGCCTCCAAGCTCTCATATCCGCGGTCTAAGTGATATATGCGATGCACGCGCGTAGTGCCACTTGCTGCAAGAGCCGCTAAAACAAGAGCTGAGCTAGCGCGCAAATCCGTCGCCATGACATCTGCGCCTGCGAGTTTGCCACCCTTGATTGTAGCGATATTGCCATTTAGTTTGATATCTGCGCCCATGCGGTTTAGTTCGCTCACATGCATAAAGCGGTTTTCAAACAGTCTTTCCTCGACCGTGCTAGTGCCCTGCGCGACGCAGGTTAGCGCCATAAACTGCGCTTGCATATCGGTCGGAAAGCCTGGGTATTCGGTAGTGATGATTTTGGTCGCTTTGATTTCGTCTGCTGGCAAAATTGTGATTTTAGAGTCGTTACCACTGCTTGAAATTTCAAATTTAAATCCCATATCCTCAAATTTCGCTAGCACAGCGCCCAAATGTGCAGGATTTACGCTTGTAACGCTGATTTTAGAATTTGTTATCGCCCCGGCGCATAGATATGTCCCAGCCTCGATACGATCGGGGATTACGGTGATTTCATTGATATTTAAAAGTTCGCCCGCTGTGCCTGTGATTTTAAGCTCGTCAGTGCCGATTCCTTCGATTTTGACGCCAGCACTAGCTAGGGCTTCGCACACAGCCACAACCTCTGGTTCTTTGGCAGCGTTGATTATGCAAGTCTCCCCATGCGCTAACGCAGCCGCCATTACGACATTTTCGGTGCCTGTAACAGTGATTTTATCAAACGAAATATTCGCACCCTTTAATGCGCCCTCGCACACGACATAGCCTTCTTCGATTTTGACCTGCGCGCCCATTTTTTCGACTGCTTTTAGGTGCAAATCAATCGGCCTTGCCCCTATCGCACACCCGCCTGGCATGCTAACTTCTGCCTTGCCAAAACGCGCTAACAAGGGACCAAGAACTAAAATCGAAGCGCGCATTTTGCGCACGATGTCATAAACTGCCTTAGTTGAGTTTATCCCTCTTGGATCGATTATAGCGGTGTGAGCGTCCAAATACTCGCATTTTGCGCCTAAATTTGCCAAAAGCTGGATTAGGGTTTTGATATCTGAAACATCTGGTAAATTTTTAATTGTAACTGAGTTTTTGGATAGTATAATTAGCGCAATTAGCGGTAGTGCCGCGTTTTTGGCGCCTGAGATTTTTATTTCGCCACTAAGCTTGGCTTCGCCTTTGATTTGTAAATAGTGCATTTTCTCTCCGTTTTGATTGCAAAAATTTCGCCGTGATTATACATAAATTTGCTTTAAAATTACTATTTTATTACATTTGGTTGCTAAAATGAAAACACATTTTGTATTTTTTAAGGTAGTTTATGAAAAAAATTTTTGCTTTATTTTTAGGGGCGTTTTTGATGAGTGGCTGCTCGTGGCTAGCTCCGTTTTCATCGCCTGCAAACCCCACTACGCAAGCAGATTATGAAGTTTATGAGGATAACTCTGGCTCATCGCAAATCCCAGGAAATACCTACAACACAACGCTAATTTCATGGGTCGATAAATACACTGGAACCAAGGTAGGCGGGGATTGTAGCGGGTTTATCACAGCGCTAAATTCTAAAAACAAAGAGATTTTTTTCGACTCCAAAGAGCTGCCTAAGTATTTCACAAACGGCAGAAAATCACAAGCGATTTATAATTATTACAAAAAACGCGACCTAATCGCGCACAAAAACCCGCGAGTAGGGGATTTGATATTTTTCCAAAACACCCTTCAATCAAACAAAAAACGCCTAAATAACGAAATCAGCCATATCGGCGTGATCCGCGAAATTTACGCAGACGGCAGGATAAAATTCGTGCATAATTCGCGCGGTAGAAACAAGGTCGATTTTGTAAATTTAAACAAAAAAAATACTCATAAAAACGGCAAAAAAATCGAAAATAGCTATATCGTGCGCTGCGGAAGTAACAAAGTTTCTTGCCTAGCTTCAAATCGCTTCGCAGGATATGGTCGCGTAAAACAATAAATTTTAGGAAATTTATGCAAATGGCAAATTTCGGACAAAGGGCGAATTTCGGGCAGGCAGGCAAACTCACGCTAGCTATCATCATCGCAAACTGCGTGCTTTTCGTCCTAGCAAATTTAATCCCAAATTTGGGCGCGTATTTGGGGCTAAATTTGCTATTTTTTGACGGATTTTTTTGGCAAATTTTATCATCATTTTTCATGCACGCTGGAATTGCGCATTTGGCGATGAATATGGCTGTGTTGTATCAATTCGGCTCTATTTTAGAGCGATTTTTCGGTAGCGTTAAATTTACGATTTTATATTTTGGGCTTGGAATTTTTACGAATTTAATCTGTCTAATTTACATTTTTTGCGCTTACAAATTCATGGGACAAAATATAAATTTAATCGGCGCGAGTGGCGTAATCTGCGCACTTTTGGGCGTGATTTTGTGCTATGAGAGGCAAAATTTAAAAAGCGTTTTGGCTATGGTTGCACTTATTAGTTTTGCTCCACTTTTATTAGCTTCAAATGTGGCGTGGTATGCGCATTTGATAGGGTTTGGGGTAGGGTTTGGATTCGGCAAAATAGAGCAAAAATTTAAAATTTTGTAAAATTTTGTGTAAAATTATACGAAAAGGAAATTTATGAAACAAATTTATTTTATCAGACACGCCAAAGCCGAGACTTTCGCACAGACAGATTTCGAGCGCAAACTAAGCCAAAAGGGCGAAGACGACGCAGGCAGGCTAGGGGAGCTTTTGGCAAAAGAGGGGATAGTGCCTGATATCATCATCGCTAGCCCTGCCAAACGCGCATTAAAAACCGCCAAAATCATAGCCAAAAATATTGGCGCCAAAGATATTTTAAAAGAAAAAAAAGAGCTTTACGACATTAGCGCGCGAGAGCTGGCGGAGTTTGTGCGCATGCTCGATGAAAAATACAAAGTGGTTTTCATAGTAGGCCACAACCCCACAATCGGCGCAGTGTGCGAGTATTTCAGCAACTCAGTAATCGAAAAATTCCCAACTTGTGCGATTTTCGGACTAGAATTTGAAGCTGAAAATTTCGCCGAGATTAGCGAGCATAGCGGGAGAGTTTTGGTTTTTGACTATCCAAATTTGCATTTACAATAGATTTTGCAAGGGGAATTTTAAGGTATTTTGCAAAATTTAAACGCCAAAACGGCGTTTAAATTTATAAATTTTATCTCGCAACGCGGATTATTCCGCTGCGCCGAGCGTTCGCTCTCTTTTGTCGATACTTATCTGTCCGGCGTAGAGATTGCGGTATTGCGCGTGTAGGTTGTATCCGTCGAAATCGTCGTCCTTATAGACGGCCTTGTAAAGATCGATTGCCTTTTTTATCCTGAAATGTAGGCTGTCGCGCGGATACTTGACATCTTTACTATACATTTTGTTAAAAATATAATTCAGCAAGATAAACGCCTCTTTTCGCGTTAAATTTTGCTTGTTTTTGAAAAATTCTTTTTCGTCGAAAATCAACACGAAACCATAGTTAGGATCGGTGCTTGTCTCGGTTTCGTTGTAGTCAAATTTGACATAAATTTTCTCTTTGATTTGCACGAATTTCATTTCGTTAAAATCGAATTGAAAATAGTTCGGAACGCCCCTGAAATTCGAACGCCCACCAAATTGCTTTAAATATAAATTTTTGTTATCGCCGATTATTACAACATCGAAAAGCATATCAAACCTTTATCATATATATAATTCGTAATTTTAATAAATTTGGGTAAAAACTCGGTAAATTTGTAAGCCAAATTTCAAAATTTTCAATGAAATTTAAACTAAATTTTGCGCCAAATTTTCGCGATGATCGATACTCAAACACCCCACAAACACATTGCGATACTGCGCGTGCATGTTGAATTTATGGTCTTTTTCTTTGGTGAAATTATAAATTTTGTTTAAAAATTCAATCGTTTTTTTTATTTTTGCGTGCAGGCTGTCGCGCGGGTATTTGACATTTTTGTCATAAATTTTATCAAAAAGATAGCTTAGCATATAAAAAATCTCTTTTTTAGAAAGGTGAGTTTTGTTGTTTATAAAAAATTTATTATCCTCGAAAACGAGGTAAAATCCATAGTCCAAATCAGATTTGCAACCTGTGGATTTGATAGAAAGTTTGTTGTTTAGCTTGACGAAAGACATCGCAGAAAAGTCGAATTTTAGGTAGTGCGGAACGCCGTTTAGGTTCGAGCGACCAAACCGCTTTAAATATAAATTTTTCGTATCGCCAATTAAACTGATATCAAAAAGCATGTCAAACCTTTCTCATCTGATTGGTTTGGGCATTATAGCGCAATAAATTTAATATAAAATTAGAAGCGTGATTACATTTTGGGTTTATGTATTTTTAAATTTTATTTTTAGTATTGAAAACTGCAATTTTCATTTTTACTTTTATATCCAATCCCATTTATTTTAAAGTTCATCTTTTTCAATAATTGCTTGTAAAATCATAGTCTGGATTGCTTCGTCGCCTTGCTCCTCGCAATGACACGGATTATAGCGTTAGGTTATTTTAGCTCGTAGATTGCCACGCTCGTTACACTCGCTCGCAATGACACGGATTATAGCGTTTGGTTATTTTAGCTCGTAGATTGCCACGCTCGTTACACTCGCTCGCAATGACAAATCAGGGGAAATTTTCCGCTGTCGTTCGCTCGCAATGACAATGGAAAGCGTAAAATTTCAAATTTAAATCCACTTTGCCATGCGAGCATTGCTCGCTCGCGATGACAAATAGCGAAAAATAACTAAATTTGGATTATTTAAATTCAGCCGTGATTGTATCTGCGATGAATTTCGCGTGTTTTATGAAAAAAAAGTGATCCCCGTCAAGCGGGTAAAATTTGCTATTTTTGATGAGTGAGTGGATTTTCTCTCCGCTACTTAGAGCTGTGGCTGTATCGCTAATACCCCAAAAAATCAGCGTTTTTTCTGGTTTAATCTCGGCAAAAATCGGCTCGAAATCCTCGCGAATCACATTTTTTAGCGTCCCAAACATCTCTTCGCTCATACCAGAAGCGTCTTTGCTAGCAAAAAATCGCCAAAATTTTGCCAACCCAACATATTTTAGGCACTTAAAAACCGCGATTTTCGCCCTCACCTTCAAAGGCTTTGGCTCGATTATCCCAGCCGAGCTTAGCAAAATCAGCCTTTTTGGCGCAAGCAGAGTGGCGACCTTGCCACCAAAACTATGCCCCATAATGGCCTCTGGTGCGCCTCCAAGCGCAGTGATAAACTCTCTTATTATCCCGGCATAATCCTCGCTTGTAAGCGCGAATTTTGGTTGCGAGCTAGCGCCAAATCCGGGCAAATCCACGAAAACTAGCCTATAATTTGGGAAAAATTTCGCCTCGAAAACCCTCTGCATAAGCTCTTTTTTCGCGCCCCAGCCGTGCAAAACCAAAATATACGGCTCGACGCTTAAATTTTCGATTTCATAGCTGATTTTGTATTCATTGCCACCAAATTTTATGGTTTTACTAGCCATCTTGACCCTTTTTACCATAAATCGCTTTGAGTAGCTCGACTGCCTTTTCTAGGCGCTCGTATTCGCTCATGCTAAGCATTACGGCCTCAAATTTATTATTTTTGACAATCATAGCCTTTTTAATCTCTTGGCTATTTAGTTTTTTTAAAATTGAGCTAAAATTTCTCGCCATTTCCGTCGCTGTGTAAATTTCGTCTTTATTTAACATAAACAATCCTTATGTAAAATTTTACGCAAAATTTAGCGTAAAATTTTTAAATTTAGCTTATTTATTCGCTGAAATTTTTGTTATCAAATCATACGAAATCGGAATTTCCTTAGCCGCCGGAAGCGAAGTAGCTAGCTTGCTCAAAACCTCTGCAAAGTCGCTAAATAGGTAGTTTGCCATACTTCCTGGATTTGGATTTATCTCGTTTAGATACACTTCGTTATTTTGCACGAAAAAATCACACCTAATCAGCGCCCCCTCAAATCCACCGACATTATAAAGCTTGGCAAACGCGTCTTTCATCTTATCCTCGACTGACATACCGATTTGCGCCTCTTCGACCACGCCAGTGCGCGAAAAGTCAAGGTATTTTCTACCAAAATCCAAATATCCCTCTTTTTTCGGCTCTTCGATGAAGGAATACTCAATTTTGCCGTCGATTTTAGCCCCTGCTAGGTTGTATTCTTTGATATTTTCCATATATGGCTCGACGATTGCGCTATCATCTAGCTCATAGACCTTATCCATGCAGTAGTCAAACTCTTTTTCTGATTTTGCTATGCCAATACCGATACTAGAACCCAAATGAGCGGGTTTGATGATGACTGGGAAGTTGAAATTCGGCAAGCTGTTGCGATTGACGATTTCAAATGGCACGGTTTTTACACCTGCGATTTGCGCTAGGTATTTGGTTAAAATTTTGTTGTAGCTTAGCACGCTAGCCTCGATTCTAGGGCCGATATAAGGGATTGAGAAAAACTCAAAAAGGCTTGCGAATTTTCCATCCTCGCCGTCGCAACCATGGATCAAATTCACATAAACGCTCACTTCAAGCATGCTTTTTTTGCCAAACATACCCCCGCTCATATAAAATCCGCCGTTTGAGATATTTAGCTCTTTTGATTTTGTGTATTCGCCGTTTTTGAAATACACTGCGCGCATATTTTTCTCTTCGATTAAGAAAAATCTCCTATCTTTGTCGCAAAAAACAAACGCCAAATTCTCGCCCTTTAACGCGTCTTTGACCGCGATTGCAGAGATTATACTAATCTCGTGTTCGTAACTTTGACCACCAAAAACTATACCGTATTTCATTATTTCTCCTTGTAAATTTTAAATTTATGCTAGTTTTTTCAATGCCTCTTTGATCAAATCAGCCGTATTTGTGCTGACGCAATCAAGCAAAATTTTACTGATTCTATCGCGTTTGAAGCCTAAACTTTCAAGCGCGCTCATCGCCTCTGATTTATACACTTCGCTCTCGCCAAACTCCATTAATTTCGCGTCCCCTAGCTCGGCGATTATGCGCCTAGCTGTCTTTGGGCCGATTCCTGGCACGCTCGTTAGTAGCGCGCTATCGCCTGTGATAATCGCGCGAGAAAAGCTCTCTGCGCTAAGCGATGAGCACACAGCCATTGCCGTGCTAGCCCCTATTCCGCTTAGCTTGATTAGCATTTCAAACATATTTTTCTCTTTTGGCTCCAAAAATCCATAGAGCAAATTTGCGTCCTCTCTGATAATCTGAGTTATCAAAAATTCCACCTTCTCGCCCCGCTCTACCCTAGCGCCGCACCCTAGCGAAATCGCCACAGCATAACTTACACCACTAGCGCACTTTATCACGCATTTAGTGGGCTCTTTGTGCGTGATTATTCCTTCTAATCCTACTATCATTGAATTGCCTTTAAAATTTCATCAATTGCCAAATTTAACGCCGAATTTGTCGCGTTATAAATGCTTTGCGAGCTTGGATCTGGCACGAAAACTCGCTTTGTAATCACGCCAGATTTTATGCTTTGCACAGCGTTTAAAAACTCGTATCCAATCGTGATTTTAGCGTTATCGCCATCGACTTGAAGCGTGATAAGCGTGGTTTTTAGCCGCAAATCTCTCTCTTGTGGCACAAAAATCGGATTTAGCGCGCATGTCGAAAATGCCGCGTCGATTAGGGCTTTATAAAGCATTTCGCTTGGCATTGTTATGTATTTGGCATCACTTGCGTATCTCGTGCGAGATTTCCAATCCACGATTAAGATATCGCGTCTATCGACCAAATTTGTCGCAGTTACACTCTCGATATAGATATTTTTGCGTGAATTTGACTTCGCGGCGCAGTGTTTTTGGTCGTATTTAAGCTCATAATAAGTATATGGCTTAGCACTCTTTGCCAAACAGCCTCCCAGTAAAGCTCCCGCCAAAACTGCGATAAATGCGCATAAAATTTTTCTCATTTTCAGTCCTTTTTGGTATCTCTAAAAAAGAATTCATACGGATTTTCTTCTAGCCTAAACATCGCGCCTTGAAACTCTCTTAAAGCCTTGTTAAACTCGGTTAGTGTGGTTTTGGCCTCGTTTAGTGTAGGATCTAGTATGGCTTTGAGATTGTATTCGCCCCGCTCTACGCGCTTTGCCATAATCTGACTTGTTTTTTCGAGCGAATTTGAAAGGCGCGTCGCACTGCTGGCAAAAGCATTAAATTTATCCAAAATTTCGTCTAATTCGTGCTCTCTTTCGTTTAAATTCGTCATTAGGGTGTTGAAATTCGCCATTAATGCGTTTAGTTCGTTAAATTTCTTCTCATCGCTAAGTTCGGCGCTAAATTTATTAAGCGAAGTTAAAATTTCATCGACTTTTTTCATATTATCTTGCGATAAAAGCGAGTTGATTTTAAATATCATCTGCCCTACACTATCTGTGATAACTTCTGCTTTGGAGCCGATTTTATCAAGCAAAGTTTTATCTAGCTCGATGATTGGCCTTTCTTCATTTTCGCTAAATAGCTCGCCACTTCCCTTTGTGATATTTAAAAACGAAATTCCACTAATGCCTTGCGTTTCGACCTTGGCGATACTATCTCGCGAGATAGGGAGTTTGCTTTTAAGCGATACTTCGATTTCGATTATTGCATTTTCGATATCGACAAAATCTATTTTTTTGATGATTCCAGCATTTACGCCGATAAATTTGACATCTGAATTCTCGCGAATTCCAGTCGGAAGCTCTTTGGTGTGGATATAATACGATCTGTAAGTCTCCCTAGTATCGGTGCGAGTTAGCATCCACCACACAAAAGCTGTAAGCGCAAACACGCACGCCATAACAAATGCGCCCACGATTGTATATGAGGTTCTATTTTCCAAATTTTGCTCCTATTTCGCTCTCATTTTAAATAGCTCTTCAAGCGGGTTGTTTTCTAGCTTTTCGATTTCGCTCAAAGCCCCTTCGAAGATGATTTTTTTATTATCGACTATCAAAAATCTATCAAGTATATCAAAAATACTATCCACATCGTGCGTTACCATTACTACGGTTACGCCAAGATTATCTCTTAGCTCGCACACTAGCCTATCAAGGGCGCGTGAGCTAAGCGGATCGAGCCCCGAGTTTGGCTCGTCTAAAAATAAAATCTCAGGGCTTAATGCCAATGCCCTAGCGAGCGCAACACGCTTTTTCATACCGCCACTTAGCTCGTTTGGATTTAGCATTGCGCTCTCTTTTTTAAGGCCTACCTTTTGTATCCAAAACATAGCAAGCTCGTTAATCTCTTTGTCACTAAAATTTGAGTATTCGCGCAGTAGCACGCCTACATTTTCTAGCACATTCATCGAGCTATACAGCGCGCCGAATTGAAACATCACACCGCATTTTAGGCGAATTTCATTGCGCCTATCCTCACCCGCGCTCCAAATATCCTCACCAAAAATTTTAATCTCGCCGCTTTTTGGCTGGTTTAGGTAAATTAGCGTCTTCATTAGAGTGGTTTTTCCGCTTCCACTTCCGCCCAAAAAGCCGTAAATTTCAGCCTTTTTCACGCTAAAACTCACATTATCGTGCATTATGCGCGCACCATACGCTGTGGTTACATTTTTTGCGCTTATTATCTCGCTCACAGCCCAATCTCCGAGAAGAGTATCGCAAAAATCGCGTCTATGGCGATGACCCAAAATATCGCATTTACCACGCTGATTGTGGTGTATTCGCCGATACTTTGGGTATTTCCCTTGACCTCAAAGCCTCTCATACAGCCGATTATAGCGATAAATGCGCCAAAAAACGGAGCCTTTATCATACCGGCGAAAAAGTGGCGAATTTCGACATTTGATTTAAATCTATCCAAATAATCCAAAAATCCTATCTCCAAATACGCCTCGCAAACTATCATTTGAGCGAAAATACATATTGAATTTGCGATAAAAATAATAAATGGCATACAAATCACCATAGCCAAAATTCGTGGCATTGAGAGGAAATAAAACGGATCAAAGCCCATTGTTTTCATCGCGTCGATCTCTTCTGTGATTTTCATAACGCCAATTTGCGCTGTAAAGCTCGACGCAGAACGCCCAGCAATGACAATCGCTGCGATTAGCGGGGCAATCTCGCGCATGGTTAGAGCACCCATAATATCTATAATATAAATACTAGCCCCAAACTGCGATAGCATGTCTGCGCCAATGTAAGCTAGCACCACGCCGATTAAAAACGCGGTCAAAGCCACGATAAAAAGCGAGTCAATGCCGTTGTCTTTGATAAAATTTACGGTCTCTTTGAGGCGAAATTTGCGCGGGTGCAAAAATAGCGAAAATACTTTGCAAAAAAACTCGCCCAAAAATGTAGCTAGATTTACAATCCCAGCCCAGCCTGCGCAAAAATACAGCCCTATTTGAGCCAAAATCCCCATACCATGCACTTTTGGCATAAAATTATGGTCTATGCTCTCATCGCTAATAAATTCAAAAATTTTTTCTATTTTTGGATTTTGGCTCCTAAATTCCACGCTTTTGCCACGCATTAAATTTTTAATGCTGTAAGCCATGAAATAATCCAGCTTTTCGACATTTGAAAAATCTGCTACGAAATTGTCTAAATTTGATAGTGTTTTTTTAAGTAAATCAAGCTGTTTTTTTCCGCTTCGATATGTCCAGCTACCCTCAAATTTTAGGGTTTTGATGAAGTTTTGCGTATCGAGCGAAAATGGCAAATTTTGCAAAATATCCTCTTTCAAAATCAAAAAATAGGCGAAATTATATTATAATCTATCTTTTTATTTTATAAAATTTAACGAGGAATTATGTTTAGAGGGTTTTTTACAAACAGCGTCGGAACGCTCGCTTCTCGCATTTTGGGCTTTGTGCGCGATTTGCTGACGGCTTCAATTTTGGGTGCTGGTGTGTATAGCGATATATTTTTCGTGGCGTTTAAACTGCCAAATTTATTTAGACGACTTTTTGGTGAGGGTGCCTTTACGCAGGCGTTTTTGCCAAATTTTACCGCTTCGAAAAAAAAGGGGATTTTCGCAGCTTCCGTGCTGATTAGATTTTTTCTTTTTATTTTGTTTTTAACTGCGGTTGTATGGGTGTTTGCGCCGTTTTTTACTAAAATTTTAGCTTATGGTTTTTCGGACGAGCAAATCACCTTGGCAACGCCATTTGTGCGCATAAATTTCATATATCTAGCTTTTATTTTTATCGTTACGCTTTTTGCTTCGATGCTGCAATACCGCGATCATTTCGCCACTACGGCATTTTCTACCGCTTTATTAAATTTAGCTATGATTACTGCCTTGCTTTTGGCTCGCGGTAAAGATGAGCGAAGTATCGTTTTGTATCTATCTTGTGGCGTCGTAGCGGGCGGGTTTTTGCAGTTTTTGGTGCATGTGTATGCGCTGAAATTTACCGGAATGCTTAGAGTGCTATTGGGTGGATTTGCTAGGCTCAAAAACGGAGCCAAAGCGCAAACCAAAGGCTTTTATAACAACTTTTTTGCCGGGGTTGTAGGGGCTAGCGCTTTGCAACTTAGCTCATTTATAGATACATTTTTTGCTAGCTTTTTAGCCAGCGGAAGTATCAGCTATCTATACTACGCAAACCGCATTTTTCAGCTTCCGCTCGCACTTTTTGCGATCGCGCTTAGCACGGCGATTTTCCCGCGACTAACCAAACAAATCAAAACAAACAACCAAAAAGAGGCGCTAAATTTAATCGAGCGCGGATTTTACATGCTTTTGGCACTTTTGGCACTCTCCACAATCGGCGGAATCATGCTCTCGCACGAGATTACCAAAATTTTATTTGAGCGCGGAAATTTCACCGCCACTAACACAGCCCAATGCGCGGCTGTTTTGGCAGCGTATATGGTGGGACTGCTGCCGTTTGGGCTCTCGCGCATTTTTTCGCACTGGCTGTATGCGCACATGAAACAGAAGCTAAGTGCTAAAATTTCGCTTTGGTGCGTGTTTATAAATGTAGTTTTGTGTGCTATATTTTTTAAACCATTTGGGGCTGTGGGTTTGGCGCTTGCTAGCTCGATTACAGGGGGATTTTTGTTTGTTTTCAATCTCTATTTTTTTGGATTTAATAACTTTTTGGCTATAATCAAGGCTAAAAAAATCCTTCTAATTCTAGGGCTTTGCGCGCTTGAAATAGGAATTTTATATGTTTTAAAAGGTTTATATTATGGTAATTTATGATACTGCAAGTAAAAAAAAGGTTGAATTTATCCCGCTTAACGAAGATGAGATTAAAATTTATGTCTGCGGGCCGACTGTGTATGATGACGCGCATTTGGGGCATGCTAAAAGCGCGATTAGCTTTGATTTGCTTAGGCGCGCGCTAGAAGCGCAGGGCAAAAATGTAAAATTTGCTAGAAATTTCACCGATATCGACGACAAAATTTTAAAAAAAATGAGCGAGAGTGGAAAAACTCTAAGCGAGATTACAGAATTTTACACCAAGCGATATTTGGACGATATGGGTGCGCTAAATGTCCGTGACGCCGACATTTCGCCCAAAGCGACCGAAAATATTAATGAAATTTGCGCCCTTGTTTCAAATTTGCTAAATTTGGGCTATGCGTATGAAATACCAGGCGATGGGATTTACTTTGATACCACCAAAGATAGCGATTATTTAAGCCTTAGTGGCAAAAAAGCAGAGGATCAAAACAGCGAGTTTGCGCGCGTGGTTTCAAACGAGCAGAAAAAAAATGAAAAAGATTTCGCGCTGTGGAAATTCGACGAGGCGTGGTTTGAGGCGCCATTTGGGCGTGGCAGACCGGGCTGGCATAGCGAGTGTGTGGCGATGATTTTAGCCCATTTAGATAGCCATGATGCCGAATTTTGCATTGATATCCACGCTGGCGGGGCTGATTTGCTCTTCCCGCACCACGAAAACGAGGCCGCGCAGTGCAGATGTAGCGAGCATAGAGCCTTAGCTAAATACTGGATGCACAATGGCTTCGTGCAGGTAAATAACGAAAAAATGAGCAAAAGTCTAGGCAATAGCTTTTTTGTCAAAGACGCCCTAGCTCTGGTGCCTGGCGAGGCTTTGAGGTTTTATTTGATGAGTTCGCATTATAGGGCAAATTTCAACTACACAATCGATGATTTGCTCGCCTGCAAAAAACGCCTTGATAAAATTTACCGCCTTAAAAAAAGGGTAAATATGGCGCAAAATTTGCCTTGCGAGCAAGCCAAATTTAGGGGCAAAATTTTAGAGTTTTTAAATGATGATCTAAACACATCTGGCGCGCTTGCCTGTGTCGATGAAATGGTGTCTTGCGCAAATGAAGCACTCGATAAAAACCCAAAAGATAAGGCTTTAAAAGCGCAAATTTTAGCAAATTTAGAATTTGTCAAAAACACCCTTGGCGTGCTTTATATGGACGAGGTTAGCTATTTTCAATTTGGCGTAAGCGATGATGAAAGAGCTGAAATTTTGCGTCTAATCGAGCAAAGAAGCGAAGCTAAAAAGCAGAAAAATTTCGCCCTAGCCGATGAAATTCGCGCCAAACTTACAGCGATGAAAATCGAGATTATGGATACGCCAAATGGCACGATTTGGGAAAAAAGCGCGCAATAAGTAAATTTAAGGAAGAGTTTTGAACGATTTTAAGACAATTTTAAAAAGATTTAAACCATTTTTGATTGATTATAAAATCCAGTTTGCGCTAGCGTTTTTGGGTATGATTATGACCTCGCTTGCGACATCTGCGAGCGCGTATTTGGTAAAACCGGTGCTTGATTATATCTTTGTCGAGAAAAACACCCTCTATCTCTACCCGCTTGCGTTTGCGATTATAGCGGTGTTTGCGATGAAAAGTGCCGGCACATTTATCCAGACATACTACACTTCATTTATCGGGCAAGATACCGTGCGCAGACTGCGCGATTTGCTCGTATCAAAGCTAATTAGGCTAGATTTGAAATTTTTCAACACTCACAGCACTGGCGAGCTGATTTCTAGGACGATGAACGATATCGAGCGAATCCGCACGGTGGTTTCAAACATGATACCTGATTTTGTGACGCAAATCATCACTATTTTTGGGCTTCTTGGCGTGGTGATTTACAATAGCCCTAAGCTTTCGTTTTTTGCGCTCGTGGTCTTTCCGGCTGCGATTTATCCGCTATCGCGCCTAGCCAAACGCATGAAAAAGGTCTCGCGCCAGTCCCTTGAAAAGACCTCCGATATCACATCGGCTCTAAATCAAATTTTTACAAATATCGAAATCGTAAAGGCCAGCAACGCCCAAAATTTCGAGGTAAAACACTTCGAGGAAGAAAACTCAAAATTTTTCAAGCTAAATTTAAAGGCAATAATTACAAACTCACTCGTAAGCCCCGTAATGGAAATGCTTGGCGCACTTGGCGTGGCTGTGGTTATCATCGTAGGTGGCAAAGAGGTCATCGAAGGCAAGATGAGCATAGGAAGCTTTTTTAGCTTTTTAACCGCGCTTTTTATGGTCTATACGCCGATAAAAAAGGTCTCATCACTGCATAATAAAATGCAAGACGCCACGGCTGCTACTGAGCGGACTTTCGAGTTAATTGATTTAGAGCCAGCCATAATCGGCGGAAGCCTAAAAATGGGCGATATATCCACGCTCTCTTTCGAAAATGTCTCGCTTAGCTATGATGAAAAAATCGCGCTAAAAGATATAAATTTTAGCGTAAAAAAGGGGCAAATTTTAGCCCTTGTGGGAAATAGCGGCGGTGGCAAAAGCTCGGTGGTAAATCTCATAATGCGCTACTACGACGCCAAAAGCGGAAATATACTTTTTGACGGCAACGAGATTAGCGAATTTGACATCGCAAGCCTGAGGGATAATATCGGCTTTGTGAGCCAGCGAATTTATATTTTTAACGATACAATCGCTGCAAATGTCAGCTACGGTGCCGAATTTGACGAAGAGCGCGTCATAAATGCCCTGCGCCTTGCCAATGCTTATGAATTTGTCGCCAAGATGGAAGATGGCATAAACACGCTTTTAAGCGAGTTTGGCGCGAATCTCTCAGGCGGACAGCGCCAGCGCATAGCGATTGCGCGCGCGCTGTATAAAAACCCGCAAATTCTCATTTTCGACGAAGCCACGAGCGCGCTAGATAACGCCAGCGAAAAGGAAATCTCATCTGTCATAGAAAAGATAAAGGCCGATAAAATCGTAATTGTCATCGCTCACCGCTTATCCACTATCAAAAACGCCAGCCAAATCGCCGTGGTCAAAAACGGCGAGATTATCGCAATGGGCGATGATGAAACACTAAGCGCGAATTGCGATGAATACAGGATTTTAAAAGGTCTAGTGAAGGATTAAATTTCGCAAAATTTGCTGTCATTGCGAGAATTTTGCGCCCAATTTGTCATTGCGAGCTTTCGTAGAAAGCGAAGTAATCTACGAGCCAAAATTACCAAACGCTAAATTCGCTGTCATTGCAAGAATTTTGCGTTAGCAAAATTCGTGGCAATCTATGACTTTAAAATTTAAGGTCAGTATTTTTGTAAATTTATCGTTTATAAATTTCAAAACTCGTAGATTGCTTCGAATTTGCTATACAAATTCTCGCAATGACAGATTATGCAAATTTTGCTCACTATTGTCATTGCGAGCTTTCACAGAAAGCGAAGCAATCTACGAGTTGCTAAATTCGCTGTCATTGCGAGAAAACGAAGTTTTCGAAGCAATCCAGAAAAATGTAGAGCAAAATTCTACTTAAATTTAGCATTGAACGATTTTTTGAATTTAACCTGTGCCGTGAAATTCTCTGTAAGGGGGAAGGAGGCCCCAATTACTCTGCTTCGCTTCGCTCGCAAGAAATGCCGGCTGTCGCCATCGCTACGCTCATTTTGCGAGGTCGCTCCCCTTCCTCCTTACAAACCCCCAACCCCCGACGACGCTTTTAAGGTGGCTAAATTTAAAGCTTCGCTTTAAATTTAGCTGATTTGATTTTTCGTTACGGCTTGCGCCGTTTCTTGCTACGCTAAAAACAATCGCAAATTTTGCAAATTTAACCTTGAATTTTTCAAATTTCGAGTAAAATACCAGCTTGAATTTCAATTTTTAGGATATTTATGTTTAAAAGCCTGCGTGCGGCAAGGACGCTAAGTGCGCTATTTCTAGCGATTTTTTTTATGTTTATCGGGGACGCGCTAGCCCTATCATCAGCCGGCGTCATACTCAAAATGCGAGGCCAAAGCGACCTAATCATCGGCATTATCTCATCGTTTTTCTTCCTGGGCGCCATTTCTAGCGTGTTTTTCACGCCTACGATCATCGGCCGCTTCGCCCATGTGCGCTCGTATTATATTTTTAGCGTGGTTTTCGCGCTGTGTGCCCTAGCCCACGATATCAGCGCAAATTTGGCGTTTTGGGCGATACTTCGCTTCGGGCTTGGGTTTTGCTACTACGCACTTTTGATGATAATCGAAAGCTGGATCAACTCCAAAATCACAAACTCTATCCGCTCACGCGTCCTAGCCGTGTATGAGATCGTATTTTACGGCGCATTTACCGTGGGCGTGGGGATAATCGCGCTAAATTTAAGCGCAAATTTAATCTTTTTTCTAAGCGGATTTTTCATACTTTTTGGGCTAGTGCCTTTGAAATTTATGCGTTTTAACCCGCCCGCAAAAGCGCAAAAAGCCACAATCTGCATGCCAAAAATCTCGGTTCTACCGCCACTTGCGCTTGCGACGGCAGTTTGTGGCGGGGTTTTGATAAACGGATTTTTTTCAATGGCGAGCGTGTATGTGCTAAGCAGTGGAAATGTCAGCCAAGTGGGCTGGTTTATGGGGCTAGCCATGGTCGGAGGCTTCATTTCGCAGATTTTTGCTAGCCCTGTGTCTGATTTTTTCGGCAGGCGCAAGGCGATAATGCTAGTGTGCGCAATCGGCGCGTGCTCGGCGCTGGGGCTGTTTGCCACCGGGAATTTCGAGGTCAAATGCGCCCTAGCCTTTTTGCTAGGTTTTGGCGTTTTTCCGCTATACTCGCTCGCAATCGCGCGCGCGAACGATTCCTTTACAAACAGCTCCTCAATCTCGCGCGTGCAAATCTCGGCCTCGCTTTTGTTTTCGTATTCGCTCTCATCGTTTTTCTCGCCCATAATCATAGGCGGGGCGATGAGAGTTTTCGGTGCAGAGGGGTTTAGCGCGGTGTTTTTTGTAGTAATGGCATTTTTGCTCGTTTTCGCATACTTCCGCCCCGAAATCGCCCCTAAAATTTAAAATTTGTTAGATTTGTCATTGCGAGAATTTTGCGTAGCAAAAATCGTGGCAATCTACGACTTCAAAATTTAAGGTCAGTATTTTTACAAAATTAGCGTAAGAATTTTAAAACTCGTAGATTGCTTCGCCGTGCAAGCACAGCTCGCAATGATAAATTAGGCAAATTTTACGCTAAACCTCACTCCTTGCTTAGATACCTATCATATACGATAAATTTATAATACACCGCAGCGATTATAAACATAAATCCCATTAGAAATGTTATCTGCCACAGCGCCAGCCCTAGCGAATACAGCGCACCGATAGCCGCTGAGGTCAGAGTTGCGACGATGAAATACGCCATATCGTTATACGCGATCACCCGCCCGAAAAACTCCCTATCGACATGGCTTTGGAGTTGCGTGAAAGAATACGACCACACCGTCGTGATAAAAAATCCAGCCATTACGATACCGATAAACGAAAGCCAGTAATTAAACTCCAACGCCGCCCAGAGCATGATTCCACCGCCCTGCCCTAGCAAAATCCAAAAATACCGCTTCAAATTTACAATTCGCGTCAGCCACATCTGCCCAAAAAACGCCGCGGCTGAACGCGCCATATTCATTAGCCCAATCACCAGCGACGCGCTTAGGATTTCCTTGTATTCAAATTTCGCTAGTAGCGCGATAAGATTATCATAAGTCGTAACCGCCACAAAGGCGTGAATTACGATTAAATGCACCACCAAAGGGCGCGAGCGTATGTAAGTAAAGCCCTCTTTTAGCATTTTTATCGCACCTTGCGTGCTACTTCCTGTAATATCTTTAAAATTTAGGCGAATTAGGATAAAAAACGAAAAAACATACAAACAAAAATCCAAAATAAACGCCGCCCTAACCCCAAAATAGTGTATAAACACCCCAGCTAACGCCATACCAAGGGTATAAGTAATCGTCCAGCTAATGCTAGTTAGCTCGTTTGCTAGCTTTAAATACGGCTTTGGTAGAAATTTCGGCAGGGTCGAAGACTCGGTTTGATAAAAGAGCGTCCCAGCCACGCTTCGCACCACGACAATGCCCAAAAGTAGCCACAAATACGCCAAATCATTGATAAAAATCAGCATGAAAATCGTCACAATCTCTATGGCGAACATGCTCACCATTAGGGGCTTTGGGCGAAATTTATCCACGATAATGCCGTTAATCGGAGCTAAAAATATATTTGGTATAAACGACACCACGCCCACAGCGGTGATCGCCCACACGGGCGCGCCCAGCTCGATCAGTAGCGTAGCGATACCCACTATCGAAAACCACACGCCAAACATGCAGATAAATCCCGCGCTAAATAGCAAGCGATAGTTGCGAAAATTGCGAAGTAAAATATAATATCTAACCATTTTTGCCTTTCAAAAAACCTCGCATTTTAGCCAAATTTGGCTTAATTATGTGTTTTGGATTTGTTAAATAAAACTACCAAAAATCTTAAATTTAGTATTAAACATTAACTTGCTATAATCGTCAGATTTAAATTTTAGAAATTTTAGGAGAAAAAATGGAAGGTTTCGCAGCTACCGTTGTGGTGATTTGTGCGCTAATCGCGCTGGTTTTGAAGCTTGGTGTCAAAATCGTATCGCAATCTGAGATTATGATTATCGAACGACTTGGTAAATTTCACAAGGTTTTAGACGGCGGATTTCATGTAATTGTGCCGTTTTTTGACAGCGTGCGCGCTAAAATGAGCGTTCGCGAACAGCTAGTAGATATCACAAAACAGCAAGTCATCACCAAAGACAATGTCAATATCATGGTCGATGGAATCGTATTTTTGAAAATCGTAAATGGCAAAATGGCGCTTTATAATGTCGAGGATTATCGCAAAGCTATTTCAAATCTCGCTATGACTACACTTCGTTCAGCAATCGGCGAAATGAGCCTAGATCAGACCCTATCAAGCCGCGATCAGCTAAACTCAAAACTCCAAGTCGCCCTTGGCGATGCAGCCGATAACTGGGGCGTAAAAATCATGCGTGTTGAAATTTCAGAAATTTCAGTCCCAAAAGGCATAGAGGACGCTATGAATATGCAAATGAAAGCCGAGCGCGAAAAACGGGCAATCGAGCTAAAAGCCGAAGCCGAAAAAGCTGCTCTTATTCGCACAGCCGAAGCGCAAAAACAAGAAAAAGTTCTCGAAGCTGAGGCAATCGAGCGCATGGCGGACGCGAAAAAATACGAGCAAATCGCCCTAGCTGTGGGTCAAAAACACGCTATGGATAATATCAATATGGCTATGGCGGCGTCGAAATTCGCCGCTGAATACCTGCTCGCGCAAAGTCGCGTAAATGCTTTCAACGAGCTAGCAAAAAGCGCAAGCAAGGACAAGGTCATCATACCGTATGAAACCAGCGAAATCATCGGCTCGCTCTCTGTGCTAAGCGAATTTTTAGGCAAGGCTGGGGATAAAAATTTAATCACGGAAAACAATCAATGAGCCCACTTATTTTTATCATAATTGGCGTTATTTTGGTGATTATCGAGCTTTTGGTGCTTGATTTTACCTTTGTATTTTTCGGGGCTGGATTTTTGATCGTGGGGCTATTTAGCTTCGCGCTTCCGCTATCATGGGAGGTGCAAATCCTAGCCTCTTTCGTGCTATCTTTCGCACTTTTGCTCGCCCTAAAAAAGCCACTGAAATCCAAATTTTTCAAGCCAACCGAAGAGATTAAAGACAATTTCTTAGACGAGAGTGGCGAGGGCTATGTCAAAGAGGGCATGGTCTATTTCAAGGGCACGCTATGGCAAAGCAATGAGGTAAAAAACATGGCAGAAGGCACAAAAGTGCGCGTGCGTGGCGTCAAAGACGGACAAATCATACTAGAAAAATAAATCAAAAAAGAAGGTTAAATTTGAGTAGAATTACTAAATCACAGGCATTAAATTTGATAAAAAACGCCCCGCTTCACGAGCTTGGAGCTATGGCGTATGAAAAAAAATTAGAGCTTCATCCAGATAAAATCACGACTTTTGTAGTCGATCGCAACATAAACTACACAAATATCTGCTTTGTGGATTGCAAATTTTGCGCGTTTTGTCGTAAAATCAATGAAAAAGACGCCTATATTTTGAGCTTTGATGAGATTGATGCGAAAATCGACGAACTAATCGCAATCGGCGGGACGCAAATCCTTTTTCAAGGCGGCGTTCATCCGAAACTAAAAATTGATTGGTATGAAAATTTAGTCGCTCACATAGCGCAAAAATACCCGCAAATCACGATTCATGGCTTCTCTGCAATCGAGATTGATTATATCGCTAAGATTTCGAATTTAACGCACAAAGAAGTTTTATCTAGGCTTCAAGCAAAGGGACTTTACTCAATTCCCGGAGCTGGGGCTGAGATTTTAAGCGATAGAGTTAGAGATATAATCTCGCCTAAAAAAATCGGCGCAGATACTTGGCTAGGCATACATAAAGCCGCCCACGAAATCGGTATGAAAACGACTGCAACGATGATGTTTGGCACGGTTGAGAGCGATGAAGAGATTATCGAGCACTGGGAAAAACTGCGAAATCTGCAAGATATTACGGGCGGATTTCGCGCTTTTATCTCGTGGAGCTTTCAGTCTGCAAACACAAAACTCATCGCCGAACACCCAGAAATCAAAAAAACAAGCTCAAATCGCTATTTAAGGCTATTAGCCGTAGCAAGGCTATTTTTGGATAATTTTAAAAATATCCAAAGCTCGTGGGTTACTCAAGGAAGCTACATAGGGCAACTCGCACTAAAATTTGGCGCAAATGATTTGGGTTCAACGATGATGGAAGAAAATGTCGTAAAAGCCGCCGGTGCGAGTTTTCGCATGAGCGCAGATGAAATGATAAGCTTAATCAAAGACATCGGCGAAATCCCAGCCAAACGCAACACAAACTATGATATTTTGGAGATTTATAAATGATAAAAAGCGAAATTTTAGCAAAAAACACCAAAGTAGATTTTCTCACACAAATCGAAAATTCCCTGCCGGTGGCGAGTTTCAAACTCGTTTTCAAAGCCAGTGGCGCAGTGAGCGAAAAGATAAATGGCCTAGCCAAACTCACCGCAAAAATGCTAAATGAGGGCACAAAGAGCCTAGGGGTAAATAAATTTTACGAAAAACTCGATATCTATGCGATAAATTTCGATATCGACGCAGGGTTTGAGACCTTCGTAATCGAGGTAAATTCGCTCAAAGAGCACTTCGAATTTGCCCTAGAAATGCTGGATAATCTGCTAAAAGAGCCAAATTTCACAGATGAAATTTTAGCTAAAATCAAAACCCAAATTTTAGGCGAAATTGATATTTTAAAGAGCGAATTTGACTACATCGCAAACCAAGGCTTGCAAAACTGCCTTTATTCGGGCACCAAACTAGCCTCCCCGCTAATCGGCGATGAGGATAGTATCGCGCAAATCAGCCTTGAAAATGTCAAGGAATTTTTCGCCTCGCTAGATCTTGCAAACGCCTATGTCCTCGTAGTGGGCGACGCGCAGGGCGCAAGCGATGAGGCTAGCCTTTTGCGCAAAAACATAACCAAAATTTTAGAGAATTTCACCGTCACAAACGCGCGCGAACTACCCGTTTTTGCGACAAATTCTACACCCAAATCTCAAATCATCGCCCAAAAAAGCGAGCAAGCCTATATCTATTTTGGCGCGCCATTTTTCGCCGAAATCGCAGAAAAATATATCGCAAATGTGGCGCTTTTTATCCTTGGTTCGAGCGGATTTGGCTCACGCCTCATGGAAAACATCCGCGTCAAACACGGACTTGCATACTCTGTGTATGCCAGAGCGAATTTCGACCTGTCTAAGCGCGATTTTTGGGGATTTTTGCAGACCAAAAACGAAAATTTAGCCAAAGCCTACGAGCTAATCAAATCCGAAATCGCAAATTTCGTCCAAAACGGCGTTACGCAAAGCGAGCTAGAAAGTGCGAAAAAATTTATCCTAGGAAGCGCGGTTTTGCAAAAAGAGACTATGTTTAAGCGCGCAAATATCAGCGCCAACGAATATTATCAAGGCTTCGAATTTGGCGAGTTTGAGCGAAATTTAGAGCGCACGAAAAACCTAGATTTGCGCACGCTAAATGAATTTATCGCCTCGCACGCTGAAATTTTAAATTTAAGCTTTTGCGTGGTTTGCTCAGAAGTCGCAAAGTCAAATTTTAAATTATGAAATTTAGCCCCAAAGACAGCGCAACGCTCGCTAAAATCGGCGTTTTTTCACTGCTTGATTTAGCCTTGGCACTTCCAAAAAGCTATGATGATTTAAGCGTCAAAGATGAGCCAAACACCGGCGAAAACACGGTTTTGATCGAGTGCAAAACAGCAAGCCGTCGCGCCAATGGTATGCTTATCATCAGCGCATTTTGCCTAAGCTGGGAGTGCGAGATCAAAATCGTCATCTTCAACGCCAAAAGCTGGCACCACAGCGTCTTTAAAATCGGCAAGCAGATGTTTATCCACGGCAAAAGCGACAACGCTTACGGCGCGTGGCAGTTCGTAAATCCCAAAATCGTCACCAAAGTAGGCGAAATTATCCCTAAATACAAAAACGCCCTCACGGACGCCGCGACGCAAAAGCTCATTTCAAGCTACATTTCCAAGCAGGCCTTGCTTGATGAGGGGCTTGGTGAAAATGAGGCTGAATTTTTAATGCAAATTCATCAAAACGACCAAAACAGCGTGCGTTTGGTGCAAAATTTAGAAGAAAACGAAAACGGGCTTGAAATTTTAAAATTCGTTGAAATTTATAATTATTTAAGAAAACTAAAAGCCAAAAAAATGGATTTTAAGGCGCAAATTTACCCTCTAAACGACATTTCCTCGTGGCTTAGCACCCTGCCTTTTGCTCCCACAAACGACCAAATAAAGGCACTTGATGATATCAAAGCCGACCTATCTAGCCCGCTTGCAAGGCGCAGAGTGGTAATGGGCGATGTGGGTTCGGGCAAGACGCTAATAATCCTTGGCGCAGCCTTGCTAAACTATCCGCGCACTAGCTATTTAATGGTGCCAACCTCGATTTTAGCCGATCAAATTTACACAGAAGCGGTGCGACTTTTGCCAGAGTTTATGAATATTTTGGAGGTCAAAGGTGGCGAAAAATCGCTAAATTTAGAGGGTGCGCACCTAGTCATCGGCACGCACGCCCTGCTCTATCATGACTTGACGCCCTCAAATCTCATCATGGTCGATGAACAGCACCGCTTCGGCTCAAATCAGCGCGAAAAAATCAACGCCCTCACCCAGTGTGGCGAGTATCGCGCGCACTTCGTGCAATTTAGCGCCACACCGATCCCGCGCACACTCTCGCTAATCCAATCCGAGCTTGTGAATTTTAGCTTTTTAAAGCAAATGCCTTTCGAAAAACATATCCACACTCTAATCTTGCAAAACGCCGGATTTGAGGGCTTTATGAGCCATTTAAAGCGCGAAATCGACAAAGGAAATCAAGCAATCATCGTCTATCCGCTCGTCGAACAATCCGAAAAGTTGATTTACCAAAGCGTCGAGGAAGCCGCGCCGTTTTGGCAGGCGAAATTCTCTGGCGTGTATGTTACGCACGGGCGCGACAAGGAAAAAGAGGAAATTTTGCTGAAATTCCGCGATAATGGCTCGCTGCTAATCACCACAACCGTCGTGGAAGTGGGCATTTCGCTACCAAGACTTAGCATAATCTTAATCGTCGGAGCCGAGCGCATGGGGCTAGCCTCGCTTCACCAATTGCGCGGTCGCGTGGGGCGAAACGGCGGCGAGGGCTGGTGCTATCTCTACACGAAATTAAAGCAAGCGCCAGAAAGGCTAAAAGAATTCGCGCAAACACTAGATGGATTTAAGGTCGCAGGAATTGATCTGAAAAACCGCCAAGGCGGGGATTTGCTCGATGGCTCGGTTCAGCATGGAGCGACATTTTCGTGGTATGATTATGAAGAGGATATAACCGAACGAGCCAAAAGCAGAGCGCAAAATTTCGCCGATACGCAAACAAGTAGCGAGATTAAATTTTAAAATCGCCATAAATTTTACTAAATTGCCATAAATTTTACTAAATTGCCATAAATTTTACTAAATTGCCACGGCGACTGCGTCGCCTCGCAATGACAAATTAGAGATTAAAGAATTTTACTGAATTGCCTCAAAACTTAGTTTTATCACAATGACAGATTAAGCAAATAAAATTTTCAGCCATAAAAAAAGGCGCCTTAAAAAAGGCGCCCAAGTATAGTATTAAAAAGCACTAATTATAGTAATGCTTCATAAATATCATCTAGAACGAACATTTTCTCTTCTAGCTCACCACGATAGAATAGCTCGAAAGTTTGCTCATACATATCTGCAAAGAAGCCTTCTTGTGATAGAGATAGGATTTTGCTATCTACGATTTCCATTAGATCGCGGTTGCCTTTTTGAGTGCCTACGCAGTTGAAAGCGATAGCTCCTATGCGTTTGATAGCAAGCTCAAATCTATCATCAACAAAAGGAATAGTAGCGATTGCTGTGATTTTTCTAGCATAGCCGTCAGCTTCGCCAGCTCTTAGCTTATCCAAGCACTCTTTTGATGTAGAGCAAGGGACTTGTTGGATTTGTGGTTCTTTATTAAGAGCAGTTTCAGCTGATGTGCCTGGGACAACTAGAACTCTTCTACCTCTTAAATCGCCGATTCTTTGGACACCTAAATCTTTTTTAGTAACAACAGCATCCATTGTTGAAAGATAAGGCATAGAAAAGTCCATTGATTTCTCGCGCTCAGGTGTTCTTGAATAATTGTGGATTAGCAAATCAACTCTGTTTTGAGTTACTGCGTCCATACGCTCAGCATCTTTAACAGCGACAAATTCTACCTTACCGCCGTCACCTAAAATGGCTTTTGCTAGTTCTTTTGCTAACTCAATTTCAAAACCTTGGAATTTGCCACTTTTTGAAATAGAACTCATTGGAGCATCGTGCTCACCTACACCAATTCTTAGCGTATTGCTCGCTTTGATTTGTTCTAGTGTGTTAGCACCAGAAAAAGTCACTGCGCCTGCTAATGCCAAAAGACCTAAAAACTTTTTCATTTTAACTCCTTAAAAATAAAACCGAAAAATACCTAAAAAAAGTAAATAGAAAGATAACGCGCGCCCATTTACCATAAATTTTAGATAAATTTGCAAATTTCACTTCAAAAATTTCAAGCAATTTTAATCTAAAAAAACTTAAATTTTAAGAAAAAAAATCAAAATTTGCATATTTCAAAAAAAAATTAAATTACACATTAAACCTAAAATGCATTACATCGCCATCATTTACTACATAATCCTTGCCTTCTAGGCGCATTTTTCCTGCCTCTTTTGCCCTACTTTCGCCTCCATGCGCCACGAAATCATCGTAGCTAATGACCTCTGCACGGATAAAGCCACGCTCGAAATCATTATGTATCACGCTAGCCGCCTTTGGCGCTTTCCAGCCTTTGGTTATCGTCCATGCGCGCACTTCCATAACCCCAGCGGTAAAATAGCTTATCAAATTTAGCTTCGCAAAAGATCTTCTGATGATATTATCTAGTCCGCTTTCTTCTGCGCCTAGGCTTTGAAGCATTTCGTGCGCTTCATCATCACCTAGACCGATTAGCTCCTCTTCGATTTTAGCGCAAAGCTTGATAACTTCGGCATTTCGCGCATTTGCATACTCTTTTACAGCTTTTACATACTCATTATCCTGCGCTATGCCGTCCTCATCGACATTTGCGCCATAAATCACCTCTTTTGCAGAAAGCAGGCGCAACTCTTTGTTTAAGCTCGCAAACACTTCGCTGTCTTTATCTGCGAAATTTGAAGCAGGTTTGCCTAAATTTAAGTGTTCTAAAAGCTCATTTGCGAGTGCCAAGGCCTCTTTGGCGCCTTTGGCGTTTGCTTTGGCCTCTTTGTTTAGCCGCTCGATTTTTCTGCCTAGCTGCTCGATATCGGCTAAAACAAGCTCGGTTTCGATGATTTCGATATCGCGGATTGGATCGATACTGCCCTCGACATGCGTGATATTGCCGTCTTCGAAGCAACGCACGATATGCAAAATAATTTCGGCTTCACGGATATTTGAGAGAAATTTATTTCCCAAACCCTCGCCCTTGCTAGCACCCTTTACAAGTCCAGCGATATCGACAAATTCGATTGTCGAGTGCATAATGCGCTCAGGATTAACAATCTTAGCTAATTCTTCCAAGCGTTTATCAGGCACCGGCACGATAGCCTTGTTTGGCTCGATTGTGCAAAATGGATAGTTTTGCGCTTGGGCATTTTGCGCCTTTGTTAGCGCATTAAAAGTGGTAGATTTGCCCACATTTGGCAAACCTACGATTCCAACAGAAAGCCCCATTAGCCCCTCTTTTCTAGCTCTTTTTGCAGAGCCATTAGGTAGTATAGATTTGCTCTAACTGCCGCACCTGTCGCGCCGAATTGGTTATATCCCCACGCTTTTTCGACATAGGCTGGGCCTGCGATATCGAGGTGAAGCCATTTGTCTTTGAATTCAGGTTTGATAAATTTATCAAGAAAAAGTCCCGCTGTGGTCGTGCCACCGTATCTGCTAGACGCTGTATTTGAGACATCTGCGATATTTGATTTGATAAGTTCTCGCAAATAATCATTAAATTCTAAAATCGTAAAAAGCTCACCACTAGGTTTTGTTAAATTTTTGAATTTTAATTTTAGCTCTTCATTATTTCCTAAAAGTCCGCTTGTGTATTCGCCAAGCCCCACTACGCAAGCCCCTGTAAGTGTCGCCATATCAATTAGCAAATCAGGGTTTAAATCCTGAGCGTAGCTTAGACAATCAGCCAGCACTAGCCTGCCCTCTGCGTCTGTGTTTCGCACCTCGATACTCACGCCAGAACGAGAGATTAGCACATCGTCTGGTTTGTAGGCGTTGCCACCTATCATGTTTTCGGTAGCGCCGATGATAGCGTGTATTTCAAAAGGCAAATCAAGCTCAGCAGCGCCTTTGATAATCGCCATAGCTGCAAGCGCGCCACTTTTGTCGGCTTTCATTGTCAGCATATAATCGCTCGGTTTTAGGCTAAGTCCGCCACTATCATAGGTCAAACCCTTGCCCACGAAAACGACCTTTTGAAGGCATTTTTCAGGTTTGTAGGTAAGGTGGATTAGGCGTGGGCGATGAGCTGAGGCGCGATTGACAGCCAAAAACGCGTTCATTTTCTCTTCTTCCAAAAATCTCTCATCATACACAGCTACGCTGACATCATCGTAGTTTGAAGCCAAAATTTCAGCCTCGTCTGCCATTTTGTGCGGAGTGTAAATTTCAGGGATTTCATTGACGCCGTTTTTGGCGAAATTCGCCGCGTCCGCCATAATAGTGCCAAATTTCACGCCACGACCAGCTTTATCGGCTTCTAGCGTAGAGCCTGTGTATGTGTCGCTAGCGATAAAAATTTCATTTAGAGTGTAGGATTTTTTTTCGCTTTTGTATTTGTTAAACTCATACGCGCCTAGCACTGCGCCCTCGGCCATAGCCATTGCGCTTTTTTTCGTGCAACCGCAATCATAAAATGCGATTTTAAAATTTGAAATTTTAAGATTTTTTAGCGTGTTGTATGCCTGCGCTACGCCCACTCTCACACGGTCATATTCTAGGGCTTTTATGCCTATATATAGCCTTTTTTGCTCGCTTAAAAGCAAATTTCCCTCGCCTTTGTAATCAAAAAAATCAAATTTATCGCCGTCTTTGACAAAGCGGTGAGCTGTGTCGCCACCGACGATAAAAATCAATTCAAAATCCGCATTTATCGCGTCAAAATTTTGATTCAATAATGTTACCTTCATCTCTATCCTTTCTTAAATTTATAAAATGATTTTCTAATCTTGCAAAAATTTTATAAAACCCAAAGACAATTCCGGCAATCAGCGGTATTGCAAAATACCAGTATTGCTCGATCAAATTTATCGCTTGCCAAATTTGCTTGCCGAAATACCACGCAGGTATCATCGTCATACTCGCCCACGCAACCGCGCTTATAAAATTTATAAATGCAAATTTTTTGGCACTATAACGAGTAATGCCGATACTCATCGGAATAATCATACGAAGCCCATACATATATCGCTGGATAAATATCAAAATCCAGCCCCAACGCTGTAAAAGCAGGTGCGCGATAGCAAATTTGCGCCGTTGGGTGGCTAATTTTTTGCTAATGTAATTTTTATTATACCTGCCGATATAAAAATAAAATTGATCGCCCGCAAACGCCCCACACGCCGCGACAAAAATACCAAGTGGTAAATTTATATGCCCCTCGTGCGCCAAAATCCCGCCCAAAACTAGCGCGATTTCGCCCTCTAATGCGCACCACGCAAAAAGCACGATATAAGCGTATTGATGATACTGGGTTAGAATTTCTTTGAGCGTTTCTTCCAAACTAAGCCTCTAAAACACAATAAACTTTCGTTCTTGCTTCAAATTCGCCCAGATCGTTTAATGCGCGCAAATTTAGCAAAAAGCATGCTTCCACGCAATCGGCGTTTGTTTGCGCGATCAAATCAAGCGCGGCTTTGGCAGTGCCACCAGTAGCGATTAAATCGTCGATTAAAAGCACTCTGGCTTTGCGGTTTTGCGCGTTTGCAACTGCATCAAAAGCATCGACATGCATTTCGACCTGATCGAAGCCGTATTCGAGAGAGTATTTTTGCGAAATGGTGATATATGGAAGTTTTTTTGGTTTGCGAATCGGCACGAAAGCCAAATTTAGCCTAGCCGCAAGTGCCGCACCAAAGATAAATCCCCTGCTCTCAATCCCTACGATATAATCAAGCTCGTAATCCTTGTAGCGATCTACGAGATGATCTAGCAAAAAGCTAAATGCCTTTTTATCGCCCAAAAGTGTCGTTACATCGTAAAACAAAATCCCGGGTTTAGGGAAATCCTCGATAGTCCTTAATGATTTAAAAAGATAAGCTTTATCATCATTGCTTAAAGTTTTCATCCTCTATCCTTTAATAATTTTGCATTTTGCAATCTTAAATTTAACTTTTCTGCTTCGTCGCTTTGCAAGGCCTGTATGCTAAGCTCCAACGCAGATTTTAGCTTTTCTTGATTTTCTTTTAATTTTGAAATTTCGTCTTCACATTTTGCCAATTTATCGTAAATTTTCATATTTTTACGGATCGAAAGCACCAACAATACAGCCAAAACAAAGCTTAAAATTTCAAAAACCACTATCATATCTCGCCCTATTTTGCGCTCATATCGCAGGCAATCACGCCTAGCTTATTCACGCGTCTTTCGTGTCTGCCGCCGCTAAAATTTGTGCTAAAAAATGTCTTTATCATATCCTCAATCTCTGCGATTCCTAGCACTCTTGCGCCAAATGCAAGCACATTTGCGTTATTATGCTCCCTGCAAAGCCTAGCAGTTAAGCTATCGTGGCAAAGCGCGCAACGAATATGTGTGTGGCGATTTGCCGCAATCGAAATCCCAATGCCTGTGCCACAAATTAAAATTCCATAAATTCCAAATTTTGTGCTATCTATAATTTCGCCATTTTGCTCGCCGTTTGCGCTAGCTAAATTTTTGCTTTCAACCAAAATTTTATCAGCCAAAATTTTCGCGAAATCAGGATAATCCACGCTGATATTTTCGTCATTTGTGCCCAAATCTTCGAACTCATAGCCCAAATTTGCGATTATTTTTTTGACCTCTTCCTTCACAGCCGGAGAAGCGTGATCGCCCGCAATAAAAACCTTTTTTACCTGCATATTTTCCCTTTATTTTTGCTCATAAATCAAGCTCTCATCGCTTTGAAGCGTGTCGATGAAACGCCCTATTCTCTCCCAGCGGATTTTTTTATCCGGGTCGATACTAAAATAAGTAAACCACGGCTTGCCTACGATTAGGCGATACGGCACGGTGCCCCAATACCTGCTATCACCTGAGTTGTTGCGGTTATCGCCAATCATAAAAAACTCATCTTGCGGAACTTTGATATAAAATGCGTTAAATTTCACACTGTCATATTCATAGACCTTCTCGCTCTCAGCCACCATTATAGGGCGCATTGCTAGGCTTTTGCGCTCTAAATTTCCAAGCATGCTTGCCCGCATAGCGTTTCTAAAATGCGGATTGTAGTTTATGCCTTTGAATTTATACGGCTCTTTGACATATTTTTGTCCGTTTAAGATGACAATATCGCTTTTATCGTAGTTTTGCTCTATAAATTCATCGCCCTCGTTTGGTCTGAGGTAGAAATTATCTAAATCAAAAATCACTTCATCTCCACCAACGGCGAAATTTCGCTTGACATAGTGAATTTTCTCATCTTTTGGATAGCGAAATACTACGATATCACCACGCTGTGGGCGTTTGCCTTGGATTAAATGTCCGTCTCCGTCGTTATCTGGGGCTACTGGAACCTCGATAAATGGGATATGAGGAGTTGGTATTCCGTAGCTAAATTTTTTCACAAACAAAAAATCGCCCTCCAAAAGCGTAACTCTCATCGATCCGCTTGGAATCACAAAAGCTTGCGCCACAAAAAGTATGATAAAAAGCACAATGCAAATCGTGCCAACCCAGCTAGATGAAAAGCGATAAAGCGAATCCAAAGATTTCATTTATTTGCTTCTTTTTAGGCGGTTGCGCGCCGATGTGATTGTGTTTTGAAGTAGCATTGCGATTGTCATAGGACCTACGCCACCAGGAACTGGCGTGATAAATGAGCATTTAGGCGCGACTGCGTCGAAATCCACATCGCCGGTTAGTTTGCCGTTTTCTAGGCGGTTTATGCCTACATCAATGACCACCGCGCCATCTTTTACCATGTCAGGGTTTACGAAATTTGGCTTTCCAATCGCTGCGACTAAGATATCAGCCTGCGAGCAAATTTCGGCTAAATTTTTGGTGCGAGAGTGTGTGATAGTAACGGTAGAATTCGCGTTTAAAAGCAAATTTGCCATAGGTTTGCCGACTATATTGCTTCTGCCAATTACCACAGCGTTTGCGCCGTTTGTTTCTATGCCGTATTCAGCCAAAAGTCGCATAATGCCAAGTGGCGTGCATGGCACAAAAGCCTCTAATCCGCTAACTAGCCTGCCGACATTTACAGCGTGAAATCCATCGACATCTTTGCTAGGATCGATTTTTTCTAAAATTTTATTTGTATCAATGTGTTTTGGAAGCGGAAGTTGGACAAGTATGCCATCGACATTTTCATCAGCATTAAGCTCATCAATTAGCTCTAATAGCGCAGTTTCGGTAGTTTGCGCGCTTAGATGATATGGGTAAGAATTTATCCCGCATGCTACGCACGCCTTTTCTTTGCTAGCCACATAAGTAGCACTAGCCTTGTCCTCGCCCACCAAAATCACCGCAAGCCCCGGAGTTACGCCCTTCGCACTAAGCCCTGCGGCTGCGATTTTTACCTCTTCTTTGACCTTTGCGCTTATCGCTTTTCCGTCGATTAAAGTCATAAAAAACCTTTAAATAAAAATTTAAGCTTCAATTTTACCTTAAATTTAATAAAAATCAGATTTATTTTTGGGCTAAATTTTGGAATTTTAAGTGGAAATGGTAGTTAAAAAACTACCATTGAAATTTATCGTTTTATATTTTTGTTTGCTTCTTGGGCTTTGATTACAGCGTCCATGCAGCCTGTGGTGCAACCAGCGCTATTTTGGTTGAAATTTGGCTCGATTTTTTTCTGCTCGATTGGCGCGCTCTCGCTCACGCCCGGCTCTTTCGTGCCAGCACAACCGATAAAAAACCCAGCCACTAGGGCGCATAAAATTAACTTTTTCATAAATTCTCCTTTATTAAATTTAAATTATTCATTACGCAAAGTTTGCAAAACATCGACTTCGGTGGCCTTTTTGGCTGGATACCACGATGAGAGCGCTACTATTATCACAGCTCCTACCACGGTAGAAATCAAATCGCTAAATGATAGCTCCATAGGCAGTTTGCTGCTTCCATAAACATCAGCTGGCAGGTCGATGATATCGAAGTTTCCAAGCAACCAAACCCCAAAAAGCCCCAAAATAAGGCCAAAGATTATTCCGCTTCCGCCAATCGTCGCCCCAAGCGAGAAAAATGTCTTTTTCACCTCTTTTTTGCTCGCCCCAAGGCTAAGCAAAAGCGCGATTTCTTGGCGACGATTCATCACTGTCATCAAAAGCGAACTAACGATATTTAAGCTAGCAACTAAGATTATTAGCAAAAGCACCAAAAAAAGCGCCCGTTTTTCAAGCGCAAGGGCTGAGAAAAAGTTGCCGTTTTGTTGCCACCAGCCAACAGCGCGCGCGCTCGGCGGGAGATTTTCTTTAATGATTTCTAAGTCCTTAAATGGATCGTCTGAGAAAACATGCACCCCGTCATATCGCCCCTCGTCATAGCCCAAAATTTTCGCCAAATCGCCCACGCTAGCGTAAGAATACGCCTTATCATAAGCAATCAAACCAGAATCAAAGCTAGCGCGCACCTCAAATCGCTTCATTTTTGGAATCAGCGCAAATCCACCTGGGTCGTTTTTGGTAAAAATCATTGTGATTTTATCGCCCATATCCAGCATAAATTCGTCCTTTATGCCCTTACCGACCATAATGCCAAATTCGCTCAAATTCGCGTCTTTCGCCCCCTGTGCGACGACTGAGTTTATTTGAATTTCATCAGCCAAATTTACGCCAAAGATTATTCCACCCTCTAATCTATCGCCGTTTTTGGCGATGACTTGCGAGCTGATATATGGGCTAAATTTTAAATTTGGGAAATCACCCTTTAAAATTTCGACATCATCGTTTGTGATACCACCGCGAAACTGGCTGTGTATCGTAATAGGATAGTTCATCGTAAAGAGTTTGCGTTGAAATTCTTTATCGAAACCGTTCATTATCGCCATTGCGATGATTAGCACCATTAGTCCGATACTCACGCCCAAAAACGCCAAAATCGCAGAAAGCGTTATAAATGGCTGAGATTTGTCGAAACGCAAATATTTAAAAAGTAGATATTTTATCAAAGTCTGCCCTGTAAATTTTAAATTTAGGCGTTTGCAAGTTACCTTGCAAAACCGCCTTTTTTAGGGCCACCTTTACCGTGGCAATCTTTGTATTTTTTACCGCTTCCGCATGGACATGGGTCGTTTCGTTTAGGTTTTTTCGCGCCTAGCGAAAATTCGCTATTTTCTGCGGTTTGATTTTCACTCGAATTTAAATTTTCGCTTGAATTTGAAATTTCGTCCTCGTTTGTATTGGCTTCGTTTATTTCGTCCTGCGCTTCGCTACGCATTTGCTCTTGCATAGCCTCTCTTTCAGCGTCGATTTCTTCTTGGGTTTTGAAGCGAATTAGTTGCAAGGTGCGGATACTATCGCTTTTTAGGCGCAAAACAAGCTCCATAAAGAGATTGTAGCTTTCTTTTTTATACTCGGTTAGCGGGTCTTTGTGATTGTATCCCCTTAGTCCAATGCCTGTTTTTAGGGTATCCATTTGGTATAAATGCTCACGCCAGTCGCGATCAACGATTTGCAGATAAAGCATTTTTTCAATCTCTTTGCGCTGAGCCTGATCGATTTGGCTCATTTTTTCCTCGTAAGAGCTTTGAAGTTGCTCTACAATCACGCTTTTTAGCTCGCCGTAATCATTAGCGTTTTTCAAATTTGCTTCATCTAGCGTTTCGCCAGTATCATTTAAAATGCGGTTTATTATCGCCTCATAATCGAATTTTTCCTTCTCATCTCCGTCGAAAATCTCCAAATCATCTAGCACGCTTGCGATATACTCTTCGCGGTTTTGCAAAATTTTGTCTTTTAGATCAAATTCTTTATCCAAAAGCTCGTTTCGGTATTTGTAAATCGTCTTTCTCTGCTCGTTTGCGACATCGTCGTATTCTAGGATATGTTTTCTGGCCTCGAAATGCAGGCTCTCGACCTTTTTTTGCGCATTTTCTACGGCACGAGAGACCATTTTCGACTCGATATGTTCGCCGTCTTGCAAACCCAAACGCTCCATAATATTTTTAATCTTATCGCTACCAAAAATTCGAAGCAAATTATCCTCTAAACTCAGATAAAATCTACTCTCGCCCGGATCTCCCTGACGGCCTGAGCGACCGCGGAGCTGGTTGTCGATACGGCGGCTTTCGTGGCGTTCTGTGCCTAGGATATAAAGCCCACCAAGCTCCCTGACTTCATCATTTATGCGGATATCTACACCACGACCCGCCATATTTGTGGCGATTGTTACAGCGCCCTTTGCACCGGCTTCGGCGATGATTTGTGCCTCTTTTTCGTGGTTTTTGGCATTTAGCACAGAGTGAGCGATTTTTTCTTTAACCAAAAGTTCGTGAAGTAACTCTGATTTTTCGATCGATGCGGTGCCGACTAAGACTGGCTGACCTTTTTTGTTTAGCCTTTTTACTTCCTCGATTACGGCGTTAAATTTCTCGCGCTCTGTTTTGTAAATCAAATCATTTTGATCTAGTCTTTGCACTGGGATATTTGTAGGGATTGAAACGACCTCTAATTTATAAATTTGAGAAAACTCAGTCGCCTCAGTTTGGGCTGTACCAGTCATGCCTGCTAGTTTTTCATACATTCTAAAATAGTTTTGAAATGTAATATCAGCTAGGGTTTGGCTCTCTTCTTGGATTTGCACACCCTCTTTGGCTTCTAGGGCTTGGTGCAAGCCCTCGCTAAAACGACGCCCCTCGCTTAGTCTGCCTGTAAATTCATCTACGATGATTATCTGTCCGTCACGCACGACATAATTGACATCTTTTTTAAATATATAATTTGCTTTTAATGCTTGGTCTAAATAGTGGCTCAAAACGGCGTTTTCAAGCTTGTATAGGTTATCTACGCCAAAAAGTTTTTCAGCCTTTGCGATACCTGCTTCGGTAATTAGCACGCTTTTATTTTTTTCATCTAAGATAAAATCGCCGGTTGGCTTCTCTTTTGGATCATCTGGCGCCTGGCCTTGCACCATTTGTTTGGCTACTTCATTTGCTTTGACATAGCCATCAAGTGTGCGGTTTGTAGGGCCTGAAATGATTAGTGGAGTTCTAGCCTCGTCGATTAAAATACTATCGACTTCATCGACGATTACGAAATGATGACCTCTTTGCACTTTGTCTTCGCTGCTAAATTTCATATTATCACGCAAATAATCAAAGCCAAATTCGTTGTTTGTGCCGTAAGTTATGTCGCAAGCGTAAGCCTCTTTGCGCTTAGTATCGTTATACTCGCCACCGACTACTACACCAACGCTAAGTCCTAAGAAATTATACAAAACGCCCATTTGCTCGGCGTCGCGTTTGGCTAGGTAGTCATTGACCGTCACGACATGCACGCCCTTGCCACTCATAGCGTTTAAAACCACAGGCAAAGTTGCGACCAGCGTCTTTCCCTCGCCTGTTTTCATCTCAGCTATCGCGCCGTCGTTTAAAACCATACCGCCGATTAGCTGGACATCGAAATGGCGCATATTTAGCACCCTTTTTGAAGCCTCTCTAACGATAGCAAAAACATCATATAAAATTTTATCAGTTGTCGTTTCGCCCTTTTGAATTTGCTCTTTAAGCGCGTTAAATTCAGCCTTTAACGCCTCGTCATCGAGTGCTTCGTATTTTTTTTCTAGCGCGTTTATCTCTTTTGCGCGTTTTGCGTATTGTTTGACCACACGATTGTTTTTCGTGCCAAAAATCCCTCTAACTACTCTTTTAAACATTTCAAACCTTCATTTTAAAATTTTAACCGAACATATTACCATATTTTTAGTTTTTATTTAATTAAACTTAATAAAAACAGCTATAATAACGCAAAATTTTAAATTTAAAGAGGTTTGAGATATGAAAAAATCTGTTTTTGCATTGGCGTTTTGTGCTACCTTTTCGCTCGCAAATCCGCTCGAATTCGACACTCTAAGCGCAAATTTCACCCAAAGCGTCCAAAGCGAAGACGCCAAAATCAACTACACAGGCGATTTTAGCGCGACCAAAGAGCATGCCGTGTGGCACTACACAAGCCCTACGAAAAAAAATATATTTTTTAGCTTCACAAAGGTTACGGTCATCGAGCCTGATTTGGAGCAAGCTATCATCACAAATATCAAAGAAACGCCAAATTTAGTGGCGATTTTATCTGGCGCAAAACAAAACAAATCTGGCGCTTACGAAGCCGAGCTTGACGGCGTGAAATACTTCATCACTACCCAAAACGACGCCCCTAGCCAGATCTCATACACCGACAAACTCGATAACAAGGTCGTGATAAATCTGCAAAGCGTGCGCAAAAACGAGAAAATAGACGAGAAAATTTTCGCGCCAAATATCCCCAATCACTACGACATAATCACGCAATAAAGGGCAGAAATGAGAATTTTATTCGTTTGTCACGGAAATATTTGTCGCTCGCCAATGGCGCAGGCCGTCATGGAAAATTTAGTAAAAATTCGCGGTTTGCAGGATAAAATTCATTGCGATTCCAAAGCCACGCACACCGATGAAATCGGCTCTGCGCCATACTACGAAACCAAGCGAGTATTACGCGAAAAGGCCGTGCCTCTCATGGCTCACACCGCCACGCAAATCACAAAAGCTGATCTTGAAAAATTTGATTTGATTTTGTGTATGGACGAAGAAAACATGCGCGCTCTTGCCCGAATTTTTGGGCTAAATTCGCCAAAAGTAAAATTCTTGCTCGAATTTGCGGTAGGCCAAAACGCACCAAAATCGCAAAAAATCATCGCAGATCCATACTACACACGCGATTTTGAGAACTGTTATGACGATATCGCCAAATCGTGCGAGGCGCTAATGCAAAAAATAGAAAATTTAGAAAGCTTTTGATAAAATTGGCGCTTTAAATTTCAGCAAGGATAGAAATGTTTAGGTTTTTGATACTTCCGTATTTGGTGCTAGAAATGATAATCACATACCATTTTTTGCACGCAAACGGATTTGTGATTTTTGTCATCGAAGTCCTTGCCAGCACGATTTTGGGGCTATTTTTGATGACAAAACGCCCAATGGTAAATTTGGCAAATTTCGCTCGTATCACGCCAAAATATATTTTGAGTGAATTTGGCTTTGTCGCGGCTGGTTTTGCGCTATGTGTGCCACTCATACTTAGCGATATTTTGGGCGTTTGCTTGCTCGTAGTAGCGGTGATTTTATACCTAAAAAACCCCGCTTCCAAAAACGACACATTTTATCGAAACAGCAGCGATTATAGCGCGCAAAACAGCACCCATTACAGACCCAAAAACCACGCAAACGACGATATAATCGACGCTGAAATCATCGAAGAGAAAAAAGGAGAATAAATGCAAAATCTAATCATAGCCACCCGCGGAAGCGTGCTAGCTCTGTGGCAAAGCGAACACATAAAATCGCTAATCGAGCAAAAACACGGCGTTAAGGTCGAGCTAAAAAGCATGAAAACCAAGGGCGATAAAATTTTAGACACACCGCTTGCAAAAATCGGTGGCAAGGGGCTATTTACCAAAGAGCTAGAAGAGTGTATGCTCCGAGGCGAAGCCCACCTAGCCGTGCATAGCCTAAAAGATGTGCCAGTTGTGTTTCCCGAGGGTCTAGTTTTGGCTGCAATCGGCGCTAGGGAGGACGAAAGGGACGCGATGATTAGCGAAAAATACGCTAAATTTAGCGACCTACCAAATGGCGCTAAAATCGGCACCACGAGCCTTCGCCGTAAAATGCAACTTCTAAAAATGCGCCCTGATTTAGAGATTATTTCGCTTCGCGGAAATGTCCAAACACGCCTCAAAAAGCTAAAAGACGGCGAATTTGACGCGATAATTTTAGCAATGGCTGGGATAAATAGGCTAAATTTAAGAGCCGAAGTGGCGCATGTTTATACCTTCGAGCTCGATGAAATGGTGCCTGCAATGGGTCAAGGCGCACTTGGGATTGAGTGTGCCGACAAAAAAGAGTTGCTAGAAATTTTAAATTTTATAAACGACGAAAACAGCGTGCTTGCGACAAATTTAGAAAGGGCGTTTGTGGCGAGATTGGAGGGCGGTTGCCAGGTGCCAATCGGCGTAAATGCGCAAATCTCAGATGATAGCGTGATCGTGCGCGCGGTCGTGGGACTGCCTGATGGAAGCGAGTTTATCGAGGATAAACTCTGCCTTGCACGCGCAGGAATCGATGCGAAAATGGCGCAAAAAATCGGCGCAAATTTTGCTGATAAATTTATCGCCAAAGGGGCAAAAGAGCTTCTAGCCCGCGCCGAAGCTATGGCGTAAATTTGCCTTTTATGCCTTGCGTGGCGAAAATTCGCCATTGTAAGGCATAAATCTACAAAATTTTAAAATTTCAAATTCCACGAAACGCTAAGCTTGAATTTTATTTTTGGATAATTTGCGCTTATTTCAAAGAACTCATCGAAAGGCTAAAACAAGTTTTTACTCGCTGCAACCGCCCAAAAGAGCCAAAAAGCCTAAAATCGACCAGCCAGTCGGCAAATCAAAAAACCTTTTTCCCACCCATGAAATTAAGCCGATTATGATAAACACATATAAAAGTCCTAGCGCGACATTTTCCATAAATTTGCCTTTGTATGATGAATTTGCTCTGCTTTGGCTACGCCTTTGCTTTGCTTATTTAGATTATATAAAATTTAAATCTAAGAGCGGTAGGACTCGCACCTACAATACGCAATCTTATCCTGCTTTTAAAGGGATTGCCCGGACTACTATGTTACCGCCATCAACTCTTAGATTTTAAAAGAGCTAGCCAAGCTCTTGGCATTTATGTTTGCGGTAAAGACTTATACCCGCGACCCTAACAAAAGGGCTGAACTTACCCAAAGTGGCTACTTTTGGGTGGCAATCGCAGTCTTAATTCAACATAAAGCTTTAATAAAAATTTCAAAGGTAATAAATGGTGACGAGAGTTGAACTCGCGATGGCACTATTTAAACGGCGCAACACGACCACATGGTATATCTGCCACTTATTACGCTTATATTGTATCAAAAAAGTGAAATTTTACCAAAATAATAAATTTTAAAACAACTCACGAGAGCGAGAGCTTAACGCATAGTATGATTAAAAGTCTGTATCATACTCGCCACCAAAAATGGCTAAAAAAATTAAATTCTTTTTGATAATTAATATAAAATTTTTTTAAGTAAATTTAGTATATAAATACCTATATATGGTTATTTTATCAAAATTTATCTATTTTGACTTTTATATTTTTTTAAATAAATTTCGAATATAATTCTCAATATTTTTCTTATCAGGAGCAGGATTATGAAATTAGAAAATTTAGAAATTTTAGAAAATTCGACAGATTACGATGCTAACGATACGGACGAGATTATGCTTAGTATCGGCTGGATGAGCGATGAGCTTTATAAACAAAGGCAAGGGCGAGATTGGGCGTGGTCGCATTGGGATGTCGATAGAAGCTATGATTATACGGCTATTGCGAAACTTGACGGCAAAGTTATAGGCTCATTACAAGCTATGTGCGATAGAGATAATTTTGATAAAAGTTTTCTATATTCTATTATTGTTCATAAAGATTTTCAAAGAAAAGGTGTAGCAAAAGCGCTAATGAAGGCATTTGATAGCAAATTTTCTCACACAAAAGTTTTTACGATAGCTCCCGTTAAAAACGGCAAAATTGAGGCAGAGAAATTCCTAAATTTTTGTGGATTTAAACAAGAAAAAGAGAAGAAAATTTGTGCCAAATTTAAAGATTACAAATATGATAAAACAAGCGAAAATAAAGAAAGCAAAATTGCAAATTTAGAAATTTTGGAAAATTGTGCAAATTTTAATCTAAATGATATAAAAGAAATTCGTGCATCAATCGGTGCAAAATCGCAAAATATCGCACTTTTAGACGAACTTAGAAATGTGGATTATTACGCAGTGGCAAAAATTGGTGAGAAAGCAGTTGGCATTTTAACGGCATTTTGCGATAGAGATAGGGCATTTACTGGCTATCTTCATAGCGTTGAAGTTCATAAGGATTATCAAAGACAAGGCATAGGACGAGCTTTGATGAGAGCTTATAATCGCTATTTTGGCGATAAAATTATGACTTTTGCAGCCGTGCCTACAAAAAACGGCGATGAAAATATAAAATTTTTATCAAATTTCGGTTTTGTAGAAAGAGCAGAATTTTTCGCACCTTTTTGCAGAGAAAAATAGATTAATTTTTTGCAAATTTGGCGTTAAATTCGCTAAATTTGCAACATTTATAATGCATAAATTTGTAAAATTCTACGCTAAATTTTGCGTAAAATTCAAATTTCACCCTTTATCTTTTTAAGCCACTCATCTAGCGTTTTTTCAAATCCGATTTGTTTGCTGTGGTAAAATTTCACTTTCGCACTAGTGTATTCTTGCTCCACCCAGCCACCGAAATCATGCGGATAAAGGTAGTTTGCGATCTCTTTGTCCGAGTTTATCAAATGCCTTGGCGTAGGCAAAATTTCGCCCTCTCGCACGAATTTCAAAGCCTCGTTTATGGCGTTGTAAGCAGAGTTTGATTTGGGCGAGTGTGCCAAATACACCGCGCATTGTCCCAGTATTATGCGAGCTTCTGGGTAGCCGATTTTGCTGACTGCCAAAAGCGTATTAACCGCCATATTTAGGGCATTTGGATTGGCGTTGCCAATATCTTCGCTAGCTAGAATTACCATGCGCCTAGCGATGAAATCCGCACTCTCGCCAGCCTCGATTAGGCGCGCCACATAGTATAGTGCGGCGTCCGCGTCGCTTCCACGCAGGCTTTTTATCATCGCGCTTGCTAGCTCGTAGTGCGTATCGTCCGAGCTTACCCCCTGTGCTACGGCACTCGCGCGCAGTGTTTTTAGCGTATCGAGAGAGATTTTACTATCAGCCAAAATCGCAAATTCGAGCAAATTTAAAAGACTTCGCCCGTCCCCTGCGCTAGTGTGTATGAGATACTCTCTGGCATCATCATCGCACGCGAAGCCCAGCTCGCCCTGCACCCGCTCAAAAAGCTCGCTCATTTCCTGCGCCCCCAAAGGCTCAAACTCGAAAATCATCGAGCGAGAGCGAATCCCAGAGCTTATGACAAACTGCGGATTTTCCGTGGTCGCGCCGATTATTATCGCTTCGTAATTTTCCATTGGGATTAGCAAAACCTCTTGCTGGGTTTTGCTTAGGCGGTGGATTTCGTCGATGAAAATCAGCGGTTTGGCTAGCACGCCAGAGTGCGTAGATAGGATTTTGCGGATATCTTCGACTTTTAGGCTCGTGGCGTCAAGCTCGTAAAAATCGTAGTTCAGCTCGCTTGCGAGCACGCGCGCCATAGTGGTTTTGCCACACCCTGCCGCGCCGAAAAATATACTATGCGGAATTTTGCCAGAGGCGATAAATTTTTTAAAAAGCTCCACGATTTTTTTCTGACCTAGAATTTCATTTAAGCTTTTGGGACGAAATTTTAGCGCTAGACTTTGCATGATTAACCTTTGAAATTTAATGCGTGATTGTAGCGAAGTAAGGATAAATTTTAAGTTACACGCCAAATTTACGAAGCGCAAAGGCTTCGTAAGCTAGCGTTTGATGAGCTTAAAAATAAATGAAATTGCAAAAAGCACAAGAAATACAAAAAACAGGATTTTCGCAATTCCTGCGCTTGTGCCAGCAATCCCGCCAAAGCCGAAAATTCCAGCCACGATTGCGATGATTAGGAAGATTATGGCGTATCTTAGCATTTTAGCCTCCATTAAAAATTTCGCCAAAGCGATTGGGGAAATTTTAACTCTATTTGGTAATGAAATGATAAATTTTTGTGAAATTTTGAGCTACGAGCCAAATTTTGGCAAATAAAAAGGGAATTTAGCAAATTTGCCAAATTCCCTTGCTGGCTAAATTTTATGAAATTTAACCATTAAATTTCAAATTTAAAACCTAAATGTCAATCCGACATTTCCGCTATATCCGCGCTCTTTGCCAGTATAACCTTTCGCGCCGACTTCGAATTTAAGCTTTCCACTATCATAGACATAGCCGATTTCGCCGATACCTGTTGAGCCTTTTAGTTTAGGACTTGCGATGTCTGCACTTCCAAAGGTTGGTAAGCTTAGAGTTCCTTTTGCTTCGCCGTCAAATTCATATTGATATGTTGCACCTACATAAAGTTTGCTTGTGTCGCTAAATTTGATATTATCTTTAACACCAACTTGCGCTCTAAGCGAAGTTACGCTATCAAAGTGCGTATTTACGCCATTTAGAACAAGGTCATTTCCTGCTGTTTTAGCCCAAATTCCACGAGCAAAAATATCAAGGTCATTTGAATTCGATAATGCAATTTCTTTGCCAAGCCCCAAATGAGCGCCATAGTAAGTGTTGCTTATATCAAATTCTTTATAAGCAGCTGTTGTTTCGTATTCGGTTTTTACTTGACCTACTCTACCGCTTACTTCTGTGTAGAAGTTATTTAAAGTAGTAAATCTAGCAAAAGCGCCACCGCCAATGAACTCAGTCTTACCGCTTCCTTTTGTGCCGTCATCTAAAAAGCTATCATACTCTCCTTTGCCGTATTCTACAAATAGACCTGTTGTTAAATTTCCGCTACTGAAATAATCATTTCCTGCGATACCTGCGTTTGCATTAAAGCCTTTTATGTCTATGTGTGAGCCTGTTGTCATCTCTTTGTCATATCCGCTTACAAAGGCAAATGCTACTGCTTTTCCTGTTTGGGTATCGTTATTTAATGAATTTGCATTACTTGCACTGCTAGAATTTGCATTGTTTGCAGCATTTGCAACGCTACCTAAATTTGATACAAGTAAATTTGCTCCTTCATTTACCGCTGTGCTTTGAGATAGTTTGGTTTCTAGTAGGATTTTTGCACCGGCATTGTTTGCAGTGATATTGCCTATACCGCTACCACCGCCAGAGCCTGTTCCTGTGCCTGAACCGCCTGTACCTGTTCCACTACCACTACCACCAGTGCCTGAACCACCAGTGCCTGAACCACCAGTGCCTGAACCGCCAGTGCCTGAACCGCCAGTGCCTGAACCACCGCCAGTGCCTGAACCACCGCCAGTGCCTGAACCACCGCCAGTGCCTGAACCACCGCCAGTGCCTGAACCACCGCCAGTGCCTGAACCACCGCCAGTGCCTGAACCACCTGTATCAGGGTCGCCGCTAAATGATAGGTCTAAATTTTTGCTGGTGCTATCAACGGCGATTTTACCTGCTATATTTATAAGTCCTGCGATATTAACATTTGTTAAATTTGCTTTGCCGTTTGCTTCTGCAAAGCCTGTTATGCTTCCGGCTGTTTGGATAAGATGAATTTTATCATCTTTGCTTGTTATGCCTGTGGCGTCTTTTAGGTAGGCATTTACTTTTGTGCCACTCAAATCAACAGAATTTGCGACTTTCAAGGCAGTTTCATCTTTGGCGACATTGCTTGGCAGATAGAAATTTATCTCTTTTGCCTTTAAAGCAGAAATATCATAAATGTCCATTACCATAGCATCGCTACTATCGCCGAAATTTGCGGTTTTTACATCTATACTAGCTCCCTTATCAAATGTCGAACCGCCTTTTATGTCTAGGGTTGAACCACTACTTATCACGCTTCCGACATTATGAGCGTTTGTTAGATTTATGGTTGCAGAATTTGCGATATTTATGTTAAGTTTAGCATAGTTGCTATTTGCTAAATTTACAGTTATGCCGTCTTTTATACCTGCTTCGTCATCGCCGAAAGTATCGCCTGTGATAGTTTCGACCGAATTTGCCGTGCTAGTAATATATAGGTCTTTTTTGTCGCTACTTTGGAAAATTCCGCCTTTGGCGACATTATACTGGGTCTCTCCAATTACATTAAAGACATTGCCGAAGCTTTGAGTGGCTAAAAGCCATGTGTTATCTACGCTTATTTCACCGCCACTTTTTAGTAGATAGTATTTGTTTCCTGTGCCGTCAATGTATGAGCTAAGGTTATCTACGGTTATATTTGTTTTTGCTAGGTCGGTTGGGTCTGAGCCAGTTAGAGTTAGCGCAACTTCATTGGCACTTAAATCTGAGTAGAAGTTTAAGTTATCGAAATTTATGATATTTCCAGCTTTAAGATTTTTTGCCTTTGTTGTGCTACTGCCTATGTTTAGGGTGTTGCCTTTACTTGCAGATGATCCGCCATCAAAGCCAACTATCATAGCAGTCGATGTATCTCCGCCTAGAAGCGTTACGGTGTTGTCACTTACTTCGCCATAACCGCTAGTATCTCCGGCAAAAATACCGTCATATACGGTACCGCCGTTTATGATGATTTCATTACCGCTGACTTTTCCTGTGTCGCTAGTCAAACCGCCCACAACTGTATTTATCTCTCCGCCGTTTATAAAGACTTTATTACCGCTTACTTCGCCATAACCGCTAGTACCACCGTATATCAAAGGAACAAATCCTTTGTTAAGATTTACCGTATTACCGCTAACATCTTCATCGATGCCATAACCTCCACCGCCAGGGATACCAAAAAAAAATGGTTTTGCACCTACTAAATCGATATTTACGATATTTCCGCTATATGATACAGCAGTAGTTCCGCCTGTGCCATTACTTGAAGTAGCGTCTGTGATAGTTACTAGCTCGTCGCTACCAAATCCACCCGTGATAGCAAATTCTTGCTCTACTTCGTTGCCTTTGTCATCTACCATAGTGCGAGTAAATTTATTTGCGTCTGTGATAGTAAAGATTTTATCCTTAGATGACCAAATCGCAGTCGGTGTCGGCGGTGTTGCACTAAAATACAAATCCAAATTCTTGCTATCATCTGCTAGTTTGACATAGCCTTTGAGATCTAATAAACCTGCTATATTTACATTTGTTTGCTCTGCGTTGTTGTTTGCAGGTGCGCTTAGAGTTCCAGCTGTTTGTATTAGATGAACTACGCTGTCAGCCTTTAAATTTGAAGCATTTTTTAGATACGCATTTACAGTTGTTTTACTTAAATCAGTTTCGCCTGTATCAGACAAGCTTAGAGCGATTGCTTTATCAGCTATACCGCTATGCAAATAGAAATTTATTTTATCGAATTTATAAATTTGTTTTGCTTGTAGTGTTTTTCCTACTGCAAGTGGATTTGATAAGCTTTCGCCTATGTTTAGGGTGTTGCCGCTTGCAGTACGAGCACTTTCATAGCCGTATATCCTAGCTCCTGATAGGTCACCGTCTAGAAGTGTTACTATGTTGTTATTTGATTCGGAATGTGTGCTATGACCGCCAACAATTGAACTGCCATCTTTAAAGATTCCACCTTTTATAACGACTTTATTATCACTAACTATTCCTGCTGTTCCCGAGCCATTAGACCAACCACCATAAACATAATCTAACCGTCCACCGTTTATGATAACTGAGTTACCGCTAACTTCGTTACCTCCACTAAAACCACCTTGCGCACCTCTAATATATGTTCCGCTATTTACATTTACTGTGTTTCCACTAACTTTTTCATTAGTGTTATAATCTCCGCCACCTAATATAGAATAATCTCGAACGAAATTTGTTCCTAAATCTACATTTACGGTATTTCCGCTATATGATGCAGTAGTAGTTCCCCCTGCGCCATCGCTTGAAGTAGCGTCTGTGATAGTTACTAGCTCGTCTTTGCTATCAAATCCACCCGTGATAGCAAATTCTTGCTCTACTTCGTTGCCTTTGTCATCTACCATAGTGCGAGTAAATTTATCAAATGCTGTGATATTAAAGATTTTATCCTTAGATGACCACTTCACAGGGTCGCCGCTAAATGATAGGTCTAAGTATTGAGCCGTGCTATCAACGGCGATTTTACCTGTTACATTGATAAGACCTGCGATATTAACATTAGTTAAATTTGCATTGCCGTTGGCTTCGTCAAAGCCTGTTAGAGAACCTTTTGTTTGGATTAGATGAATTTTATCATCTTTGCTTGTTAAGCCTGTGGCGTCACTTAGATAAGCATTTACTTTTGTGCCTGCTAGGTTTTTCGTGCCGGTATTTTGCAGACTTAGAGCAACATTTCCGTTAGAAACATCGCTTGGCAAATAGAAATTTAGCTCTTTTGCTATTATATCGCCTACTATAATCGAACCTAATCTCATAGCGTTTTTACTATCGCCGAAATTTATAGCCTTATTTGTAGCTACCGTTCCACCGATATAAGCCCCGGCGGCTGAGAAGTTGATATTGCCTTGGGCTGAGTTTAAACCGCCTATTATCGATAAAGGTGCATTTGCCGTTATATCATTTGTAGCATAAAAACTACCGGTAGCGGTTATCGTCCCTGTGCCTAATAAATTTAGGCTCTTGCCATGCACTAATTCTCCTGTAAATGACGAAGAATTTATATTTATATCACTATTTAAAGCCACTACATTTCCGACATTTGTAGCTTTATTAAAATTTATCGTAGCTTGTCTAGACGGAGATAAATTTATTTTTAGATTACTATAAGAATTATCTGCTAAATTTATAGTTATGCCGTCTTTATCGGTTCCTGCTTCGTTATCGCCGAAAGTATCGCCGATGATAGTTTCGACCGAATTTGCCGTGCCTGTAATATATAGGTCTTTTTTGTCGCTACTTTGGAAAATTCCGCCTTTGTCGACATTATACTCTGTTTTTGAAGTTACATTAAAGATTTTTCCCGTAACTCTTTGAGTGCTTTTTAACCAAGTATCATTTACCTTTATAGTTCCTGTGCCTGTGTTTTTTAGCAAGTAGTATTTATTTCCTGTGCCGTCAATGTATGAGCTAAGGTTATCTACGGTTATGGTTGTGTTTGTTAGGTTTGTTGTATCTGCGCCTGTTAATCTTAGGGCAACTTCGTTGGCATTTAAATCTGAGTAGAAGTTTAAGTTATCGAAATTTATGATATTTCCGGCTTTAAGATTTTTTGCCTTTGTTGTGCTGCTGCCTATGTTTAGGGTGTTATTTTTATTTGCAGCATTATTACTACTATAAAAGCCAACTATCTTAGCAGTCGATGTATTTCCGCTTAGAAGTGTTACGGTATTGTTGCTGACTTCGTCACTATTGCTATCTCCGGCATAAATACCGATATTTACGGTACCGCCGTTTATGATGATTTCATTACCGCTGACTTTTCCTGTGTGTTTAGTCCAACCGCCATAAACAAGTTCTAACTGTCCACCGTTTATAAAGACTTTATTACCGCTTACTTCGCCATAACCGCTAGTATCACCGTTTATCAACCTAACAAATCCTTTGTTAAGATTTACCGTATTACCGCTAACTTTTTCATTAGTAGTATAATCTCCGCCGCCAAATATATCGTAGTAATTAGACGAATTTGTTCCTAAATCTACATTTACGGTATTTCCGCTAAATGAGTTAGCAAAAGTTCCCCCTGTGCCATCACTTGAAGTAGCACCCGTGATAGTTACTAGCTCGCCACTATCAAAAGTACCCGTGACAGCAAATTCTTGCTTTTTTTTATTGCCTTTATCATCTACCATAGTGCGAGTGAATTTATCACTAGCTGTGATATTAAAGGTTTTATCATCAGATGACCAAGTCTCAGCCGATAATGATAAATTTGGAGTAACCGCCATGAGCGTAGCTGCTGCTACGACGCTAAATTTGAGTGGATTTTTCATATTATCCCCTTTATTAAAAGTGTTTTGAATTTGCTAAATCTGTAAAATTCGCCAAAATTTGGCAAAAAACTAAATTTTAAAAACCTGTGCATTTGTAAAATTTGAGATTTTTCACCTCCGATAAAAAATGGTTGTATTGTGCAATTTGTGATTAAATTTATTGCTGGATTGTAAAATTTGGAAATTTGATAAAATTTGCGTTTCGCTGATACTTGCGAAGTAGCCCAAAGACAGGCTGTGGCTTTTAGTTCGCCCCCCCCCGCAACGATTTGGTAGAAGTTTCATCATTTCCCCTAAAATATAAAATTTCGGGGTATTGTATTTAAATTTCATTAAATTTTGGCTTATTTTTTTAAATTTTGATTAAAGAATACAGCTAAATTTGGAAATTTTAGAAAATTTAGCGAAATTTAAAAACGCTACCGCAAGCGAGGCAGTATTTCGGGCTTGCGGCAGCGTGGAATTTCAAGTAAATTTCGTAAAATTTTGCGCTAAATTTTACGCAAAATTATTTTACAGGCAAGACATCATCGACATCTATTTCTACGCCGACTAAATCCTTATCCACCTCGCCTACTATGCGGATTTTGGTATCAGGGCTCACGACTAGGCCGTTCCAGTCATCATCGTCGATATCTACCGTGATAGAGGCGCCACTTTTATCCACGAATAGATATTTATCGTCGTTATTTAGGCGTTTTTTGATATTTCCCACTAGGGTTACCTTCGTATCATCGCGCAAATCTTTCGCCTCTTTGACGCTAACTACGCGGTATGATTTGGCGCCGTATTCGACGAACTCGCCCTTGCTGCTGCCATCATTTCCGACAAAACCACCCTTTGCCAAGGCAAATGCGCAAACTGCGCTAAGGATTAGAAATTTTTTTACCATAATTCGCTCCTTTTAAGAAATTTTTTGTGTGATTTTACAATATTTGAATTAAATCTAAATTTAACGAATTTTTTTAATTTTAAAATTTGAAATTTTATACATTTTCGACGCAGTGCGCTCGCTAAATTTCTCATCTACGATGACATCTGCGATTTCGCGCGCATAATCCTCGTCGAATTTCTCGCCGTGCAAATTCGCCGAGCTCGAATACATCGCGCCAAATTGTCGCAGAAATTTCGCATGCTCGCAGCCTTGCACATAGCGAAGTGAAATTTGATTTGGGTAGATGAAGGTCGATTTTTTCGCCCTTCGCACGAGATTTTTAAATTTTTCTGGCACGCGCGCTAGGGTTTTTAGCTCGTTTAAATTCGCCGTGGTTAGCACACAGGGAGTGTTTTTGGGGCGCATTTTCGCGCGGTTAATCTGCGTAAAGTCCTTGCTTAAAAATCCGGCTGTGGTGTCTGTCTGGGCTAGGTAAATCATAGCGGAAGTGAAATTTCGCCCAAAATTTGGGCGAAATTATTATTTGTAGTTTGCGATTGCGCGAGATAGGATTGCCTCAGCCTTGCTAGCGTCCTCGAAATCCTTGACCTTCACCCATTTACCAGGCTCCAACGCCTTGTAAGTTTCAAAGAAATTTTTGATTCTATCAAGCGTGATTTTTGGCAAATCGCTTAGAGATTTGATATTGTCATATCTAGGGTCGATTTTGCTAACCGGCACGGCTAGAAGTTTTTCATCCATTCCGCTTTCATCTTCCATAACCAAAACGCCGATTAAGCGGCATGGGATAACTGAGCCTGCTTGAAGCGGGTATTCATTTAGCACCAAAATGTCGGCAGGATCGCCATCATCTGCTAGTGTATTTGGCACAAAGCCGTAGTTTGCAGGGTAAAACATCGCCGAATACATAACGCGATCGACGCACACAGCACCGCTTTCTTTGTCGATTTCATATTTTATGTTTGAGCCGTAAGGGATTTCGATTACAGCGTTGATTTTATCAGGGTTTGAACCTACTTTGATTTTAGAAATATCCATTTTTTATCCTTTATTTAAATTTTAAATTTACCACGCACTTATAGAAAATCCCGTGAAAACTCCGCCACCGCCGCTGTTTCCTGCCACGCTCACGGATTTTTTGGCCTCACAACCAGCGCAAAAAACCAAAACAGCAAAAACAGCGCAAATTTTAAGACTAAATTTCATGCCAAATTTGGGGCTAAATTTCACAAGAATTCCCTAAATTTCACTCTTAGCCGATGATTTTTTTCGCGATTATATCGTTGATATCTTCGACGATTTCTTCGATTGTGCGTTCGCCATCAACTGAGTAAAAAATCTCTTTTTTGCCGTAAAATTCGCGGATTGCGCCGATTGGTTCGTTGAAGACTTTCATGCGGTTATAAAAGACTTGCTCGTTATCATCAGCTCCCCTTGCACGACCCAAAACGCGCTCTTTGGCTGTGTTTTCGCTAACTGCAACTTCGATTACTGCGCTAAGCTCGATCTCATCGTCGCTTTTTAAAACTTCGTCGAGTTTTGTCATTTGCTCCACGCTTCGTGGGTAGCCGTCGATGATGATAAAATCTTTTGGCGAGCTTTTAATCGCAGAAGTTATCGTGCCTACAACCACTTCAAGCGGGACTAAATTTCCAGCTGAGATAAAGCTGTCGATTGTTTTGCCTAGTTCGCTACCGCTTGCTACCTCTGCGCGAAGCAAATCGCCAGTAGAGTAGTGAGCGATACTCTCGTTGTTTTGCGCAATCAAGCTAGCGTCTGTGGTTTTGCCACTGCCTGGTGCGCCGATGATTAAAAATAGATTTTTCATTTTTTATCCTTTAAATTTATTCTAAGTCCTAATTCTTGGAGCTGTTCGCTACTAACCTCGCTTGGAGCCTTTGTCATAGGGCATTGCGCTCTTTGAGTTTTAGGGAAGGCGATGACATCTCTAATGCTACTTGATTTGGTAACTAACATCATAAGTCTGTCAAAACCAATCGCGATACCGCCGTGTGGTGGCGCACCAAAGCTAAGCGCGTCAAGCAAGAAACCAAATTTTTCTCTTTGCTCGTCTGGCTCGATTTTAAGTAGTTTGAAAACCTTTTCTTGGATATCGGCTTTGTGGATTCTGATACTTCCACCACCAAGCTCGACGCCATTTAGCACGACATCGTAAGCGATAGAGGTGATTTCTTCCATATCTGGCTCATCGACATTGTTTGGCATAGTAAATGGGTGGTGCATAGCCGAGTAGCTTCCGTCGTCGTTTTGCTCGAACATTGGAAAATTTACAACCCACAAAAATTCGAGTTTGTTCTCGTCGATAATGCCAAGCTCGTTTGCAAGGAAAAGTCTAAATCTACCCATATAATCAAGCACGATTTTTTTCTTTCCAGCACCGAAAAATACGACATCGCCGACTTTTAGGTTACAGCGTTTGACTAGCTTGGCCACATCTGCTTCATCGAAAAATTTAACCAAAGGTCCTTTAAGGCCATCTTCTTTGACTTGGATAAATGCTAGGCCTTGTGCGCCAAATTTGCGCACATATTCTTCGAATCTTTGCATTTGGCGTTTGCTAAATTTCAAATCTCCACCCTCGACGACAAGGGCTTTTACGCGGTTTTTCTTAGTATCTTTTGCAATATTAGCGAAAATTTCATTATTTGAACGCGCGAAAATATCAGCCACATCGATAAATGGCATACCAAAGCGAAGATCTGGTTTATCGCTACCGTAATTCTCCATAGCGTCTTTATACTCCATTACGCGAAATGGCGTAGGAATATCGTGTCCGCAAGAGGCAAAAATATCTTTTAAAAATGTTTCAGCGACCTTCATTACATCATTTTGATCGCAAAAGCTCATCTCAACATCTATTTGGGTAAATTCTGGCTGACGATCTGCGCGCAAATCCTCATCGCGGAAGCATTTGGCTACTTGGAAATATCTATCAAATCCAGAGCACATTAAAAGCTGTTTAAAAAGCTGTGGGCTTTGCGGAAGCGCATAAAAGCTACCCGGATAAACGCGACTAGGCACCAAATAATCCCTCGCACCCTCTGGCGTAGCGCGAGTTAGCACAGGGGTTTCAACCTCGACAAAACCAAGTCTATCAAGCGCATTTCGTGCCGCAATGGCCGCTTTTGAACGCATTGCAAAGCGCTCAAATTTATCATTTGTCCTTAAATCCAAAAATCTGTATTTTAGGCGAATTTCCTCATTTACGCTCTCATCTCCGATGACAAATGGCAATGCACGGCTTGGATTTTCGATGATTAGCTCATCGACTACGATTTCAATCTCTCCGGTTTTTAAATTTGGATTTTCCAAACCCTCGCCTCTGGCGCGCACTTTTCCGTTTGCGCGCAAAACATATTCGTTTCTGACATCGTTTGCTATTTCGTAAGCACTTTTGCTATCTTTTGGATCGCATACTAGCTGTAAAAGTCCGCTTCTATCGCGCAAATCGATGAAAATAACGCCACCATGGTCGCGGTAAGAATTCACCCAACCACAAACGCTAACGTTTTCGCCGATATTTGCTTTGCTTAGATCGGTGCAATAATGACTTCGCAATGTGTTCTCCTTAAAAAAAATAATTAAAACCAATGATTATAGTTAAATTTTGCTTTTACAAAGCTAATTTTTTATAAAATCGCGCCATGGAAAATTTAATCGCATTACAAAAAAATTTAAAATTTGTCGGAATCATCGCCAAAACAGAGGCGGGAATTTTGCCTATTATGGAGGAAATTTCTAAAATTTTGCGCTTGGGGAGCATTGAAATTTTATGCGAAAAAACCTGCGCGCAGTATTTTGGCAAAACTGGATTTAGCATAGATGAGATTTTATCTCGCACCAAAGTTTTAATCAGCCTTGGAGGGGACGGCACGCTAATTGGCGTGGCTAGAAGCGTGCTAAAAAAAGGCGCATATATAATAGGTGTAAATGCTGGCACGCTTGGCTTTTTAACAGACATTAAAAATAGCGAATTTAACGCATTTTGGCGTGAATTTATGGCTGGGAAATTTAGGCTAGATAAACTGCCAGTTTTGAGCGTAAGCTTGGAGCGCAAAAACGGCGAGAAACTCGAAATCAGCGCATTTAACGATATGGTTATCACGCGCTCTCATATCTCGTCAATGGCGAAAATCGACGCGTTTTTGGACGATACGCATTTTAACACATACTATGGAGACGGCGTCATAATCAGCTCGCCAGCGGGCTCGACGGCGTATAATATGAGCGCAAATGGCGCGATAATCTACCCGCTTTGCGAAGTTTTCGCTATAACGCCGATTTGCTCTCACAGCCTGACCCAACGCCCACTAATTTTGCCAAAAAGATACAAACTAGGCTTCAAAAATAGCGGAAATTCCGAGCTTTGCGTAGTCATCGACGGACAAAATTTTTACAATATGGACGAATTCAAAAGCGTGGAAGTAAAAATTTCAAAACACAAATCCCAAATAATCCGCGCTAGCTCATACGATTATTTCGCGGTTTTGAAGGAAAAATTGCGCTGGGGACATGCTGGATGTTAGAGAGAGTGTATATCAAAAATCACCTTAGCTTCAACGAAATCGAGCTAAATTTCGCCCCAGGGCTTAGCGTATTTACTGGTGTGAGCGGTGCTGGAAAATCTGTGCTAATGAACGCAATTTTGGCTGTGTTTGGGCTAAGGGAAGCAGAAGCAAAGATCATCGAAGCCGACATTAGCCACAAATTTGGGCTTGATGAGTTTGGCATAGAAAACGAAACGCCGAATAATTTCCGCATTTTGCGGGATAAATCCGTGCGGTATTTCATAAACTCGCAACTAATTTCAAAGAAAAATTTGACCAAAATCGCGGGCGAATATGTGAAATTTCTAGGCGCAAAAAATGCCGATGAAATAAACTCTGCCTCGCTTTTGGAGTTGCTTGATTTTATGATTTGTAAAAACGATAGCGCTCATGGCGCAAATTTGGCGAATTTTAGGGCTAAATTTAGCGAATTTTTAAGAGTGCAAAAAGAGCTTAAAAAAATCGAAGAAGAAGAAAATAAAATCGAAGAACTTAAAGAATTTGCCAAATTTGAAATCGAAAAAATCGAGCAAATTTCGCCTAAAATCGGCGAATACGAAGAGCTTTTAGCAGTCAAAAAAAAGCTTAGCAAAAAGGATAAAATCGAAGAACTTTGGGCGAGAGCTGAGGGGATTTTCGAATTTGAGCGAAGCGTGATAGAAGCGCTAAATCTAAGTGAAATGGATAGCGCGTTTTTCGAGGATAGCATGAACGAACTGCGCGTAAAAATGGAAAGCTTAAACCTAGACGAACTAGGTGAAATCGATATCGAGGCAGTGTTAAACAGACTAGAAGCGCTTTCAGGCCTAAACAAACGCTACGGCGACATTGCCGGCGCGCTTGACACGCTTGAAAGGCGCAAAATAGAGCTTGCGCACTACGAGCAAATCAGCTTCGAAAAAAGGGATTTAAGCGCGAAATTTGGCGCGCTAAATTTGGAAATTTCAAATTTAGCTACTCTTATCAGCGCGAAACGAAAAGCAAGTAAAAACGCGCTAGAAAGCCTGATAAATCGCTATTTGGGCGATTTGTATATGCCTAGCGTGAGGCTGGAATTTTTAGAGCAGAGCTTGGAAGCAAACGGCAGCGACGAAGTGCGCGTAATGCTAAATAATACCGAATTTAAAAATTTAAGCTCAGGCGAGACAAACCGCCTGCGCCTCGCCTTCATCGGGGCAAATTTGGAGATTACAAATCAAGGAAGCGGGATTTTAATCTTAGATGAGATTGATTCGAATTTAAGCGGAAAAGAGGCGATGAGTATTGCAACCGTGCTAGAAAAAATCTCGAAATTTTACCAAATTTTCGCTATCTCGCACCAGCCGCAACTCAGCTCCAAAGCTCACTCGCACTTTTTAATCACCAAAAATGGCGAAATTTCGAGCGTAAAACTGCTAAATGAAAGCGAAAAAATCACAGAACTAGCCAGAATGATTAGCGGAGAGACGATAAGCAAGGAAGCATTAGAATTCGCCAAAAAGCTAAAAAATTAGCTAAATTTAAGCCAAAAATGAAACTAGTTTGGTATATTTAATCTTTGTTTAATTTTAATTTGGCTATTTTGGCGTAAAATGTTTTGTTTATAAATTTTTAAGTGAGTTTTATGATTATTGATACACATTGCCATTTAGATGATAGTAGCTATTTTAGCGACCTTGACGCCGTAGTTCAAAGAGCAGGCGAGCACGATGTCGGCACTATCGTCATCCCTGGTGCTAGTATGTCGGATTTAGCGCGCGCTAGGGAGATTTCTCACACTTATGCAAATGTATTCTTCGCTGTGGGCGTGCATCCTTATGAAATAGATGAATTTGACATTAATACGCTAAAAGAGTTCGCAAACGACTCAAAATGCGTGGGTGTGGGCGAGTGCGGTTTGGATTATTATCGCTTAAATGGCCTTAGCGACGAGGAAAAATCTAGCGAAAAAGCACGCCAAAAAGAGATTTTTTTGGCACAAATTGAGCTTGCCAAAGAGCTAAATTTACCACTAATCGTGCATATTAGAGATGCAAACGAAGATGCTTATCGAATTTTAAAAACTCACGCAAATGGGCTAAATGGCGGTGTTTTGCACTGCTACAATGCAAGCCCACTACTCGCAAATTTAAGCGAATTTGGATTTTATTTTGGAATCGGCGGTGTTTTGACATTTAAAAACGCAAAAAATTTAGTCGAAATTTTACCAAAACTTCCACTTGATAAAATCGTCGTCGAAACAGACGCGCCATATCTTACTCCGCACCCTCACAGAGGCGAGCGCAACGAGCCAGCCTTCACGAGCCTTGTCGTAGATAAGATAGCCGAAATTTTGGATAAAGATGTAGAATTGATTAAAAGTATCACTACGCAAAATGCTTACAGACTTTTTGCAAATCAAATTAAAGGAGATTAATGAGAGTCATTAAAATCATTTTTTTGATGCTAATTTTCGCAGGTTTTGCGCACGCTAGCCAGTCAAAAATTTCACGGGTAAATCACGACTACATTATGAACGAATTTGGCATAGAAAACAACCTTTCAAGCCAAAAAGTCGTCGCTGACATTTACCGCTCTATCGATTCTTCGGATAAAAAATTATTCAAAGACATCATCACTTCACAAGCTCACAATGCCTTTTTGGTAAAAACCGAAATCGAAAGCATTGAAGCGCCTGAGTTTTTGCTCTACCTTGCTATGGTAGAATCTCACCTCAAAAACACCGTTACTTCGCACGCCAAAGCAGGCGGTATGTGGCAACTCATGCCCACAACTGCCAAAAATTTCGGCCTGCGCATAGATACGCATGTAGATGAGCGTAGAGATCCCGCAGCCTCGACGGACGCTGCGTTTTCGTATATTTTGCATTTAAGACAAAATTTCGGCAAATGGTACACTGCTCTCATGGCATATAATTGTGGCGAAGGCTGTATGAACAGAGCCATAAAAGCGGCTGGAAACGATGATTTAGGCACCCTACTTTCTAGCAATGCAGTGCCAAAAGAGACCAAAAATTTCATCAAACGCATTATCAAATTCGCCTACATCGCCCAAAGCGATAGTATGCAAAAGGTGCTAAGATTTGAAAACGAGCCATGGGCGTTAAAACGCATTGCCGTAGCCCCAGGCACGAAGCTAAGCGCAATCGCCAAACAAATCGGCATTTCGCAAACCCAAATGAATAGCTACAATGCACACATTACAAACGGCGTATCGCCTAGCAACGGCAAGTATTTTTTCTATATCCCAGAGAGCAAATATACAGAATTTGTCCTAAGTAGAGGCGATTTTCAGGCGTATGAACCAAACCTTATCAAAAATCGTCCAAAGCTAAGTTTTGCGAAATTTAAGCCTCAGCATGAGCATATGATCAAGATCGAACAGATCGAAAAAACCACTCCGACATTTGCCTCTAAAACTGACGAAAAAATCCGCACAGTCGCAATGGCGTTTGATCTCAAATTTTAAATTCGGAGTAAATTTTGCATTTTAAAAAATCAATAATTTTTAGCGCGCTTGTCGCGCTAATTTTTGCTGGGTGTTTTTCATCACACAGAAATTATCCGTCATCTAGTTCAGGCTCAAAAGCCCCTAAAATCGGCAAAAACTCGCCTGCAACCATGCGCCCTTACAAGATAAATGGCAAAACCTACTATCCCGAGCAGGTTAGTATCGGCGATACACAAAGTGGTATTGCTAGCTGGTATGGACCGGGCTTTAACGGCAAAAAGACAAGCAATGGCGAGATTTACGATATGAACGCCATGACCGCCGCGCACAAAACCTACCCAATGAACACCATGGTCAAGGTCACCAACCGCGACACTGGCGCAAGCACGACCGTGCGCATAAACGACCGCGGGCCATTTGTGAGCGGGCGCGTAATCGACCTTAGCAAAAGCGCAGCTAATAAAGTCGGCGTCTTCGCCAAAGGCACAGCTCCTGTGAAGCTCGAAGTCGTGGGATTTTATGGTCAAACTATCAAAAAAGGCGCGCCAAATGCGACAATCGTGGGCGGAAATTTTATGGTGCAAATCGGAGCGTTTAGAAACCAAGCTGGCGCAGCACGCTTCACGCGAGAAAATGATGCTCTGCACGGATATCCTAGCGTAATGCGCGAGTTCGACCTAGACGGCGCGCCGATTTATAGGGTATTTTTAAGCGGATTTAAAAGCGAGAGCGAGGCGCGCGATTTCATCGCCAGTGGCTCACTTCAAAACGCATTTTTTGTGCGTGAATAAAATTTATGGCTAAATTTAGGCGAAATTTCGCCTAAATTTGGTTAAATTTATCCAAATTTTTGATTTCATTTTTTCACACGCTAACGCAACTTCAAAACACTGCCCCGAAAACAATCTATAAATTTAAAATTTCGGCACAGTGTTTTGGCAAAATTTCATAAAATTTTAAAATTCTGCGAATTTAGCTAAATTTGCGCTTTAAATTTTTAGTGAATTTTTTATTCGCGCACAGATATACGCCGTATCCTAGGAAAATGCAAATCGCCATTACCACAGCTAGCGAAAATGGGTGATTTGCACCGGCAGCTCCCACGATTGCGGCGATTAGTCCAGCTACCGCCATTTGCACCGCGCCTAGCACGGCTGAGGCAGAGCCTGATTTGCCCTTAAAGCGCGCCATGGCAAGCACCACGGCATTTGGGATTATGAGCCCCTTCATACCCAGCGTGAAAAAAAGGCAAACCTCAAATGCCCAAAATCCAAGCCCCAAAAGCCCGCACCCAAGCAAGCACAAAGCCCCCACAATCATTGCTAAAAAGGCAAATTGCAAAATCACAAAAGGCGAGATTTTTTGCACGATTTTGGCATTTATCGCCGAAAAAATCGTCATCGACAGCGCATTTACGCCAAAAATCAGCCCAAATTCCTTGCTACTTAGCCCAAAATGCTCCTTAAAAACAAACGCAGAGCCCGTGATATAGGCAAACATCGCAGCCATTGTAAGCGCAGACGAAAGCGTAAAAATGAAAAATTTGCGATTTTGTAAAATTCTAGCGTAGTTTATAAAAACGGGCTTGAAGCCCAGTTTTAGGCTCTTGTCGATAATCGCGCTCTCCCTAAGCCCTAAAAATATCATACAAAATAAAATTATTCCAAGCACAAAAAGCGTGCCAAATATTACTCTCCACCCGCCAAAATCTAGTATAAATGCCCCAAATGTGGGCGCTAGCATAGGCGCTATGGAGCCTACTATCATCATCAGCGCCAAAACCGACGCGCCCTGAGCGGTGTCAAATTTATCATTTATCACAGCGCGCGCAATCACCACGCCAGCGCACCCGCCAAGGGCTTGAACAAATCTAAAAAATATAAAAGCGTAGATATTTTGGGTATTAGCGCATAAAATACTCGCCACGATAAATAGCGCAACGCCCGCTAGCAGGGGTTTTCTGCGACCATAAATGTCGCTTAGTGGGCCATAGATTAGCTGACCTAGCGCAAATGCCACAAAAAACGCGCTGATTGAGAGCTGAGTGTAAAATTCACTCGTCTCAAAGCTGGTTTGGACATTTTTGAGCGCTGGCAGATACATATCCGTCGAAAGTGGCGCCACAGCCGACATATAGGCTAAAACTATGATTAAATATGGTTTTGCGATTTTGGGTGAATTTAAAAATTCGCCGATTTTTTCAAACATCAAATTCCTTAAATTTCAAAATTTAGCTAAATTTTGCCCCTAAATATCCACAGGGTTTTCGTCGTTTTCGCTCGCATTTTCATCGCCAAAAAGCTCTTCGCCTTGACTTTGATTTTGCGTATATGCGCCCTGTTTTAGGACATTTGCCATATTTGTATCAGGGATTGCGAAGCTTTCGATATCTACGCTTTGGCTTGGCACATCTACGCTTTGCATAATCTCATCTGCCCCAGTTTCGATAAATTCCCCGCTTTCGCTTTCTTGCGCAAAATTTGACGCACTATCTCCCACGCCCTGAGGCGCAAAATTTGGCGCAAATTCGGGCGCAGTATTTGGCGCACCTGCCCCATTTTCTAGCGAAATTTCGCCCACCATTGGCATTGCTTCGGCAAAATCTGGCGTCATATCAGGCGTCATTTCAAACTCGCTACTCTCCATTGGCGCACCACCGAAGCTCACCAAATCCACAAAACGCGTATAAGGCCCCTGAAATGCGACCTCTATCGTGCGCCCTGCTTCGCCTGAGCGGTTTTTACCAATGATGATTTCAGCCTTTTCTTCTAGCTCATTTCGCTTAAATTCCTCGATCTCGCTCGGATCTTTGCCTGCCATTTCCAGCGCAGCTCTTTTCTCACGATACGCCCTTTCTTTATAGACCTCATCGCGATAAACAAAAAGTATAATATCCGCGTCCTGCTCGATCGCCCCACTCTCGCGCAAATCCGCCATTTGCGGGCGTTTATCCGATCTAAGCTCCACGCCACGATTGAGCTGAGAAAGCGCGATAATCGGTATGTTTAGCTCGCGCGCAAGTAGCTTTAATCCGCGCGAAATTTCGGCGATTTGCAAATGCCTTTCGCTAAAATTGCTCGTGCTAGTCATCAAACCTATATAATCCACCACGCAAAGCTCGATATTTTCGTGCGCGGCTTTGAGTTTGCGCATTTGGGTGCGCACCTGCTGGATATTGACATGACCGCTATCATAGACGAAAAGTGGCAAATCCATCATACGCTCACACTCGGCATTAAACCTGCTCCAATCATCATCGCTTAGCGTCGCGCTTAAAATCGAATTTAGTGGCACAGAGCTTCCGATACTTAGCATTCTATACATAATCTGCACGGCTGGCATTTCCAGCGAGAAAAACACCACGCCCTTGCCCTTTTCGAGCGTTTTTAGCATGGAGTTTAGCACGAAGGCTGTCTTTCCCATACCTGGGCGCGCAGCGATGATGATAAGCTCGCCTGGTTTGTAGCCTTTGGTAAATTTATTAAGGTATGTAAAGCCCGTGTCAAGCCCCACTAGCTCAGAGCCTGCTTGTTCTTTTTGTTTGCGTAGCTCGCTGACGACTTCGGTGATGATTTCGGGGCTGGTTTTGACCCCGCCGTGCTTTTCCTCGTCGATTAGTTTGTAGATTTCTGCGCTGATTTTATCGGCGGCTTCTTTGGCTTTTTGGGTTTCATTTACGATAGTAGGCGTCCTGTGCGCGATAGAATTTAGCCCGCGTTTGATAGATTTTTCTTTTAGTTCGTTTGCGTATTTTCGCGCGTCGATTAGTCCGCTCGTGGCTAAAATTTCGGCGAAAATTTGCTCGTTATACCTGCCTTCTAGCCATTTTTTGATAAAACTAGGCGCGATAGGCTCATCATGCGCCACGCACTTCGTGATAGCCTCATAAACATCGGCGTGTGGCTTGAAATAAAAGTCCCCCACGCCAATCATATCGCCGATTTCGCTGTATGCCTCGTCGTCTTGTATGAGCGCGCTTAAAATCGCTCTTTCCATATCCAAATCATATAAATTTGCAGCTACTTCCATAAATTTGCCTTGATTAAATTTGATTAAATTTCATTAAATTTGCCAAAATTTAGCGCTCTTCGTAGCGCTTCACTTCGTCCTCTACTTCGCTCAAAAATCTCTCCACTAACTCGCTCTCTTTTAGCTTTGCTACTATTTCGCCATGGCGAATTACTAGACCATTTCCCTTGCCAAAGGCGATAGCGACATCTGCGCCCTTTGCTTCGCCAAGCGCATTTACCACGCACCCCATGACAGAGATATTTAAAGGTGCTTTTATGTGCTTCGTGCGCTCTTCTACGATTTTAATCGCACGGACTAAATCGCTCTGCAAACGCCCACAAGTAGGACACGAGATGATATTTATGCCACTTTTTTGCACTCCGGCGTCTTGGAGTATCGCTTTGGCGACTTTGATTTCTTCTTCGAGTTCGCCCGTGATCGAAACTCTCATCGTATCGCCGATACCTTCTAATAAAAGCGTTCCAAGCGCGATTGCGCTTTTTATCGTCGCGTGGAAGGTCGTCCCGGCCTCTGTAACGCCTAAGTGAAACGGATACTCGCAAAGCGGACGAAGTGTGCGATACGCTTCAATCGTGCGGGGCACATCGGAGCTTTTTAGCGAAATCGCAATGTCGGTAAAATCAAAGTCTTCGAGCAATTTGAAATTATAAAGCGCACTTTGGATCATGCCTTGTGGGGTTCTGCCAAATTTGGCTTCAAACTGCTCTTCGAGTGAGCCCGAATTTACACCTATGCGAATCGGCAAATTTCGCTCTTTACACGCTTTTACCACTTCTTTTATTCTCTCTTTTCCGCCGATATTGCCCGGATTTATGCGAATCGCATCGACAAAAGGGGCGACTTCAAGTGCCAAGCGATAGTTAAAATGAATATCCGCGACTATCGGCAAGGGCGAATTTTTCTTTATCTCTGCCAAAGCCTTTGCGTCGTCATGATCTAGCACGGCACATCGCACCAAATCAGCCCCCGCAAAATAAAGGCGATTGATTTGCGCAAGTGTGCCATTTATATCTTTTGTCTTCGAAAATGTCATCGACTGCACCGAAATCGGCGCGTCCCCACCGATAGCAACAGAGCCCACTTTTATCTGTTTTGTTTTGTATCTCATTTGTAAATTTGCCTTGAATTTTAAAATTTAGCGTGCGAGATTGTATCAAAATGTGGTTTAAATTTTGCAAATTTATAAAATCTGTCATTGCAGGGCAAGTATTATCGCACCCAAAATTTGCAAAAAACAAAATGAAATTTTATTTCACCCAAATTTGCCAAATTTAAAACAAATACCAACTTTAATATGATAAAATGCAAGTGTTTTTTTAATTTTTTTATAAGGATTGCTTATGAACGCATTTTTTGTTTTAGGCGACGATGTGCGCGATGTCACAGCCAAATTTGACGGCGCTGTGGCGCTAAATATCGTCCCAGATGTGGCGAGCGAGAGCGAAATCATATCGCTTTTAGAAAAAGGCGAGATTGCACAAATCTCAAAAATGGCAATAGACAAATTTGACGCAGTCTCAAAAAACGCAAAATGCGTAATCGTCTATGGCGCAAAAGGCTTCGATGAGGTGCTAAATTTCGGCCTTAGCAAGGATTTGGCTCTGCCTGTGGTAGGACTATATACGAACGAGAGCAAGGCGAAAATCGCCGAGAATTTCGCCAAAAAATGTGGCGCACAAGTTTTGCGCTTCACCACAAAAGATGTCTGCGCTGATTGCCTAGGCGAGGCGCTAAATGGCGCAAAATGCGAAATTCTAACCCCAGTGAGATTTGAAAGCACACTTTATGCCAAAGCAGCTGCAAACAAAAAATCAGTCGTCCTACCTGAGGCCGATGATGAGAGAATTTTGCGCGCTAGCGAAATTTTGCTAAAAAGTGGCGCGGTAAATTTAGTCTTGCTTGGCGATGAGGCAGAAATTAAGGCAAAAGCTGGAAATTTAGGGCTGAATTTAGACGGCGTTAAAATCATAAACCCAGCAAACAACGAATTCTCTGATGAGTTTGCAAACACACTTTACGAGCTTCGCAAAGCCAAAGGTATGGAGCTAGAAAAAGCGCAAAAATTAGTGCGAGATCGCACATTTTTCGGCACTATGCTAGTTTATAGTGGCAAGGCAGACGCTATGGTTAGTGGCGCTAGCACGACCACAGCCGAGACTATCCGCCCAGCACTACAAACAATCAAAACAATGCCAGGCGTAAGCACTGTAAGTGGCTCATTTATCATGTGCCTAGATAGCCAAATCGTGATTTTCGCAGACTGCGCCGTCGTGCCAAACCCAGACGCAAACGCCCTTGCAAGTATCGCGATTAGCTCGGCAAATACTGCGCGCGCATTTGGTCTAGAACCACGCGTAGCTATGCTAAGCTACTCTACCAAAGGAAGTGGAACAGGACCAAGTGTAGAAATCGTCGAAGAAGCCACCAAACTAGTTGGCGAGCTAGCCCCTGATTTAGCAGTCGATGGACCATTGCAATTCGACGCAGCGTTCGACCCTACAACCGCAAGCAAAAAGGCCCCAGGCTCAGCAGTAGCTGGCAAGGCAAATGTCTTTGTTTTCCCTGATTTAAATGCAGGAAATATCGGCTACAAGGCAGTCCAACGCACATCTGGCGCAGTAGCAATCGGCCCAATCTTGCAAGGTCTTAAAAAACCAGTTAATGATTTAAGCAGGGGTTGCAAGGTCGAGGATATCGTAAATACAGTGCTTATTAGCGCAATTCAAGCAGGAGTAAATTAATGGAAATTTTAGTCATAAACTCAGGTAGCAGTTCAATCAAATTTAAATTCCAAGATATGGACACTAAAACTTGCCTTGCAAGTGGCGTCATCGAAGAGATTGGCTCAGAGCACTCAAAAGCCAAAATCGAGGCAGGCGAGTTTGAAAAAGAGGTCAAAGAGCCGATTAAATCGCACGAAGAAGGCATTGAGATAATGTATCGCTTGCTAAAAGAAAGTGGCACGCTAAAAGACATCAACGATATCGAAGGTATCGGACACAGAATCGTCCAAGGCGCTGATTATTTCGACAAAGCAGCCTTCGTAGATAGCGATGTGCTAGCCAAAATCGAAGAGCTTTGCCCGCTTGCCCCTCTTCACAACCCAGCAGCAGTTGCCGGAATCAAATCATGTATGAGCGCGTCAAAAACCCCAAATGTGGCTGTTTTTGACACTACATTTCACCAAAGCATGCCGCGCGAAGCATATATGTATGCGCTTCCGTATGAATTCTACGAGAAAAACAAAGTCCGCAGATACGGCGCACACGGCACTTCTCACTGGTATGTATCGCGCACAGCGGCTGAATTTTTAGGCGTGGATTATGATAAATTTAACTGCATTACGCTTCACCTTGGAAATGGTTCTAGTATCACCGCTATCAAAAATGGCAAATGTGTCGATACTTCAATGGGTATGACTCCACTCGAAGGCCTTATGATGGGCACTAGGTGTGGTTCGATAGATCCTGCGATTATCGCGTATATGGAGCGCGTGGCAGGTCATGGCGCACAAGAAATGGACGCGATAATGAATAAAAAAAGCGGACTTTTGGGCATTTGTGGCACTAGCGACTTGCGCAAAGTCGAGGAAATGATGGAAGCAGGCGACGAAAAAGCAAAACTCGCCTATGATATGCTAGTCTATCAAATCGTCAAACTCGTAGGCGCATACTACGCAGTGCTTGGCAAAATCGACGCTATCATCTTTACTGGCGGTATCGGAGAAAACGCAAATATCTTGCGCGAGAGAGTTTGCGAGAAGCTAGCGCATTTTGGTATCGCAATCGACAAGGCTGAAAACAATATCCGCAGAAAAATCAACCGCGATCTAAGCACGAGCGAGGCAAAAATCAAAACTCTAATTATCCCTACAAACGAAGAGTTAGCGATCGCCGAGCAAGTAGTCGAGGTGCTAAAAGCTAAGAATTTAGCTTAAATTCCGTAAATTTTAGGCGAGAAATCGCCTAAAATTTGCCTATTTTTCAAAATTTACGCTACAATACGCGCTTAAATTTTAAAATTTCACTTCCACACAAAATTTAAAATTTCACCGAATTTAAGGGTTTAAAATGAGTAAAATTTATTTTATTAGCGATTTGCATTTCGGACACGAAAACATTATGAAATACAGCCCAAAATACCGAAATTTTAATAGCGTAGCCGAAATGGACGAGTATCTAATCGCCCTGTGGAACGACACTGTGAGCGATGATGACATCGTCTATAATCTAGGTGATCTCTCATTTCACAAAGACAGCACCAAAACAGCGCGGATTTTAGAGCGGTTAAACGGCTCTCATAGGCTGATTTTGGGCAATCATGACAAACAAATCATCGCAAACACCGATTTGCAGGGCTATTTCGATGAAATTTGCGATTATAAATATTTCAAAGCCCCAGGCGTAAAAAAGGGCTTCGTGCTATTTCACTACCCGATTTTGGAGTGGAACGGCGCGCATTATGGCTCGGTGCATTTATACGGCCATGTGCATGACAAAACCCCACCGCTAAAAGGGCGCGCGATAAATGTTTGCTATGATTATAACGGCAGATTTTTGGAATTTAAAGAAATTTTAAAAATGGCTGAGAAGCTGGATTTTAGCGGGTTTATACATAATTCTAGCGACGAAGAGAACGAAGAGTAATGGGATTTTTAGTGCGGTTTGGGTTTTTGGCATGGTTTGGAATACTGTGCCGAAATTTGACAAATTTTAAATTTGCGTGAATTTTCTAAATTCGGCGCAGAAATTAACTTCGCTCAAAATTCAAAGCTTCTTAAAATAAAACGCATCATCTTTTCGATAATCCAAAAATCGCTATATTCGCCGTCAATATAAATTTTGCAATTCTCAAATTCGTTTAAATCCATAGCGCACCTACTCAATCACAAGTTGCATTAGATACAAATCTTCGCCGTCGGTTACTTTTAAATTTCTGCTCCCGCATTTTGGGCAGATGAAGTTGTTTTGCTCCAAAACGCCGTTGTAGCCACACTTTTCGCACTCTATAACGACATCTTGGATATGGATTTTTAGCTCGGCATTTTCGCAGACCGTGCCCTGCCTAAACACATCGTAGCAGCTTTGCAAATAATGCGCTTCCACGCCACTAAGCCTGCCTACTTTGACTACGATTTCTTTGATTTCTCCGCCACCATTTGCGTTTAAATTTTTCTCGCAAAGCTCCACTAAGCTCTGCACTATCGACATTTCGTGCATATTATCTCCATTTTATTAAAATGTTTTTATCATCAAATAATTGATTTTTTTCTCAATATCAACGCCTGCAACTTCTAAAAAATATTTTCTCAAATCATCTTTATCTTTTTTTGTGATTATAGGTATAATTTTTTCGCCATGCTTGGTTTTTATAGCTAAAAAACTAAACGAAAATAGACTGCCAAGCGACCCATTTCTGATGATAGAAAGTATCATGAACGGGCAGTAAATCACTATGATTAAACTGCTAAAAGCGTATGCCATATTTATCGCACCCACAAATAAAGAAAAAATCACTACCGCCAAAAAAATAGGCAGCAACATCGTCCTTTTATCGATAATAAAATTTGCCTCTTTTAGTGAATTTGTTTCTATGGATACAACATTATTTAGAGCGATTTTAGAGTTAAAAAATTTAAATTCATCGTCGTTCGTGCCTATGCGTTTTTTGAACCAAATAGCCAGTATTATTGTCGCAATAATTGACGAAATAAAGATTATATTGTTGTTAAATTCGCTATAAATTGTCTTTGTGGTCATAAAGGTAATAATCCCCTTATCAAAAAGTATCTTTGTTAAAATTAAATCAAAAATGGCGGGAAAAAACATATAAAATGAAATTTCTTTTATAAAATCTCTTATAACAATCGGATTTTCATCATAATCTCGCAAATTTGATTTTTTGACATTTGGTTTATTTTCTAAATTTTCGTTTTCCAAATTTATCCTTTTGTTTTTGCTGTTCGGTCAGTATCGTTTGATACTGAATTTTAAATTTCAGCAAATCCTAGGCAAAAGCTCACCCTTTGGAAGCTCCAAAAATCGCCCTGAGCCATACGCATTTTGGATTATCACCCTATTTTGCGATTTTGCCGTGCCTGTTACTTCGCCGATGATTTCGGCGTTTTTATCAAATTTACGCAACACTTCTAATGCTTTTGCTTCATCGCCGTTGGCAACGACTGCGACAAAAGTGCCTTCGTTCGCCAGTTCGTAAGGCTCGAAACCTAGCAACTCGCACACGCCCACGACTTCATCGCTCAGCGCGATTTTTTCTTCGAAAACCAAAATTTCATTGCCAGAAATCTCGGCAAATTCGTTCAAAACTGCACTCAAACCACCGCGCGTAGCATCTCGCATGGCTCTTATTTTCACGCCACTTGCTAGTAACTCCCCTACTACTCCATTTAGCGGTTTGCAGTCGCTTTTAAGCTCACTTTCAAGCGAAAGCTCATCTCTGGCAGCTAGTATCACAGCCCCGTGTCTGCCCACATCTCCGCTAAGCAAGATTTTATCGCCGATTTTGATATTTTTCGCCTTTATGTTTGGTGCTAGGATTTGCCCTATTCCGCTGGTGTTTATGAAAATCTTGTCGCATTTGCCGTGCGGGACGACCTTAGTATCGCCACAGACGATTTTTACGCCACACTGCTTTGCTGTGTCGGCAATGGAAGCTAAAATTCGCTCAAATTCGGCAAATTCTAGCCCTTCTTCGATGATGAAACCCACACTGATAAAAAGCGGTTTAGCTCCGACCATACAAAGGTCATTTATCGTGCCACAAACTGCGATTTTACCGATGTCGCCACCGCTAAAAAATATCGGCGTAACGACATACGAATCAGTCGTAAAAGCTAACTCGCCACCGAAATTTGGCAAAATCGCGCTGTCGTTGCACTCACGCAAAATTTCATTATCAAACGCCCTAAAAATCGTATCATTGATGAGTTTATTCATCTCTTCGCCACCACCACCGTGGCTAAGCAAAATCGTTTTTTTCAAAATTTATCCTTATTTTGTAAAATTTTACGCAAAATTTTATGAATTTCGTGCGTATTTGAAATACGCAGCACATGCGCCTTCACTACTTACCATGCACGAGCCTATCGGGTTTTGCGGGGTGCAGACCTTGCCAAAAACCTTGCAATCATAAGGTTTCGCCTTGCCACGCAGTATCTCGCCACAGATACATGCCCTATTTTCGCCCTTACTTTCTAAATTTTGCAAAATTTCAGCGAATTTTACTCTCGCGTCAAATTCGGCGAATTCGGCTTTTAGCTTCATACCGCTTTTTGGGATTTCGCCAAGCCCACGCCACGAAAAATCGCAAATTTCAAAATATTTATCTATCAAATTTAACGCAGTTTTGTTGCCATCCGTTTTCACTACTCTGTCGTATTCGTTATAGACTTCGTGTGTGCCATTTTCAAACTGAGTTACCAAATTTAGCACACCAGCCATAATGTCAAGTGGCTCAAAACCGCTCACGGCGATTGGTTTTTTGTATTTTGTGGCGATATTTTCGTAAATTTTGCTTCCTGTGATGACGCTGACATGGCTAGGTCCTAAAAATGCATCGATTTTGGCGTCTTTGTCTTGTAAAATGGCTTCTACTGGGGCTGGGACGGTTACATGATTTATGTGAAAAAATAGATTTTTTAGCCCCAAATTTATCGCTTTATCAACCAAAACTGCACTCATCGGCGTAGTCGTCTCAAAGCCAATCGCAAAGAAAATGACATTTTTATCAGGGTTTTGAGCGGCGATTTTTAGGGCATCGAGCGGGCTATACAGCGCGCGTATATCGGCTCCACCCGCACGCAGTTTTTGTAGGCTCGTGGTGCTTCCGGGGACTCTTAGCATATCAGCCAAAGTGCAAAAAATCACGCCCTCACTCGACGCAAGAGCGATTGCTTCATCAATGCGAGTTCGTGGCATTACACACACAGGACAGCCCGGACCATGCACGAAGTTTATATTTTCGCCAACCAAATTTGGCAGACCAAATTTCATAATGCTGTGCGTATGACCGCCGCAAATTTCCATGATATTTATGGGCTTTGTGCTTTTTTGCTTTATCGCTTCTGAAAGCCCTAAAATCAGCTTTTTATCTCTAAAATCTTTTATCAAATCCATTTTTACTTCTTTGTAAGTTTATAACTTTCTTCGATTAAATCGTATGTCGTCGCCTCGTCGCAAACACCAAATACTACGCTAATCCAATGCTTTTTGTTCATGTGATACGCCTCTATGACACTCTTGCCGTCGCGCAAAATTTCGCCCAAATTCGGCTCGATTTTCAAATTTAAAATATCAAGCGTTTTCTCGCCCACAAACGCACCGAGTTCGACGCCCAGAGTTTTTACGCTCACGCCCTTCATCAGCACGGCAAACCATTTTTTGTTTTTTTCGTGGCGAAAAACGCAAAAGCCCGGCGCACTTTTCCACAAATACTCAGGCTTTGCGCGATACCTGCGCCAGATTTCTTGGATTAGTGCTTCTGCTTCCACCGCGCGCCTTATTTGATTTTTTTGGCTTTTGCACTCACGCTTTGGATTTTAAACTCATAAATTTTCATACGATGAAACTGCCCGTTTATGGCTGTTTCAAAGGCGCTCATATACTCTTTGCAATACTTTTCGCAAAGTAGTTTCATCGCCTTTTTCATAGTAGGCTCATCGCCGACCTCATAGGCTTTGGCTCGCGCGATTGCCGAGGTGTATTCTGTGGTGAAAGCCTTTTTGCCAAGCATGCTTGTATTGTCTTTAATAGCCTCAAATTCGGCATCGCTTAGGACTGGGACTTGATTGTAGCTCACGCAAACAATGCTAACTTTCCTGCCCTGCGTAAAAAGCTCCGCCTTGCTCCCCTCGGGTGCGCCGTGGATAAAGATACTATCATTTTCCCTAGCAATCGAAAGCGGAATCGAAAAAATCTCGCCATTATCTCTCACGCACGAAATTATGGCATATTCGCAATCATCAATGATTTTGTAAGCTTCCTCATTTGAAAGTTCTCTGTCTTTTCTACGCATTTTTTTCCTTTGCACGGCTTGCCTTTTTAGTGCTTTTTTGCGATTATTTGCGCTTGCTTCACTGCGACGCACAGCCCAGTGCGCCTCGCTCGCAACCGCTCTAAAACGCAAAAAATCATCTAAAAATACTTCGCCTTATTTTTTAATTTTTTTTTGCGAATTTTGAAATTTATTTTAAATTCGCTAGCCCCATATCGCCCTCATCTGCCGAAATTTCGCCACTATTCATCTCTTCGGCGATTTGTTCGTAAATTTTCAAGCTCTCTAAGGCGACGGCTGTGTCGATTTTTTCCATCGCAAAGCCCACATGAATAAGCACGAAATCTCCAACGCTAACTGGCTCAGAAATCAGATCCAAGCTCACGCCACGCTTTACACCTAGCGTTTCGACGGTCGCGAAATTATTTTCATCTATTGAAATCACTTTTGACGGGATTGAAAGGCACATTATCTAAATTCCTTTTTAAATTCCAAAAATTTTAGCCACTTATCCACGCCCTCGCCTGTTTTGCTATCAAGCGCAATAACACTTGCTTTTGGGTTTAGTTTTCGCACCTCTTTGACTACCTCTTCGACGCTAAAATCAAAATGCTCGATTAACGAGTGTTTGGTTACCACGACCAAATCCGCAGCCCTAAACATAACAGGATATTTTGCGACCTTGTCGCTTCCCTCAGTTACGCTTAGAAGCACGACATTTGCGTGTGCGCCGACATCGTAGCTTGCAGGGCAGACGAGATTTCCGACATTTTCTATGAAAACCAAATCAAGCCCAGTGGTATCGAGGTGATGAAGCCCTTCATGCACCATAAATGCGTCTAAATGACATGCTTGTCCTGTGGTGATTTGATGAGCGCGCGCGCCTGCTTGCAATACGCGATCGGCGTCGCGATTGGTTTCTAAATCGCCCTCGATTACGCCGATTTTAAATTTACCGCTTTTGATAGTAGCTTCTAGTAGCGTTGTTTTGCCACTTCCTGGGCTACTCATCAAATTTACGCACAAAATCCCGTCCTCGTCGAAATGCTCTCTGATATGCGCTGCTTCGGCGTCATTTGCAGATAAAATTTTCGTGATTACTTCAACGGTTTTTTTATCATTTAGCACAGGGTGTGCGTGGTCGCCGTGAATTTCGCCGTGCTCGTGCTCGTACGCCTCTCCATGAGAGTGAGCATGAGCGTGGTTATGCTCGTGAGTGTGCGTAACTCCGTCAGAGTGCGTGTGGCTGTAAGTGTGTCCTGCGATAGAACATCCGCAATCTTTACACATTTTTTATCCTTTAATTTGAGATTAAATATATAAGAAAAATTAAAACCAAAGCCCACACCACCGACCAAATAACAAATTTTTTCCAAAATTTATTGCTACTTTGCTCGTGGGTTGCGACTTTGTTTTGTGAGTTTTCGTAAAAATCTTTTGCCCTCATATCCGCGCTACTTAAAACCGCGCGCCTGACATCGACGAATTCGCCATTATAGCGCATTGCCCCGTCTGGTTCGATCCTGTAAGAATCTATTTTTTTAACGCTCCATAAAACTTTATTGGTTGCGCTTTGCATTTTGATTAGGGCTGAAATTTGCCCCTCGCTATCGAGGGCGTAAAATTTTAAAATTTTATCGTATGTAGCCTTGTCGATTTGCCCCAAATCCGCTAAATAATCTAATTTTTCCTTAATACTTTTTTGGTGAAAAGTATGTAAAAACATAAAAATTCCTAATCGTAAAATAACTTACGATTTTACCTAAATTTAATTATTTAACGCTGAAATTTAGCCTTTAATGTAATCACTGGCGTTGTATGCCTTGCCCGCGTCAAAATCCCGCAGTAAGCGCACTACAATGCCACTTAAAAGCAAAATCGCAATCAGGTTTGGAATCACCATAAGTCCATTAAAAAGATCGGCTAGCTCCCAAACAAGGTCGATTTTAAGCAGTGAGCCCATAAAAACAAAGCCGATAACCAAAAGCTGTAAAAATTTCACCCCTTTTGGTCCAAGCAGATAGCGGATATTTATCTCAGCGAAATAATACCAGCCCATAATCGTAGTAAATGCGAAAAACAAAAGACAAATCGCCACGAAGCTATATCCAAGCTCCCTGCCCAAAAAATTCGACGAAAACGCCTCTTGCACGAGCGCAATCCCGCTAAATACAGCCTTGCCATCAGCCCCAAACTCCACCACGCCCGAGGTCAGTATCACAAAAACCGTGATATTTAGCACGATAAATGTATCTATAAAAACGCTCATAATGCCTAGCATTGCTTGATCGACTGGGTGAGCGACATTAGCAGCGGCGTGAGCGTGAGGGGTAGAGCCCATACCAGCTTCGTTGCTAAATAGTCCCCTGGCCACGCCATATCTCATAGCCATAGCGATACTAGCCCCCGTCGCACCGCCCCATGCAGCGCTTGGATCAAAGGCAGCTTTGAAAATCAGCGAAATAGCGCCAGGAAGCTCTGAGATATTAGCGCAGATTATGCTAAATCCCACCAAAATGTATAAAATCGCCATAAGCGGGACGACCTTTTCGGCTACGCGCGCGATTGCCCTGACACCGCCGATAAAGATTATCGCGCAAACCACAGCCAAAATTTCGCCAATATAGACCTTGTCGATATTAAAAGCCTTGCTAAATCCGTCTGAAATGGCGTTTGCTTGCACCATATTTCCCATACAACCAAGCGCTAAGATTATCGCTATGGCAAAAACCACAGCCAAAATTTTGCCAAATTTCCCGCCAATACCGCGCGAAATATAAAACGCAGGTCCGCCTATGATATGGCCACTTTTATCCTTTGAGCGATAAATTTGAGCTAGACAGATTTCGGCGAAATTTGTCGCCATACCAAAAAACGCAGCCAACCACATCCAAAAAATCGCCCCAGGTCCGCCCATAATAAGCGCAGTCGAAGCTCCGACTAGATTGCCCGTGCCCACCTGCGCCGCAATCGCAGTCGAAATCGCCTGAAACGAGCTCATACCGTGTTTGCCCGCCTTTTTACCATGGAGCGAAAAATCGCCCAAAAGTCTATTTCCGGCAAGCTTGAATTTCAAAATTTGAACGAATTTTAATCTGATTGTAAAATACACGCCAGTTCCGCAAAGAAGGGCTATGAGAAAGTATGGCCCCCAGATAAATGAGTTTATGTCGGTTACGATTTTGATAAAATTTTCCATTTTTGTCCGCCTTAATCTGCCTCGAATTTGTTAAAAATCGATTATTTTACTTTTTTCGCGCTTAATAAAACTTAAAATTTTATAAATTTCAGTTTTAATTTATAATTGTAAGAATTTATGGCGTCAAATTTTGCTAAAATTCGCGCCATTTTTTAAAATTTTTAAAATTCATCGAGGCTAAAATGAATCTAAAAAACGAAAATATCTCCAAACTCTCAAATTTCCCGATTATGTTTTTTGCCGTAACAATGGGGCTTGGCGGGCTTAGTATCGCTTATCGCGCCATTAGCGAGGCGTATGGTGCGCCACATTTTATATTTGAAATTTTGCGATTTTTCGCCCTTGGTGTGTTTGCGCTAATTTCGGCGTTTTACACGGCAAAAATCATCAAATTTCCGCGCGCTGTGCAGGCAGAATTTACCCACCCAATCAAGCTAAGTTTTTTTGCCACATTTTCGATTAGCCTGCTTTTACTAGCCATCGCGTTTAACGATATTAGCGCACTTCATAGCGCATTTTACGGCGTGGCGATGATATTTCATGCGTTTTTGACGCTTTATATCATTTCGTTTTGGATACAAAAAAACATGCTCATCACCCACTCAAATCCAGCGTGGTTTATCCCGATCGTGGGCAATCTCATCGTAGTAATCGCCGCGACCGAAAAGGGCGAATATCTGTGGTATTTTTTTAGCATTGGGATTTTCTTTTGGATTGTGCTTTTTAGCATTGTTTTTTACCGCATTATTTTTCACGACCAACTCGCACAAAAATTCGTCCCAACGCTTTTTATAATGATTGCGCCCCCGTCTGTGGCGTTTCTGGGCTATATCAACATCGGTGGCGAGTTTGATATGCTCGCTAAAATTTTGATAAATTTGGTGCTATTTTTCACACTTTTGATATTTTTCATGGCAAAAAGCTTTTTCGGGCTTAAATTTTTCCTATCATGGTGGGCTTTCACTTTCCCGACAGCGGCTGGGTGCATTGCCTTTATGAAGGCGTATTTTTTAAGCGCAGAAGTGTGGTTTGCGCGCCTTGGGCTTGGTATGTTCGCGCTTTTGTGTGTTTTGATAGCAGTCGTGGGATACCACACTATAAAAGGGCTAATCAACGGCGAAATCTGCGTGCAGGAGTGAAATTTAGCGCAAATTTCGCCAGATTTATTATCTATAAAACTATTTTGCAAAATGCACATTATCAACCTTAAAATTTAGTAAAAGTAAATTTATAAACTTACAAATTTTCTTAAAATCCACTTACAAATTCGCTATTTTTATTGACTTTTAAGAATTAATATTATATTATAACGCCAAATTTTCACAAGGAGCAACCTATGGCAGTAGATGTTATAAAAGTCGAGCAAATGGTCAAAGACGCTGAATTTTTAGAAAATATCAAAGGCAGAGAAAGTTACAGAAAAGCTCTAAAACTCTTAGGAATTGCTAAAAATTATAGCCTTTTGGATAGCGAAAAATGGGAAGCTCTCCATAATAGCGTGCAAACAATAGCTTCGCTCTTGGGCCTAGCAAGAGCAGAAATAGATGAGGTCTATACCCCTAAACAGCAGGTTTTAGCCAGCCACACTATGGAAATCATAGAGCTACTCAAAAAAGAAAAAACCCCGCTTCAAATCACAAAAATTTTGCAAGAGCAAGGCGTAGAGGTGGCCTACTCTCAGGTCAGCCATTTCATATCAGAGACAAGGCTAAATCAATTTTCCGCGCCATCGACTAGGGACAGGCTCGCCAAATACAAGGACGAAATCCAAGCCAAACTCGAAAACGGCGATAGCTACTACTCGATCGGCGGCGATTTGGCAGAAGCATATCCTGAGCTTAGCGAGCTTACATATTCGCAGATTAGCAACTTTATCAAAAGCGAATTTGGCGAAAAATACTTAGCCGAAATAAAGGCGAAATTCGCAGGTCCGACAAGCGAAGAGTTGCTAAGCCCATACAAAGATGAAATTCGCAAAATGCTAGCTAGCGGCGACCAGCTCACGGATATCCGTGCCAAACTAAAAGAATTAAAGCCCGAGCTAGGGAATATTTCGTATTCTCAGCTTAACTACTTTATCGCAACGAAACTCTCGCAAGGCCGAGAGCCTACGATAAGGGCGTAAAATTTGGCGTGAAATTCTCGCGGTGGCGCATTGCAGTGCGCGCGATGCTGTCATTGCGAGAATTTTGCGTTAGTAAAATTACCTTTGTTTGTCATTGCGAGAAGCGAAGCGACGAAGCAATCTACGAACTTGAAATTCATTACGCTAAATTTGCAAAAATACTGACCTCAAATTTTAACTCATAGATTGCCACAAATTTGCCTAACGACAAATTCTCGCAAAGACAGAATAGGCGAGATTTTTACCGCCTCGCGCGCAGTATTCCCCCCAGCCAAAAGCCACGCTTAAAGCGCGGCTAAATTCCCAGCTAAAACGCGACGGATTAAAACACAATCAAAATTCCAAGCGAAAAAGCGCGGCTAAATTCCAAGCCACGCGCCACGCTCAATCACAAATCAAATTTTACAGAGCTTTTGCGACTAGTTCGTTGATATTGGCGATAAAAGCGCCCGGATCATCGACGCTTTGGGTCTCGCCTAGCTTAGCCAAATCAAAAGCCAAACGCGCCACGCTAGCAATCATAGTTTTATTATTTTCTAACTTTTTGATGATCTCATGCTTTGCGTTGATTTCCAAAATCGGCTTAAACTCAGGCAAATTCGTCTGCCCCATTTGGCGCAAAATTTGCTGTGTGGCGTAGTCTGGATCGCTCTCGTCAAAGACAAGGCAAGAAAGCGAGTTTGTCAGACGAGTGGAGATTTTCACATCTTTTACGCGTTCTTGCAAACACTCTTTAAATTTCGCCGCCACTTCCAGCGCCCACGCGCTTTGCTCTTCGTTTTGCTCGGCGCTTTTTACACTAGTTACGCTCTTGATTGCCGTGCCATCAAACTCGAAAAGTCCCGGCATAACCACAGCATCAATCTCATCATCGCAGAGCAAAACCTCCACACCCCTAGCGTTAAAATCCTCCAAAAGTGGCGAGTTTTTCAGCATTTTCGCGTCTTTGCCAGTGATGAAATAAATCTCTTTTTGCTCCGCGTTTTGCTCGCTCATACGCGCCTTATATTCATCTAGGCTGATTAGCCCCTCGCGTAAATTTGACTTAAACAGCGCTAGGTGGCTAATCTCAGCCTTATCAGGGCCGAATCCATACAAGCCCTCTTTTAGCACTTTGCCAAAAAGCGCGTAAAATTTCTCATATTTTTCGCGGTCGTTTTTTAGCATTTTGGCTAATTCGCCTAAAATTTTCTTTACACTTTGTTCCTTGACATGGGCCAAAATGCGGTTTTCTTGCAGAATTTCACGGCTTACATTTAGTGGCAGATCTTCCACATCTATCACGCCACGCACGAAGCGCAAATACACAGGCAAAAGCTCTTTGGCGTCATCTGTGATAAATACGCGCTTGACATAGAGTTTGACGCCACTTTGATAATCCACGCGGTATAAATCAAAAGGCTCGTTTGATGGCACATAAAACAGCGTCGTGTATTCATGCACGCCCTCTGCTTTGGTATGGATATGAAATAGCGGATCTGCGCTATCGTGGCTGATTTGTTTATAAAAGTCGTCATAATCGCTCTGTTTTAGCGATGATTTTGGCAGTTGCCAAAGCGCACTAGCCGAGTTTAGCTGCACGACCTTGGTCTCGCTATGACCCTGCGCACCGTCCTCGCCAGGGATATACTCCTCTTTTTGCCCAAAAATCGGGTATGGGATATGATTGGAGTATTTTTTGATAATGCCCTCTAATCGCGCCAAATTCGCAAATTCATCGTCTTTTAAATGCAAGATTATATCAGTGCCAAAGCTATCTTTTTCGCAAGGCTCGATTGTGTAGTTTTCGGCGTTCGATGACCATTTGAAAGCCTCGTCTTCAAGGGCTTTGCGCGAGATGACATCGATACTATCTGCGACCATAAACGCCGAATAAAACCCCACGCCAAACTGCCCGATTAGGTTGCTATCTTTGGCGGCATCTCCGCTCAAATTCGCCATAAATCCCTTTGTGCCAGATCTCGCAATCGTGCCTAGATTAGTCTCTAACTCGCCCTCGTTCATACCGATACCATTGTCTGAAATTTTTAAAATTTTATTCTCGCTATCGAGCGAAATTTCAATGCGTGGCGTGTAGCTTAAAGCCTTGTAAGCCTCATCGGTAAGGCATAGATAATTTAGCTTATCAAGCGCGTCTGAGGCGTTAGATACGAGCTCACGAAGGAAAATTTCCTTGTTTGAATACAGCGAGTGAATCATTAAATTTAATAAATCATTGACCTCTGTTTTGAATTTTTTCTTTGCCATAAAATGTCCTTTGGATTGAATTTTGTTTAAAAATTAGCACATTATAGCACCGAGTGCTAAGTTTTGTCAATATTAAGCCAAATTTTGTTTTTAAATTTGGCTTAGAATATCGTCGATTATGGATTTTGCGCCGTTTTTGGAGCTGAAATTTACTAGCCCCCTACTTGCACTTGGAGCGTCGAAATTTTGGATTAAATCCAAAATTTTATCCTCGCTAGCCTCATTTTGGCGCACGATTTTGCATAAATTTAGATCTTGCAAAAATTTTGCATTGTAGAATTGATGATCTCCTGCTGCGTGCGGAAACGGCACGAAAATCGCAGGAAGTCCGTTTGCCACGAGCTCCCACAGAGTGCTAGCCCCACTTCTGCCTACGCACAAATCGGCCTTTGAGATCAAATCGACCAAATTTTTGCTAAATCCCACAAGCTCGACATTTAAATTCGCGTTTTTGTAAAATTCGCTGTATTTTTCAAACTCTTTTTCGCCACATTGATGAATAATCTCATAGCCCATTTTAACGAGCCTTGGCGCTAAATTTGAAGCAAGAGTATTGATAAAACTCGCCCCTTGCGAACCTCCTAAGAAAATTATCGTTTTTACTTCGCTTCGAATTCTAGATTTTTCAAAAAAAATGTCACTTACTGGATAGTCGAATTTATCGCTTATGCACTGGGTATTATCCTGAGTAAATTTCGTCACGCAACCACAAGCTGTGGGAAGCTCGAATTTTTCCCTAGAATATGGGCTGTAAATTTTCTTGCAAAACGGCTCTAAAAGGTCGTTTAACCGCCCTAAAATGGCGTTTTGCTCGTGGATAAAAAGTGGCTTGAAAAAAAATAAAGAAGCAAACGAAGCCGGAGCCGAGCTGTATCCGCCCACGCTGATTACGGCCTTTACGCCGTTTTCTTTGAAAATTTTACGACATTTCAAAGATAGTTTTAAAATATTCATCAGCGATGAAATTTTACTAAATCCTTTTTTATTTACCACGCCAGAGCTTTCTAAAAAATACGCCCGCTCGAAAATTTCGCTATTTTCGAACCACGCTCTGTCTTGGCCGTTGGTCGAACCGATAAAAATCACCCCTATTCCGCGATTTTTAAGCTCAGTGCCTAAACTTTTTGCGATACTTAAATGCCCGCCTGTGCCACCGCCACTGATTGCTATCATTTTCAGCTCCTTAAATTTGCGCGTTTGCTAATCATAAGTATAAATCCAACCGCCATTGAAGCAGCTATGACATGGCTTCCGCCATAGCTTAGAAACGGCACAGCGATACCCTTCATAGGGATTAACCCAGTAATTCCGTAAGAATTTAGACAAAATGAGAAAAATAGCATAAAAGCAATGCCAAGCCCAAAGAGAAAATATACGCTATTTACGGATTTTGAGGCTATGCGAAAGACCCTAGCAAGCATCGCAGAAAAGAGCAAAACAACGCCAAGAATTCCAAAAAATCCGATTTCCTCGGCAATGCCAGCTAGCACGAAGTCAGTATGCACCTCGCTAAGATAGCCCAGCTTGAAGCTTCCCTGCCCTAGCCCAGCACCCAAAAGCTCGCCGTTGTTTATGGCATTTAGCGAGTGGCCGACTTGGTAAGGCATATTCGCATCATCTACGCGAACCTTAGCGGCTGTTTCCGGGGAGAGAAACGGAGTGATAGTGTCTTGCACGCCAGCCCACCATGAGCGAATTCTCACAATTCTGTGCGGACTAGTAACGACAAAGGTATAACCCAAAATGCCGATTATTCCCACCACTATGCCAACTAACCTCATGCTAGTTCCAGCGAAAAACGACATACATATCATCGTCGCAGCCAAAACAGCCACTTGACCAAGGTCCTTTTGTCCTATGGCGATAACTATGCCAAAAATCGCGAAAAGAAAGACATACGGAACCCAAATTTTAATCTCTTGCCAAACCGTTTTTTTAGTGTGGTTCATCTTGCGCGAGAAACTCCACGCCAAAAAATATATAAAGCCGACTTTGAAAAATTCCACCGGAGCGATACTAATGCCTGCGATTTTTATCCACCTAGCCGCTCCATTTACCTCTGATACGATTGATTTAGGCATGAAGCCCATTGAGATCATCACTAGCCCAGAGACCACCCACAAAACCATACAAAACGGCGTTAAAACCTTATCTGGGTTAAACTGCGAAAGCCCCCACATAAGGAAAATGCTAAACATACCAAATATCCATTGTTTTTTGAAAAAATATAGTGGCTCAGTATCGCTTGCAAGCGTGGTATATGAGGTCAAGGATAGCGAAAATACAATGCCTATGGTGATTAATGCAACCGTGAAATAAAACAGCCACTGATCTGTTCTCAAATTTTACTCCATTTAAATTTCAAAATTTAGCCAAATTTATTTGATGATATCTCTTCACCCTTTGGTATTAACTTCGCTTAAAATTCCCATTTGCTCTAACTGCTCGATGATTCTAGCGGCGCGGTTGTAGCCGATTTTAAGACGGCGTTGCAGATAGCTACCAGATGTTTTACCCTCGGTTAGAACGATGTTTTTCGCCTCTTCAAACAGCTCGTCAAGCTCCATATTTTGCGGATCCATCATACCTGTGCCCTCTTTTTGACTATCATTTTCGGCCAAAAATCTCTCATCATAAACCACGCTTTCTTGCGAACGCAAATACTCAGCTATGGCATTTATCTCATCTTCTGTGCTAAATGGCGCATGCAAGCGAATCGTAGTGCTTCCACTTGGCGGCATAAAGAGCATATCGCCTTTCCCTATCAGGCTTTCAGATCCCATTTGATCTAGGATTATGCGACTATCTGTATATGAGCGAACCTTAAAGCTAATACGACTTGGCATATTTGTTTTGATTTGGCCTGTTACAATCTCTTTGCTTGGGCGTTGAGTTGCTATGATTAGGTGGATTCCGCATGCTCTTGCCTTTTGAGCTAAAAGCACTATGTTGGTTTCGACCTCTTTTCCACCCGTCATAATAAGGTCGGCAAATTCATCTATCACAACCACAATATAAGGCAAAATTTCGCCATTTTCTTTTGAAATTTTGGCATTATAACTTTCGATATTTTTGACCCTATTATCAGCCATTATGTGATATCTATGCTCCATTTCAGCCACGACATTTCCAAGGGCGGTTATAGCTTTTTTGGGCTCGGTAATAATCGGCGTTAGTAGGTGTGGGATATCCTCATAAAGTCTAAATTCAACCATTTTTGGATCGACCATTATTAGGCGCAGTGTTTTTGGCGAATTTCTATACAAAAGGCTTAAAATAAGGGCATTTACACCGACACTTTTACCACTTCCTGTCCCACCTGCGATGAGTAAGTGTGGGAGTTTTTTTAGATCCGTGACAAAAGGCTGACCCACGATATCCTTACCAAGCGCCATTGTAAGCGGACTAGAAGCTGTTTTAAAAACCTCACTTTCAAAAATTTCGCGCAAATAGATTGTCTGGGCCTTTTTATTTGGAATTTCGATACCTACGACATCTTTGCCAGGAATCGGGGCTTGGATACGGATCGTCTCCGCGCGCAATGCCATAGCCAAATCATCTTGGAGGGTTAGGATTTTACTAACCTTAATGTGCGCTGCTGGGCGAAACTCAAATGTCGTAACCACGGGGCCTGAGTATGTGCAAATGACATCGCCGTCGATTTTAAATTTGCGAAGTTTATCGAGCAAATCAAAGATTTTTTGATCTATTTCGCTATCATCGACCATATTTTGTTTTTTGGGCGGATTTTCCAAAAAATCAAGTGGCGGAAGGGCGAAATTTTGCGGTTTGTCTATTTTGCCCTTTTCTAGCTCATCAAGAAGTTTTTTGTTTTCGGCAACCTCGCTTAAATGCTCGACTTTTTTTAGCGAAGATGGTTTTTTGGAATTTGACTTTTTAGAATTTGGCTCTGAAATTTCATTTTGCAAATTTGGCTCTTTTTCTAAATTTAAATCTAAATTTTCACCCTCCAAATCATCGCTTTGCTCGGTTAGAAATTTTTCGATTTTGCTCTCTTGCTTTTCGCTAAATTCGGCTCTGTCTTTTTTAAGCGGTTTTGGTTTTAGCTCGGTTTGCGCCCTTGTGGCTCTTTGGCGGGTTTGTTCGCGCGAAATTTCACTTTTTGCCTCGCTAGTTTGCTCTTTGATAAAAGAATTTTTGATAATATTTGTAAGCTTATCCTCGAAAATCAGCACCAGCGAAAGGACAAAAAGCGTTAGATTAAAAATCCAAATCCCCACGCTTCCCACAAACTGCCTTAGCTGATTTATGACCACGCTACCGATGATTCCGCCACTATCGCCGATAATGCTTGATTGCACAAAAAGCACGGTGAAAAATAGCAAAATCACGCCTATGCAAAATTCAAAAAATCTAAAATCAAATCCCCTAAAATAGCGATACGCGATATATACAAGCCCTAGTAAAAATAACGGATAAATATATGAAAAATAACCAAAAAGCCCCAAATTTACCGAGCGAATCGCATTGCCAGCACTGCCGACAAGAGCCGAGTCAGGCGCAATCGTAGCAAATCCAAAAAACAAAATTATAGCCGAGACAATTATAAAATATACTTCTTTTATTATGATAAATCCTTTGAAAATAAAAAGCGCAATTTTAGCAAATTTAAGGTTAAAATTTTATTTGAAAACTAGAATTTTACGAAGTTGTGATAAATCCGCGCCCGATTTGGACGCGGATTTTGTTTTAGCTTTTGACAGCTTTTCCCAAATCCCACATTGGCATAAAGATACCAAGAGCGAGTAGCAATACCATACCAGCCATGAAAAATAGCATAATCGGCTCAACATAGCTAGAAATATTATCGATAATATCGTCAAATTTCTCTTTGTAATAATCAGCAACATTTCCAAGCATTTTATCAAGGTTACCAGCCTGCTCACCAGCGCTAATCATCTGGATAAGCATACTCTCGTAAAGTCCAGTATTCTCAAAAGCCTCCGTTAGGCTAACACCTTGTTGAACAGCGATTTTAACGCTTGAAAGTTTTTCTTTTAGTGTGTGGTTATCGACCATCAAAACAGCCGTATCAAGGGCGTCTGCAATAGGAATACCAGCGCGAACTAGCTCGGTAAAAATAAGCATAAAGCGTGACATTGTAGAGTAAAAAATAATCTTGCCAAACAAATAAACCTTTAAAATTCCCCTATCCCAGCCGATTTTAAACTGATCGTTGTTTTTATAGAGCCATTTAAGACCCACGATTGTAACGATGATACCAAGCAAAATATAGCCACCATAATTGCTAAGCGCACTTTCAATTCCTAGCAAAATTCTTGTAGGAAGTGGCAAATCTGCTCCGAGCTCTTCGAAAATTTCGCGGAATTTAGGCACAACATACATCATCAAAATCGTAAATGCTATCGCCATAACAATCATCAAAGTCATCGGATAGCGCTAGCCTTTTTAAATTTTCTTTGGTTTTCGTAAAGTTCAGTAAGCATAGAAGCTAGCTTGGCAAGTGATTCAGCCATATTACCTGTGGCCTCGCCAAGGCTTACCATTGCTACGACGACATCGCCTAGTTGTGGGCGGAATTTCTCCGCTGATTCAGTCAGGCTAAGACCTGCATTAAGGTCGTCGTTCATCGCGCTAAAAATGCCTTTTAGTGTCTTATCCTCTGTCGCTCTTGCGACCTCTTTAATAGAGTCGTGAATAGAAATACCGGCATTTGTCATAACAGAAAGCTGTCTAATAGCAGCAACTAATGGCAGAGTTTTTACCTTGCCACTACCGCCCATTAAACGACTTACTTGGGTTTTAAAATCGCCTGTGATATTACCCAAATTTTGCGTTTGAGCGCGTCTAGAAATCGAACCGCCTGAGCGTTGTTTCATTAGGTTGTTCGCATTGACCTTGTTATTGACTTTTAGTCGCATTTGCTGGCGTTTTCCACCAGCGTTCATATTTACATTTAAATCTTTCATTGTTTAGCCACCCTATAAATTTCTTCTATACTTGTTACTCCACGAGCCGCACGAATAATGCCGTCTTCAAACATATCGATAAAGCCCTCCTCTTTCGCCAAAGCTCTCATATCGTCTTTCGAGCCACCATTTGCAATCAGGCTTTGCATACGATCTGTAATAGGCAAAATTTCACTTATCATCTCACGACCCATATAGCCTGTCTGACCACATTGATCACAACCAACTGCTTTGAAAAATTTATACTGCTCAGGTAAAAATTCTTTTAACTGATCGAGCATAGATTTTGGCACATTTGTCGGTTGTTTGCAGTGCGGGCATAGCTTACGCACAAGGCGTTGAGCCTCGACCGCAATAAGCGCACCACTGATTAAGTAACTCTCAATTCCCATATCTACAATTCTTGGTATCGCACTAACAGCGTCATTTGTGTGTAGTGTAGAAAAGACCAAGTGTCCAGTAAGAGCCGCTTGAATCGCGATTCTAAGCGTTTCTTGGTCACGAATCTCACCAATCATTATAATATCAGGGTCTTGACGCAAAATCGAGCGCAAAGCCGACGCAAATGTAAGGCCTGCTTTTTCATTAACATGGACTTGTTGTATTAAATTTACCTGATACTCAACAGGGTCTTCAACGGTAATGATTTTTGTATCGACACTTTTGACATCGTTTAGTGCCGCATATAGTGTGGTTGATTTACCACTACCAGTTGGTCCAGTAACTAGGATAATGCCATACGGTGCGTGCATTGCATTGCTAAATTTTTTAAAGCTTTCAGGGTGCATACCAAGCTTTTCAAGGCTAATGATAACCTTAGATTTATCCAAAATACGCATAACGGTAGATTCGCCATTGATAATAGGCAGTGTAGAGATACGAAAATCGTATTCGCGCCCAGAAATCGTCATAGAAAAACGACCGTCTTGTGGTTTTCTACGCTCTGCGATGTCCATATTCGAAAGCAATTTCAAACGGCTCACAAGTGGCGGATAAATATCTTTATCAAAGATAAAAATTTCTTGCAACATACCGTCAATTCTGGTGCGCACGACGCAGTTATTCTCAGTAGGCTCGATGTGAATATCGCTACCGCGCATAATGATTGATTGTTTTACAATCATCTCGATAAGCTGCAAAATCGCAGATGTATCATCGCCTGTGCCACTACCGCCCGTGCTAGCCAGCTCTTTTCTAATAGTAGCGACCAAATCTTTGATACTCTCGGAAAGTTCAAGCTTAGCCATATATTTATTTACTTGATTTGGATCGGCTACAACGATTTTTAGAAGGTGTTTGTTAAAAATCGCTTGAATTCTATCCTGTGCTTCCATATTAAACGGATCAGAAAACGCAACATAGATATTTAAATCGTCCGCCCTTACAGGAATTACGCCAAATTTTTTAAGTTGCGCCATCGGAGCGCGCTCAGATAGTTTAAAATCGATATCAACATCGTCTAAATTCATATAGGTTAAATTTTGCTTTTTAGCCAAAACTTGCAAAAATTCTTTTTGATCGATTGAAAATTTCTCACGGACATCTTCGTAATCGATCTGTCTGCGTTTGTAAAGCTCAGCTAAAATCAAGCAAAAATTTTCTTGACTTAAATAGTTGTCGCCGACCAAAACTTCGCCAAGGGTCAAACCAATATCCATTTTCTCCTGAATTTCAGGGACGATAGCTTGGGTTAGGACATTATTTTTTATTAGAATTGAAACAATCTGCTCTTCTATCTTTGTCATATCAATCACCAATAAATTTTAATCGAGCTAAGTTTTTCACCGGCATAGATTGCCACCACCATTTTTTTTACTCCCTCTTCTTCTTTGATAAAAAGCTCGGCTTTTTCGCCGTCATCTAGGGTAAAAACATACGCATCGCCTTTTTTGGTGTATGTTTTCTCTACAAATTTATCAAAAATTTCAGACAAAATATAATTAATCTTCGGCGTTCTGATATACGAAATATCCACGCCGTCGCAAAGCGCTAAATAAAGCATTTTCTTTTGGAAAACTATGGTCGAATACAAAGAGGCATTTTCCCTAGTTTCCTTCGTTTTATACAGCATTACCATTGGCACGACTAGCTCATTTACCCTATCCATTTTTAGGCAAGCTTTCGCATAAGTGTTTGCTAGCGCCTCGTTTTGCTCCTCGATAAAGAGATTTCTAACGCTTTCTTGGCAAATTCTATTATATTGACCGATTTGATCCCAGTTTCGCACATCATCGACATTGACAGCGAAAACAGAGCCAAAAAATAGCGTTAAAAATAAAAATACTCTCATAGCGCACCGCTTTTGATTTGATTTATTAGATTCGCAATTTCGCCATTTTTAGCCTTAGAATTAAATGTTTCTAGCGCGTAAATAGCGTCATCTTTGCGACCTTTTTTATAATTAGCTTTGGCAAAAATTATCCAACTATTAATATTGTTTTTATCAATCTCATTTGATGTTAAAGCCCATTTTATCGCATTGTCATAATCTTTTTTATTATAAGCTTCCTCAGCCAAGGAAAGTGAATACTCGATTTTATTTGTCGCATAAAATTTACTCTCCAAACTCTGTCGCTCAGAGCTTAAATTTGAAGTGCGAATTTCAAGGCGAGAACTAATCGGAGCCCTATTTACAGGGGCTGGCGCGTTAGAAGCGACATTTTGTTTTGGTGGTAATGGAGCCTTACCAAAATCAATAATCTCGTTTTTCATCGGTTGGTTGAAATTTTGAGCATTTGGGTTAAAATTTGGCACATTATTAGCCTGGTTGAAACCCTGATTAAATCCCCCGTTTGCAAAATTTTGATTAGCAAAATTTTGGTTATTGGCAGAATTTTCGTATGTGTTTGTGATCTTAAAACCACCAGAATCCTCGCTAGATAGCACGCCCACATCGTTGATATTTAGGCTTGGGCGTTCTACATTTTGCGCTCGGTTGCTATCGTTTGCTGGGGCGCTGATATTATAATCCGCTCGTGAAATTTCGCTATTTTGCGTGGTAACCTCAGTTTGCGGGGCAGTATTTATGGTAGGCTGGACCTGCGGCGCAGGGTTTGGCACGACATCGCTTATGGTAGGTTCGTTTTGGATATTTTCGTTTATGCTAGCCATGCTGACTTTATCATCGTCTTTAAGCAACCAAAAAATCGCGCCAATCGCGATAGAAATCAAAGCCAAAAGCCCTAAAATCGTCTTGTCAAATTTAAATACAAAATTTGGCTTAGATTTCAAAAAGGAAAATTGCTTTTTGTTTTTGTTGTATTCTTCCCATTTTTTTTCTAATTCATTAACTTCGTAAAATTCAAGCATCGATTATCCCCGTGCCAATGGCTGCCATTTCTATTATTTTATTATTGATTTGAGCAAAACTAATCTCTGTTGGCTTATTTGCCTCGTAATACTCAAACAGCTCATACATTTTATACATTAATTTGTTTATGTTTCTCATATTTCCGTCGGTTAAATTTAGGATTAAATCAAAATTGTCATCGCTAAACATAAAATAATATTGCTGAAAACCATGAAAAACTAATTTTTTTTCTATATACAGCTTTACCTCGCCTAAATTTGAGTTTGGAAGCTCGATACTCTCCCAAATTCTGGTTTTAAAATAATCTTTGGCAAGGCGATCTTCTTCGTCTGTTTTATGCACTGTAAATAAAAATTTAAATAACCTAGAATCCGCCATTAATCTAATTTTTTCAATCAAATTTCCAGGATAAAGCTGAGCTTCATCGAGCAAGATTACCACCTGCTCCACGGCTGCACCTCCACCTGTAATCCCAAGTCTTTCGCGATAAACTCTCATAAAATTTTCGTAGTTATCGATTGGTGCAACTGGGTTAGAGTGGAAAATTTGAGAATATAGCTCTAAAAAAAACTCTTTTTCATCAAAAAAAGGTTGTGGCATAAAAACTACTTTAACCTTTTTTTCCAAATCGACCTTGATTTTATTTAGTAAAAAGGTCTTTCCGCAACCCGGTTTGCCATAAAACAAAATCAGTTTAAGCGGTTTTTGTAGGGCATTTAAAATTTTATGGTATGCAAGAGTTGATTTATCGAGATTAACGAAGTCTGAGACTTCGTTATCTTCGATAAATATCTCTTTAATAGAGGTATAAGTGTTACTCATTATTTTTCATAAATTGATTTTGAGTAACCAAGCTCTTTTAGCGATGTAGCCAAAGGAGCACCTGTATTGTCGATAATATGCGGAGTTACGACGAAAATAAGCTCAGTTGTGCTTAAAACATCAGCTGTGCTTTTGAATAAATTTCCTACAAGAGGAATTTCAGCCAAAATCGGAACTCTTGTATTATTTTTAGATTTTGTTTGACCAATCAAACCACCAAGGATTACAGTATCGCCATCATCAACCCAAACTACACTTGAAAGTTTCTTTTGAAGTGTATCGGGAGCGATATTTCTAGGTGTGGTAGTTTTCACATCATCTTCTGCGTATTTAAAGCTACTCAAAGACGGATTGATTCTAAGCATAATTCTATTATCATCTGAAATTTCTGGCAAGATATTTAACAAAATACCGATAAAAATAGAGTATTGTGTTTGATCAGATGTGACAGAGCTACCATCACTTGCCGCAGTTAGAGAAGTAGCACTTTCTAGCAATAAATAGTTGATAGTATCACCAACAGAAATAATCGCTGGTTGGTTATTCATAGTAGTTACCTTAGGGCTAGATACGACCTTTGTTTTACCCTTAGTCTCCAAGAAGTTAATCATACCATCAATGCTGAAATTCAAGTTCGCGCCGATAGCCCAAGCACCGTTGCTAGTGCTTGTTTTGCCAGACCATTGATTAGTAGTACCGCCAGTAGTAGTTCCGACATTTAACGCAGCATTACCACCAGTGCCATTTGTAATAGTTCTGCCAACTGAATTTCCGAAATTAAACAAACTAGCTGTTCCAGCATTGTCTATGTAAGTATTGAAACCAAGTTGGAATTTACTCCAATCGATACCTGTTGTGTATTCATTGTGCAACTCGACAGAAATAATATTTACATCAAGCAATACCTGTCTGCCAAGGCGTTTTTGCATACTTTTCAAATAGCTATCAACACGAGCAATTTGAGATTTTGTAGCAGTTACAGTAATCAAACCAGCATTTTGATTGATAATAGGAGCTACGGCTACATATTTTTCTGTGCCGTTATTTAAAATACTAGTGATATCATCGCTAATTTTTTCCCAAAAATCAAATTTCTCAGTAGATGTAATTTTATTATCATCTAATTTAGCATCATCAATATCATCACCTACCTCGATAGGAGCTGAATCAACAGAAGCTTTCGTAGTAGCCACTCCCTCTCTTACAGAAGTGATATAATCTACCTTAAATGTCTTTGTCTCTAATGCAGAAATTTTAAGAACATTGTTTGAGTAATCATAGCTAAGGTTGTTTTCTTTAATCAATAAATCAAAAACCTCTCTTAATGACATATCTTTAATGCTAACACCTTGAAGCTCTTTTGCAAGCTCTTCTTGTGCCATAGCATCTTTTGCAACGACAGAAAATCTACACATATCAGATAATTGTGTTAGCATTTCATTTAGCGTTACAACATCATTAACCTTAATATTCAAAGCCTTTCTATCGCAGTTTGAAGCAGCAGATAAACCTGTGACACCAAGCGATAATGCAAGCATAGCAGCTAAGCTAAGTTTCTTACTTGTATGTAATAGTGACATTTTGATTTCCTTGTTTTAGTTTTAATTCGATTTTATTATCTTCGTTATTAGCGACAATAACGCTATTGCCAGTTATTTGGACAATTTTATATGAACCGATATAATCACCTAGTCCATACCATTTGTCATTTAATTTAACTTTATTGCCCATGATACCAAGCAACTGATAACCTAAACCTTCTGTTTTTTTCACCACAGGCTCAGCAGGACCAGTATTAGCCTCTCTCGGATAAAACGGATCTGGCAAAGATGCGATTTGAGAATCACTAAGACCGACCCTTGGCTTGTTTAGGTTAGAAAACATACCATTATATCTATCTTGAAATGCTCTTACTTCATCAGATAGACCCTTAGGCTCATCTGCTCCAAAAAGCACACTAGACAAAACAAACGAACATAAAATTATCTTTTTCATTTGTAATTCACTCCCCAGATAGACATACCAACCGTGCCACCAATTTTACCTTCCTCGGTGCCATTGATATCCATCTTATTAACATCTACAATCATTTCTGATTGTTCGATTAAATTTACATATCTAACAACATTTTGAAAAGCACCTTCGAATTTAACATCGATATTCAACAATGCTTCTGGTTTGAATACATTTTTAGCACTCGGCTCTTTTTTAGAGCTAGTAATGCTATGAATTTTGATATTATTATTCTCGGCCAATGTTGTTAAACTATCCATAAAGGTAGCCCAGTTTTTCTCATTGTATGTTAGCTTTGAAATCTCTGTCAATTTTACATCTAAATAGTTGATTTTATTAACAGCATTTTCCAAATTTGTCTCTTCGCGTTTTAAAACAGCTCTTTCTTGTGCAACTTTGCCAGTAGGATTACCGTTAAAGTCAGTATCATACTCTCTTTGTGATTTTTCCAATTTATCAGTCGCGCTAGCTAAATTGCTTTCACTCTCTTCTAAATATGGCACAGAGTATGTGCTCAACGCAAAGTAAGCAATAACCGCTGCCAAAGCCAAGCCCATATATAAATATGTGTTGGCGCTATTTCCTTTGGCTGCAAACCATTCATCAATTTGATCTAATGAACCTTTTTTTCTCATTAGCGCACCTCCACACTTATATTACTATCATAAACGACACTGTCATCTTTGCCTTGCAAGACGATTGTTTCAGTATATACGCCATATTTTGCTTTTTGGCTTATATCTTCTAGCAACTCTGTCATTTGCTTGTCATTTTTAGTATGAACTTCTACGGTAATATTTCTATCATCGTTGCCTATTCTTACCAATTTTCCTCTGTTTTTAACAATCATATTAGTAAGGTCAAATACAGACATACCTTTCATAGCATACTCATTTTTCTTACTAAAAATTTCGTTAATCAAACTACTACGATCGCCTAATTCTTTATTTCTTACGCCAAATTCCTCTTTAACTTTGGCAGTTTTATCTCTGGCTTCTTTGACTTGCGCTCTTGCAGGCACAAGCTCTGATTCTAGCCCCTCATACTCTACTGTTTTCTCATCAGCTATCATATTGTTGTAATAACCATAGCCAAATTGATACGCAGGGTAAGCAGCACCAAGCAACAAACCACCCAAAACATAGCCAATCAATTTACCGCTATATCTTTGATTTAATGGTGGCGGGCGCATAAATGGTGAGTAGTTGTGATCATCATCTGGCTCAGCCAAGTATTGTTGTCCGGCTAAAAACATCAAAGTATCTAGTTGAGTAAGCGGATAATCTTTCGCATTAATCGCTACGCTAAAATTGAAATCTTTGTAGTCAATTTTTAGATTATTTTCTACAAAAACCTCGATAGCAGGGATTTTGCCGATATCTGTGCCGATATAAATACTTTGAATATTTATGTTATAGACCTTAGATATACCGTTCAAAACATCGTTGATATAGTAGAACATATCATCGAAAATTTGAATCATATAATCTCTCTCAGCTGGATTTTCTAAATTTATACCTTGTGTTGCAAGTAATTTAAAGAATTCAGCCTCTTCCATTCTGTTTCCGACCAATTCAGAAAATTTGTCGTGCAAGAATTTGAGATTGTATCTAAGCTGTCTTGATTGAAAATATTCACCGTTTTGATAGACGACCAAAAACGCGTCATCTCTTTGCAGATAAACAAAACAATCAATTCCGTCTCTTGTCAAAATTCCACGAGCATAGAGATTTTCGTAAAGAAACGGTGCCATAGCGACATAATCGATGTAGTTTGTGCGAGCTGCGATAGCATCAAATTCAGCAGTTAATTTTGTGTTATCGACGACGAATACATTAAATACTCTATCATCGCTGTTAGCACCGATAACTTCGCTATATGTAATTTTATAATCCAGAGCAGTGTCAAGACCTAGCTCCTCATAAACCTTAACGACGATAGTGTCTAACAAATCGTCATCCGCGACAGTCTTGCTTATTTCGACTGTTGTTGTCATTACATCCTTATAAGGTACATAAGAAATGTAAGTCTCTTTCGCACGATTTGATTTAGAAAAATCGTGTTCAAAAACTTCATTTTCACTTAGACCGAATATGGTTTGCGTGACTTTGTTGATTGCAACAACCGAAGTAGCATTTTTACTATTTCTTGCCATAACACTCCACTTCTTTAAATGAAATTAAATATCTACGAATAATAATAAAAATAAAATGAAATGTCAATAGATAAAGTGCCTTTTTACGCCATTTTCATCATTTTTCCACCCTTTTTTTACCAAAACTATTAACTTTAAGTAAATTTTAATGTTTTTAAAGGCAGAAATTATTTTTTTTCCTCTAATTCCTATTCTCTTAATTGTTTCACCATTTTTGCCAATTAAAATTTCTTTATGAGAGTTTGTGTCGGTAATAATCTGGGCATAAATTGAGATTAAATTTGGCTTTTCTATCACTTTTTCGATTAAAACATCGCTCGAATACGGCACCTCGCTATTGGTATTTTCAAAAATAGATTGCAGGATAAATTCGCGATAAATATCTTTTTCGTTTGTAGTGCTTAAAATTTCAGGATCGTAAAAATACTCATGCTCGGGCAGAAATTTGCAAATTTCGTCCAAAATTTGGCGTTTGTAAATATTTTTTTTGATACTAACTGGAATTATGGCTTCAAATTTATCTTGAAATTTTTGATATTCAAGCAGTTTTTTAACGATTTTTTCGTCATTTACTTCATCTATTTTAGTCAAAATCACGATATGTTTGGCAGTGGGATTTAGCTCGACAAATTTCGCGTAGTTTTCCACGCTATCATGCACAGGCGCTAAAAACAGCGTCAAATCGCCGTCCCCAATGGCTTTGAGCGCCACTTCGACCATAAGCTTATTCATCAGCTTCTCGCTCTCGTGAAGTCCTGGGGTATCAACAAAGATGATTTGATCATCTCCATGCATAACTATGCCATTGATTTTACGGCGTGTGGCGTTGATTTTGTGCGAGACAAGCGAAATTTGCTCACCCAAAAGATAGTTTAAAAACGAGCTTTTCCCAGCGTTCGTGCGTCCGATAAGTGTAACAAATCCGCTTTTCATCGAAATTACCCGCAAAATTTAAAGAATATATTTTGCCAAATCGTCGTTATTAACGATTACGCCTAGCTTTTCGCTGACTAAATTTTCATCAATCACAATCTTTTCACCGCTATGCTCATCGGCTTCGAAGCTGATGTCTTCTAACACCTTCTCCATTATGGTATGAAGTCGTCTAGCGCCGATGTCTTCGACCTGAGCGTTTGCCTGAGCGGCGTATTTAGCAAGTGCTTTTATACCACTTTCGCTAAATTCTAACTCCACGCCCTCGGTTGCTAAAAGCGCGCAGTATTGTTTAAGAAGCGAATTTTTTGGCTTGGTTAAAATTTCGTAAAGCGCGTTTTCATCTAAGCTTTCAAGCTCCACGCGAAGCGGAAATCTGCCTTGAAGCTCTGGGATCAAATCGCTTGGTTTGCTTATGTGAAACGCCCCGGCAGCGATAAATAAAATGTGGTCAGTGTCTAAATTGCCAAATTTCGTGCTCACGCTCGAACCCTCCACAATCGGAAGTAAATCACGCTGAACGCCCTCTTTGCTCGGATCTTGGCGCGAGCCGTTGGAGCTAACAGCTACTTTATCAATCTCATCGATAAAGATAATGCCCTCTTCCCTAGCCCGTCTCATCGCCTCTGCCTTAACGCTTTCCATATCCAAAATTTTCTCGCTAGCTTCGTTTTTAAGGGCGACTTTGGCGTCTTTGATTTTGAGCTCTTTTTTTGTTTTTTTCGTCGCTATGCCGATGACTTTAATGAAATTCTCTTGCATATTTGCCATTTCTGGCGGTAAATTTGAGTTTGATTCTAGCGTGTTTTCGCTGATTTCGATTTCGATTAATTTCTCGTCCAAACTCCCGCTAAGTAGCTTTTCACGCATTTTTTCGTAGCTTTTGGCATACTCTGCATTTTTCTCTTCGCTAGCCCCGCGAGGCAATGGCGGCATAAGCTTTTCTAAAATTTTTTGCTCGATATACTCGTCGATTTTGTCTTTGTTTTTTTCAAATTCTTCATTTCTGACTAAATTTACAGCCGCAGCTGCCAAATCTCGCACCATAGACTCCACATCTCGCCCCACAAAGCCCACTTCTGTGTATTTGCTAGCCTCCACTTTGATAAATGGCAAACCAAACATTTTTGATAATCTTCGCGCGATTTCTGTTTTTCCTACGCCGGTAGAGCCTATCATAAGGATATTTTTCGGGGTAACCTCGCCCCTCATATCATCGCTTAGCCTCATACGGCGATAGCGATTGCGAAGTGCGACTGCTATCGTGCGTTTAGCGTCCTTTTGTCCGATTACATAATCATCTAAATTTTTAACAATTTCCTTAGGTGTCATCATCTATTTATCGTCCCAGATTGCGTAAGTTTTAATGTTTTCGTTTGTGTAAATGCAAATTTCACCAGCTATTTTTAGGCTCTCTTTTACCAAATCCTCTTCGCTTAAAATTCCAAACCTATCCAATGCCCTAGCTGCGCTTAGCGCGTAGTTTCCGCCACTTCCAATGGCCGCTAGGCGACCGTCGTCTGGCTCGACGACATCGCCCGTACCACTTAGCAAAAATATATTTTTTCTATCCACTACAAGCATCATGGCTTCGAGTTTGCGCAGATATTTATCCTTGCGCCACTCTTTGCTAAATTCCACCACAGCTTTCAAAAGTTCGCCCTTTGCGTTATCAAGGCATTTTTCAAACATATCAAAGAGATTAAATGCATCGGCCGTGCTTCCTGCAAATCCAGCTAGCACGCTTCCGTCTTTGCCTATTTTGCGAATTTTAGTCGCATTGCCTTTGAGGACAGTATTACCAAATGTAACTTGTCCGTCTCCGCCGATAACCGAGCCATTTTTGCCTTTGTAAGCTAAAATCGTAGTTGCTTCAAACATTACTCTGCTACCACATCTATTTCAAATTTCGCCACAATGCCGTGTTTAAATTTCGCCGAAACATCGTAAATTCCGACACTTTTTATATTTTCGACTTCCAAGACTTTTTTATCTATATCGAAATTCTTTTGCTCTTTTAGCGCAGTTGCGATCTCTTCTTTTGTAACTGAGCCAAAAAGTGCGCCATTTGCACCTGCTTGTTTTGCGATTTTTAATCGGACATTTTTTAACGCCTCTTTAAGCTCGGTAGTTTTGTCGATTTCCTCTTTTTCTAGCTCGGCTTCTTTGCGTTTGCCAGCCTCGTATTTGCGCAAAACCTCGTTAGTCGCAGCTAGTGCAAAGCCCTTTCCTATCAAAAAATTATTTCCATATCCGTCTTTTACTTCTTTGATTTCACCGGCTTTTCCTAGCCCTTTGACATCTTTTATAAGTAAAACTTTCATTAAATTTCCTTTTAAATTTTAAAATTTTCGACCGCTTTTTCCTGCGATGATAAATCTAAGCGCATTTAGCTTGATAAAGCCGTCTGCGTCTTTTTGGTTAAATACAGCGTCTTCTTCAAATGTGCTAAATTCGACATTAAACAAGCTATCTTTGCTCTCTCTGCCTCTTACAATCACATTTCCTTTGTATAGCTCTATGCGAACTGTGCCATTTACGCACTCTTGTGATTTATCAATTAGGCTTTGAAGCATGATTCGCTCTGGGCTAAACCAAAAGCCATTGTAGATTAGCTCAGCGTATTTTGGCATAAGCTCGTCTTTTAGGTGCGCTGCGCCACGATCTAGCGTAAGGCTCTCTATCGCGCGGTGAGCTTTGAGAAGGATTGTGCCACCTGGGGTTTCGTAGCAACCTCTACTTTTCATACCGACATAGCGATTTTCGACTAAATCAAGTCTGCCGATACCGTGTTTGGCGCCAAGATTGTTTAATTCGTGTAAAATTTCATGTGCTTTTAGTTTTTTGCCATTTAGCGCGATTGGATCGCCATTAGCATACTCGATTTCGATGATTTCGCTCTCATCTGGGGCGTTTTTAGGATCTGTTGTCCATCTCCACATATCATCTTCTGGGGCATGGTTTGGATCTTCTAGCACCAAACCCTCATAAGAGATGTGAAGTAAATTTGCGTCCATTGAGTATGGTGATTTACCTGGTTTTTTTGTTATATCAATACCGTGTTTCTCGGCGTAAGCAAGGAGCTTTTCACGGCTGTTTAAATCCCACTCGCGCCATGGAGCGATGACCTTTATATCAGGTTTTAGTGCGTATGCACCAAGCTCGAAGCGAACTTGATCGTTTCCTTTGCCAGTAGCGCCGTGGCTTACAGCGTCTGCACCTGTTTTTTGTGCGATTTCGACCATTTTTTTCGCAATTAGCGGTCTAGCAATACTTGTGCCTAGCAAATACTCGCCCTCATAGACTGCATTTGCGCGAAACATAGGGAAAACATACTCTTTTACAAACTCTTCTCTCAAATCTTCGATAAAAATATTTTCTGGTTTAATGCCTAGTTTTAGGGCTTTGTCTTTGATTGGGGCTAGGTCTTCGTTTTGACCGATATCAGCGGTGAAAGTTACCACTTCGCAGCCATAATTATCGCCAAGCCATTTTAAAATAATACTCGTATCAAGTCCGCCAGAATACGCTAGAACTACCTTTTTTACGCTTTTTTGCATAACCACTCCTTTGATTTGAAAATAACGGCAAGGATTTTAGCTAAATTTTGGTTTAAAAGTTCTGAAATTTGGGAAATTTTGGGAAATTTACGAAATTTTAAGGCGTTAAAATAAAAATTAATATCAAATTTGCTAAAATTGATTTTGAAATAAACTTTCAATAAAGGTAGATAATGTTTTCATCATTTTTCAAAAGCAAAAAATGGCGAATTTTGGCGTGGGGCGGTATGTTTTGCATACTAAGTATAAATTTGTTTCAAACCGTTTTAAATGTAAAATTTAACGAGTGGTATCGGACATTTTATGATATGGGTGGCGAGATAGACAAGCACACAATCGATGAATTTTACCAGCAAATTTTGCTTTTTATCTGGATTGCTGTTTGGTTCGTGTTATCGGTGGTTGCTGAGCGATATATCACGCGTGTATGGGTGCTAAAATGGCGCGAGGCGATGACATTTGCGCATATCGGCTTTTGGCACAAGGTAGAGCGCGATATCGAGGGTAGCTCGCAGCGTATCCAAGAGGATATTTATCGTTTCACCAAAACGCTCGAAGATGTCGGCATGCGTATCGTCTATGCCTTTATGACGCTCTTTGCCTTCATACCGATTTTGTGGAATTTAAGCTCAGGCGTGAAAGTGCCAATACTCGAAAATATCCCAGGCGGGCTTGTTTGGATTGCGCTAATCGTTAGTATCGGAGGGCTTGGGGTTTCGTGGTTTGTGGGACGCTACCTGCCACGCCTAGAATACAACAACCAAAAGGTCGAAGCAGCATTTCGAAAAGAGCTAGTATTCGCCGAAGAAGATAAGCAAAACTACGGTAGCGAGACAAAGATTATTTCGCTTTTTGACAAGCTCAAATTTAACTACCACAAGCTATTTTTGCACTATTTGTATTTCGATGCGTGGCTAAATACATACTCACAAATCCTAGTCATGGTGCCTTACCTCATCATGGGTCCCGGGCTTTTTACCAAGGCAATCACGCTTGGCGTGCTGATCCAAACAGCAAACGCGTTTAATAAAGTGCGCGTGAGTTTTAGCGTATTTACGAATAACTGGACGACGATTACGGAACTTCGCTCAATCCACATGAGACTTAAAGAATTTGAGGAAAATATCGGGTATAAGCCAAATTTAGAGTAAAAAAAATAGCGAATTTGGGTGAAATTTACCCAAATTCGCAAAAAGGAGTTCAATGAAAATTTTAAAATTTAACTTCTAAATCTACCCAGAAATTTCGCCCACGACCGACTTGCGAACTAGCCTTATATGTATCTGCACGAATATATTGCTTATCTGTTATATTATTCACACCAAAATTTATCGTAGCTCCATCTAAGAAAGGTAAATATTCGTTTTTGCTAACTTTATAGCTTCCTTGAAAATCAACAGTCGTAAATGGTTTATCTACATACGGATAACGAGTGCCATAATACTCAGGATAGTAATACTGTGGTTGAGTTTTAGGTTTTAACCAATGGCTAACTTTCACACCCAAATTTAAATTCTTCATAGGTGAATAATCGACTTTTCCGATAAATCTATCAGCTGTTTTTCTGATAGGCTCTTTTGTTTGTGCATCATAAATTTTTAATTTCTCGTAACTAGCACCAAAACTAAAATCACCAATATCATATTTAGTCGAAATTTCATAGCCTTTTCGTTTTACTTTACCGATATTTTGATATTGACCGTATTTTTGCAGATTAGTAGGATCTGATTGATCGTTCATAGCATTTGGTGGCGGAATTCCCAAATCTCCCCTATCAACAAATTCTATAAAATTACTAATCTCTCCGTTGAAATGGATAAATTTAAAGTTAAAATGATCGTCATCGCTTAACAATGCTTGATCTTCGTAGCTAAAACCGATTTCATATTCTTTCGCAATCTCGGGTTCTAGCCCATCGGCTGGAACATACCAATAAGGTCTATTTACCGGACCTGCCATACCTGCTTCGTGTGGTGTAGGAGCCCTAAAACTCTCGCTATAACCAGCAAGCAAAGTTAGCTTATCGAAAATGGTATAACCAAGCGCAACCCTTGGCGAAAATCTGCTGTCTGAAAATTTATCACCATACTCTCGTTTAACCTCTCGTTCAAATTTATCATATCTACCGCCTAATGTAAGCTCAAAATCACCCACAGAAATAATATCTTGAAGATAAATTCCTAGATCTTTCCATTTATTTGGGTGTGATGCAAACATACTCATTGATTGATCTATACCATTTCTGACATAGCTAACACCCTCTTCTCTTTGCTGATAATCAAAACCCAAAACTAGATTATGATTTAAAAATCCCGTATCAAATTCTGCGTTATTTTTTAAATTAATTCCCCAACGCTCATCTTCGTTTTTATATCTCAAATCTGTTCCAGAAATATAAAATCTGTCATATTTAGCATCTGTTTTATAAGCCTTAAATGATAAATTTACAAATGGATTTGCAGGAGTGTAAAAATAATCAAACACATAATCTCGTTGCGTCAAATCAGCACTTAGGGTTAGCTCATCTGGGTTTTGCCTCATAGGTTGCCATGCAGTCATCAAATCGCCGTTATAATCAAAAATGCTAAATTGCGCTCTATGGCTATCGTAAAAATCAAAGCCTAACTTGAAAAACAAAGTCCTTATATCTTCATCAGCATTTGTTTTTGTGGTAGGGGTTTGTGAATAATGAGAACCGCCATCAGCCCATTTGATATTGCCATAGCCAGCTTGTTTGCCGTAAATCAAAATATCTATCGGGACATCATTTGGATCGGCATACACAGCAGCTCTACCGCTTTTCATATTGTTTGACTCTGCTCTAAAACCAAGCATTGCACCAAATTCTTTGCCTTCGCTTAAATAATCCCTAGCATCTTTTGTAGTCATATCTACGATACCGCCTATCGCACCAGATCCATGCAAAATAGAACTAGCACCCTTGGTAACTTCCACGGTTTTTAAAATATCATTATCTACTCTAAGGCTGGAAGTTTGATTTGAAAACAAAGTAGCGTCCCGCTTTACGCCATCTTGCTTAAATATAAGCCTATCGCCATCTCCCCAAGTCGAAAAGCCACGAATAGAGAATTCTTGTGCCGTAGGTCGAAGCAAGCCCTCTCCCACACTTACGCCAGGAATATCACCTATTACATCAATGACATTTGATTTTTGTTTCAGCTCTTTTTCGCCAACTACACCAACCGAACCTGCGTATTTTAAATTTTCGACCTCCGTCAAGGTCGCACTAACGATAATCTCGTCGAATTCAACCGCATTATGCTTGGGAGTTGTTGCGTTGTTTTCGACACCAAAAAGCACACCAGCCACAGCCAAAGAAAGATAAAAGCTCTTTTTCATGTGGAATTTTCCTTTCGTTAAATTTGCATTTAAAAATAGTGGCAAAATTATATTCATTATCAACTTAAAATATATTGAAAATTTTTATCAATAAAATATAATAGCGATTATACTTCGTTTTTATCGAAGTTTTTATAAAATTTTAAGAAAAATTTATTAAAAAATTTTATAAGAATTTATTGTTTTATTTTCGTTTAAAATTTTAAAATTTATGAATTTTATGCATTTTAACAAAATTGATAAAAACAAATTTATAGTAGTAAAATTTTTGATTAATTATAAAATTTTAAATTCGCCTAAATTTCCAAATTTTAAGGCGAATTTGGCTACAATCCCGCCCATGAGAGTCGATAAATTTTTAAATTCAGTAAATATCACAAAAAGGCGCGCCATAAGCGAGGATATGTGCAAAAGTGGCGTAGTCTATATCAACGGCGCAGTGGCAAAAGCTAGCAAAATCCTAAAAATCGGCGATATAATCACCATAAAATTTTTAGAAAAAGATAAAAGCTATCAAGTTCTGGGCTTTCCCGCCACCAAAAACACGCCAAAAAGTGAGCAAGAAAAATATGTCAAAGAGCTTTAAACTCACGCTTGGCGAGGGCGAAATTTCGCAAATCGCTGAAATTTTGCCACGCAGTGGAGTGATTTTGCTAAATGGCACGCTAGCAAGTGGCAAAACCACGCTAACAAAGGCTATCGCGCTATCGCACGGCATAGATCCAGCCGCTGTGAGTTCGCCGACATTTTCACTCATGCAAAATTACGGCCAAATTTACCACTACGACCTGTATAATGGCGGTAGCGAGGCGATGATGAATAATGGCTTGATTGAAAATTTATTCGAAGACGGGCTTCATATCATCGAGTGGGCGGACGAGAATTTGATAAAATTTATTGAAAAATATGAGCTGGATTGTTGCGCGGTAAATATCAAGGTCGTGGGCGACAAACGCGAATACGAGGTAGTTTATGCATAGATTAGAAGTAAAAGATTTGAAAAAGACTATCAAAGGCACCCCGATAATCAAGGGCGTTTCATTAGAGGTCGAAAACGGCGAAGTCGTGGGCTTACTAGGTCCAAATGGCGCAGGCAAAACCACGACATTTTATATGATTTGCGGGCTGATTTCTAGCACGAGTGGCGAGATTTTGCTCGATTTTAAGGATATTAGCAATGTCCCGCTTCACAAACGCGCCAAGCTTGGCATCGGATACCTACCCCAAGAAAGTAGCGTTTTTAAGGATTTAAGCGTGGAAGAAAATTTAATGCTTGCCGCTGAAATCACCTATAAAGACAAAAAAATCGCAGCCGAAAAAGTCGATGAAATGCTAAATCTACTAAATATCGAGCCGATAAGAGAGCGAAAAGGGGTGAGCCTAAGCGGCGGCGAAAGAAGGCGTTGCGAAATCGCGCGAAGCCTGATGATAACGCCGAAATTTTTACTGCTTGATGAGCCATTTGCAGGGGTCGATCCTATCGCTGTTAGCGACATACAAAACATCGTGCGAAGCCTAAAAGAGCTTGACATCGGGATTTTGATAACCGACCACAATGTCCGTGAAACTTTGGCGATTTGCGATAGAGCCTATGTCATCAAAGACGGCGAGTTGCTCACTAGTGGCACAGCCAAACAGGTCGCAAACGATGAAAATGTGCGAAAATACTATCTAGGCGATAATTTTAAATTTGATAGTGAAATTTAGGCTTAAATGACGAAATTTAAGAAAGATGAAAAAATGAAAGAATTTTCAGAGAGAGAGAGAGAGAGAGTAAAAGCGAAAATTTAGATGAATTTTCGCAAAATTTAGAGCAAAATTTTACGCAAAATAATCCGCAAAATTCTACAAAACTTTTATCCATAGTCGTTCCTTGCTACAATGAAGAGCTTGTTTTGGACGAATTTTACAAAGTTACACTTGGTGTTTTAAAGCAAATTCAAAATGAAATTTTATCAAATTTAGAGTATGAATTTATTTTTGTTGATGACGGAAGCCGTGATAATACGGCAGAAAAAATCAAAGAACTTCACGAAAAAGACAGCGCCGTGCATTTAGTAAAATTCTCGCGCAATTTTGGCAAAGAAGCAGCTATTTTAGCAGGATTTAAACACGCTAATGGAGATATGGTAGTGCTAATGGATGCTGACTTGCAAGATCCGCCAAGCCTGATAAGCCAAATGGTAAAAAGCTATCTTGATGGCTATAAAATCGTCTATTCTAAACGCAAAGACCGCGTCGGCGAAGGCTATGTAAAATCAAAATTTAGCGAAGCTTTTTATCAAATTTTCAACCGAATTTCAGGCGTAAAAATCGAAAGTGGCGTAAGGGATTATCGCCTAATGGATAAAAGCGTAGTGGCTGAACTACTTAAAATGAACGAATATCACCGCTTCTCAAAATCAATGTTTGCATGGGTTGGATTTAAGAAAAAATGCTTAGAATTCGACCATGAACCACGCGTTGCAGGGGAAACCAGTTGGAGCTTTAAAAAGCTTTTTAACTACGCCGTTGAAGGCTTTGTGAGCTTTTCTACTGCACCACTGAGATTTGCCTTTATCATCGGCTTTTTTGTTAGTGCTTTTGCCTTTATATATGGAGCTTATGTCATTTTGCGAACGCTGATTTTTGGCGTGGATTTGAGTGGTTGGGCTAGCACGATTGTCATTATTTCGTTTTTGGGCGGAATTCAGCTCATCGTGCTTGGAGTAATTGGCGAATACATAGCACGAATCTACGAACAGGTCAAAAACAGACCACATTTTATAATCGAAGAAATCATTTAAAGGTAAAAATTTATGGCAAATAAAAACTCATTTTATGCCTATTTGTTTAGTTGTTTTGCGATTTTTGCTTTGGTATATTATCCTGCATTTTTTATTCCATTTCATAGCGATGATTATTCATATTTTTTAAAAGGCTTGTCGCTTGAAGAACACTTAAAACATTATCTGAATTGGAGTGGTAGATTTATCACAGATTACATAAGTTCGTTGTGTCTAAATTTGCTTTCAAAACCTGTTTATATGGCGTTAAATTCGCTTGTGCTTTTGGTGATTTTAATCTGTATTTCGATAATCCCTAGCATAATAGCAAAAGAAAAATTTATAAACTCAAAAAGCACAACACTTTTATGGGCTTCGTTTTTTCTTTATTGGCTTTGTAATCCAAATTTAGGGCAAACGACATTTTGGCTTGTGGGTTCCGCAAACTACCTTTGGACGCTTATGTGGGCTAGTTTGTATATAATTTATCTGTTAAATTTAGTCCATAATGAAATTAAATTAACCACAGCAAAAACTTTTTTTCTTGTGGTTTTAGCATTTTTTGCAGGGCTTTCGAACGAAGCCACTGGCGTTAGCATGGTGTTTTTTACTTTTATATTATTTTTCATCTATAAAAATCAAAGAAAAACGCTTCTAATAGCCTTTATAGCGACATTAAGTGGATTTTTGATTTTATTTTTTGCACCTGGGAATTTTAAGAGATTAGAGCACCCAAATCTCGAAAATTGGCGTAATTTATCATTTTCTGGAAAAGTTATAAGCCATATCTTTAATCGTATTCCAAACGGAATTTCTGGTTTTTGGCTTGCTTTTTGCACGATTATTTTATCGCTTTTTTCGCTTCAAATTTTAGAAAACAGAGAGAAAAAAGAAAAATTTTGGCTTTTTGCATTTTTGTTTTTTGTAATGGCAGTATTTTCGTTTGTGGTTTTTGTAGTATCTCCTGTTTTTATGGCGCGTTCTCAAAATACATTTAACTTTTTTATAATTTTAAGTGCTAGTTTTTGTATTTATGAAGTTCTATCTTTGCAAGATAAGAAGAAAATTTTATTTATCGGCTTTTTATTTTTAGTTTTTGTGCCATATTTTGCTCTGTCGTGGGCTAGATTTACATACGCCGTAAAGCAAACTTCTATCCAAGCAGATATTAGAGAAGAAATTATTTTAAAAGCTAAAAATCAAGGCGAAAGCGAAGCAAAAATCCCTGATTGGTATTTCACAAAGCTAGTAAAAGATAATGACAAATTTGACCTTTATCAAAGCCCGCGAATGCCACAATACTATGGCATCGAAAAAATCACTTGGCTACCTGCGAAATTTAACTACGCTATAATAAAAACGCAAAAACCGATTTTATCGCAAAATTTAGCCGATAATTTAAAACTAAATTTATTTTATGATAATGCTCCAAGGCTTTTTAGAAATAACAGAAATTTAGTTTTTGAATTTGATAAAAATATCCTAAATATCGCCAAACAAGGTGATAATATACTATATATTTATCTGTTTATAAATGATAACGAATTTCTAAATGCTCATACACAAATAAACAATTTCACACAAATTGGTGAAAAAATTTATTATGTTATAAATTTAGAAAATTTTGATATAGAAAAATTTAAAAAGATAAATTTCGGGTTTTATAACAGCGTGAGCGAAAAAGCTTCGGCGCAGTTTAGCATAAATTTAAAAGAGCAAAAATGACACTCATAAAATACCTGCTCGTGGGAGTTTTAAATACAATCGTCGGCTTTGGGCTAATCTTTTTGCTAATGTGGCGAGGGTTTAGCCCAGAGATTTCAAATATCATCGGTTACGCCGTTGGAATCTGTTTTTCGTTTGTGATGAATAAAATTTTTACATTTAAAAGCAAACAAATTTCCAAAACGGCGAATTTAAAAGAATTTCTCAAATTTGTAAGCTCCATGCTAATCGCTTGGAGCCTAAATTTTATCACACTTAAAATTTGTTTGAAATTTGGCGTAAATCCATATATTTCGCAAATCATCTCAGGTGCGATTTACACTATCACGGGATATTTGCTAAGTAAAATTTGGGTTTTCAAAAAGAGCTAAATTTAAATCAAATTTAGCCCAAATTTTACGTGGCGCAGTATCACGCGAAACCACGCCACGCGAAACCACGCCACGCGAAACCACGCCACGCGAAACCACGCCACGCGAAACCACGCCACGCGAAACCACGCCACGCGAAACCACGCCACGCGAAACCACGCCACGCGAAATTCCACTAAAATTCCAGCAAATTTTCGCAAAATTTTACTAAAAATTCCACGCAAAATTTTACCAACTATATTTCGCGGTTAGTGTTACCTTTGCTCCTTCGCCATAATAGCACCAGTAGTTGCACCCTGCGACATACTCCTTATCAGCGATATTTGTCGCATTTAGACGAAGCGAAAAGTCCTTATACGAATACTCCGCCATAGCGTCAATTAGCGTGTGTGACGGCACACTCACAGCGTCGTGGCGAGGCGATGTCCATGCGCTGCTCTCGCTCTTGCTTTTGCCCACATAGCGCACGCCAGCGCCCATTTTGAGGCCATGTCCGCCTCCTAAATCCATAGAATACACCAAAAAGCCAGAGAGCATATCTTTTGGGATTAGTGGCGTTGGCGTCATGTAGTCAAAACCATCGACATTGATTTTGGCTTCGTTGTAGTGCGTGTAAGCGGTGATTAGGTTTAAATTTTCGCTTAAATTCACATTTGCGCCAAGCTCCACGCCTTTGGCTACCTGCTTTCCAGCCTGACTTGAAAAGCTCGAACCATCAGTGTATGGGACATTTCTCTGCTCTATATCAAAATACGCTAGGCTAAATTCGCCATCTATGAAGCTTGGCAGATATTTCACACCAGCTTCGTATTGTCTAGCCGTGGTTGGCTTGTAAAACTCGCCCGAACTCGTGCGGCCGGATTGTGGCATAAAAGACTCGGAGTAGTTGAAATACGGCATAAATCCACTATCAAATGCGTATAAAATCCCAGCCTGATATGTGGTTTCGTCCGTGTCGTAGCTTTTATCACCATTTAGTGTGGCCTTAGCCTTATCGTGGCGAATTCCAAGCGTTAAATTTAGCTTTTCAAACAGCTCAATTTTATCGTTTAAATAAAACCCAAGCTGACTTTGATCTAAGTCATAATTCGGGTTTGAAAACGATAGCGCCGGATTTGCCATTAGGCGAGTGCGCACTGGATTATAGACATTTATAGTGCCTACGAAGTAGTTGTAAAAATACTGCCCCCTAGCGCGGATATCTCTGTAATCCACGCCCAAAGTTAGGCGGTTTTTCACACTTCCCCACTCGTCTTCGTAGCTTATGCGGTTATCGAATATATGCGAATTTACACTCGCATCGACAAAGAGCAAATCCTGCGCGATATCGGTATCGTTTATCATATTATACTCGACACTTGCGCCGATTTGATCTTTGTTTTCGCGGTTAAATTTATAGCTTGATTCAAATTTTAGCTTGTCGTTAAAGCTATGCGCCAACTCGTATCCAACTGAAATTTGATCGCGCGATAGGCTATCGTTTAATGCGCCCAAATTCGCACTTGGCGAAATTTTGCCCTGCGCGCCAGGTATCATCGTGCCTACATAAGGGAAAAACCCGTTGCTTCCAGTGCCTGCGTCATGCGTGAAGCTAGATAGAAGTGTGAGCTGTGTATCATCGCCTAGCAAAAACAAAATTGAAGGCGCGATGAAAAAATGCTCGTTCCATGTGTAATTTATGTCGCCACGCTTTTTCTCATAATCGCTTACAATGCGAAATTTCACATTTTCGCTAAATCCGTCGCTGACATCGAAAAACACCCCGCGCAGGTGATTTGAGCCAAATTTCGCGCCGATTTCGCCTTGTGGAGTGAGAGTTGGACGCTTAGAGATGAGATTTATCACGCCACCAGCGTATGATGAGCCATAAAGTAGCGAGTTTGCGCCCTTTACCACCTCGATACTCTCATATCCGTATAAATCAGGACTGATACCAAAATATCCGCCCTTATACGCACTAGCGCCGTCCAAGCTCACACTTGCTTCAAATCCACGAAGTCTAAGCCAGTCGCTAGTATCCAAATCCGCGCCATAAGGCTGTCCAATGAAACCTGCTTCATATTTTACGGCCTCGTCTAGCTGTGTCGCGCCACGCTCTTCGATTGCTTTTTTGCTCTCGATTACAGATGAGCTTCCAGCACTCATGAAATCGACCTTGCCACTACCCTTGCCTACCGAGCCTACCACGGCGATTTCGTCTAAAACCTGCGCCTCGTTTGCCGTCTCAGAGACTTCCTGCGCCAAAACAGCCGCCGCACACAAACTAAGCGCAAACGCGCTACCAAAAATTTTTCGCATAAATGCTCCTTTGATTAAAATTTATTAAATTTTTCTTGCAATCCATAGAAAATAAAGGCTTCCGATTATCGTAGCGACCACGCCACAAGGTATTTCGTAAGGAAAAATCAAATTCCTACCCAAAAAATCCGCCACGCTCATTATCAAAGCCCCGATTAGCGCACTTGCCATGAGCCCAGCGCCCGTTTTGCGAAAGCCCAAAAATTTCGCCAAATGTGGCGCGATAAGCCCCACAAAACTCACTGGCCCCACGCAAAGTGCGCTAAAAGCCGACAATACGGCGCAAAATACAAACAAAATTGTTTTAAATTTGAAAATATCCACGCCCACGCTACTAGCGCACACATCGCCTAAGCTTAAAATCGTAATTTCTCTTTGAAATCTCATCACCACGCCAAAGCTAATCACGCAAAGCATCGCCAAAAGCAAAACCTGCGAAAAACTCGTAGAATAGGTGCTTCCAGCGCTGTATGAGATAAAATCATAAATCCTGCTATCCCCGCTAAAAAGCAAAATTTTCTCCACCGCGCTCACAAAGGCACTCACCGCAATCGCGCTTAAAATCACGCGCATTGGACTCATGCCACTTCTCGCATTTATCGCCAAAATAAAGCCCAAAACCACCAACGCCCCAAATACGCCAAAAACAAAGCCAAGCGCAGGTGCGAAAAACATCGAAGCAAGCACGCCAAGGCTCACGCCAGAACTAATGCCAAGAAGCTCAGGCGAGGCCATGTCATTGCGGGTTAGGCTCTGTAAAATATAGCCACAAACAGCCAAAATTCCGCCACAAAACAAGGCTGTGAAAACGCGGTTTATGCGCAGAGCAAAAATTTCGCGCGAGAATTCGCCATAAAATAGACAAAACACCACAAAAACAGCCAAAATTCCGCCAAGAAGTGGCAAATTTAAATACTTTGCCCTTTCACGAATTTCGTTTTTGGCGCCGTTTCCTGCGTTTGCGTCCTTTGTGGCGCAGTGTATGAGCCACAAAAACATCGGCGCACCCAAAAATGCGCAGATTGCACCCGCAGGAAGCGAAATTTGGGTTAAATTTTGTAGTATTATGAGCCCTGCGTCGCAAATTCCAAGTATCAAAGCCCCCAAAATGGCGCAAAAAAGGGCTTTTTTGACAAACGAGCTAAATTTCAGCTGATTTGCGAGATAACTCGCCCCAAGTCCCACAAATGCGATAATCCCGCAATGCGCCACCGCCACAGCGGTAAAATACGCACCCAGCACAAAGCCTATAATTCGCACCAAAACGACATTTAGCCCAAGCGATTTTGCCGTGCTATCGCCAAGCCCAAAGAGCCAAAACGAACGCGCAAAAGCAAGAGTTACAAGCAGGGCTGGAAGCGATAAAATCGCCATTGTGCGCAGGTTTGCGTAGCCGTTTTGGGCTAAATCGCCACTTAGCCAAACCGTGATAAAATAACTCTCATCTTTGAAAAAAATCAAAAGTAGCGCGCTTAGTGCGCCAAAGACTAGCCCTATGATTAGACCGCACAGCGTCGCGCTAAATGCGCTAAACTCGCGCGTATTTGTGAGCGCAAACAAAAGCCCAAGTCCGATGAGTGCGCCCACAAACGCACTTAGCGTGGTGCCAAGAGCAGGCGCGAACAGCCCCAAAAACAGCACCCCAAAGGCACTTGACGCGCTTACGCCACTGGTGCTATCACTCGCTAATGGATTGTGCGTAATAGCGCAGAGCAAAAGCGATGAAAGCGAAAGTAGCGCACCGCAAAGAAGAGCCGTCAAAATGCGTGGCAGGGTGGAATTTAGCACCACAAGGGTGCGAATTTCGCCCAAATTCGCGTGTGCGCCAAGAAGCGAAATGGCGCAGAGTATCGCAAAAATGAGCGTTAAGATTGGCAGAGTTTTATTCATTTGCGCTCTTTTGCGAAATTTTAGAATTTGCAGAATTTGATAAATTTGCCAAATTTGGCGAAATTTTGGAATTCGCCGAATTTGCATCATTTTTCAAAATTTCACTCAGCAAATTTGCAAATTTTTGCATACTTGGCCACGCACCAGCGCTCCACACAGCCTCTATTTGCGCGCGATTTTGCAAAATTTGCAAATTTTTATAAATCCCATTTGAGGCGATTTGCGAGTTTATATCAACTCTGTTTGGCTCGATTATTACGAGCTTTGCGCCCTGCTCCACTTCATAAAGTGCGCTTACATGGGCACTCGCGATACCCCAGAGATTATATGATAAATTACTTGGAGCCAAATTTGTAATCCCAAGTTTAGCCAAAACCACGCCATACAGGCTGTTTGCGCCATAAATCCTAATGTGAGCCGCGTCGATAAACTGCACGACTAAAACAGGCGTGGTGAAATTTTCTAGCTCTTTTTTCATTTTTTCGAAAAATTCGTTGTTTTTGGCAAGTAAAATTTTCGCCCTCTCTTCGCAATCCAAAATTTTCGCCACTTCCAAAACAGCCGCGTTTAGGTTGTCTTCCAAATTTCCGTCTTTATAAACATCGATAATGCGGGTTTTGGCGTATTTTGAAATGGTTTTTTCGTGCCCCGCAAAAAACGATGGCAAAAGCACAAAATCAGGCTTCAAAGCTATTATCATCTCCAAACTCGGCTGGTTTCTAAGCCCCAAATCTAGGGTATTTGCACCACTACCTAGCCCACCACCCCAGAGCATAAAACTCTGCTTTTCTGCCATCGCGATTGGATCAACTTCTAAAAACTCCAAAATCTCCGCCACACCCCAATCTAGCGTGATTATACGCGGTTTTTCGCCCCCAAATACTGCGCCGCAAAAAATCAGCAAAAATATAACCACTCTCATCAAAACATCGCCGTTAATAAATTTGTCTTTGGGTGCGCGATTATATGGGCATTTACGCCATAAATTTCTTTGATTTTTTCTGCGCTCATAGCCTCGCTAGATGGGCAGTTTAGTATCAGCTCGCCGCCTTTTAGTGCGATGATTTTATCGCAGTGCGAACAGGCTAAATTTATGTCGTGAATCACGATGATGACGCATTTGCCAAGCTCTTTTGCCATTTTTTTGATTAGCGCCATGACGCTTAGCTGGTGGGCAATATCTAGGGGCGCTAATGGCTCGTCAAGTAGCAAAAAATCGCTTTCTTGCGCGAGTAGCATGGCTAGGAAAATGCGCGATTTCTCGCCACCGCTTAGTGTGGAGACGATCTGGTCTTTAAATTTGAGCGTATCTGTGATTTGTAGGCACTCGGTAGCGATTTTGGTGTCGTTTTCTTTGTCCGTAAAATACCTGCCCCCGTGCGCATATCTGCCCGCCATAACTAGCTCCAAGCCCGTCAAATTAGAAGCGTCTGGTAAAATTTGGGGCAAATAAGCAACACTTTTGGCAAATTCTTTTTTTGCGTAATCTTCGATTTTTTTGCCATTTAGCGAAATTTCGCCACTTTGATTTTTGATTTGTGCGGCTAAAAGCTTGATAAGCGTGGATTTGCCAGAGCCATTGTGCCCTATGAGAGCGTAAAATTCGCCCTTTGCAAACTCTAAATTTATATTATTTAAAATTTTTTTATTTTGTATTTGGTAATTCAAATTACTAGTTTTTAACACGATGATAATATCCATTATTAAAATAAAAGATAGATATTATCAAAAATTTAATAAATTTAAACTAAATATTTAACAATTATTATCAAAAGCCATATCAATTTAAAAATTTTAAAAATGATAAAGTATAGCAAAACCTGCCCTACTCTACTCCCATAGACTAGGCTCCTGCGGGTCTGTATAGCTAAATAAAATTTGATATGGCTGGTAGTCGAATTTGTATTTTAGGCTCGGACACTCACGCACTGCATACCCCAAATATATCCAGCGCAGATTAAATTTTTTCGCAATCTCAATCTGCTTTAAAAGCGAAAATTTCCCAAGGCTAAGATCGCTTCTGTATGGGTCGTAATAGCAATAAATCGAGCTTATCCCATCTTCGACAATGTCGATCAAATCGACGCAAATCAGCCTGTCAAACTCATCGTAATACGAAATTTCCTTGCCGAAATTTCCATATCCCTCCACATAAATTTCATAGTATTTCTCAGGCGTGATATTTTGGCGTGGCCAGCCCTTTTTTTCGCTCATATAGTTATGATAAATTTCGAAAAGCTCCAAATGCTCGCCGTCTAAAATCGGTGCTGAAAAGCCAAGAGTGGTTTTTTCGTTTTTTTTATAAACTCTGCGGTGCGATTTGGAAAATTTGAAATTTCTCGCATCTACTCTCAGGCTTTTACACTCATCGCAACCCGCACAAATGGGCTTTTGGAAGTAATTCCCAAAGCGTCTGTATCCGTGAGTGACTAAATTTGAATTATAAGAATACGAGGCATTTTTGACAAAAATGTATTCATTTCTAGCTGATTTTCCCTGCAAATACGGGCAGGGAAAATCGAGCGTGCAAAATGGAATTTCAAGCATTAAATTTTTCTAATATTTGCATTTTCGATATATTTCAAAAACTCATCTTTTAGCCGATTTTCGCGCGCACTCACACTCTCATCGCCTAAATCCTCATCTTTGAAAATATCTTTAAATTCATCGCGATTTGGGTTTGGTTTTGGCTTAGGTTTGGGCGGATTTTTCGCCTTTTCTTCTTTAATCATATCTTTTTTTATGCTATTTAGCGATTCTAAAAAATCCATTTTCGCTCCCTAAATTTCGGCTTCTCGCATAGCAGAAGCGATTGCAGCGACGACTTCGGTTTTTTTCGTATCGAAATCGTCCTTGGTATTTGCCAAAATTTTGTCCAAATTTTTCTCGACATAGCTCGTATCGAAAAATCCCAATCTAAACTCACGCGATTTGCTGATCGAGAGCAAAAATGGGATTATCGTGCGCACACCCTCTATGCGGAACTCCTTCAATGCCCTTTCTAGCTTATTTACCGCCAAGTCGTAATCTGTGGTTTTGATAATGAGTTTAGCTAAAAGCGAGTCATAAAATGGCGGAATTTTATAGCCTTTGTAAATATGACTATCCACGCGCACGCTAGGTCCCAAAGCTGGGTAATAATCCTCGACCTTGCCAGGTGCTGGGGTGAAATTTTTCCATACATTTTCGGCTGTAATTCTCGCCTCAATCGCGTAACCGCGCGGTTTGATATCGCTTTGTTCGAGCTCTAAAATTTCGCCATTTGCGATACGGATCTGGCGCACGACGATATCCACGCCAGTGATTTCCTCGGTGATTCCGTGCTCGACTTGAATTCTGGTATTCATCTCCATAAAATAGAAATTGTTGTAATCATCGAGCAAAAACTCCACAGTGCCGACATTTGAGTAATTCACAGCCTTAGCTGCGGCTACTGCGGTGATACCCATGGTCTTGCGCAAATGCTCGCTAATCGACGGGCACGGGGCGATTTCGATGATTTTTTGGTGACGGCGTTGGATTGAGCAATCGCGCTCGCAAAGGTGGATAATGTTGCCGTAATTATCGCCGATGATTTGAAACTCGATATGGCGCGGATTGACGACGAGTTTTTCCATAAAAACTTCATCGTTGTTAAAATACGCCTTCGCCTCTCTGGTGCAGGATTCAAACGCCGCTTCCATATCCTCTTCGCTCCAAACTTCGCGGATTCCACGCCCTCCACCGCCGCCGCTTGATTTCAAAATCACCGGATAACCGATTTTGCGGGCGTATTCTTTGATAGTCTCCATTGATTCGTTGTTTAATTTTTCGGTGCCTGGCACGATAGGAATACCATTTTTACGCATTAAATAGCGAGCGATGTTTTTATTACCCATTTTGCGGATAACTTCTGGTTTTGGACCGATAAAGATAATCCCCGCATCCTCGACCTCTTTTGCGAAATCATAATTCTCACTCAAAAATCCATATCCAGGGTGGATAGCGTCCGCACCGCTTGCTTTGGCTATTTCTACGATTTTTTTGGCGTCCAAATACCCAGTAAGTGGTTCTGTACCGACCTCATAGGCCTCATCAGCAATTTTAACATGCAAGCAGTCTCTGTCAGGCTCGGTGTAAATCGCTATACTTTTTATGTGCAAATCTCTACATGCTCTAATAACCCTAACCGCGATTTCACCGCGATTTGCTATGAGAATTTTGTGTATCATACTAAAACACCTTTTTGTAAAAATAATATTGCGTATGATAGTATAAAAAATGTTATATCAAGTTGAAATTTAGGGGAAAAAGTCAAAATTTTAAAGGATTTTAGTGGTGCCCAGAGCCGGAATCGAACCGGCACGGAGTTGCCTCCGCCAGATTTTGAGTCTGGTGCGTCTACCAATTTCACCACCTGGGCTTGAATTAAAAATCGAGATTATACAAAAATTTGATTAAAATAAAATTAAGCCCCAAAAATTTTGGGGCTTAAAGAGTTAAGAAAAATTATTTTTTCTTTTTAGCTTTTGAAGCAGCAACAGCCTCTTTAAGTTGTTTGCCAACTTTAAATTTAACTACTTTTGTAGCAGGTGATTTGTAAGTTTTGTTTGTGCCAGGAACTTTGCCTTCACGAGCAGCACGCTCAGCAATGCTAAAAGAACCAAAGCCAATGAAACTAATCTCATCGCCTTTAACTAATAGCTCTTTAATTGTTTCAAGAGCTTTATCTACTACTGCTGTAGTATCTTTTTTGCTTTGTCCTGCTTTTTCAGCAACAATACTGATAAAATCAGCTTTTTTCATAGAGTATCCTTTGTGATAAAGTGTAACGGCGACCATTTTACAATACTTTGATAAAAATTTCAATAGAATTTTGCGAATTTTTCGCCAAATTTGGCAAAATTTCACGAAATTTGGCAAAATTTTGCCTATTTTCACACTATTTGAAAAATAAATTTTTTCATTTTTTCCCAAATTTACACAAATTTAGGCGCTAAAATTTTTTATAATCTTAAATTTGATATAATGCGCCCAAAATTTTAAATTTAAGGTAAAAATATGACAAAAATTTTGATGATAGAAGATGATTTGGAGTTGGCTGAAATTTTAAGCGAATACTTAGAACAATACGAAATCGACATTACCGTCGCAGATGACCCATTTATCGGACTTTCGAAGCTTAAATTAGAAAATTTCAACCTTGTGATTTTAGACCTAACGCTTCCTGGTATGGACGGGCTTGAAGTCTGCAAAGAAATCCGCAAAACCTCGAATTTACCTATTATCATTTCTAGTGCGCGCCACGATTTGACCGATAAAATCAACGCCTTTGATTTCGGCGCAGATGATTATCTACCAAAACCATACAACCCCCAAGAGCTTCTAGCCCGCATTAAACGCCATGTCGAGCGCTACAACACAGGCTCGATCAAACAAAGTGGCGAAAAAACCAACAAAGACATCGTAGTAGATGATTTTTCGCACATTATCACCTTCAAAGGGCAGCCTTTATCGCTGACAGTCGCTGAATATGATGTCCTCTCATATCTAGTCAAAAAAGAAGGCGGAGCAATCACGCGCGAAGAGCTCATTTACAACAGCTCCTCAATCAGCGAAGAATCTTCGCCAAAAAGCATAGATGTCATCGTCGGTCGTATCAGAGTCAAGCTTGGCGAAACCTCCAAGACACCGCAATATATCCACGCAATCAGGGGCGTGGGATACAAGCTCGTGCAATAAATTTTGAAATTTAAATATGAAATTTAGATCTTCGATTTTTTATACCATTACATTTATTTTCGCGCTTGCGACGATTGGCGTATCGCTCGCACTCATTTGGCTCATCGGATATGATAAACAAAACTACACCAGAGAGCTAAACACAAAATACTCCATAGTCGCGCGCTCGCACCTATACCAGATGAGTAGGCTCATCTCGCAAAACGAATTCCAAAGACAAATCGCAAATTTCGAATTTTCTAGCATTAATGACGAAAATTTTATAAAGCAACTAAACGAAAATGGCGAAATTTTAGATAGTATTTCGGCTGACATCGGCTCGGCTGATATTATAATGTATAACCGCAAACACTACCTCAAAATCACTCACGCAAACGAGGTTAGAATTTTAAACGACAAAGAATACCAACCATATCGCTACGATATTTTTAGGGCGATTTATGGCGGAATTTTGGTGATTATTTTGCTCGCATACATTTTTATTATACGCAAAATCAAACCACTTCGCAAGCTAAAACGCCAAATCGATAAATTTGCCACAGGCGATCTAAATATCGCAAATGTCGCCACAGGCACAGACGAAATCTCCGAGGTTTCGCGCGCGTTTTACGGCGCAGTTACGCAGATCAACAAACTAAACGAATCGCGCCACCTATTTTTGCGAAACATCATGCACGAGCTAAAAACGCCCATTACCAAAGGTCGCATAACCGTCGAAATGATCGAAAAAAACAAATATCAAGAGCGCTTGTTATCGGTATTTGAAAGGCTAGAAGATTTGATTAACGAATTTGCCGCAGTCGAAAGGGCGACTTCTGGGATTCCGCTTGGAGAGCGTGGAATTTACTCAGCCAAAGAAATCATAAACGAAGCCCTAAAAATCGCAATGATAGGCGAAAATTTAGTAACCATAAATGCGCCAGAGGATTTGAAATTTAATGTAGATTTGAAGCTGTTTTCAATCGCTGTGAAAAATCTAATCGACAACGCAATCAAATACTCCACCGACCGCCATGTCATCATAAATGTCGGAGCGACCTTTGATTTTATCAGCAATTCGCCAGAGTTAGAGCAGGATTTCGAGCATTACAAAGAGGCATTTTCCAAGGGCTCAAACGCCAAACAAAGCTTCGGTCTTGGGCTATACATCGTCGATAATATCGCCAAATCGCATGGTTTAGCCTTTAAATACCGCAGAGAAAATGAGACAAATATCTTTTATTTTGATAATATGAGTGAAATTTTACTCTAAATTTTAAGGCGATTTGATATATGATTGCAAAATTTTTTAAAAAGTGAGTTTATGCGAAATTTAATATTTTTACTAGCATTTTTCGGTGTTTGTTTGTGTGCAGAGAGCTTCATCACAGATGAAGAATACGGAGCCATGCTCTATCAAAACCCCCGTGGAATCGGCTGTGATAAGTGCCACGGCGAGCGTGGCGAGGGACAGCTCATCGCAAAATACGAGGAATTTAACCGCTCAAACGAAACCTACTATGAAAAATCCCTTTTTGCACCCAAAATCAACACCCTTTCACTGCAAGAATTAGCCGACGGAATCGGCGCTAGCAAGGACATTATGCCAAGCTATTTTCTTACAAAAGATGAAATTATCATTATTTACAAATATTTAAAAGCCAAAAATCAAACCCAAAAAAAGGACGAAAATGACAAACAAAACTGAATTTGCAAAGGCTATGAAATTTATCCCAGGTGGCGTTGATTCGCCTGTTCGCGCATTTGGAAGCGTAGGTGGCGAGCCATTTATGGTAAAAAAGGGCAAAGGCGCATATATCTACGATGTCGAGGGCAGAAAATACCTTGATTTCGTGCAAAGTTGGGGTCCGCTAATTTTCGGACATGCCGATAAAGATATCCAAAAAGCGGTTTGCGATGCAGCGAAATTTGGACTAAGTTTTGGCGCACCAAGCCCGCTAGAAACGAAACTTGCTAAGCTTGTTTTAGATAAATTTCCATTTTTGGATAAAATTCGCTTCACTAGCAGTGGCACAGAGGCCACAATGAGTGCAATCCGCCTAGCGCGCGCTTACAGCGGAAAAGACGGCATAATAAAATTCGCTGGTTGCTACCACGGACACAGCGACTCGCTTTTGGTCAAGGCAGGTTCAGGGGCAACTACATTTGGGTATTCAAGCAGTGCTGGCGTGCCAGAAGATATCGCTAAAAACACATTTGTCGCTGTTTATAACGATATCCAAAGCGTCAAAGCGATTGTCAAAGCCAATGATATCGGCACCATAATCATCGAACCAATCGCTGGAAATATGGGCTTGGTGCCTGCAAAAGCCGAATTTTTAAGCGAACTTCGCAAAATTTGCGACGAGAAAAAAATCGTGCTAATCATGGACGAGGTAATGAGCGGATTTCGCGCTAGTGCGCGCGGAAGCTACGATGTGTATGGCATAGAGGGCGATATCGTAACCTTTGGCAAGGTAATCGGTGGGGGTATGAGCGTGGCAGCCTTTGCCGGAAAGTCTGAAATCATGGATCTAATCAGTCCTCTTGGCGGTGTTTATCAAGCAGGCACGCTAAGCGGAAACCCAGTGGCAATGGCGGCTGGAATTGCGAGTTTGAGTAAAATTTATGCTAAGAAAAATTTATACAAAGATTTAAATTCACTCGCCAAACGCTTTATAAACGGCCTTAGCAAAGCCGCCAAAAAGCATGGTATCGCGCTTCAAACGGCTTGTGTGGGAAGTATGTTTGGGTATTTTTTCAACGAAAATGAGGTGAATAACTACGATGACGCGCTCAAATCCGACACTAAGCGTTTTGCGAAATTTCACCGCGAAATGATAAAACGGGGCGTATTTTTGGCGCCAAGTCAGTTCGAAACTGGCTTTATTTGCGAGGCAATGAGCAAAAAAGATATAGATTTTGCCATAAAAATGGCAGATGAAGCAATGGCAAATTTGTAAATTTTGAAATTTAAGGCGAGATTATGAAATACACAAAAAACCTGCACAAGGTCGTCCCGATCGCATACGATGTGAGCCTTGGGATTTCGATAGTCGTCGCAATCGCCATTGGCGTGGGACTTGGGCTATGGCTCAAATCCCTAACCGGCTCGTTAATCGTTTTTTGGGTTTGCGTGTGCTTTGGTATAGCTGCGGCGTTTTTAAATGTCTATAAGGCGTTTAAGGGGCTAAACGAAAGTCTCAAAGAGCTCGAAGACGATCCCAAATACAAGGCCGCAAAAGAGAATTTCGACGATGATGATTGGGACGAAAAAGAGTGAAAAAAGAAATTTTAAAAATCTACTTGATTTTTGATTTTCTAGTCCTTGCGCTTGGGGGTTTGCTTTGCGCTTTTGGGGCGAAATTTGCCCCATTTTTCGCTAGTTCGCAACTCGGATTTTTCTGCTCGCTTGCGGTTGTGTTTTTTTCGCACAGAGCCTACGCACTGCGCCTCGAAGATGAAATTCGCTCTGGCAAATATGACAAAATCGCTAATGATGAATTTGATGATGAAAATTTAGCCGAGCCCAAAAAAAGCGCGGTCAAATCAAATTTTACCACCGCGTTTTTTTCACCATTTAAAATTTTATCTTACGCTGCGCTAATTTTTGGAATTTGGCTTTTGGCTAAATTTGGACTTTTAAACCCGCTTGCACTAATGCTTGGCGTAAGCGTAATCCCACTAGGCACGCTCGTTTTTGCATTTTGTAATAAAGAGTGAATTTTACTCTACAATTGCAAAGAAATGCGAAGCATTTCAGTAAAATAAACCCAGCTAAATTTAGAAAAACGAAGTTTTTCTAAATTTAGCCACTTCTAAGGTTTTACAGGGGTGGGGGTTGGTAAGGGGGAGGGTAGCGTCTCCTAAAAAGCGCGCCCTCCCCCTTACAGAGAATTTCACGGCGCAGGTTAAATTCAAAAAATCGTTCAATGCTAAATTTAGTTTGAAATTTGAATTTAAATTTTCTGGATTGCTTCGCTTTCTGCGAAAGCTCGCAATGACAAACCTAGCGTAAATTTTGCCTAATCTGTCATTGCAAGATTTACGAAGTAAATCGAAGCAATCTACGAATTTAAAATTCCCGCCGCTAAATTTGCAAAATTACTGACCCGAAATTTTAAAAAACAAAAACAATCAAAACTACACAAATTTGGCTAAAAATATAAAGAATTATTAATTCAAATTTCGCTAAAATGATGAGTTTTGAAAAGGAATTTTATGGATTACAACACGCTAAAAAAAATATTTTTTAAATTTCAGCCAGAAACTGCACACCATATCGCAGAATTGGGGCTTCGCACACTAAGTGTAGTTCCGTTTGGACTGGAAATTTTAGCCAAAAATACAACCTTTAAAGATGAAATTCTAAATCAAAAAATCTGGGGGTTAAATTTCGAAAATCCGCTTGGAATCGCCGGTGGATTTGACAAAAACGCAACCATGCTAGCCCCACTTTACGCCCTTGGATTCGGGCATGCTGAGTTTGGGACATTTACACCAAAACCCCAACCTGGCAACGCCAAACCGCGCCTTTTCCGCCTAGTCGAAGAGGAAAGTATCCAAAACGCAATGGGCTTTAACAACGAGGGTGCCGAGGCTATCGCAAATCGCGTGCGCAAAATTTACCCAGCCAAATTTCCGCTTGTCGCAAACATTGGCAAAAACAAAATCACGCCAAACGAAAACGCTCTAAGCGATTATGAAATTTTAACTCGCAAATTTGAGGGTCTTTGCGATATTTTTGAAATCAACATTAGCTCGCCAAATACGCCAAATTTGCGCGCTTTGCAAGACGAAAGTTTCATAAAAGAAATTTTATCTATGATGAGAGGCATTACCAAAAAACCAATAATTTTAAAAATCGCCCCCGATATGAGCGCGCAAAAGGCCGTGTCGCTATGCTCGTGCGCCATAGAGGCTGGGGCAGATGCCTTGCTAGTAAATAACACTAGCATTGATTACTCGCTAACGCCCAAAGCAAGGGATTTTGGCGGAATTAGCGGCAGGTTAATTACGCAAAAATCGCGCGAACTATTTCGCGCTGTCGCAAAAGAGCTATTTGGCAAAGCAGTGCTGATTAGCTGCGGTGGTATCGATAGCGCTACCGAAGCATACACCCGCATAAAAGACGGCGCGAGCCTAGTGCAAATTTTCACAAGTTTTATTTTCAAAGGCCCTAAAATAGCCTATAATATCAACTCCGAGTTAGCTTCACTCTTGCGCCAAGACGGCCTTTCAAATATCACAGAAGCAATCGGTTTAAATTTAAAAAAATGAGGTTTTTATGTTTGCAAAATTCAATAAAATCACGCTAGAAAACGGCTTAGCCGTCTATCACATACCGGTAAATTTAGGTAGCGATGTCATCAGCGTCGATCTATTTTACGATGTGGGCTCAAAGGACGAAGTCATGGGCAAAAGTGGCATAGCCCACATGCTCGAACACCTAAATTTCAAATCCACCAAAAACCGCAAAGCTGGCGAATTTGACGCCATTGTAAAAGGTTTTGGTGGCGTGAATAACGCAAGCACAGGCTTTGATTTCACGCACTATTTCATCAAATGCGAGCGCTCGAATCTAGCCACCTGCCTCGATTTATACGCAGATATCATGGAAAATTTAAAGCTCGAAGAGAGCGAGTTTTTGCCAGAGCGAAATGTGGTTTTAGAAGAGAGGCTTTGGCGCACAGATAACGATCCGTTTGGGTATCTGTTTTTTAGGCTGTATAACAGCGCCTTTGTTTATCACCCATATCACTGGACGCCGATTGGATTTAGAAGCGATATAGAGGGCTGGAAAATCGAGGATATCAGGGAATTTCACGCTAAATTTTATAATCCAAACAACGCGGCACTTCTAATCAGTGGCGATATCGACGAAAATAATGCGTTTGAGCTAGCAAAAAAGAGCTTTTCGCATATCAAAAATCGCTGCGAAAAATCGCATGTTTGCGCGCCAGAACCAGAGCAAGACGGCGCTAGATTTAATCTCATACACAAAGACTCTCATGTCCAAATCGTGGCAACCGCCTTTAAAATCCCGCCGTTTAACCACACTGACGCAGCCAGCATAAACGCTCTTTGCGACTATCTTGGCGGTATGAAAAGCTCGCTTTTGCAACGAATTTTAGTCGATGAGAAAAAGCTAGCCAATCAAATCGATGTCTATAATCTAGCCAGCAAACATGAAAATTTAATGATAATTTTCGGCGTTTGCAACGCTGGGGTCGCTGGCGAGAGGCTAAGAGATGAAATTTTTGCTATCCTAGAAAATGCCAAAAATTCTCAAATCAGCGATGATGAAATCACAAAACTCAAAAATTCAGCCAAATCAAGCCTAATTTACTCCATGGATAGCGCTAGCAAGGTGGCTAGCATTTATGGCTCATATATCATCAGAGGCGATTTGGACGCGCTGTTTAGACTCCAAAGCGATATCGAAAACATCTCAGCGCAAAATTTAAACGAAACTATGAAAAAATATCTCAAATTTAAAAATTCAACCACATTGATTTTACGAAAGGAAAACGATGAATAAAAATGTAATTATCGGTTCAATGACCGCATTAATCACACCGTTTAAAGATGGCAAACTTGACGAGCAAACCTACGCCAAACTCATAAAACGCCAAATCGATAACGGCATAAATGTCCTAGTCCCTGTCGGCACCACAGGCGAGAGCGCCACATTGACCCACGATGAGCACAAAGTCTGCATAGAAATCGCAGTCGATACCTGCAAAAACACAGGCGTCAAAGTCCTAGCGGGTGCCGGCTCAAACGCCACGCACGAGGCTGTGGATTTAGCCAAATTTGCGCAAGCACATGGGGCCGATGGAATACTCTCTGTCGCGCCATACTACAACAAACCGACCCAAAAAGGCTTGTATCTGCACTACAAAGAGATTGCAAACTCTATCGAAATTCCAGTGCTTTTATACAATGTCCCGGGTAGAACAGGGTGTAATATCGACACAGAAACCATAATCAAGCTTTTTAACGACTGCGACAACATTTATGGCGTAAAAGAGGCAAGTGGCAGTATCGATAAATGCGTAGATTTGCTAGCGCATGAGCCGAAACTAAGCGTGATTAGTGGCGAGGACGCGATAAACTACCCTATCCTATCAAACGGCGGAAAGGGCGTCATCTCCGTAACTGCAAATTTATTGCCTGATTATATTTCAAAGCTCGTAAATTTCGGACTAAATAGCGATTATATCAAGGCAAAAGAGATTAATGATGATTTGTATGCAATAAATAAAATTCTCTTTTGCGAAAGCAACCCAATCCCGATAAAAGCGGCAATGTATATCGCTGGGCTAATGCCAGCTTTGGAGTATCGCTTGCCACTTTGCGAGCCTAGCAAGGAAAATTTAGCTAAAATTGAAGCTGTTATGAAACAATACAATATCAAAGGATTTTAATGATAGAAACTATCAACGAATTTAAAGGAAAAACCCTAGTAATCAGCGGTGGAACGCGTGGAATCGGTCGCGCGATTGTTTTGGAATTCGCCAAAGTTGGCGTAAATGTCGCCTTTACCTACAACTCAAACGAAGAGTTAGCCAAAACCCAAGCAGCGGAGTTAGAGAAGGAATTTGGCATTAAAGCAAGGGCGTACGGCTTAAATATCTTAGAGCCAGAGACCTACAAAGAGCTATTTGAAAAGATCGATGCGGATTTTGATAGAGTGGATTTTTTCATCTCAAATGCCATTATTTCGGGTCGTGCGGTGGCTGGTGGATACACTAAATTTATGAAACTAAAACCACGCGGGATTAACAATATCTTTACCGCGACCGTAAATGCCTTTGTCGTGGGCTCGCAAGAAGCAGCCAAACGCATGGAAAAGGTAGGCGGTGGCAGTATAATCAGCCTAAGTTCGACTGGAAATTTAGTCTATATCGAGCATTACTCAGGACACGGCACTGCAAAAGCGGCAGTTGAGGCTATGGCAAGATACGCTGCAACCGAGCTTGGCGAGAAAAATATCCGCGTAAATGTCGTAAGTGGCGGACCAATCGAAACAGACGCGCTAAGAGCTTTTACGAATTATGAAGAAGTGCGCGACAAAACAGCCGAGCTAAGCCCACTTAATCGCATGGGACAGCCGACAGATTTAGCAGGTGCGTGCCTGTTTTTGTGTTCGAGCAAGGCTAGTTGGGTTACAGGTCATACATTTATCGTCGATGGCGGAACGACTTTTAAATAAAATTTGGAAAAAATATGTGGAATTTACCAAATATATTAGCAATTTTTAGGGTTTTACTAGCACCTTTGTTTTTTTATCTCATTTTGCTGGCTGGCAATGCCGATAGTAGCGGTATGGTTGGCGCGGTGCATGTCAGCTGGATAAACTACTTCGCCGCCCTAACCTTCGTAATCGCCTCCGTGACGGACTTTTTCGACGGATTTATCGCTAGAAGCTGGAATCAAATCACCAAATTTGGCGGTATCATCGATCCTCTGGCTGATAAAATGCTAACCTTGGCTGGATTTTTAGGGCTTATGTATATTGATAGAGCGAGCCCATGGGCTGTGTATCTAATCCTAATCCGCGAGTTTTTTATCACAGGTTTTCGCACGGTTATGGTGAGCGAAAATATCAGCGTCTCAGCCTCAATGGCGGGCAAGGTAAAAACGGTGTCGCAAATGTTTGCCATAGGATTTTTGACAATGCAGTGGAGTGGCGGAAATTTCTTGCTATGGCTCGCAGTGGCACTCACGCTGTATTCGGGACTAGAATACATTTTAGCTTATGCTAAAAATCACAAAAAAAATGCAAAAGCAACGGAGTGATGTTTGAAAAGCATACTTTTAACCATAGGAATTTTGCTTTGTGGATTGTATTTTTACGGGTTGCATTTTTTCGTAACGATTTTAGCCATTAGCTTTTTGATATTTTTCCACGAGCTTGGCCATTTTAGCGTTGCGCGCCTGCTTGGCGTGGGCGTAAATGTATTTAGCGTGGGCTTTGGCGAGAAAATTTACACCAAACAAATCGGCGCGACACAGTATTGCATAAGCGCAATCCCGCTTGGCGGATATGTCAGCCTAAAAGGCCAAGAGGATTTAGACCCAAGTGCGAAAAATTTCGACCCCGATAGCTACAACACCAAAGGCCCGCTAGCGCGCATTGCCATACTTGTGGCTGGGCCTGCATTTAATATAATTTTGGCGTTTTTAATCTACATTAGCCTAGGCTATATCGGCGTAGAGCGTATCGCGCCAATCGTAGGCGCAGTTAGCGAAAACTCAGCCGCACAAAGTGCTGGAATCATGGTTGGCGATGAAATTTTATCAATAAATGGCGCGCAAATCAGGGAGTGGGACGATATCTCTAAAAATGTCGTAGCCGGGGATTTAAACCTGCAAATCAAGCGCGCAGGCGAAATCAAAAACCTAAATTTAACCCCAAAAATGGGCGAGAAACTAAACATTTGGCGAGAGCGTATCCAAACCCCGCTAATCGGAATTTCTCCTGGAAAAGAACCCAAATATATCACGCTCTATCACACGGGCGCTAGCTCGCTAAGTTTTGCGCTAGATGAGACAATCCAATCGAGCAAAATCATCTTGGTGGGGCTCGAAAAACTAGTCTCGGGCGTCGTATCTCCTAAGGAAATGGGCGGAATCGTCGCTATCACCGATATCACGACTAAGGCCGTAAGCTACGGAGCTTCGGTAGTTTTGCTCCTTGTCGCGCTGATTTCTGTGAATTTGGGCATAATAAATCTCTTCCCAATCCCGGCTCTTGATGGCGGACATATTTTGTTTAATCTAATCGAGCTTGTGTTTCGCCGCCCAGTGCCAGAGAAGGTTTTCATCGGCGCTAGCTACGCTGGAATCGCGATTTTGGCAATGCTAATGATTTTTACGATAGTAAATGACTTCGCGCGCATGCTAGGATTTTATCAATGAATCTAGCGCAAATTTTAGAGCGTATCCAAAACGCTAGAATTTCGGCTGGAATTTGGGACAGCGTCCGTCTAATCGCTGTGAGCAAAAATGTAGATACTGACGCAGTGCAAAATCTCTACTCGCAGGGGCAAATCGAATTTGGCGAAAACCGTGTCCAAGAGATGAAACGAAAATGCGAAATTTTAAGCAACCTGCCCCTAAAATGGCACTTCATCGGCTCGCTTCAAAGCAATAAAATAAATCATTTGCTCTCCTTACGCCCGTGCTTGTGGCAAAGTTGCAACTCTTTTGAGCTTGCTACTGCTGTGAATAAACGGCTAAATTTCACGCTAGATACGCTTTTGGAGATAAACTCAGCTAACGAAAGTAGCAAAAGCGGGCTTGAAATTTCGCGCGCGATTGATGAGTTTTTGCAAATAAAAGAGAGTTGCGAAAATCTAAATTTATGCGGTGTGATGAGTATCGGCGCACACTCGAACGATGAGCGCGAAATACAAAAAAGCTTTGAAACCACTTACAAAATTTTTGAAAATTTGCATCCACACGGCGCAAAAATCTGCTCAATGGGCATGAGCGATGACTTCGAATTAGCCATAAAATGCGGGTCAAATATGGTGCGTTTAGGACGAATTTTGTATCGATGAAAAACGATATCGTAATATTTTTGCTAGGCATTTGCTGTATAGCGTTTCCAGCCCATGATAATTTGTTCATCTGCTTTGAAATTTTGCTTTTTAATATTCTAGCTTGCGCCCTATTTATAGCGATTGCGTATAAATTTCAAATCTTGCAAAAACGCTACTTCGCGTTATTTTTTTTGATTTTGGCAAATCTTGCAACATTGGCGAATATCTGGGGGATGCCGTGGCCTTCTAACGGATACGAAGGCACTATCGTCCGAATCGAGATTTTCAAGGCAATTTCGGTTTTTAACTTTTGGCTAGTTTATGCTGGATTTTGGCTCTTAGCGGTGCCAATTGTCATCTATATATTCTTTTTGGATCTGCTTGGCAGAATTAGCCTAAAAATACTTTCTAGCAAAAAATCTATCCAAAATTCGAATATTTAAAACAAAATTCTGCAAATTTGGCTAGTGTTTGTGAAAAAACGAATTTCGCCGTGCAAATTTGCCAAATTCGGCATTTCACACGGTAAGTAAATTTACAAAATCTCTTTTCTGAGTTGCTCGGGGGTTTTTGGCGAGATTAGAGCTGGTGCGATGTCAAAAATGCTAAACGCACCGCTTTTGCCGTCCTTATGTAATCTATACGCCGCTCTTGCGTAAGCCACTAGCACGCTAGCTGTGAATTCAGGGTTTGAATCGAGTTTTAGGCTAAATTCGATTAAATGTTTTGTCTCGCCGTGTTCGCCTGTGCTACCGCTTCTTAGCACGAAGCCACCATGCGGGATTCCGCCGTGTTCGCGTTTTAGCGTTTCAAGGTCGATAAAATGCACGGTCGTATCGTAATCAGCGAAATAATTTGGCATTGTTTTGATTTCGTTTTCGATTTTTGCTTTATCAGCGCCATCTTCGGCGACCACGAAACACTCACGCAAATGCTTTTCTCTCGTGCTTAAATTTGGATTTTCTCCGGCTCTGACACTAGCCAACGCACTTTCTATCGGCACAGTGTATTGTCTAGCATCGACTACGCCTTTGATTCGGCGGATAGCGTCAGAATGTCCTTGGCTCACGCCTTTGCCCCAAAATGTGTAGCTCTCGCCGTTTTCTAGCACACTTTCGCCCACAAGGCGATTTAGCGAAAACAGACCCGGATCCCAGCCAATAGCGATAATGCCGACATTTCCGCCGCCTTTGGCTGCCTTATCGACATTTGCAAAGTGTTCAGGGATTTTGGCGTGTGTATCGAAACTATCGACAACGCAGAAGTTTTTGGCAAATTCTGGCGTTTGAGTCGGCAAATCGGTCGCCGAGCCACCGCAAAGCACCAAAACATCGAATTTGCCTTTGAAATTTAATATTTCATCTATGCTATAAACACTCGCGCCGCAGGTTTTCACGCTAGCTGGCTCACGCCTAGAAAAAACGCCGAAAACTTCCATGTCGCTTGTGTTTCGCACGGCAAGTTCCACGCCACGACCTAAATTTCCATAACCTAAAATTCCTACTTTGATTTTACTCATTTTTTTATCCTTTTTATTAAATTTTATTTCTGAATTTTGCCTATTTTTGGGCTTTCACGGCACCATCTCAAATCGCCAAAATCGTTTTGAAAAACCAAAAAATATCATAAAATTTCCTATTTTTTAAACATAAAATACACAGCCAAAACTAGGAAAACAAAGCTTATAATGTGGTTTATGCGAAAGGCTTCGCTTTTGAAAATCAGCAGTGCAAACACGCTAAAAACGCTAAGTGTGATGACTTCTTGCAGGACTTTGAGCTGCCAAATGTCAAACGAACCGCCGTTGCCGATGTAGCCGTATTTGTTGGCTGGTATGAGCAGGCAATACTCGAAAAACGCCACGCACCAGCCAAAGAGAATAATCCCAAAAAGCCCAAGGTTGCTAAAAAACGGGATTTTGGTAAATTTCAAGTGCGCATACCACGCAATCGTCATCAAAACATTTGAAAAAATCAGTAAAATTATGGTGTAGTATGGTTTCATTTTATCTGCCTAAATTTTTAATTTTATACTCTTTCGCATTTTTCACTTCACTCCCAAATTTGCGAGTTCCCCGCAAACTTTGCTAAATTGTTCTTTTGCGTTTGCTAAGCCATTGCGATTTGTTTCGATGACGCTAGCTGGGGCCGATGCCATAAATTTCTCATTTCCTAGCATATTTTCTAGCTTGTTAATCTCTTTTTCAAGCTTGGTTTTTTGCGAATTCAGGCGATTTATGATAGGGCTTAAATCCACGCCTTCAAGCGCGACAAAGCTTTCTAAATTCGCGCTCACATCACGCACGGCATTTGCCACAGGAGCGCTTACAAACTCGATTTCATCGCATTTGGCAAGTGTTTTGATATAATCTTTTGCCCCGCTTAAATCAAATGAGCTTAGCACAAAAGCCTTTGCGATTTTTGCATTTCCTAGATCGATCGTCGCTTTTGCACGGCGAATGCTCACAATCGCTTCAATCACGCGCTCAAAAAGCTTTTCGATCCCTTCGTTTTGCGCCGAAGTTTTTGGGTATCTCATCATGGTTACGGATTCTCCGCTCTCCAACGAAGTCCCGCTAAGCTCGTGGTAAAGATATTCGCTGATAAACGGCATAAATGGGCTAAGAAGCTTCAAAGCTTCTTTAAAAATCATACCAAGCTCAGGGATTGCGGCTTTGTTTGCTTTGCTTAGCTCAATCCCCCAGTCGCAAAATTCGTCCCAAAAAAACTTATACAAATCAGTCGCAGCGTCGTTGAAGCGATACGCGTCGAGATTCGCCCTGACCGAATTTACACACGCTTTAAAACGGCTTAGCATATATTCTCCAAGCTCGGTTTTAATTTCGCTCTCAACCAAATCATCAAATTTGCTTGAATTTAAAAGCAAAAATTTACTCGCATTGTAAAGTTTATTTACGAAATTTCTATAAATCAAAAGCTTATCGTCGCTTAGGCGCAGATCCCGTCCCTGCACGCACAAAACGGTCAGCGTAAAACGCAAAATGTCGGCTGAGTATTCATCGATTTTATCAAGCGGATCGACGATATTTTTGCTTGATTTACTCATTTTTTTGCCGTCTTTGTCCTTAACTAGGGCGTGAAGATAGACATCTTTAAACGGCAATTTGGCAGTAGCGTTTTCGCATTGGAAAAACATTCTTGCAACCCAAAAGAAAAGTATGTCAAAGCCCGTAATCAGCATAGTATTTGGATAAAACTCTTTCAAATCGCTCTCATGCCATTTTTCATCTTTTAGCGCGTCGCCATTGCCCCAGCCAAGTGTGGAAATCGGCCACAAGCCGCTAGAAAACCAAGTATCAAGGACATCCGGGTCTTGCGTGAATTTCGCACTACCGCATTTTGGGCATTTGCTAGGGTTTTCGCACTCGTCCGCCCACTCGTGTCCGCACTCGCAGTAAAACACAGGGATTCGGTGTCCCCACCAAAGCTGACGGCTAATGCACCAGTCTTTTAGCTCTCTCATCCACGCATTGAAGCTATTTATCCAGTGCGCTGGGAAAAACTCAGCTCCGCCGTCATTTACCATTTTTATGGCATTTTTAGCGATGTCAGATTTCACAAACCATTGCTTTGAAATATAGGGCTCGACGACATTTTTACAGCGGTAGCAATACCCGACTTGATTTTCGTAATCTTCGATTTTTTCGATAAAGCCCAGCTCATCAAGCTTTGCGACGATTTTATCTCTGGCTTCAAGGCGTTCAAGTCCAGCAAATTCGCCACAATATTCGTTTAAAATTCCCTTTTCATCGAAGATTGTGATAAATTCCAAATCGTGGCGATTGCCGACTTCGTAGTCGTTTTGATCATGCGCTGGTGTTACTTTTACGCAGCCTGTTCCAAAAGCCATATCGACATGCTCGTCGGCGATGATTTTGATTTTTCTCCCTATAATAGGGAGTTCTACAAATTTTCCGATTAAATTTTTATAGCGTTCATCGTTTGGATTTACCATTACAGCAGTGTCGCCGAAATATGTTTCAGGACGCGTTGTAGCCACAACTATAAATTTATCTTTTTCGCCGTCCAAATAATATCGCACATAGTAAAGTTTGCCTTTATTTGCCTTGTGTTCGACTTCGACATCGCTAAGTGCGCCGTCGTGAGTGCACCAATTCACCATATAATTTCCGCGAACAATAAGCCCTTTTTCGTATAAATTCACAAATGCTTTTCGCACGGCGTTTTTAAGCCCGTCGTCCATGGTAAATCTCTCTCTACTCCACGCTGGACCCACGCCAAGACGGCGGATTTGTCGAACTATCGTGCCGCCGCTTTGCTCTTTCCATTTCCAAACATGTTTTAAAAACTCTTCCCTGCCGATTTCTTCTTTTTTTATGCCTTTGGCTAAAAGTTCGCGTTCGACGACATTTTGAGTGGCGATTCCTGCGTGATCAAGCCCTGGTTGATACAGTGCTTTGTATCCGTCCATGCGTTTATAACGAGTCATAATATCTTGCAAGGTGCAAGTAAGAGAGTGTCCTATGTGCAAAACGCCCGTTACATTTGGCGGTGGCATCATAATGCAAAATGTTTTGCCCTTTTCTTGGATATTTTTGTTGCCGTCGATCTCGAAATAACCGCGTTCTTCCCAAATTTTATAAAATTTTTCTTCAACTTCTTTTGGATTGTAAAAATCTGCCATTTTAACTGCCTTTTTATTTGATTTTAAAAACTGATGATTATAGTTAAATTTCACTAAAAACCAGTTAAAATTCGAAATTTTATCGCCAAATTTGCCCTAAATTTGCGATATTTTAAGCAAAATTTTAGTAAAATCAAAGATTTAAAATTTTCCCCAGAAAGGTTGCAAATGGATTTTGCTATCGAGCTATTTTTGACGATTACTGCACTTGCAATCGTTCTAAACATAGTTTTTAAAGTTTTTGAAATCCCTAGCATTATCGGATATATCGTCGCAGGTGTGTGCTTCACGCAGATTTATAGTCTCACACGCGACGAGAGTATGTATATGTCGCAAATCGCCGAATTTGGCGTGGTTTTTCTGATGTTTAGCATAGGATTAGAGTTTAGCTTCAAGCACTTGATGAGTATGAAAAAAGATGTTTTTTTCAACGGATTTTTGCAGGTTGCAGGCACTGGGCTGATACTCACTCTCATAATAGATCAAGTTTTAAGCGAAAATATCAAAACCGCCATTATTATCGGTCTTGCGCTATCTTTAAGCTCGACTGCTATCGTGCTAAAAAGCCTAAATGACTCTGGCGAAATAAATCGCAATCACGGAAGAAAGGTGCTTGGAATTTTGCTTTTCCAAGATTTGGCTGTAATTCCGATTTTGCTTATGATTGATATTTTTGCCTCCACAGATAGCACGCCCGTAAATGAGCTGGTTTTGCGCACAGCCATAAGCGCGGCGATTGTGATTATATCGCTTTTTTTAATCGGCAAATTCCTGCTAAACACCCTGCTAGGCTATGTTACAAAGCTAAATTCCAAAGAAATTTTCATCGCCACGGTTTTATTCGTGGTAATCGGTGCTAGCTTTTTGGCTCATGTGTTTGGATTTAGCTACACGCTGGGCGCATTTATCGCTGGCATGCTGATTGCCGAAACCGAATACAAGCGCGAAATCGCCGCAGGTATGAGTTCGCTCAGAGATATTTTGCTAGGACTTTTTTTTATCACAATCGGAATTCAGATTAAATTTGACATTATCGCCAACCACTACGGCGTGATTTTACTAGGAATTATCATTATAATGGCGTTAAAAGCAGGTATTGTATATGCGATACTCATCATATCAACTCACAAAAGAATCGCGCTCAAATCAGCCCTATCTCTGGCGCAAATCGGCGAATTTGCCCTAGCGATTTTCGCACTTTTAATCTCCAAAAATTTAATAAACAAAGAAAACGCTCAAATTCTAATCGCTATCGTTGTGGCGACGATGATTTTGACACCATTTATCCTAAAAAACCTAAACCGCATCGCAAACCGCTTCGAATCAAATGTCGAAAAACTCGAAGACGAGGTGCATAAGGTCAAAATTTCGCCTATGAAAAACCATTTTGTCATCGTTGGATACGGCAGAGTAGGACAAGAAATACTGCTTAGACTACGCGATAATGGTCTGCCATATATCGTGGCTGAAAGCGATTTGGAGCTTGTGGATCTTGGTAAATCGCGCGGAGAAAATGTGCATTTTGCAAATATGATGCAAAAAAGCGTCATCGACGAATTTAGCCTGCGTCAGGCATCTGTGATAATCCTAACGCTCACAAACCAAGAAAAACTCGATATCGTTACAAATATGCTAAATAAGGAAAATTTAAGCGCAAAAATCATTGTGATGTATTCAGGGCCGTATCGCAAGGTCGAATTAGAGGGCGAATTCGGCGAGAATTTTATATTTATGAAGGAAGAGCGTATGCTGGCTGGCTCACTTTTGCAAGAGGCGTTAAGACAAAAATTACAAAGCTAAAATTTTAAAAATTTAAGTAGAATATAGAAAAAATAAAGGAAATTTAGTGATAAAAATCGAAAATTTGCATAAAAGTTTCGGAAAATCCGAAATCATAAAAGGTGTCAGCGCCGAGATCAAAAAAGGCGAAATTTTCGCTATCGTAGGACAAAGTGGCGCAGGCAAAAGCACCCTACTTCGCTGTATAAACGGACTAGAAAATTACCAAAGCGGCAGTCTAAAAGTCGCCGGCAAAGAGGTGGCGGATTTAAAAGGCGATGAAGTGCGCGAATTTCGCAAAAATATCGGTATGATTTTTCAACATTTCGCGCTGATGAGCCGAAAAACGGTCGCCGAAAATGTCGCCACACCGCTTAGGTTTTGGAAATTTGAGGAAGGATATATCAAAGAGCGCGTGGCCGAACTACTCGTTCTAGTCGGCCTCAAAGACAAAGCAAACGCCTATCCTAGCGAGCTTAGCGGCGGTCAGAAGCAAAGAGTAGCCATTGCAAGGGCATTGGCGCTAAAACCGCAAATTTTACTTAGCGACGAGGCGACCTCAGCGCTCGATCCAAACACAACGACGCAAATTTTAAATTTGCTTAAAGAAATCAACCGCTCGCTTGGCATTACGATAATTTTGGTAACGCACGAAATGGAGGTCGTCAAAAGCATAGCCAACCGCGCCATGCTCCTAAAACACGGCGTCGTCGTGGGCTCTGGCGATATCGTGGAGCTGTTTTTGCACCCTGATGAGCACATGAAGGAATTCCTAGGCGAAGAGGAAGTGCTACCGCCAAATAATATAAATGTAAGGCTGTTTTTCCCGCCAGATGTCGCGTTTGATAGCATTATCACGCACATGGCGCACGAGCTTGGCATAAATTTTAATATCGTCTGGGGTAAGTTAGAGCGCCTGGATAAAAGCGTCGTGGGCTCGCTCGTGATAAATGTCCTACCAACCCAACTCGAAGCCGTGGAGAAATATATCAGCGAAAAGGGCGTGATTTACGAGGTCGTGGAGAAAAAATAATTTTTCCCAAAAAATTATAATTAAAATTAAAAATAAAATCGGCGAAGTCGTTTGAAATTTGACTTCGCCAAGTGAAATTTGGCAAAGCCTAAGCCCTGCCAAATTTACCAAATTTAGCGGATTACTAGCCCTTGTGGGATACCGTTTCTAATAACCCAAACTAGGACTTTTTTGCCTTTGTAGGCTTTGATATATTTGTTAAAATCATCGATATTTTCGACATCGTTTTGACCGATTTGGATAATAATATCGCCCTTTCTAAACCCATACTCGCTCGCTTTTGAATCAGCTTTTACATTTGTTACGATTGCACCTTTTAGATCTTTATTTAGCGCATATTTTGAGCGAATTTCATCATCTAGGTTTTTAAGGCTAAGTCCCTCTAATGCGCCCTCATCGACATTTGAGCTGCCGGCGTTAGATGATTTATCCATACTATCTAGTTTGAGGGTTACTTTTTGGTTTTTGCCGTCGCGCTCAAACTCGATTTCGACCTTGCTACCCGGATTCATCGAGCCGACCAAATTTTTAAGCTCGTTTGCGTTTTTGACAGGTTTATCATCGACTTTTATAATCAAATCGCCCCTTTTAATGCCCGCTTTATCCGCTGGCAAGCCCTCTTCTACGCTCGAAATCAGCGCACCTTCTTTGCTATTGTAAATCTCTTTTTGCTCTTTTGACATATCGCTAATCGTTACGCCGATATATCCGCGCTCGATTTTGCCGTCGCTAATGAGCTTTTTGGCGATATCTTTGACCATATTTGACGGGATTGCAAATCCTATGCCGTTATTTCCGCCACTTCTGCTTAAAATCGCCGAATTTATGCCAATGAGCGCACCACGGCTATCGACTAGCGCACCGCCTGAGTTGCCCGGATTTATCGAAGCGTCTGTTTGGATAAAATTTTCGTATTGATTAAGCCCGATATTGTTTTTATTTAGCGCAGAGACGATTCCTTGCGTAATCGTGCCACCCACGCCAAAAGGATTTCCGATAGCAAACACTATATCGCCCTCCACAGCCTTTGACGAATCAGCAAATTTAATCGCGGATAGCCTTTTTTCCTCGATTTTGATAATCGCCAAATCGGTTTTTGAATCCGTTCCTACGACCTTGGCTTTATACTCTTTGTCATTATCGAGCAGCGTAACTACGATTTCATCGGCATTTTCGACGACATGGTTGTTTGTGACGATATATCCGTCATCTGAGATAATCACGCCCGATCCCAAAGAGCTGACCTCGCGCTCTTGTCTAGGCAGGTTAAAATCGAAAAATTGCTTAAAAAACGGATCGTTAAACATCTCCGCCATTGGGTTGTTTGCGACTTTGTGTTTTGATTTGGTCGAGATATTTACGACAGATTTTTTCGCCTCGGCAATCGAGCTGTGGTATGAGAGAACGACATCCTTGCTAAACTCAGGATTTACACGATCAAATTTCGCCCCAGCCTCGCTGATATCGATATTCGCGCCAAAAAGCGAAGCGCTAAGTGCCAAAGATAGCAAAATGGTTTTTTTCATTTAAATTCCTTTTGAATAAAATTTTCGTGCAATTATAAATTTCTAGGGCTAATATTTGTTTAATGTAATTACAAGATTTATAAACAAAATATATTAAACTTGATTGACATAGACTAAACTTTTATGATATAATCAATATAAAATTTAGACAAAAAAGGAAGGTAAAATGGCAAATTCTAGCCTTTATGAGACTCTCGGCATTAGCAAATCTGCCAGTGCTGACGAGATTAAAAAAGCCTATCGCAGGCTCGCTAGAAAGTATCACCCAGATATCAACAAAGACCCCGGCGCAGAGGAAAAATTCAAAGAAATCAACGCAGCGTATGAAATTTTAAGCGATGAGAAAAAACGCGCTCAGTATGACCAATACGGAGATTCTATGTTTGGTGGCCAAAATTTCCACGATTTCGCCAAGGGTTCGGCTGGCATGGGCGATTTAAACGACATTTTAAACAGCATTTTTGGCGGATTTTCTGGCGCAAAGGGCTCACGCGGGGGCTTTGATTTTGGTGGCGGGTTTAATCCGTTTGGATTCGGCGCTGGGTTTAGTGGTGGATTTGGCGCGGATTTAGACAAACACAGCGCGATCGAAATCCCCTTTGACACCGCGATAAATGGCGGAGAAATGAGTATAAATTTAGGTGGCGAAAATGTGAAATTCAAAATCCCAGCAGGGATCAACACAGGCGAGAAACTGCGCATTAGGGGTAAAGGCAACTCAAACGGCGAGCAAAGCGGGGATTTGATTTTGGAGATTAAAATTTCGCCAAGCGCTGAGTATGAGCGCAACGGCGATGATTTGAGCAAAAAAATCGATGTCCCGCTAAAAACTGCGCTTTTTGGTGGCAAAATCGAGGTCGCCACACCCAAAAAAACAGCCACGATTAAAATCAGCAAAAACACCAAAAACGGCCAAAAATACCGCCTCAAAGGCTATGGCGTGCAAAACCGCAAAACCAAAATTTTAGGCGACCTTTACGCCGTGGTAAATATCACGCTACCAGACGCCGATAGCCTAAGCGATGAAGCGCGCGAAGTGCTAGAAAAATTATAAGGAGAAAATATGCACGATTATGACGAGCCGGTTTATCTAATCTCAATCGTAGCCAAGGTGCTAGATATCCACCCCCAAACCCTGCGCCAATACGAGCGCGAGGGGCTAGTCAAGCCGGGTAGAACGGACGGCAAAATGAGGCTGTATTCGGCGCGCGATATGGATAAAATCCGTATGATAGTAAATCTCACAAAGGAGCTCGGCGTGAATTTAGCGGGCGTGGATGTGATTTTTAGACTGCAAGATCAAATCAGCGAATACGAAAAAGAGATTGAAATTTTGCGCAGCAAAATCTTAGAACTCGGCGGGGAGATTTGAAAATTTGAAAAATAAAAACCCATAAATGCAATATTTATTTTATGTAATGATAAAAAAATAAAATAAATTTAGCCACAAAAATTTGAATTTGAAAATTATCAAGCTAATATTTATATTTTTTTTAATACAATGACAATCTTATAATTTTCATTAGGAAATCCAAAATGCAAAATACGCTAAACAACCGTATCAGAGAGAGAGAGAGAGAGTAAATCTCTTTGGTTTTGCATTTTTATTTACTTTATAAATTTAGTTTTATTCACATTTTTAAATTTACACCACACAATAAAATTTAATATTTTCTTTTTATGTTTTGAATTTATAAATTCATATACTAAAAAATTCTCTTTTTACACAAATTTGAAAATAAATTTAATCTCAATACAAAGGATACACTATGCAAATTCGAGAAATTTGTGAAAAATATGGCATTGACGGCGTAGCTGAGCGATATGAGCAAGATTGCAAAAGTTTGATTCAAGTTGGATTTTTGGGCGAATTTTCAAGCGGAAAATCAAGTTTGATAAATTCGCTTTTAAAAAGAGATTTATTGCAAACTGCATTAAAACCAACGACAAAGGCGATTACTCATATTTTATTTGATAAAAAAGCTTCGGCTGGATTTGTCCCTAGCGAAAACTACTATATCAAGCAAAATGGCGAATATGAAGAAATTTCAAAATCAAAATTCGAAAGCTATCAACTTGGCGATGGCGAAAGAGAGCTTTTTGTTCGACTTGAAATCGATAGCGATATTTTAAATAACGAATTTGAGTTTATCGATACTCCGGGCATTTCAAGCTTGGACGACATGGACTTGGATATTACATTTGGGTATTTACCTAATTTAGATTGTGCTGTGATTTGTCAAGATATAAATCAAGGAAGCCTTACAAAATCGATTTTAGACTTTGTAAGCCTAAACGCCAACGAAATAGCCGATAATCTTATATTTGCACTGACTAAAAGCGATTTAAAATCCCCTAGTGAATGCAACGCTGTAAAAAAGGCGGTTATCAACCAGCTTAAAGAGCTTGAAAATAAAGGCAAATTTAAAATTCCAAATTTAGAACAAAAGGTCGTTTTAACCTCAGCCAAAGGTGAAAATACCGAGTTTTTCGCTCTTATCAAGGATGAATTTTATAAGAATTTCACCACTATACAAGACAAAAAAATTGCAAAACTAACACAAGAATATAAAAAGCGCTTGGTGGAAATTTTAAAAGATAGAACCGAAAATATCGATACCAGCGATGATGAGTTGATTCAAAAAAGCGAAAATATCAAAAACGAAATCGCAATTATCGAAGATACTAAAAATAAAGAACTAGCTAGACTTGAAGATTTTGTTTATTCGAAATACCCAGTTATAGACGCTGTATCAGCTCAAAGCATTGAGTATTTACAAAATAGAGATTTGGATTCATTTAAAAATCTTGTCATAAATACAATCGGGCAAATGTTAAAAGAGTATTTTAAGGACATAAATATCAATTCGAATTTCGTCAGCACCGTTATTATAAATGAAGTTGAAGCCTTGCTAAATAAAGGTAAGTTTGCGTCGTTTGCCGTAAATACATTTTGCCAATTAGCTCCACATCTAGCAAATGTTGCAGATAATACTATCGGCAACATTCACCCGTATGTCAAATCATTTACAACAATCATAAAACATGCAAGTAAAGCTTTGCCATATCTTGGTGATAAATTTACATCTATGCTGACCACAAGCCCTGATGAAATTCAAGATTTCATCGCTTCATCGCTAAAAGAAATGTTAAAACAAACAGCTAAAAACTTTGCCAATGAAAATATTTTCTCTAAATTTCAAACCGAACTAGATGAGAAATACGACAGTGCGAACGACATTATCAACCAACGAAAAGAAAACGCAAACGCTATGGAAGCGATAAAAAATGAAATTTTAGATGATATTGAAAATTTAATAAATGAGATAAGAAAATGAAAGTTACGCTAAATGATGAATTTGAAAAATTTATGGATATTTATGCCTTTTTGCATGATATTTCGAACGACCACGGTATCGATGACGATGAAAACATAAAAGCGAATTTGAAAATTTATGAAAACAAATCAAAAGAGCTGGTGGCAAAAGAAGTTGTAAATTCTAACAGCGTTGAAAAAGTTTGGGTTTGTGTTATCGGGGATTTTAGCTCGGGCAAATCTAGCTTTATAAATTCTATCTTAGGCGAAAGCGTGTGCCCCGTCGCACTTGGAGCTACTACTAGCTCTATTACGAGATTTGTTTATGCAGATACAGTTTCTATCGTGCTAAATGATAAAGAAATTTCGCAAGATGAGTATGAAAAAACAGTCAGACACGCAAAAGATATGGAACAAACCAAAACATATCAAATTGAATATGGTTACCCATTTAGGCTCTTGCAAAATATCGCCTTGCTAGATACTCCCGGATTTTCAAACTCACAAAACAGCAATGACGAAACAGTTACACTCAATGAAGCAAAAAAATCTGACATTGCACTTCTTGTAGTCGATATAAATCAAGGCGATATAAATAGCGCATTGCTAAATAAATGCAAAGAGATTCAAAAAGAAAATCCAAATTTAAAATGGCACATTATCCTAAACAAAGCCGATACAAAAGCACCTAGCGAAAGAGAAAAGATAAAACAAAGTATTTTGCAAAAGTATGATTTCGTAGATGATTGTTTTGTATATTCAGCTTTGGATAGTGAAAAATTTTTGGATAGCAAAAATCAAATCATATCTATCTTAAATACTCTTAGCAAACAAAAAGATGAAATTTTAAAAGAAAAATTTAAAAATGAAAAGATTGAATTTTATAGAGAATTTGAAAATGTGATTTTTGAAACAAAAAACCACCTAGAAAAGGCTACGAAGTTTGAATTTAATATAAAAATAGAAGATTTTAAATTTATTCGTTCAAAGTATGAAAATGCCATAAGACAAACTTTAAGTAATAATCTAAAAGAAGTTTTATTACAAAGTTCTGAGAAAAAAACTAGTGGTATCGGTGAAATAGCAGGAAGCGGGGGCGGAGCTTTTGCTGGTGCTATGGCTGGTGCGACTGCTGGTTCTTTTATCCCTGGTGTAGGAAATTTACTTGGCGCTATGATTGGTGGCGTACTTGGTTCTATTGCTGGAAGTTCTGGTGCAAATGAAATAGAAAAAGAATTTACAAATGAATATTATCACGACCTATATTTTGTTATAAAAAATTACGATGATTTTGTATCTACAATGCAAGAAAATACCGCTGAAACTTTGGCAAATGAGATACTTTTATTGTTTTGTGATTTATACAAAGAATTTGAAAATGAAAGCAGCGAAGAAGAGTTTTTAAGCGAATGGAAAGAGATAGCGATAAATATAGCAAATGAAGCTATCAAACGATTTACAAGTTACTGCTATCAAGAATTATTAAACGAAAACAGTCCGCAATGGCAAGTGGTTTGCAGATATGAAGAGTGGGCTAAAAATAAAGAAACATTAAAAGAATTGGTAAAAGCACGAACAGATCGCAGAGGAACTTTATGCAATTTATTATACAACGAAGGTTTTGATGATTTTTGTGGATATATAAATGATACATTAAACGATGCAAACTATCATGGAAATTTAAATAACGATTTCAGCAAAGACTTATATCGAAAAACCATAGATAAGATTAACGAATTTATGAAAGATTATAAATTTAAAGCAATTACAAGATAAGGATTAAAAATGCTTGAAAACTACCAAATCAAAAAAGAAAAAATTCTAAAAGCTTATGCTAGGATAAGTGAATTTAGGGAGCTTTTTTACGAAAGACTAAGTATCGAAAATATAAAAGAGCGCGAAAATTCATTACAAAATAACGAATTTGTTCTAGCAGTCGCCGGTCAAATAAAAGCTGGAAAATCAACGCTTTTAAATGCTATTTTTAAAGACGATATTCTGCCAAGTGATGCTACTCCACATACAGCTAAAATCACCGAAATTAGATATAGTCAAAAGCCTTATCTAAAAGCAGTTTTTTATACACAGAGCGAATTCAACGAGCTAGAAAAAGACAAAGAAATTTGGGAAAATATCCAAGATGAATTAATAGATAAAAGCATCTTACAATTACTTGGTGGCGAAAAAACCGATAGCATAGAAAACGCCAAAGAATACGCCGCAAAGGGTGGCAAGTATTTGGCTATCACCAAAAAAGTTTTGATCTATTATCCAAATGAAATTTTAAAAGATTTGGTTATCGTAGATACTCCGGGCACCAACGATACAAATCAATTTCGCTCACAAATGACGCTTGAATGGATAGCTAAGGCTGACGCTGTGATTTATGTCAGCTACGCAGGACGGGCTATGGACGAAAATGATATAAAATTTATGGATAAATACCTAATCGGCATAGAAGCAGATAAACGAATAATCGCCATAAATAAAATCGACACAGTGGATAAAAACGAAATTTCTACCTTGATAGAAAGACTAAAAGATGATAAAAATCTAAACACAAGAATTTTTAATGATAAAAGTGAATTTGTCCTAGCTAGTGCATTTAGCCATATTTTAAAAGAAAAACAAAAGCAAGGAAAGGCTTTAAGCGATGATGAAAAGTGGTATCTAGGCAGAGCTATCGAGGCTGATGGCATAGACGAACTAAGGGATAAAATCGGCAAAAAACTTATCGAAAATAAGGGAGATAGTATTTTAAAATCTCACGAGGATTTTATAAAAAACAACCTTGAAGAGAGAATTTTATTTGCCAAAACCCAAATAGATAAAAAAACTGAGCAAATTTCGGCTAATAGCAAAACTGTGGAAGAGATAAATAAACAAAGAAAAGGGCTAGAAAAAGCAAGAAACGATATTTTAAAGATTACAGAAAATAGCAAAAACGAGATTAACGAAAAATTTGCAACTGATATGAGAGAGCTAAAAAGCGAGATTAGAAAGCTAAGAGAAAGGACGCAAAATGATTTGCAAAACAAAATCGAAAGCTATAAAAATACCGATGATTTGCTAAATAATGCCGTTTGGGATTTAAAAAATATCATAGAGAGCAATAGCGAAATCGTGCAAGATAAAGTCGTAAAATGTATGGAAAAAATCAAACAAGAATTAGAAACGCAGGTTATAAATATCACTGAAAAAATGGATTCTTATCAGGCTTTTAACAAATCCGTGATAGAAAATGCCATTAAATTTGAAACCTATGGAATTTACGGCATTATAGATAAAATTTTAGAATTTGATTATAACAAAGACGACTTTAAGAAGATAAGAAAAGATGCTACTATATTTTGGGATCGCTGGTGGTTTTCTAAAAGAGATTCACAAAAAACAAAAAGTGCGATAAAAGGCGAAATAAAGGACTTTATATACGAATCATACGCAAATCTATATGGCGAAGATAACAAGATTTCTCTTGCGATAGGAACGGTTCGAAATGAATTTATCTCAGCTGTGGAAAGTGCCCTTAAAACTGTAATCGACTACAATCAAGATATTATAAACGATATAGAAAACAAGGGTAAAAAATCTCAAAGCGAAATAGATGAGATTAAAAAAGAAATCGAGGGTTTAGAAGGTGAAATCAAAAGAATTTCAGAGTTCAAAAATCAAATTTTAAAGGAGATAAGATGAGTGAAATAAGTGTTGAAAAAATTCTCGTTGCAGCAGTTGTAGTGGGAGTGGTTTTTTATTTTGCTAAAATGAAAGACAAGTCAGCAAATGCAAAACCAAAAATTTCAAACGAAAAGCCAGTAGTAGCTTCGAATTTATGGGAGCTAAAAGAGAAATTCAAAACCGAATATTTCTGCGATAAACTTAGTATATTTGCTAGAAATAACAATATCGATGATGAAAGAATAAAGGCTTTTTTCCCAAAATTTGCCAAAACTAGCAAGAGTCCGTTTATCGACTGGACGAAATTTACAGGCAGAGCCGATGAGTTAAAAGATGAAATGAGAAGTTGGAATAAATTTGAAAATTTCGATACTTATGATAGATATATCGAATTTCTAAAAGAAAAATTCGATAACGAAATAGCCGAAATTTGCGAGAAAATCAAACCAATAAGATAGAGAGTTAAACAAAGGATTAAAATGATAACCCTAGCGATAATAAAAGGCTCGACACTTTTTGTGTATAACGGCTCGAAGTTGCTTTTCAGTAGAAATGCGGTTGGCGTTACGCTTCTTGGCTTTACAGCCAGTAGCGTAACACTAGCTAGCAAAACCAGCATTTACACTTACGATGAAAAAGGCAGACAGATAAGCATGCGACCAAGATAATCGTATGATTTTGTGATAGGCAAATATGTCCCAAGTAGAAAATTTAACAATAACCCAAATAGATATTTGATAGAAACCACCCAAAAGGATCACAAATGAAACTAGCCAAATTTTACGGATTAAGAGATAAAAAGGAGCAAAAAAAATGAATTCATTAAATTTGCCTTACAAATATGTGGGGATTTATCTTTTGGTAGATGAGATAGAAAAAAGCAAAATTTACGCCATAAATAAAAATCTTTTAAAAAAAGTAGATATTTGCGGATTAGAATATATTGATGATGCGATTTTGAATTATTTTGTCCTTTTAAATTCGCAAAGAATAAATTTCATCAGCAAATATATGAATTTGTATTATTATACTAATTTTAGTCCAAGAGCAGTGCCGCTTTTTAGAGGACTTCTGCTAAAACCAATAACAGCTGAAAAATTCAAAGAAAAATTAGATAATTATCTTTTGAAACTATACTCTTTAAGCGATATAACCGACGAATTTTTAAAAGCCTTAAATTCGCTAGATTTTACTAAGATAAAAAGCGAAATTAAAGAGATATATTTGCAAAATGGTCGCCACCTAATTGAGTGGGAAGTATTTAAAGATATTTTTCAAAGGCAAATTCCAGATGAAAACTACAAATGGCTTTTGGATTTTGTATTAAATGATACTTGGTATCTATCTGAAAATGAAGCTGTTTTTGACGAAAAAATAGTGCCGATAATAAATAATAAAGCAAAAGAATTGCAAATCGAAAATGAAAAATTTAAAGCCCTTTGTGAAAATTTACAAAACCCAAACACCCCCTCAAAAGATACTTCATCAAACGATATTTTTACAAAAGAATTTTTATATAGTATAAAATTTAGCATTATTTGTCACGAAATTTTCTGCGATTTGATTTTGCAGTATTATCCTTTTTTTAAAAATTTATTAGTCGATCAAAAGTATATATCAATCAATCACGAGAAAGATAAATTTATTATTTTGGAGTTTTTTAAAAAGGCTTTACAAAATTCGATAAATTTAAGCCTGTATCTACAAAGTGATAGGAACAATGATGATGAGATTAAACAAATTGCCTTTTGTGGATTTGAAATGCCTGAATTCAAAGAAAAATCAGACATTGGATCTATATTGTATGGGGGCTATATTAGTTATTATAGCCATAATTCGTTTGAACTAAATGAAATCATCAAAATGTGCAGAAAATTAAGACCAAAGGGTATTGAGATTTTACGCGATTTTATAAATAAAATCGAAAAATTTGAAGTCGAGCAGATGATAATTTAAAAACCAAAAACGGCTATGTCACTACGACAAAGATAAAACTAGCAAAAACTCTTATTTTGCTCGTGAAAAAAGATAGTAAATTTGGCTTATTTGATGAAAATTCAAGGAGTTTATCCCTGCGATTTGCGATGAGATAAAATTTGACAATGAATTGCGAAATGATGCATTTTAAATACAAGCGAACCACGCTCAAAATCAAAGCTCATATTGCATGAAACAAAGGCTCATAAAATTTTCTAAATTTTAAAATTTATCTAAATCAAACCGGTGCGCGGGGTGCGCACCGATAATAGAAGAATTGCTTTTAAAGGATTATTAATCCATTTGTTTGCGTAAAAATGTCGGCTCTTCTAACTCATCATAAGTTTCATCGCCGTTGAAATCGCCACTAGCTACTTTTTGTTTAGCAAAAAACGATTTTCTAGCGTAGCTTTCTATGATAGCTTGTCTGCTATCAGCGACGCTTTGTTTAGTTACTTGCTTTTTTTCAGCGGCGCTCTTTTCGAAACCAGTAGCTATCAAAGTTACCTCTACGCGATTGTTTTCGATACTATCATCTGTTGTCGTTCCAAAGATTATGTCCGCGTCCTCGCTGACAGCCTCTCTGATGATATTCATAGCGCACTCGATTTCGATAAGCGAGCAATCAGGTGAAATTTTGAAATGAACCAAAACGCCTTGTGCGCCGTTGATTGAAACATTATCAAGTAATGGTGATTGGATAGCTGCTTTTATCGCTTCCTCTGCTGCGTCCTCGCCGTCGCATACACCTGTGCCCATTAGCGCCATACCGCGGTGTTGCATTACCTTGCGAACATCAGCGTAATCCACATTCATATCGCTATCGCCTGATTCTAAAATCACAGAAATCATACCATTTACAGCTTGTGCTAGGACATTATCGACCTTTTTGTAAGCCTCTTTGATACCTGTTTTTTTATCAATGATTTTCAATAAATTTTGATTTGGGATTACGATTACAGAATCGCACTCTTTTTTAAGCTCTTCCAAGCCCTCTTGCGCTAGGCGCATGCGTTTTTTACCCTCGAAATCAAACGGAGTTGTAACGATACCGATTGTTAGGGCCTTTTTTTCCTTAGCAGCTTTTGCTACGATTGGAGCCGCACCAGTGCCTGTGCCACCACCAAAACCAGAGCCCACAAAGACCATATCAGCGTAATCTAGGCGATCTTTTAGATCCTCATAGCTCTCCTCAGCAGCGCCACGACCCATAGTAGGATCCATACCGCAACCAAGCCCTCTGGTTAAATTTGGTCCAAGTTGAATTCTAGTTTTTGCAATTGATTTTTCTAGTGCTTGAACATCTGTGTTAGCTACCATAAGCTCGACATCAGCCTTAGTAAAACCCTCTCTAATCATATGATTAATCATATTGCAACCGCCGCCGCCGACGCCGATTACTTTCATTTTGGCGCCATAAACACCTTTGTTTTCTTCCACAATAAATCCTTTCATTGCAATCTCCTCTATTAAATTTAAAAGCTATTTTTTAACATTGTCATAAATTTTTCAAACATATTTGGCTTCTTTTTTTCTGGAAGCCCAATGCCCAGCCCACCGTTATTTGCCGTAGTGTTAGTGTTAGTAACACTGCTTTTTACCTCTTCTGTTTCTATCGCTTGCGTTACTTCTTTTTCATAGTATGTCGAACTCTCTCTGCTTGTAGAGATTTTTATAGTTTCATCTTTGTAACGAAGCTCGCCGTTAGAATCAATCTCATACGGCGTAAAATCGCCAAATCCATACATACAAAGTCCAACCGCACAAGCATTAGCGCTATCATAAGAGATCTCAGAAAGCCCACTAACGCTCTTTGGTCTAGCTACTCTAACAGATATGTTATCAAAAACCATAGTGCCTAGGTCTCTGACATCATCTAGCTTAGCCATACCACCAGTGATGACTACGCCAGCACCAAGCCTGTCTTTGTAGCCACTTTTATCTATTTTATCGGCTAAAAGATCGAATATTTCCTTAACTCTTGCCAATATTACTTGCGAAATAATTTCAAGGGAAATCAACTTACTCTCATCTTCCCTTTCACCCATGATAGGCAAATTTACCTCGCTGTCGCCCTCGTTTATCAAATCATTATATGTGATTTTTATATTTTCTGCATAAGGTAGCGGTGTGTGAAGCGCGCGAGAAAGGTCGTTAGTGATGTTATTCGAACCCAACATAACAACATCGTTATAACGCAATGAATTGCCTAGGTGAATAACCACATCGCAAGTCGCTCCACCCATATCTATAAGCACGACGCCTAACTCTTTTTCATCTTTTGTTAGCGTAGAAATTGATGAGGCATAGCCAGATAAGACTATATTGCTAACCTTTACCCCTGCCATTTCTACTGATTTTTTCAAATTTTGGATTGAGCTTTTTGGAGCGATTATGATATGAACCGATACTTCTAGCCTCGATCCACTCATGCCAAGAGGATCTTCTATATGCTCTTGCTCGTCGATTTTGAAATCATAAGGAAGCACATGCAAAATAGTATAGTCGTTCGGGACATTGGCTTGCGCTTGGGCTACCTTCATAGCGCGATCTATCTCGTGGATACCGATCTCGCGCTCCATAGTGATTACGCCACGCGATTTGACACTTTTGGCATACGAACCAGATATCGAAACCACCGCTCTATCGTAGTTGCGACCAGCACTTTTGATAGCGCCTTTTACAGCTTGTTTGATTGAGCTAGCAGCCTGCTCGATGTTAGTAATCACACCCTTTTTTATACCCAAGGTATCAGCTACACCTACTCCGCTAATGCTCAACTCGCCGTCATTTTTGGCTATTAAAGCACGAATTTTGTTAGACCCGATGTCTAAGCCTAAGATATACTCACTCACTATCTCTACCTTTATAATATCTTTCGAGTTTATAACGCTTTTCAAGAAGTTTTAACAAATCGCCTTGGAGATTTGAATTTATCATACCGTCGATTTTTTGCGCCACCATAGATTTGTTTTCGTTTATGCTAGTATCATCGCCTAAGCTTTGTTCTGTGATTTTATAGACCAAAGCCTTATCGTCAAAAAGCACAACGCCCTCTTTGGCAGGCTTAGAAAACATTTCGCTGATAAATTTATAAAATTCGTCATCTCTAAGCGAAGTTGTATTTTGTGAATTTAGCGTAAATTTGCCAAATTCAGTTCCTTTGAAATCTTTGAGTGCGTTTTGCGCATTTTCGTTTAAAACCTCGCTAGCCCTAACCACGCGGTAATCAGCCGCCGCTAACTCTTTTGCCTCTTCGAAACTAAGAGGTTTTGGCTCGTCTATGCTAGCGATTTTTACGATTAAATTTCCGTCATTGTAAGCAAAAGGTTTTAAAATCTCGCCGACCTTAGCCTCTCCAAGCTCACCCACAGGAAATGTGCTAGGCGTGGCGATAATGGTTTCATTGGTATCGGCTTCGCCTTTTTTGATTTCTAAATATTTTTTTAGCGCTGTTTTTTTGGCTTGATCGAGGCTAAAATCCTTAATCACACTATCTTTTGCTGCGGCGAAATCTAACACCTTATCATCGCTTCCACGATATGCCGAGCGATTTTCGTTATAAAATTTTTCCAGCTCGGCGTCGCTAACCTCTGCTGTTTTAGTCGGCATGAAGTATGTATTTAGGGTGTATTTTTTCTCACTCATATAGTGATCTTTTTCGCCCTCCCAAAATTTCTTTAACTCATCGTCGCTAAAACTGACATTATCATCGGCGTAAATCATCTGCGCTTGCACGCTATCTTGCACCAAACCAGAGGCTGTGATAGCCTCGACGATATCCATATTTGGCACGACTTTTATCGCGTCGCTAAGCTTTTCTAGCGTGATTGCTTTTTGTAAATTTCGCTCAAATTCTTTTTTGGTAAGACCTGAATTTTTGACGCTGTTATCGTATAAAGTCTGATTAAAAACGCCATTTTCTTGGAAGGCTGGCGCATTTACCACAAACTCGGCCACATCTTTTTCCGTAGCCCTTAGCCCCAAATCGTTAGCAAAATTTAAAAAATATGCCTCTTTAATAAGCTCGTTTGCAGCGATTTCGTCTAGGCGCATTTGATCGGCTTGCTCCCTAGTAAATCTGCCATCACTCATGCTATAAAGACGATTGTAAAGCTCAGAATATTTCGTATTTAGTTCTTGGTTAGTAACAGAAATTTGTCCTACTTTGGCGATAGAACCAGCTCTGTTTGCGTTCATATCATACGCGCCCCAGCCCACAAAACCAGCACCAACGAAAGCTATCGTGCTAATCCAGATAGTAGGTATGAGCGACTTTTTATGCTTTTGCATCCAATTGATCATAAATTATTTCCCTTTAATCAACTAACAAAATGTGTTAGTATTATACAGATAAAAACCTTATGTAACACTGAAAAATAGGCATTTTTGTCATTTTATAACGCGTTAGTAACATTTTTTTACAAAAAAGTTAATTATGGTTTAGTAAAAGCATTTTGCAACTATTTTCCAAAACAGCGATTTTTTTCGCAAGACTCTGTGCGCTTCTGGCATACGCAAACACGCCATATCCCCTAACCACGATGATATCACTATTTTCGCTCATCATATAATTGTAAATTTCGTGCGGTGCCCTATCGTGCCAATCATCGTAATTTTTCGGATCGTAAATTTCAAGCCGTTTGATGATAGTCGCACCATAATAATCACGCGGTATGATAAAGTCGTGTTCTAAGGTATATGCAAGCAAATACGGCGGCATAGCGTAAGCAACGAATTTGGCTTCTTTAATATTTTTATATATATTTAAATGTATATCACTATCTATACTCGCCTCTTCCCAGCGATAGTCCTTTTTGGCAAACAACGCCACGAAATCGTCCAAACCTAGGCTGTCAAAAATGGCATTTTTTTTATTGATAATGAATTGATTATCCTTAACTTTGGCTGAAATCGAGCCGTGAAAAATGCCAAAAAGCTCCTTTCTAAACATCGAAAGCGAAATTCTACGCAAAATTTCGTAATAATACTCGTCCATTTTTTACCTTTTACCTAAAAAATGCGCTATTATACTAAACTAGAAATTTTAAAAGGATTAAGTTTGCAAATTCCTCATATTCCAGTTTTGTTTAACGAAACACTTAGCGCATTTTCGGACACCCAGAGTGGCTACATACTTGATTGCACCCTAGGATACGCAGGGCATAGCCAAGGTATCTTGCAAAGCCTACCAAATGTCCATTTAATCGCATGTGATAGGGATAGCGAGGCGATAAATTTTTCAAGTAAAAGGCTAGAAAATTTCAAAGATCGCGTGCAAATCCATAAGGCAAAATTTAGTGAAATTTTAAAAATTTTGCCAGATGAAAAAATAAAAAACATAAGGGGAATTTTAGCCGATATCGGCGTTTCATCGCTTCAAATCGACAAAAACGAGCGGGGTTTTGGGCTAGGAAGCGACGAGCTAGATATGCGTATGGACAGCTCCTGCTCAAAAGACGCGAAATTTATAGTAAATAATTATACAAAAGATGAACTTGCACGGATTTTACGCGAATACGGCGAGCTACCAAACGCATATCAAATCGCTGAAAAAATTATCCAAGCACGCAAACTCTCACCGATTACCAGCGCGAAAGATTTGGCGCAAATAATCGGCACTAAACCTGCCAAAAACAGAAGCGTAAGCCCTGCAATCCTCGCATTTCAGGCAATCAGAATCGAGGTAAATAACGAACTTGGCGAACTTGGCGAACTTTTAAATTTAATCGAACAAAAAGCAAGAAATAAAGTCTTAACTAATGCAAAAATTGCTATAATCTCCTTTCACTCGCTCGAAGATCGTATCGTAAAAACGCGTTTTAAAGAGTGGGAAAAAGCGTGTATTTGCCCAGAATTTGCACTAAAATGCGAGTGTGGAGCTAACCACAATCTAGGCAAAATCATAAGCAAAAAGCCAATCACCGCTAGCAGCGAAGAGCTAGCGCAAAATTCTCGCGCAAGCAGTGCGAAGCTGAGAATTTTTCAGATAAAATAGCCAAATTTAGGCTATTTTAGTAAAATTTTATTAAAAATTATAAGCAAAATTTTGTGTAAAATATTATGCTAAATTTTACTTATAATTTTTCGAATTTTGAAAATTTTAAAATTTAAGTGGAGAAAATTTTGAATAACGAATATGATTTTATCATAAATAATTCCGTCCCAAACAGAGCTAAATCCGCGCCCAAGACGAGCGAATATATCAGCGACGAACAAAACCAAATTTTGCAAAACTACCAAACCACAAATTTCAAAGAGGTAAATTTATCCTTAAACAAACTTTTGATGACCTATTTGATAATGATGTTCGTGTTTTTACTAACCGTGCCGGCGATTTTTATCCGAAACGAGATTTACTACATTTCGCGCGACATCGCAGAGCTTCGCACCAAACACGAGGTCCTACTCGAAGAAAACCGCGCGCTTAAAAACAATATCGAGTTTTTGCGCTTCAAAAAAGAGATCATCGACGCCGTCAATCTCGATGACAAACCAAACTAACGCCCATTTTGGCTAACTAACACACTAACTAACAAAAAATTTATGTGATTAATTTTAAATTTATTTCGCTACCGCAAGTTTGAAACACTGCCCCGAAATTTTGATTTGCCATTTTGAGAAGCTGTTTTACTAGGCGTGCAATCCAGAAAAATTCCATAGCACTTAATCTGTCATTGCGAAAATTTTGCGTTAGCAAAATTCGTGGCAATCTACGAGCTAAAATCACCGAACGATAAATTCGCAAATTTTATAAAATTCCATAAATTTCAAAATTTTAGCAAACAAACTAACCCTAAATTTTAAACTCATAGATTGCTTCGCTTCGCTCGCAATGACAAATTCAACTACATTTACTACTATTATTGTGGAAATTTTGCAAAAATAAATGAAAGGCGTGGCTATAAGCCGAGTTCTGTCTGTGCGGTCATTTATCTACACTGGTTTTTGCAAACCAGTTCTAGCGAATAGTATCTCATAAGACCTTACCTTCTATTCTTGCTGCGAGTTGGGTTTGCACTGCCGCCCATGTCTCCATGCGCGCGGTGGGCTCTTACCCCGCCCTTTCACCCTTACCATAGCGCGAACGCTATGGCGGTTTGCTTTCTGTTGCACTTTCCCTATGGTTTCCCACGGCGTCCGTTAGACGCAACTCTGTCTTATTGCAGCTCGGACTTTCCTCTTGTTTATCACAAGCGACCGCTCGCCACGCCGAAGCGCAATTATAGCTTTTTATGCTTAAATTTTATTTCTTAACCTAAAAATGCTATTATTGGTTTTTCACTACAAAGGATAGCAAATGAACGATTTATTAAAAAAACTCTCACCGCTACACCAAGCATACATACAACAGACAATAGACACATTTGGATCAGACCACTATACCACCGCCTATGCTTACTATGATATAGGCAAGAGTAATAAAAAATCTGGGGATTATAATATTGCCTTGGCATGCTTTGAGGCGGCACTTAATATACAAGAAAAGGTCTTTGATAATACTCACTCAGATAAGATCCACCCGGACATCGCCCGCTCTTATGTTAACATCGCAGAGTGCCATGCTAATCTAGGAAACAGTGAAAAAGCGCTTGAATACTATAATAATGCTATAAAATGCGGATTAGAAGTGCTTGAAACGCAGCGGAGAAACCCTGAAAAAAAAGATATTTCTTACATTGCAGATATCTATGTTTTTCTAGGAGTAGCTTATTCAGCAATCAAAGATTTTGATAATGCCATAGAATATAAACTAAAAGCTCTCAATGTGCGAGAGATGATTTTGGATAAAAACAGTAGGGATATTATAGAATCTTGTTTGTTATTAGCGATGGATTATTCACACATAAATGATAATGACAATACGATAAAATACTGCCAAAAAGTGCTTCAAATGCTAAAAGAGTCGTCAGATAAAGATGATGGACCTAGCCACGCAATTAGCGAAAATTTAGGGCTTAGCAATGATGAAATTATCGGCGCAACTTACGGGATTTTAGGGCGATCGTATTTTTTAAAAAACGAGTATAGCAAAGCCTTGGAAATCTTTGAAAAAGTGCTAGATATATCTGAGCGTTTAGGCGATATCGATAGCGTAATTTTCACAAAACAACTCATAGCTGAAATAAAACAAAAGCTGTAATTTTCTTGCAACAAGAGCGTTGCAAAAATTTTAAAATTTCGCAGAAATTTTAAAATTCTGCGAAATTCTGCCATTTGCCCTGCTTTTAATTTAAACTTTGTAGATTGCCACGAATTTTGCTACGCAAAATTCTCGCAATGACACCAAAAGCAAAATTTGCAAATTTTAAAATTTCGGCGCAGTATCCATAGATTGCGTCAGCAAGAAATTTGAAATTTTAATTCTACTTTTTCTTCAAATTTTGCGTAGAATTTGCCGTAGCGTTTGCGTCGATATAGCCCATATCCACGAGTTTTTCAAAGATTTTTTTCACCACAGGACCAGCCGCGCTTCCGCCACCGCCTCCATGCTCGACTAGCACCGTGACGGCGTATTTTGGGTTTTCATACGGGCCGAAGCTCGTCATCCACGCATGCGAGCGGTGGAAATAATCCATTTGCGACTCTTTTAGGCGTTTATTTGTCTTTTGCGATAGTCCTACGACCTGCGCGGTGCCGGTTTTGACCGCGAGCGGGACGACGGCGTCTTTCATGATTTTATACGCAGTTCCGCCGTTTGGGTTGTTTCCCACCTCATACATACCGCGCCTTACAAGCGGGAGTTGGTTTTTTTCAGCCGGAGTGAAAAGCTCGCCCGGCTCGAAGCTAATCTCTTCGCCGTCAATGCTCTTTAAAAAATGCGGGATTATCGCCTTGCCTGTGGCGATTTGGGCTGTGTTTTTGGCTACTTGCATAGGCGTTACTAGCACATCGCCTTGACCGATTGAGGCATTTACGGTCTCGCCTTGATACCATGGGCGTTTGAATTTCTGCATTTTCCACGCCTTATTTGGCATGGTGCCTACGAATTCGTTCGGCAAATCCACGCCTGTTTTCACGCCATATCCCATGCGGTTAAGGTAAGCTGACATATAATCAATCCCCACAATCAACGAGCCTTCGTAAAAATATATATCACAGCTACTTTTGATAGCCTGCACTAGGCTCACTCTGCCGTGCCCTCCACTACTCCAACACCTAAATCTGCGCCCTCCAAGCTCAATCGCACCACCGCAAAACGCGCTCCAATTCTCATTTATCTTGCCGCTGTTTAAAAAACTCATTCCAACAGCCATTTTGATTACCGAGCCTGGCGGATAGAGGCCATTTACGAGCTTGTTTGTAAATGGGTGGCGCGGATCTTTGATTAGCTCGTCCCACTGGGCTTGCGAAATTCCGCCCACAAAGGTGTTTAGATTATACTCAGGGAAGCTTCCAGCGCCCAGTATCGCGCCGTCTTTTAGATCAATCACGATCGCCACGCCGTCTTTGTCTTTGAAAATTTCCTCTAAATATCTTTGGAATTCCAAATCAATCGTCAGCGAAATCTCGCTACTGCTTGGCTCCTCGTATGAAATCTCCTCGACAACCTCATTTAGCGCAGTTACCTTGGTCTTGCGCTCGCCCCTTTTGCCCTGTAAAATTTCATTATAATACCCCTCCACACCGCTTCTGCCGTTATATCCAGTAAGAGCCGAAAGAGGGTTGGATTTGATATCTTTTTTATTCGCGCGTCCGACATAGCCGATGATATGTGAGGCGAGGTGATTGTGCGGATAATAGCGTTGCGAAGCAGGCTCGACACGGATATTTTCGTGCAGATTTAAATTCGCAAAATGCGTGATTGTTTCGTTGTAATCCAAAAATTTAACGACTTCGATAAAATTTTGGTTATAAACCGAGTTTTCGTCCTTGTAAATTTTGCGCATTTGCGTGGTGTTTAAATCCGCGAAATATTTGCTGATATTTGCTAGCTCAGCGTCCAGCGCGCTATCTTTTAAATGTGGCGCAATCAAAAGCGAAAATCCGATATTATTAATCGCTAGCGGGCGGTTTTTGGCGTCTAGTATCTGCCCCCTCACAGGCGGGATATACTCGGTCGAGACGACATTGTTTTTGGCGATTTGCTCGTAAAATTCGTTTGATTTGATAGCTAGATAATACACCCTAACCAAAAGCATGGTAAAAAACGCCAAAACAAAGAAAAAGACGAATTTCAATCTCATACAAATCGCCCCTTAAAAAAGAGCAAACTAAGCAAAATATCGACCACGATATAGCTTAAATACTCGCTTCCCACACTCATAGCGTCAGCTTTTTTGATATACGAAATCGCGCCATTTACCCCCAAAATCAGCGCATAAGCAATCACCACATAAAAGCCAAGCAAAAAGTTGCGGAATTTGATATTTCGCAGGCTAAATTCGTAGATAAAAGTGTAAAAAATAATGTAAGCTAGCGCAATGCTAAATAGGTTAAATCCGTAAATTTGCTCGGCGCAAAATAGATAAAAAATCGCAAAATAGTAAGCGAAATTGTATTTTTTAAATTTGTTTTCATGCTCGAATTTCAGCACCACCAAAGTCACGAAAAAAAATCCCAAAAGCGGCGGCAGTCCCCGATACATCACGCTTAAAAGCAGATAAAACGCGACGCCAAAGCTTAGGGCAAAATCGACTATAAGGTATAAATTACCGCGACTTCGTTGCATACTGGAAACTTTTTGCAAGATATACAATCTGCCCAAATTTTTTGGGCTGGAAGCTCGTCTTTACTGATTTCTTTAAAGCCGTTTTGCTCGAAAAAATGCTTTTGATAAGTTAGCGCAAAGACATTTTTTAAGCCATAAAATTTCGCCTCGTCTAGCAGGGCTTTGACGATTTTTGAGCCGATTCCTCGCCTGCGAAATTTCGGCGAAACGACAAATGAGCGAATTTCTGCAAGATCTGCATTGAAAATTTTCAAAGACGCATATCCTGCAAGTTCGGCGTTTTGTGGTTTTTGGGCGAAATACTGCGTGTAAGAGGCGCAAATTTGGGAATTTTGGTTTGAAATTTCACTAGAATTTGCCCCTAAATTTGCACTATCAAATTTCGGCTCAGTGTTTTCTGGCTTGGCGCGCGCCTCATCGCAGACATACGCTAGCGTATATGAGCGGATATTTGTGGCGATTTCGTCGTTGCTTCTAGGCAAAATCACGCCACTTTCAACCTCGGCTTTTATCATTTCTTGCATTGCGCCTATGTCGCACAGACGCGGTTTTTCTAGCACTATCATAGTCCAAACGCCTTTTTTATGATTAATTCGCGTGCTTTGGCTATGCCAGAACCTTTCAGCGTCGAGACGAAAAGTGCGCCAGGATTGCTTTTAAGTAGCTTTGCGCGCCCAGCTTGATTTAGTTTGTCAGCTTTCGTGTAAAGGCGCAAAATTTGCTGATCGCCTCGCAAAAAGCTCTCCACATACTCGCGCAAATTTCTATCAATATCCAAATCGAATTGGCGCGAATCTATCAAATGGACAAAAAGCTTGATATTTTGGCGGTTTTTGATAAATTCGTCCAAATTTTTCTGCCAGATATAGTGCATTTTTTTCGATACTTTTGCATATCCAAAACCCGGCAAATCCACAAACATAAGCGAAAAATTCTCGCCTAAATTTGCCAAAGCTTCATCAAATTTTTCATTTTCGCTAAATTTTTGCCCAAATTTTACCTCGAAATAATTCACAAGTTGCGTCTTGCCCGGCGTCGAGCTTGATTTGGCTAGCCCTTTGCGCTGAGTTAGAGCGTTTATCAGGCTGGATTTGCCCACATTTGAGCGCCCCAAAAACGCCACCTCGCTCATCGCAAACTCTGGACTATCGGCAATCCCTGCGGCGGAAGTTATAAATTTCGCGTCGTTTATGTTTATCATTTTTGCTGATCTTCTACTTGAAAGATTAATCTCACAGGCTTTTTGCCAGCGCCGCCATTTGGCGCAGATTTGACCTCATAGGTGCCTTTGGTGCGATTGACCACAATCTGCTCGCCAAAGACCTCTTTTTTGGTCTCAGTTTCGTGCAAATGCGCGTTTCCTTCGAGCGTGTATGTCTCAGCGCCCGGCGTGTATGTCAGCACTGCGCCCTGCCCGTCGTAGTGTTTGTCATTTACTAGCACCTTAAATTTCGCATTTCCTGTGGCGACATATTTTGTGGGTTGCTTTTTGGCGTCGAAATAAATCGTAACCTTATCCGAAGTTAGCGTATCATAAGAGCCTTTTTTTATCTTTACATTGCCCGTTAGGGTGCTTATTTGTTTGACCTCGTCAGCGAAAAAATTATCCGCCGTAACCTCGACTAACTCAGGTGCGCCAAATGCGCTCATACAAGCCAAAAGCGATGAAAAAATCGCTAATTTGATGAATTTTTGTCCTGCGTGTAATACCATGCGTGAATTCCTTTTGAGTTTGTTTTTTTATTTTTTGTATCGTAACTGATTTTTTCGCCAGTTACTTTGTTTTCGCCCTGAGTGAGGGTGTATGGCACATCTGAGCGAACGATTTTGTTTTTGAGATTGTAGGTGATTTGCTCGGATTTGTAATCTATTTCGTCGCTGTTGCGGTAATGCGCCGAACCGCTAAATTTGATATTATCGCCCTTTTTAACGGCTAAATTTGAGCTAATTGTGTGATTTATATCATCTAAAATCACAGCGCCAAATTCGTAAAATTCATCGCGATCTTTGTAGCGAATCCCGTTTTTGGCTCTAAATTCGCCAGTGATTTTCTCGCCCACTTGATAATCTCTCACGCCTTGCATTTCGAGATTTGAGACATTTAAATTTTCCTTAAACATCTCCTCGAAATACGGAGTTTGCACGCTTAGAAACACCATAGCGACGCTAAAAATTGCGATTACGACATAAAAAATTTTTATAACCATTTAGAGTTCCAAATCTCTCGCATATTGTTTTTATCGACTAAGATTTCAATCATCTCGCGCACCGCTCCATGCCCGCCACGCGCATTTAGCGTATAATGGGCGTTTAACGAATTTAGCGCGTCGCTTGGCTTGAAACTCATACCAACGGCGTTTAGCAGTTTCGCGTCGTTTAAATCATCGCCAATCGCCGCAGCCTCGCTAAAATCGAGCCCGAGTTCGGCTAAAATTTCGCTAGCTCTGCCGAATTTGTCCTTTTCGCCCTGGAAAACAAAAGGAATTTTAAGCTCCTTTGCCCTATTTGCCACGATTTGCGAGCTTTTGCCCGTGATTATGGCAGCGTAAAGACCGCACCTTTGCCACTCTTGGATCCCAAAGCCGTCTTTGACATCGAATCTCTTCATCGTCTCGCCACTCTCTGCGTGATACAGCGCGCCGTCAGTGAGCGAACCATCGACATCTAAAAAAATAATTTTTATCATAAATTTTCCCATAATTTGTAAATTTAAAAGCTAATGATTTTAGCCAAATTTTGCTTATAAAACAGCCATTTTAGAGTAAAATTTTAAAGCTTTGGTTAATAAATAAAAATCGAAAAAATATAAACCAAACAAAACAAAATCGGCAAGATTATCGCAAAAATGCAAAGCGCACTTTTTATTCGCCTTTTGTAATACGCTCTTTGGTCGCTAAAATTCGGCGTGCGCGCAAATTTTATGATATAAAAAATCACAAAACAAAGCGAAATTAGCCATAAAAGTGGTAAAAAGCCAAGAAATGCCAAAGCAAGAGTTGTTTGCATTTTAATCCTTATAAATTTCGCTAAATTTTAGCGTGAAATTTGCTAAAATTTGTCATTGCGAGGCGTGGCAATCTACGAAATCAAAATTCCAAATTTGTAAATTCTCTGTCATTGCGAGCTTTCGCAGAAAGCGAAGCAATCCAGTAAAATTTAGAGTTAAATTCAACCTAAATTTAGCATTGAATTATTTTTTGAATTTAACCTGCGCCGTGAAATTCTCTGTAAGGGGGAAGGGGGCTTGAATTGCGAGGTCGCGCCCCTTCCCCCTTACAATCCCCCAACCCCCGACGACGCTTTTAAGGTGGCTAAATTTAGAGCTTCGCTCTAAATTTAGCTGGTTTTTTTTTACGGAAATGCTTCGCATTTCTTTGCAATGACAGATTATACAAAATTAGCAAATTTCAAATCTGCAATAAAATTTGCGCTAGTTTCGCTGAATTTAGCGAGCCGATTTGGCGCAGGTTTTCTAACTCACTGCCGTTTTTAAAAAACAAAATCGCAGGAGGCCCCATAATGCCAAATTCTTTTTTAATCTCGCTCATTTGGGGGCTGTTTTGGGTCAAATCAACCTTAGCAAGCGTGAAATTTGACAAAATTTCAGCCAAACTCTCATCGCCAAACGCCGCCTCACTCTCTTCGCAGTTTTTGCACCACTGCGCCCAAAAATCCACAATCACGGGCTTTTGCGAGCCTTTAATCATCTCGCGTAACTCACCCAAATCTCGCACGAAAATAAATCTTTCCCCATTTTTCGCACTTTGCGTCATAACGCCTTTTTGCGCAGCTACGCCCTTTTGTGCCGAAATTTCGCTAAGTGGCTTGGTAAAATCCCTCGCCCCGCTTGCAAATCCGATTAGCAAAAGCACGCTATAAACTAGCGTTAAAAGCGCGAGTGCGCGTTTTAGTGCGTTTGCGCGCGCATCAAACAATCCCAAAACCCCAGCCATTAACGCGCACAAAATCGCGTAAAATAGCAGTGCTAAATTTTCGCCGATTATGAAGCGCACTATCCAAACCGCCATAAACAAAAGCAAAAATCCAAAGATTTTTGGCACCACTTCCATCCACTCGCCTGGACGCGGCAGCGCGCCTCCAAGCCCGATTATAATGAGCAAAACCCCGCTTCCAAGCCCCAAAGCAAAAAGCGCACTGGCTCCAAGGGCTATATTTGCGCTATTTGCGATGTATATTAGCGCAGCACTTAGCGGGGCTGAAATGCAAGGGCTAACCATAAGTGATGAAATCGCCCCCATTAAAAACACACCCACAAATCCGCTTCTCGCGTCGCTTTTAGCACTTAGGAAATTTTGCAATCTGCCAGGAAGCCTAATCTCATAAACCCCAAAAAGTGAAAACGCCAAAGCCACAAAAATGGCTGCCGTGATGATTAGGGCGATTTTATTTTGCAAAATACCTTGCAAATTTTCGCCCAAAACCGCCACCCCAGCGCCCAAAACCGCATACGAACTCGCCATGCCAAGCACATAAATCACGCTTACAATCAGGCTTAATTTCACGCTTGGCTTGCTAGCTGTTTTAGCCACGATAATCGACGAGAGTATCGGTATGAGCGGATAAATGCAAGGTGTCAAAGAGAGCAAAACGCCAAAACCAAAGAATAAAATCAAGGTCATAAAAAAGCTTTTGTTTTCAAAAATTTCTAAAATTTGCGATTGGCTTAAATTTGAGCCAAAATTCCCCGAATTTTGCGCAGGCGAATTTTGCTCTAAATTTTGCCCCGAAATACCTGCGCCGGGATTTTTCAACGCCGAAATTTCATAACTCTTGCCACTTTTATTTAGCGCAAAGCCTCTGTTTTGTGGCTCGTAGCAAAACCCACCCACAGTGCAACCAAGAAATTTCACTAAAATTTGAAAATTTTTGTTATCTTTTGCGTTTGCAAGCACTAGCCCCATAGGCAGGGCAATGCTGAAATTTCCGTCATAAATTTGGTGATTTTTATACTCTTTTGGCTCTGGTAAATTTAAAAGTGCGCTAACTTCGGCATTATCAATAAAAATTTTAATCTCGTCTTTATAAATATAAATCTCATCTGCGACGCGAAAATTTAAGCTAATTTCGCTTTCGCTTGTGTTTGTATCGACGATGAAGGCCTCATTTGGTGCGATTACTTCGCCAAAAAGCGTGATAAAAAACAGAAAAATAAAAGATAAAATTCTCATTATTTGCCTTGAAATTTTTTCGTAATATTATCAAAAACATATTAAATTTTAATTCTTTTAAATGTATAATTTAAGTTTTATTTTCAAAAAAGGAGAACAAAATGGCTGAACAAACAAGCGATACACAACTCAAACAAATCGCATACGAGGGCAAAAAAATCAAAAAAATGAACAAAGAATTTTACGAGAGCGAGCTTGTAAAATTTCAAATCGAGTTACTCAAACTTCAACGCTATGTCAAAGATAAAGGGCTAAAAGTCCTAATCATCATGGAAGGTCGCGACGCAGCGGGCAAAGGTGGCACAATCAAACGCCTAACCGAGCACCTAAACCCACGCGGTTGCCGTATAGTCGCACTCGAAAAGCCAAGCAATGTCGAAAAAACACAATGGTATTTCCAACGCTATGTCGCGCATTTGCCAAGTGCGGGCGAGATTGTGATTTTTGATAGAAGCTGGTATAACCGCGCTATGGTCGAGCCTGTAATGGGATTTTGCACCGATGCTGAACACAAAGAATTTTTACGACAAGTGCCGAAATTCGAGGAAATGCTAGCAAATTCTGGCATTATTTTGTTTAAATTTTATTTCTCAGTTTCAAAAGAGGAGCAACAAAAACGCTTCGAGGCGCGCCGCACAGACCCTCTTAAACAATACAAACTCTCCCCAGTAGATGCCAAATCGCAAGAGCTTTGGGAGCAATACACTTTGGCAAAATACTCAATGCTACTAGCCTCAAACACCGATATTGCGCCATGGATCGTGCTAGATAGTAATGACAAAAAAGCTGCAAGATTAAATGCGTTTCGCTGCATTTTAGCCAGAATTGATTATGATGAAAAAATCGATCCTAGCGAATTTAAAGTCGATGTGGATTTGGTCAGAACCGGCACAGAAGAAATCATGCTTATGGAAAATAGCCTTAGAAACGAGGGCTTGGAAAAACTAGAAACCCTAAAAAAAGCACAAAAAGCTGAAAAACAGGTAAAACTAGGCACAGGTAAGCCAAAAGATAAAAAATAACCGAATTTAGACGCCGTTTGTGCGTCTAAATTTATCTTTTCTTAAATTTTTGATTTAATTTAACTAAATTTATATAAATTTTGATAAAATTCGCGGGAAACCAAACCACATAAAGGTAAAACATGACATATAAATTCGAAAATTTATACCAAAATTTAAGTTTCTATGCGAGCGAAAAATCTCGCCATATAGCGATTTATGACGAAGATATGGAGATTAGCTACGCAGAGCTTAAAGCCAAAGTCGATGCGATTGGCGCATATTTGCAAAATAGCGGAATTCGTTTCGGCGATAGAGTGGCTATGTATGTGCAAAACGGCTATGAGTTTTTCACCATTTTTCTAGGTATTACCTCAATCGGCGCGGTCGCTGTGCCTATGAATACCTTCCTTAAAAACGAGGAAATTGAGTATATTTTAGACAATTCGCGCTCTCGCATGATTTTCGCTTCAACTGCCCTTAGCAAGGAGCTTAAAAGCATTAGCGCACCAGATATCAGACGCATAATTTGGGTCAAGGGCAAAAGCGATGAGCCAACCCCAAACTCAGCCCTTCCAAACGCGCAAACACAAGGCGCACTTAGCGAGCACAATGTCAGCTTCGATACTGTGCTAGCCTGTAAAACCAAGCTAGAAATAGCGAAATCTCCGACCGAAAACGATCTAAGCCATATCGTCTATACCTCAGGCACGACAGGCAGGCCAAAGGGCGCTATGATTCGCTACAAAAACATACTCTCAAACGCCGATAAAGCCACACCTCGCTACAATGTGAGTGGAAAAGATAGATTTTTGGTATTTTTACCGATGTTTCATAGCTTCACGCTGACTGCGACGCTGATTTTATCGCTATACAACGGCGCGAGCATAATCGCTCTAAAATCAGTTTTCCCTATCACAAATGTCCTAAATACCGCCCTAAAACGCAAAGCAACGGTATTTTTGGGAATCCCGTCAGTTTATACAATGCTAGGCAAGGCAAAACTTGGCTGGAAATTCAGATGGTTTAATAAGCTTAGAGTATTTATGTCAGGTGCAGCCCCTCTTGCGCAACAAACAATCGACGAATTTTACAAAAAATTCCCAAAAGCCCACCTTATCGAGGGTTATGGACTTAGCGAGTGTTCGCCTATCGTATCGCTGAACTACTACGACAAACAAAAAATCCTAAGCGTAGGCACACCGCTTGATGGATACGAGGTCAAAATCGTAAATGATGAAACAATGGAAGTCGCTCGTGGCGAGATCGGCGAGATTATCGTGCGCGGGGATTGCGTCATGGAAGGCTACCTAAATATCCCGCCAGAAGAGACGCTGACAAACGGCTGGATTCGCACAGGGGATCTTGCGTATATGGACGATGAGGGATTTATCTATATCGTCGATCGTATCAAAGATATCATCATCGCCAAAGGCATAAATGTCTATCCGCGCGAGGTCGAGGAAATCATCTACAAAATGCCACAAGTAGAAGCCTGCGCGGTCGTGGGTATCAGAGATGAATACGCAGATGAGGAAGTCGTAGCCTTCGTGCAACTCAAAGAAAATCAAAAATTAAGCGAACGCGAAATCAAAACTTATCTGAAAAATCACCTAGCAAACTACAAAATTCCAAAGGTCGTGCATTTCGTGCCTGACCTGCCACGCAACGCCACTGGCAAGGTTCTAAAACGCGCATTAAAAGAGCAGATTGCAAAAGAAGGCGAAAAAGCATAATTTGGCTTTTTAATTTTATTTTAACTTTAAATTTGACCCGTCGCTAACTCTCTTGACGGGTCAAAATCCTAATCAATACCTAAATTTCATCATAAAGCTTGATTTTTTTATATAATATAAATTTTAAAATTCGCAAATTTGATTACTAGGAGTTACTTTAAATTTTGTTTTATAAATTTTTGCAATAATAAAAAAATAAGGAAAAATATGAAATTTAAAAATCCGATTTACTATGTGGATAAATTTAATAATTTAATCAAATTTGCTTTTAAAAATAATCATATTTTTTTAGGAATTGTGCTTTTAATGTCGGCACTTTTATCGCCAGTGTGCTTTTTAATGGCGTATAATAATGTTCCAAACGAAAATGAAAAAATGGCTGTTGCTGGAATAATAACAGAGTTAAAATGTTATCCAGCAGGTTTTAAACACTCGGCATTTTGCAGAGTAAAATTTGATAACTATTTTTTTAGACATGAATTTACTGATAGTTTTAATAATGGAGAAAATGGTCTTAAAAGGGCAAATTTAAGTGATTTATTGAAGATTGCTTATTATGAAAAGAAGTGTGTATTTATAGAATATTACAATAGCACGATTTTAAAAATGGAATATTGCAATGGCGAAACAATATATTTATTCGAACATTTAAACACATGGATTTTGGAACGCAAGATAACCACACTTTTAGGAATATTATTACTTTTAATTGCGATTTTTACAGCTATAAAATTAAAAAATTTAAACCCAATGCGTTAGATTTAAATTTGCAAAAATCAAATTCAAACACAAAAGCATCATCGATAGCTAAAAAACTATCAATGATTGCAATTTTTATAAAATTTAACGAAAATTACCTAGCCAAAATTCGTCTAAAAAACGCTCTATAAAATGCACAAAATTTCGATTCTTTTTTTGCATAAATTGCGCAAAATACGCTTTGTAAATCCATTTTTTCTTGCAATGTGATCTTATACATATCAATCTCCTAATAATTTTTTTATTTTATGTAGCACAAAAGACGCCTCATCGCTATCAAGCTCGCAGAGCATTTGGCAAATCGCAGTCGCTGCCTGCGGTTTGGTCGTGCCAAGGCGCCAATCCTGGTATGTCCTCATCGACACGCCAAGCTTTTTCGCCATTACAGCGTGAGAAATCTTTTTGCCCATATTTTTTGCCTCGACGGCATTATGCAAAATATTGAATATATCGCTCGTTTCTAACATGCCAAAATTATACAAGTTTTAGGATTAATTATACATTAATCTGTATAATTTATCTAAATTTTGTATTGTTTATAAGCAAAATTAGTAAATTTTTGCGTTATATCGTGTGAATTATACAGAATTTCTCATAAAACAAACATAAAATTTTACAAAATTTCCAAGAATTTTAAGGGGGAAATTTAGCTATGAAACCGCCAAATTTTGCACCCAAAAACAAATTTTGAAATTTCAAAATTTAGCAAACAAACAAGTAAAGTGCTAAAATTTTTAAAAAACCTTGACATTTTGCCACTCAATGTTGTATAATGTTAGCAATCAAAACGAAAGAGTGCTAATAAATGAAAACAAACAAGCGTGATTTGATACTTGATTCTATCATCGAAGCCTATTTGGACCTCAACGCTCCGATTGGCTCGTCGCAGTTAGGCGGGCGCATGGAGGTCGCTATACCAGCCTCGACGATTAGGGTGTATTTCAAAAAACTCAGCGACGAGGGCGCAATCACGCAACTTCATGTCAGTGGCGGGCGAATCCCCACAGTAGCGACCATGCAAGATTACTGGCGCGCTAAGCTCGATTTTAGCGAGATTTTATCGCTAAGAGACGGCGATGAGCTAGAAGCAATCTTAGAGGATTTTGATATTTATTGTATGATTTTTAGCGCAGAAAGCGAGTGTTTGACCGAGGTCATAAAACACGATGAGCGTTTTATGATTTTGGTTTTCGACAAAGATGAGATTATTTTGAAATTTGATAACAGAATTTTCGAGCTTTTGTCGAATTTAATCGGAATTTCGCTCAAAGACTTAGAAGTTGCCTCTATGCAAATCGGTCTTAGGGAGCTAAACACCAAAATCCGCGAGCTGAAAAACTCAAAAATCGAGTTTATCGCAAACGAAGTCATGGCGTATAAAATTTTTAAAGATGAGAGATTTAAAATTTTGCTAAACCCCTCAATCGCCGTGAATTTTGACAAAAATTTAATCTTTGCGCCCTATTTCGAGCCCGGTTTTATGGGGATAAAATGCCCAGTAAAATTCGAAAACAAGGACGCTACGATGATTTGCGCTGGAAGTGTTTATGAGGATTATGAAAAATTTTTTAAATTTAGTAAAGGAGTAGCATGAGCCAAAAATTTGACGAAAAAACGCAAAATTCAGCAGGTGAATTTGAGGAAAAAGAGCACAAAAACTGCGGCGCTGGCTGCGGCTGCCAAAGCCCGCTAGCTGACGACAGCGATGAATTTAGCGAAGAGTTACAAAGCGAGTGTGAGTGCGAAAGCGCGCAAGATGATGAAATCACTAAGCTACAAAACGAACTTAGCGAGATTACGGATAAATTTTACCGCGCTAGTGCTGATTTCGACAATATCAAAAAGCGTTTAGAGCGCGAAAAAACCACAGCCGTGGAGTATGCGGCGGAAAAATTTGCAAAAGATCTCTTGCCGATAATCGACGCACTCGAAGAAGCCGCGAAAATCGACATTGAGGGCAACGAACTAGCCGATAAAATCGAAGAAGGCGTGAAGCAATGTATAAATTTGTTTTTAAGCACATTTGAAAAATACGGCATTACGCCGATTTCGATCGATGAGGGCTACGAGAGCGAAAGCGGTAAATTTTACCCAATCCAACTCGTAGAAAAAGAGGGAGCCAAAACAAACGACATAGTCCAAGTTTTGCAAAAAGGTTACCTTTACAAAGAGCGAATTTTACGCCCTGTAATGGTTATTTTGGCGAAGTAAATTCGCAAATTTACAAAATTTAAAGAAAACAAAATTTAATAAAAAGGATAAAACATGGGAAAAGTCATTGGAATTGATTTAGGCACAACCAACTCTTGCGTTAGCATTTTTGAACGAGGCGAGAGCAAAATCATACCAAACAAAGAGGGTAAAAACACAACTCCGTCAGTTGTCGCATTTACCGACAAAGGCGAGGTTTTAGTCGGCGATAGCGCCAAACGCCAAGCCGTCACAAACCCTGAAAAAACAATTTATTCAATCAAAAGAATTATGGGTTTGATGATGAACGAGAAAAACGCGCAAGAGGCTAAAAAACGCCTTCCGTATAAAATCGTAGATCGCAACGGCGCGTGCGCGGTCGAAATCGCGGGCAAAGTCTATACCCCGCAAGAAATTTCAGCAAAAGTTTTAATCAAGCTAAAAGAGGACGCAGAGGCCTTCTTGGGCGAGCCTGTGGTCGATGCGGTCATCACTGTGCCTGCGTATTTCAACGATAGCCAAAGAAAAGCGACAAAAGAAGCTGGCACAATCGCAGGATTAAATGTCCTTCGTATCGTAAATGAGCCAACCGCGGCAGCTTTGGCGTATGGATTAGACAAAAAAGAAGCCGAAAAAATCGTAGTTTATGATTTGGGTGGCGGAACATTTGATGTCACCGTGCTAGAAACCGGCGATAGCGTGGTAGAAGTGCTAGCAACTGGCGGAAATGCTTTTCTTGGTGGCGATGACTTTGATAACAAAGTAATTGACTTTTTAGCAAGCGAATTCCAAGCAGAAAACGGAATCGACCTTAAAAATGATGTCATGGCTATGCAACGCCTAAAAGAAGCTGCTGAAAATGCCAAAAAAGAGCTTTCAAGCGCAATGGAAACAACTGTAAATTTACCATTTATCACAGCAGATGCCACAGGTCCTAAACACCTTATGAAAACCATAACTAGGGCTAAATTTGAGAGCATGATTGATAATCTAGTCGATGAAACAATCGATACTCTAAAACGCGTAGTTAGCGAAGCAGGACTTAGTATGGGTGATGTCAAAGAGGTCGTCATGGTCGGCGGCTCTACTCGCGTGCCACTTGTGCAAGAAGAGGTCAAAAAAGCATTTGGCAAAGAGCTAAATAAAAGCGTCAATCCTGACGAAGTCGTCGCAATCGGCGCAAGCGTGCAAGGTGCTGTTATCAAAGGCGATGTAAAAGATGTGCTTTTGCTTGATGTTACGCCACTTAGCCTTGGTATCGAAACGCTTGGCAATGTAATGACTAAAATCATCGACAAAGGCACTACAATCCCAACCAAAAAATCGCAAGTCTTCTCGACTGCCGAGGATAACCAATCAGCCGTTACGATTAATGTCTTGCAAGGTGAGAGAGAGTTTGCCAGAGATAACAAATCATTAGGAAATTTCAACCTAGAAGGCATTATGCCAGCCCCTCGCGGTGTGCCTCAAATCGAGGTTGAGTTTAACATCGACGCAAACGGAATTTTAACAGTTACCGCAAAAGACAAAGCCACAGGCAAGGCAACTGATATTCGCATTACTGGTTCAAGCGGTCTAAGCGACGAAGAAATCGACAAAATGGTTAAAGACGCCGAACTTCACAAAGAAGAGGACAAAAAGCGCAAAGAAAGCGTAGATGCTAGAAATCACGCTGACGCTATCGCTCACCAAACAGAAAAATCACTTGCTGAAATGGGCGAAAAAGTCCCAGGCGAGCTAAGAGCAAATATCGAAAGCGCACTAAATGATTTAAAAGAAGTTCTCAAAAACGAAAACGCGACAAAAGATCAAATTGACGCTAAGGTAAATGCCCTAAGCAAGGCGGCCGAGGATCTTTACAAGGCAGCCAGCGCGAACCAAAACCAAGGCGCAAATTCAAACAACGCTAAAAAAGACGATGATGTCATCGACGCAGAAGTCGAATAAATAAAATTTGAGCTAGCTTGCTAGCTCAAATTTCCGCCAAAATTTCCAAAATATCAAATTTTAATTTTATCCACATACATTAATATTCTATATCAATACAAAATTTGCAGGAATTCGATTATTAGCACAAAATCGTGCTAAATTTATTTAAATTTAAAAATTATAATTTTATACATATTAGAAATTTAGGGATTTATTGCAAATTTTATTGATTTAAATCAATAAATTTGATTAATAATTTGTTATAATTTGCCTTGTGTTTCACAAATTTCTTTGAAAGAAAGGATAATTCTATGGACAGACGAGAATTTATCAAAAGTTCAGCAGCTGCTGCTGCGTGTAGTGCCGCTGGAATTTCTGCCCCAAGCCTAGCTAGTGCAGCGGATGGCGAAAAAGACTGGCGCTGGGACAAAGCGGCTTGTCGTTTTTGCGGAACCGGTTGTGGTATTATGGTTGCCACAAAAGGCGGAAAAATCGTAGCTGTAAAAGGCGATCCACTATGCCCTGTAAATCGTGGTCTTAACTGCATTAAAGGTTATTTTAATGCTAAGATTATGTATGGCGAGGACCGTATCACAAAACCTCTTTTGCGTATGAACGAAAAAGGCGAATTTGACAAAAAAGGTAAATTCGGCGAAGTTAGCTGGAAAAAAGCTTTTGATGTCATGGAAGCGCAATTCAGAAAAGCTTACGAGGAAAAAGGTCCAAGCGGTTTAGCTGTATTTGGTAGCGGTCAATACACTATCATGGAAGGTGTCGCTGCTGTCAAACTTATCAAAGCAGGTTTTAGATCTCACAATATCGACCCGAATGCTCGCCACTGTATGGCAAGTGCGGTTGTTGCGTTTATGCAAACATTTGGTATAGATGAGCCGTCAGGTTGTTTCGATGATATCGAGCTAACTGATACAGTTGTTTGCTGGGGCGCGAATATGGCCGAAATGCACCCAGTGCTTTGGTCTCGCGTAAATGACGCTAAACTTAAAAATCCTGATAAATACAAAGTTGTAAATTTATCAACTTTTTCAAGCAGAACTTCAAGCATAGCTGATATTGAGATTATTTTCAAACCTCATACTGACCTTGCGATTTGGAATTTAATCGCTCACGAGATTGTATATAACCACCCAGAAGCATTTGATGAAAATTTCGTCAAAGAGCACTGCGTGTTTGCAACAGGTCCAGTTGATATCGGTTATGGTATGAGACCAAATCCAAAACACCCTAAATTTGATCCAAAAGAGGTCGATACAGTAGAAAAAGAGCTATCAAAAGTTCTTAGCGAAAACGAAGGCGTAACACTATCATACCTTGGTATGAAAGCTGGCGACACGCTAGAAAATAAAAGCAATGGCAAAGCCGACGCTCACTGGCTAATCGGTTTTGAAGATTTCAAAAAAGCCTTAGAGCCTTATACACTAGATTTCGTTGCCAAACTTGCCAAAGGCGATGACAACGAGGATTTAGAAACTTTCAAGAAAAAACTTCAAGGCTTAGTTGATTTATATGTCGAAAAAGGCAGAAAAGTAGTAAGCTTCTGGACAATGGGTATGAATCAACACCAAAGAGGAACTTGGGTAAATGAGCAAAGCTATATGGTGCATTTCTTGCTAGGCAAACAAGCTAAACCAGGCGAAGGTGCGTTCTCACTAACAGGACAACCAAGCGCTTGCGGAACTGCTCGCGAGGTAGGAACTTTCTGCCACAGATTGCCAGCTGACATGGTCGTAGCAAATCCAAAACACAGAGAAATGACAGAAAAAGTATGGCAAATCCCTGCTGGCACAATCAACCCACGCCCAGGCTTCCCTTATGTAAAACTAATGAGAGATATCGAGGATGGTGCAGTTAAATTCGCTTGGGTTCATGTAAATAACCCATGGCACAATACAGCCAACGCTAACCACTGGATCAAAGCAGCAAGAGAAATGGATAACTTCATCGTAGTAAGCGATCCATATCCAGGCGTATCTGCAAAAGTAGCGGATTTGATCTTACCAACTGCTATGATTTATGAGAAATGGGGAGCTTATGGTAATGCTGAGCGTAGAACTCAACACTGGCGACAACAAGTATTGCCAGTAGGCGAAGCGATGAGCGATACATGGCAAATTTTAGAATTCTCAAAACGCTTTAAGATTAAAGATTTCTGGGGCGAGAGAAAAATCGATGATAAGCTAACCTTGCCAGATGTTTTAGAAGAAGCAAAAAAAATGGGTTACGATCCAGAAGATACTCTATTTGATGTATTGTTCGCTAACAAACGCGCACTTGAATACAAAGCAGATGATCCAATCATCGCAGGCTTTGACTGCACCGAAGTTTTCGGCGATAGCAGAAATGTCGTAGGAAGCGACGGAGAGGTATTTAAAGGCTATGGATTCTTCGTGCATAAATATCTATTCGAAGAGTATAGAATTTTCGGCGACGGACACGGACACGATTTAGCTGATTTTGATACATATCACAGAGTTAGAGGTCTTAGATGGCCAGTTGTCGATGGTAAAGAGACTCAATGGAGATTTAATACCAAATACGACACTTACGCTAAAAAAGCTAATCCAGACGGCGATTTCGCATTTTATGGTAACCAAGGCGCACTTCCGACAGGCGATATGAAAAGCGCAACCTCAGGCGATGAGAAAACTTCATTTAAAAACAAAGGTAAAATTTTCTTCCGCCCTTACATGGATCCATGCGAAATGCCAAGCGAAGAGTATCCGTTCTGGCTATGCACAGGTCGTGTGCTAGAACACTGGCACTCAGGCTCTATGACAATGCGTGTTCCTGAGCTTTACCGCGCTGTTCCAGAAGCTCTATGCTTTATGAACAAAGCAGACGGCGATAAAATGGGCATAGCTCAAAATGATATTGTATGGGTAGAATCAAGAAGAGGAAAAGTAAAAGCAAGAGTAGATTTTAGAGGTAGAAATGTTCCGCCTGTGGGTCTTGTTTATGTTCCTTGGTTTGATGAAAATGTATTTATCAACAAAGTTTGTCTAGACGCGACCTGCCCTCTTTCAAAAGAGACAGACTATAAAAAATGCGCAGTAAAAATTTATAAGGCATAATTATGGAAAGACGCGAAGTTTTAGGTTTATTAGGACTGCTTGTAGCAGGCGGAAGTGGATTTTGTGAATTTGCCAGAGCAGAGGATAAAATCCGTCTAAGACCGCCAGGTGCCCTTGATGAAAAAGAATTTATGAGCAAATGTATTCGTTGTGGGCTGTGCGTCGAAGCATGTCCATTTGATACACTAAAACTAGCAGAATTTGGCGATAGCGGAGTGCCAAACGGAACTCCGTTTTTCCAGCCAAGACTAACTCCATGCTATATGTGCCAAGATATACCTTGCACAGTAGCGTGCCCGACTAGCGCGTTAGATAAACAAAAAGTTAGCGAAAATGACAAATTAAATATCAACAAAGCACAAATGGGCGTTGCAGTAGTAGATCAGAAAAACTGCGTTGCATACTTTGGAATTCAATGCGACGCATGTTATAGAGCCTGCCCTGTCATGGATAAGGCACTATTTATCGAATACAAACGCAACACAAGGACAGAAAAACACGCATTTTTGCTACCTGTTGTAGATAGCGATTACTGCACAGGGTGTGGAAAATGCGAAAAAGCCTGTATAACCGAAAAAGCAGCCATTACGGTGCTACCACGAAATTCGGTTTTAGGCAAGGTAAATGACAACTATGTCAAAGGTTGGATCGAAGGCGATGACGCGAAGCTAAAAGACGCTGATAGCCAAATCAACTTAAATTTGAAAAAAGGTATTGATTACTTAAACGGAGGCGAGCTATGAAATACACACTTTTAAGAAGATTAGTTCAATTCCTAATCCTTGGCCTTTTCATAGCTGGAAACTGCTATGGATTTAAAATTTTGCAAGGAAATTTAAGTTCGTCAGTGCTTTTTGGAGTTATAAATTTAAGCGATCCTTTTGCCGTGCTTCAACTATTTTTGGCAAGTTTTAGCCTAGGTGCGCTTAGCATAGTTGGCGCGTTAATCATATTTGCGTTTTACGCTTTGATTGCGCCACGAGCTTTTTGCGGTTGGGTATGTCCTATCAATATCCTAACAGATTTGGCAGCTTGGATAAGAAAAGTTTTAAATATCCAAACCAAAATGTTTAGCGTCAGCAAAAACGCTAGATACTATTTGTTAGTTTTAGTCCTACTTTGTAGCGGATTGTTTAGTATAGCAGCCTTTGAGATACTAAATTTCGTCGGATTTTTCACAAGAGCGGTCGTTAGCCTTAGCGTTAGCGCATTTAGTATAGCCGCAATCATTGTGATATTTGAAATTTTCGCAGGAAATAGAATAATATGTTCCCATATATGCCCACTAGGGGGATTTTGGGCGATAGCAAGTAAATTTAGCTTAATTCGCATTTATCATAATGCAAACAAATGCACCAAATGCAACAAATGCAAGAGCGTTTGCCCTGAGGTTCAGGTACTAAAAATGGTCTCAAAAGAGAGTTTTAAAATCGATTCTGAGTGCATAAGTTGCGGTAGATGTGTCCAAATTTGCGATGATGATGCGTTAAATTTTAGCATACTAGGAGTAAAAAAATGAAAAAGAAATTTGCTTTTTTAAGCCTTGTTGCAGCTACAATTTGTTGTTTGGGTTTGAGCGGTTGCCAAGATGAAAAAGGCAAAGCGAGCTCAAATACAAACCAACCAGTAGCGCAAACACAAGCCGCCTCAGCACCTGCTACTACTAACGAAGTAAAAGCAGAAGCGCCTAAGGCAGAGGTAGCGCCAGCTGCTGCACCACAAGAGCCAGCCGCACCAGCGCCGGTTGTCGAGAAAAAGGAAGATATACCAAATTTAGAGCTTGCGCAAAGTCCTAAATTTAGAGAGGATTACACTAACGAAAACCTAACCTTGCCTACCTATGAGGTAAAAGGTGGCGCACCAGGCGAAAATATGGTATTTGAGAGAAGCTTCGAGAACGCTCCTCCGCTAATCCCACACACTTTGGACGATATGCTACCTATCACAGCCGAAAACAACATGTGCACCACATGCCACCTTCCAGAGGCTGCACAGGCTATGCAGATCAAATCAGTCCCACAAAGCCACTTAGCTGATTTGCGTGATGAGAATCAAAAGAGCCTTGATGGCGCACTTTCTATGGCTAGATATGACTGCGTTTCTTGCCATGTTATTCAAACAAACGCAACCGAGCTAGTTCAAAACAAATTTGAAGCAGATTTTAGTCGCTTTGCAGACTCAAATACTAGCTCAAATTTGCTTGACATTTTAAATCAGGGTGCTGATATCAAATAACCATTTTGTTGTGAGTTTGGATCTCCAAACTCACACAAAATTTACGAGGTAAAAAATGAAAAAATTATTCGTTGCTTTTATCTTTTTAGCAACCTTTCTTTTTGCAAATGACAAAGTCATAGTAGATGGCAACATCGCAATTTTAAAGCAAATGGATGAAAAAATCTATGCTGGCACGGACACCGGAAAGCTTTTTAGTATAAGCGGGAGCGATGAGAACGCTACTCTTGTTTTAGCTCTTCCGCAAGTCAAAAGCTATGTCGATGGAGATATCGATTCTAAGGTCATCGATGTCGATAAACTAGGTGAAAAATTTGCCCTTTTGATAAATGGCGATTATATGCACAAAAAACTCGCCGTGTATGAAAATGGCACGCTTGACACCTTTGATTTGCCGATAACTGGTATCAAAAGACTATTTTTGCTAGATAGCAATACTATCGTTTTACTAGGCGTAGGAAGCGAAATTTTATACTACGATATAGCCTCAAAATCGGTGAAATTTGAGCACAAAATTTCAGATTCGCCTTTTGGTGGCGTGAGCTTTGACCGCGAGAAAAATTTATTGCTTCTTTCAAACGAAGGCGGTATGATTTACTTTTTTGACACAAAAGAGAAAAAATTCTTACGCGAAAAAAGTATCCACAAAGACAATGTCTTCAATGTAGCCTTTGTAGGCGAGAGGGTGATAACTGGCTCAAACGACAAAACCTGCTACTACGAAAACGCAAGAGAGTCTAAGCTTTTCGAAACTGGCTTTATCGTGTATAGCGTGGCATTAAGCGAGGATTTTGGCGCATTTACGACACTTGATGGCATAAATATCATAAACAAAGCTGGAAGCATCATCAAAAAAATCCCTTATGATGGCGAAATCATAAACAACATGACATTTTATGGCGATCACTTAGTTGGCGCAGGATACGACAAAACAATTCATTTTTGGAGTTATAAATGAACATTTCAAGTGTGATAATCTACACAGATAATAAGACGAATTTGGACGAGCTTAGCGCTCTCGTGGCAAAGATAGAGTTTTGCGAAGTCGTGGCTGCACAAGATGGCAAAATCGTAGCGACTATCCAAACCGAGAGCCTAGATCAAGAGCTGGGCGCATTTAAGGCCATGCAAGCCCTAAAAGGCGTAAGCGATGTAGCTATGATATACTCATACCAAGACCTAGACGAACAAATCGACGCCGCGAACAGCAACAATATAGAAGAGATTATGCAAAAAATCGACGAAGAACCAGAAATCAAAAAAATCAAATACGGCGGTAGTTTAAATATCTAAATTTACCTCTTTTTAAAGGCCGAATTTGGCAGAATTTGGCCTTTTAAAATTTAGCGACAATCAGAGAGACCTAGTGTAAAATCCATGAAATATTCATTATCAAAATTATAAGTAAATGTAGCCTTGAAATTTTTATTTTTAATATCTGAATTGCAATATTGTTCTTTTACGCCGTTTTTAAAATTTTGTTTAAACAAATCAAAATCTTGCTCCACGAAATCCCGCCAAGAGATATTTTGCATATTTTGCACATCGTTTAAATCATAAAAATAAATTACTTTCTTTGTTTTTGGATTACACTCTATATTTGTTAAAGTGGTTGCATCATCTAGTCTGGTTGGCAATTTTGTCTTTATTTCATTTTGCAATCTGCAAATTTCCTCATCACCCATAAATTTTTGTTTAAACTGTATATATCCGAATTTTCCCAGCATAAAAGCCATAAAAAATATAACAATACTAAATAAATTTTTCATTTTTTCTCCAAATTTTATTTTTTAATAATGCTAGAAAATAAATTTTTAAAACAATAAACTATATTTTTTTGCCCCAAAACTACTATTTGAAGGACATATACTATACCAAACACTATCGCAGATGTTTTTACTCTACCCAAATAATACCTAGCACTTCCTCTATATTCTGTCAAAGACCAACGAATAAGAAAATAGCAGAAACATACAAACGCAACAAAATATAAAATCCTAAAAATATTTATCACAAAATTTTCATTAAGTTGTAAATTTGAAATTTTCTGCTTAAATTTTTCTGTTTTATCTAAAATTTTAAAATTTTCTTCTTTTTGAGTGTCGGCGACATTGATATATTTCGCTAAGTAATTTGTATCATTTTCTTTAAAATTCTCTTGTTTTTTGCGCACCTGCTCTTGTAAAAATCATAACGACAAACTCGCTCGCAAAAGCTAAAATCAGCAGATACCCCATATACTCCTCGCTCACAATACCCAAAGCAATAGCGAAAAATGGGATATAAAATAGCTTTTGAAGAAGAATTTCAACCATTTCTTTGTAAAAAAGAAAGCAAGTAACACCACATATTCCAGCGACGATAGAAATAGATAAGGCTGATTCTTGCGTTACTAAAATTGCGCCTCCTAGCAAGTTAGACCCTATGCCTGATGCTATGAAAAATGCAAATAGTTTTTTGCTACTTGCAAATTTGCCAATCATATAAATCACATAAATTCTACATAACCCCCCAATGAATAGAAAAAATTTACCTATACTCGTATCATCTGAATTTTCAAAAAACACTTTAAGAACCAAGCCGAAAATCAAAATCGCATTAGCAACTAAAAAATCTTTTTTAATTTTATAAAATTCATCTATTTTTGGAGTTTGCTTAGGTTTTATCGTTTGAAATGATTTTTTATTTTTTATTTCATACACAACATGGCCTTTTTTAAAAAATTCAGCCATTATACCCCCCCCCTTAAATTAGATTTAAACATTAAAACACATAAATTATATTTACATTATTGTTTTTTGACATAGGATAAAAATGTGATTTTTGTTTAATTTTGTTAATGGGTAAATTTGAAATAGTAAATTTGAATAAAATTTATGGTGCGACCAGCGAGATTTGAACTCGCACACGCGAAGCGCACTACCCCCTCAAGATAGCGTGTCTACCAATTCCACCATGGTCGCATGAGAAAGCCCGCGAAGATGCGGGCGAGTGATTACGCAGCTGCTTTTGTAAGAGCGTCTGTAACAAAAGGATTAGCGAAAAGCAAGATAAATGCGATAACAAGCGCATAAATAACTTGTGCTTCGATCATCGCTAGCGAAATATACATTGTAGTTGATAGTTTGCTAGCTACGCTTGGGTTGCGAGCGATACCAAGGATTGTTGCATTAGCTGCATTACCCATACCAACAGCACCACCAAGAGCGGCAAAACCAAGAACGATACCAACAGCGATTGCTGAGTATGATACGATTTGAGTATAAGCGCTAAGCTCCTCACCTGCGAATGCTGCGCCACAAAGCGCGAAAAGTAAAACCAAAACTTTTTTCATAAAAGTCTCCAAAATAAAATTTCAAAACGCCTTTCGGATCTGTCCCCTACTAAGAACATTTTGAGTGCGGTATTCTAGTGAAATTTTGCTTTTAATTAGTTTAAAAAAGTGGCAAAATTCGCCCAAATTTCGCCACTTTATGAATTTTATTTTTTCGAAGCTAAATATGTATTTAGTGCGCCGACATAGGCCTTGGCTGAGGCTAGCATTGTATCGACATCAAGCCCATGCCCCATAATCGCGCCAGTGCCCTCAAATTCGACCTTAACGGTTACTTTGGCAAGAGCATCTTTGCCTTTGGATACGGCCTTGACTTGATAATCTTTGAGCTCACCGCTAACCTTGCTTATGCGATCAATCGCTTTAAAAATCGCATCGACCCCACCATTTCCAAGCGCGCTATCGCTTAGCAAAATTTTATCATGATTTAGCGTAACAGCCGCGCTTGCGTGGCCTTTGTTGCAGCCATTTGAGCTAAGAAGCGCAATCTCGTAAGCTTTGGTTTTCGCACCCATAAATTCGTCATTTACAAGCTCTCTTAAATCCTCATCATAGACATCTTTTTTGCTATCGGCTAAAATTTTAAATTTCTCAAATGCTACTTGCAATTGCTCGTCGTCTAACTCGTAGCCAAGGGAGATTAATTTGTCCTTGAAAGCGTGGCGTCCGCTGTGTTTGCCAAGCACGAGAGAGTTTTTATCCAGCCCGATATCATCAGCCTTCATAATCTCGTAAGTTTCGCGGTGTTTTAAAACGCCGTCTTGATGGATTCCGCTTTCGTGCGCGAAGGCGTTTTTGCCCACGATTGCCTTATTTGGCTGCGGTTCGATACCTGTGATACTTGCGACCAAACGGCTTGAAGGATAAATTTCTTTGAAATTTATATCCGTATAAAGTGGCGAGAAATGGTCATTTCTGGTTTTTACGACCATTGCAATCTCTTCGAGCGCAGTATTTCCAGCCCTCTCGCCAAGGCCATTTATAGTGCATTCGACTTGGCGCGCGCCAGCTTCAATGCACGCTAGTGTGTTTGCTGTGGCAAGCCCTAAATCGTTGTGATTGTGCGCTGATACAATCGCTCTACCATCTATAAATTCGACCATTTCTTTAAAAATTGCGTAAATTTCATTTGGTAGGCGATATCCCACGGTGTCTGGTAAATTTATCGTAGTTGCGCCCACGCCGATAACCGCCTCGCAAATTTCCTTCATAAAGCCCACATCGCTTCTGCACGCATCCTCGCAACTAAACTCCACATCGTCTGTGAAAGTCTTCGCGTATTGCACAGCCGCAACTGCGCGTTTTATGACCTCATCAGGCTTCATTTTTAGCTTAAATTCCATGTGAATCGGGCTAGTGGCGATGAAGGTGTGTATGCGCTGAAATTTTGCCGGCGCAATAGCCTGCGCTGCGGCCTTTATATCGTTTTCGAGCGCGCGAGAGAGCGAGCAAACCCTAATCTTGCTAGTAGCCTTTGCGATTTGATTAATCGCGTCGAAATCCCCCGGACTAGCCGCCGCAAACCCAGCCTCGATAACATCGACGCCGAGTTTTTCTAATTGGAGTGCAAGGCGGATTTTTTCTTCTGTATTCATCGAAGCGCCCGGGCTTTGCTCGCCGTCGCGCAATGTCGTATCAAAAATAATAATTTTATTTTTATCCATAACCTACCCTTTCATTTGATAAAATTTGGCGATTATAGCAATTTTAGGCTTAAATTTAGTTAGAATTGATAAATTTTATTATTTAGTTCTCTTTGCTTTGTTTGTTAAATTTAACCCCGATAAGCGTTAGCCCCGCGCGCACGAGCCCATATCCTATGTATAGCAAAATGATAAATGCAGGGAATTCGAGCTTGAAAAGATACAGACACGAAAAAAACACCACAATGAGTAAAACCAAAATTTTAATCGCATTTGGCCGTTTTAAATTTATCTTTTTAAAGCTTGGGAAGCGGATATTACTAACCATTAAAAACGACAAAATTGCCATGCCAATGATAAATACGCCACCCCACACAGACGAAACCTCGTATTTGAGGTAAATCCCAATCCACACAGCAATCGTAATAGCCGCAGTTGGGATCGGCAAACCGATGAAAACATTTGGCTCGTAGGTGCCCACGGTGACATTAAATCTCGCTAGCCTCACAGCACCGAAAATCACATACAGCGCGCTAATTAGCGTGCCGACCTGCCCATAATCCTTGCCGATGACGAAATAAAACAGCACCGCTGGTGCCACGCCAAACGCCACTATATCGGCAAGGCTGTCAAATTCTACGCCAAATTTGCTTGTCGTGTGCGTGAGCCTTGCCACGCGCCCGTCAAGTCCGTCAAAAATCAAAGAAAAAATTATATACGCAATCGCGCTAGCATAATGCCCGTTTATCGAGGCAAAAATGCTTAGCATTGCCAAAAATATACTAGCCGCGGTGAAAAGATTTGGCAAAATATATACTAATTTTCCTCTTTCTTCTTCCATTTTACGCCTCTTCTTCTGGATTTTCTTTGGCTAAATTTCGCACCAAACGCGTCGGCAAGTTGTTTTCTTTTTCAAATTTATCGATAATCTCCACGATAACCTCACCAGCGACGGTCTCTTTTTCATACAGAGTTTTTACCATTTCCTCGATTGCAGGCGCATAAACTCGCAAGGTCTCTTTCACAGCTTTGTAGCGTTCATCGAGCTTTGTGCGGACATAGTTGTCGATTTTTACCGCTGTTTCCTCGCTGTAATCCTTAATGCTCTGACCACCGTTTAAAAACGAATATTGCTGTTTTTCAAGCACGATTAAGCCTAGCTCTTCTGTCATACCGACCTTGGCTGCCATAAATTTTAGCCAATCAGTCGCGCGCTGTAAATCATTACTAGCCCCGTCTGTAATCTCGCCTAAAAAGACCTCCTCAGCAGCTCGCCCAGAGAGTAAAACATCGATTTCAGCGAAAATTTCATATCTTTGGTGCAAAAATCTATTTTCAAACGGCGAATTTAGCGTATATCCAGCTGCGCCAAGCCCGCGCGGAACAATCGTAACCTTGCTAACTGGCATTGCGCCTTTGGTAAGCTCGGCGATGAGCGCATGACCGCTTTCGTGATAGGCGACGATTTTTTTCTCCACAGGATTTACGCGGCGCGATTTTTTTTCTAGTCCTATCGCCACGCGTTCGATTGCTTCGAGCAGATCTTTTTGCTCGACCTCTTTTTTCGCCTCTCGACCTGCCAAAAGCGCGGCTTCGTTTATGATATTTGCCAAATCCGCTCCCGCAAAGCCCACGGTAAGGCGCGCAATATCTTCGATATCGATATCGCGGGCAAATTTGACATCTCTCATATGCACCTTTAAAATCGCGATTCTGCCGTCATAATCAGGTCTATCGACCAAAACCTGCCTATCAAATCTACCCGGACGCAAAAGCGCAGCGTCAAGCGTCTCTGGGCGGTTTGTCGCTGCTAGGACGATGACTGGGCTAGACTCTGTGCCAAAGCCGTCCATTTCTGCCAAAAGTTGATTTAAGGTCTGCTCCCTCTCGTCGTTTCCACCGCCGATTCCGCCTGAATTTCTACTTTTTCCAATCGCGTCAATCTCATCGATAAAAACAATCGCGGGCGCCTGTTTTTTGGCTGTTTCAAACAAATCTCTAACCCTACTTGCGCCCACGCCCACAAACATCTCTATAAAGCTAGAAGCCGAAATCGAAAAAAACGGCACATCTGCTTCTCCTGCAACAGCCTTTGCAAGCAGTGTCTTACCTGTGCCAGGAGGGCCTACGAGCAAGACGCCTTTTGGGATTTTCGCTCCTAAGCTTATGTATCGCTCAGGGTTTTTGAGGAAATCGACTATCTCTTTGACCTCTTCTTTGGCCTCTTCGACACCGGCGACATCGCTAAATTTGACATTTGGCTTCTCTGCGCTCATTAAATTTTTCGAACTGCCGATTCCTAGCATACCGCTACCCATATTTTTTTGCATACGATTGGCCAAAAACATCCAAATTCCAAAGAAAATCACAAGCGGTAAAACCCAGCTAAAAAGCAAATCTGTGAGTAAATTTGTTTCGTTATATGCGCCATAAGGGATATTTCTGCTCTCTAAAATACTCACGAGCTCGTTATCATCGACCCTTTGAGCCACATACATTGTATCGCCACTTTGAGCTTTTATCGTGGTTTTGCCGATAGAAACCATTGAAATTTGAGCTGTTTTAAGCTGTGATTTTAGCTCTGAGTAGCTGACATTTCTAGTCTGTCCCACGCCCAAATTTCCAAGGGTCGCACCCTCGCCAAAACCGCCACCATTTGGGCTAATTGCCCTAAAAATCACAATTAAAATCAGCGCAAAAACCACAAACATACCAATAGGATTTTTGTTGAAAAAATTTCCTCCGCCGTTTTGTTGATTTTTGTTATTTTGATTATTCATTTTCACCTTTCTCATAAACAAAGCTACACCACTCGTTTTTTTGCTCCATTTTCACGAAGCGCAAATCCGAAAATGCAGATTTTATTCTATCTTTGTAATTTTCTAAAATTCCAGAAAGCACGAGGTGTGCGCCAGGATTTAGCGCGTTTTTCAAATCGCTGGCTAGTATCAAAATCACATCAGCGATTATGTTTGCTACGACTAAATCATATTTTTCGCCCGCTCCTGCGATACTTCCTGTCCAAATTTTATCCAAGCTCACGCCGTTTTTTTGCGCATTTTGCACGCTAGCATCAGTGGCTTGCTCGTCAGTATCGCACGCGCTGACATTTGCGCCAAGCTTTTTCATCGCGATACTTAAAATTCCGCTTCCACAGCCTACATCAAGGGCTTTTGCGCCCTCTTTGGTAATCTCGCTTAAAATTTGCAAACACATATTTGTGCTCTCGTGGTGCCCTGAGCCAAAGGCGAGTGCTGGATCGATTAAAATATCGATTAGCCCTGCCCTGCTCTCGCACCAGCTAGGGCGGACATAAAATTTACCCACCTCAATCGGTTCAACGCCCTTTTTATACTCGTTTATCCAATCTTGATTTTTCTTTTGCGAAATTTCGATTTCTAGCGAAATTTGCGCCCCTGTGGATTTTTGCAAGGCTTCTTTAAATTCGATTAGCGCGAATTTCACCATTTCTAGGCTATCCTCGTCGCGCACGATAAACTCGCCCTCGCGCTCTTCTATGCACGAAATCCCAAGCTCAAAGACAAAATCTTTAAAAAATTCCAAGCCATTTTGGCTCTTTACACTCATTTCATTATAAAATTCTTTCATCTCAAAACCTTAAAAGCCATTACGATATCACAAAATTTTAAACGCTTTTTCTAAATCTATACCGCCCTCGTAATATGCCTTGCCGACAATCACGCCTGCGATTTTGCCGCTGTTTTTGCACGCTAAAATGTCGCTAATGTCCTTCACGCCGCCACTTGCGATTGTATCAATCCCGCTAGCTTCGGCGATTGCTTCTGTGAATTCCACATTTACGCCACATAGCATGCCATCTTTACCGATATCCGTGCAGATTATCGCGCTAACTCCCGCTCCTGCGTAAAGCTTAGCCAAATCAGTCGCCTTAATGCTGCTCACATCTGCCCAGCCCTCGGTTGCGACCATGCCACCAAGCGCGTCGATTCCTACGACGATATTGTATTTTGGCGACATTTCTTTGACAAAATTTGGATTTTTTAGCGCAACTGAGCCTAAAATAAATCTATAAACGCCCAAATTTTGGTAGTCTTTTATGCGCTTTTCATCGCGGATTCCACCACCTACTTCGACTTTTAAATTTGTCGAATTTACGATTTTCTCAATCGTTTTGAAATTTATCGGCTCTCCCGCAAACGCTCCGTCTAAATCTACCAAATGCAGGTATTTCGCCCCCATATCTTCGAATTTTTTAGCTAATTCCCAAGGGGTTTTTGAATAAATTTTCGCACTCTCCATTTTGCCCTTGCTAAGGCGCACGGCAAGGCCCTCTTTTAAATCAATCGCAGGTAAAATTTCCATTATAACTCCGTGAAATTTTTAATTATTTTTATGCCATTTTCGTGGCTTTTTTCGGGGTGTGGCTGAAAGCCAAAGACATTTTCCTTGCAAACTGCGCTAGGAAATTCATACCCATACGCCGTCTTTGCTAGGATAAACTCTTCATCACAAAGCGCGTGATAAGAATGCACAAAATACGCATAAACCGAGCTTTTAAGCCCCGAATTTATGGGCGCCTCGCGCGTGAATTCTAGTGTGTTCCAGCCCATGTGCGGGATTTTTAAACTCTCGCTAAATTTGCTCTCATCAAATTTCACCACTTCGCCACTAATTATCCCAAGCCCCTCACTTGAACCAAATTCTGCGCTTTTGTCAAAGAGAAGTTGCATACCAAGGCAAATTCCCAAAAAATACCGCCCACTTGCGACAAATTCTCTTATTGCTTCATCTAAATTTGCGCTTTTTAGCTTAGCCATAGCTTCGCCGAAAGCTCCCACGCCAGGAAGTAAAATTTTGTCGCATTTTAGCAGTTTTTCAGGCTCACTCACTAACTCAAATTTCGCCCCACAAAAGCTAAGGGCGTTTTTCACGCTTCGTATATTTCCAGCACCATAATCAACAATCCCTATCAAAATCAATCCTTATTTAATTTATGGTCAAATTCCGGCACAATCTCTTTGAGTTTTGCGGCAACTTCGCAGTTTTCGGCATTTACAAGCTCTGAAATTTGCAAATTTAGCTTTTCTAAATCGTATTTTGTAAAGCTTGAAACAAAGATCGATTGATACTTCGTGCTTTTATCGTTTTCGTTGATCAAAAGCTCCTCGTAAAGCTTCTCGCCGGGACGAAGTCCTACAAATTTAATCCCAAGCTCCTCTTTTCCTGCTAACTGCAACATGCGTTTGGCAAGGTCTGCGATTTTGACAGGTTCGCCCATATCAAGCACGAAAAGCTCCCCGCCTTTGGCGATTGAGGCTGCTTGAAGCACTAACTGACAAGCTTCGCTCACTAGCATAAAATACCGCACGATATCAGGGTGCGTAACGGTAAGTGGCTCGTTTGCTTCGATTTGGCGTTTAAATTTCGGGATTACGCTTCCGCTACTTCCTAGCACATTTCCAAATCTCACAGCCACGATTTGAGTGGCTTCATCGCTCGAATTTAAGCTATAAAGCTCGCAAATTCGCTTTGTTGTGCCCATGATATTTGTAGGGCGCACAGCCTTGTCGGTGGAGATTAAAACGACCTTTTTAACGCCATGTTTTTTGGATAAATCCACGACATTTTTCGTGCCAAGGACATTGTTTTTCACCGCTAAATGCGGGTTAAATTCACAAAGTGGCACATGTTTATACGCTGCTGCATGCACCACGACATCAGGCTTAAATTCGGCAAAAATTTCATCGAATTCATCGCGATAAACGATATTTATCATTTTTAATTCGTTGCGAGGATCTGCGTTCGTGGCTTCGTTGATTTGATAAAGGTTAAATTCGCTATGCTCGACCATAATCAGCCGTTTTGCACCAAAATTCAAGCATTGTTTGCAAATCTCGCTTCCTATCGTGCCACCTGCGCCAGTAACCAAAACGACCTTGCCGTCGATGAAATTTTTAATCGCCTCTTTATCCAAATCCTTTGGTTTGCGCGCGAGCAGGTCTTCGATCGAAATGTCGCGGATTTTTTTCTGCTCGTTTTCTAGTAGCGAAAATAGCTTGATATCTTTTAGCCCATACGCGATTAGCTCGTCGTAGAGCTCTTTGAGATCTTCTGGGTGCAGCGAAAGTGCCACGATAGCGGTTTTGGCGCCACTTTCTTTTATCATTTCTGGGATTGTGCTTTTTGCGCGCACGACGAAATTTTCGCAGTATGTGCCCACTAGCTCTTTTCTGCCATCGACGACGCCCACAGGATAGTAGTTTATGTGGTGTTGGCGCATACCTTTTAGCACATGCACGGTTTTGCTAGTCGCTCCCACGACGACGCAGGGTTCGTTGGCGCTAGAATTTGACTTTTCGTGCAATAAAAACATGCGTTTTGAGATTCTTACGCCACTGATTAAAATAAAGCAAATCGCCGCGTCTATGGCAATCACAGAGCGCGGGAAGGGGTTGAAAATATTCTCCATTAAAAAGAAAATCGCCAAAAATGTCAAAGCCGTGAAAATGTGCGTGTAGAAAATTTTGCGCGCTTCGTAAAGCCCGAAAAATCGCCACGGCACAAGGTAAATTTTCATAAACCACAAATACGCAATGCGAATAGCGGTAATTAGGGTCGCGCTTAGTAGCAAGCCTTTGTAAAATTCGTTTGGGATATCGCCACTAAAACGCAAAACAAAGGCGATTGCGACGCTAAAAATCGAGATTAAAATATCTAAAATCAGAAAAAATGCAAAGCGTTTGAGCTTGGTCGGTCTAAAAATCATAAGCTTTTCTTTACAATCTGGACGACTTTTGCGACCTGCTCGTCGCTCATATCGCTTCCGCTTGGAAGACAAATTCCGCGACTAAATAGATCCTCGCTCGTGCCATCGACCACACTTAATGCGCCTTTGAAAACTGGCTGCATGTGCATTGGCTTCCATAGCGGACGGCTTTCGATATCGGCTTTATTGAGTGCGTCGATTACGCGTAAGTGAGCATTTTTTTCTTTGAAAACTAAGGTTGTAAGCCATCTGTTTCCGCGTGAATTTTCGATTTCTGGCATAAATTCGGCGCAGTCTTTTAAAAGCTCACTATAAAGTGCGAAAATTTCTCTTTTTCGCTCGACGCGTTTTTCCAAAACTTCCATTTGTCCCACGCCAATCGCGCCTAAAACATTGCTTAATCGGTAGTTATAGCCATAATCCAAATGCTCATAATGCAAAAGTGGCTCTCTGGCTTGCGTGCTATAATACCTTGCTTTGGCGATTAAGGCTTCGTCGCTCGAAATTAGCATTCCGCCGCCACTTGTGGTGATGATTTTGTTGCCATTAAAGCTTAGCGCACCACACGCGCCAATCGTGCCAAGGGCTTTGCCCTTGTAAAATCCGCCAAGCGCCTCGGCTGCGTCCTCGATAACGGCGATATTTTCATTTTCGCAAATCTCCATTATCTCGTCCATTTTCGCAGCCTGTCCGTAAAGGTGGGTTGGGATTAGGGCTTTTGGTTTTTTGGGTGCTAGTTTGATTGCCTTTTTTAGAAGCTCGGGGCTTAGATTCCAGCTTTCGTCGCTGTCGATTAGCACAGGGACGCAACGCTCATAAAAGATCGGATTAAGGCTCGCCATAAAGGTAAAAGTAGAACCAAGCACCACATCGCCGTCTTTTATGCCTAGCGTTCGCAAGGCTAGATGAAGTGCGGCTGAGCCAGCATTTAGCGCGAGAGCTGATTTCGCGCCAGTGTAATCGCAAACTGATTTTTCAAATCTATTAACATACTCGCCAAGTGGCGCGATGTAGTTGCTTTCAAAAACTTTTTTTATGTATTCTAGTTCGTTTCCGCCCATATTTGGGGGGCTTAAAAATATTCTTGCCATTTTCTCTCTTTCGATGAAATTTATAAATTTAGCCTAATTTTTAGGCGATTTGCAACCAAAAAATTGCAAATTTAAAAATTTAAAAGGCGTTATTTTACCACTTTTAAATAAATTTATGATTTTTATTTTTGCTGTTTTGTAAAATTTGCAAATTTATAAATTTTGCTTTTTTAAACCGGCAATTTGTAAAAATTCTCTAAGAGTTAGTCGTATGGTGAGCCCTCGCTCACCAAATTTTTGCATTTATTAAATTTTAGGCTTAATGGATAAAACGAGGATTTAATTTTATCATTTTAATCATTAGGCGGGCAAAAGCCCACCCTATGATAATATTGTCTTAAATTTAATACCCCATTCTTCGCAATACTCTTACCTGATTGCAGGCGCTCTCTGCTACTGAGAAATCTTGATTACTATCTCCGATTGAGAGTTTATTTTTTAGATTACAAGACATCTGGTAAAATGCGATAGCCATTGAAGGATTTTTCTCTACCCCTTTTCCCTCTTCAAACATAAGTGCATAATTATTACACCCCACAGGGTCGCCATTTTTGCAAGCTTTTCCGTAAAAATTATAAGCTTTATTGTAATCCTGCTTTACACCTTTTCCAATTTCATACATAACCCCAAGATTGTTGCAACCATATAATGGATTAAGATCGCAACCTTCTTCATAAAATTTGATAGCTTTTTTATAATCTTGCTCTACTCCGTTTCCGTCTTCATACATAATCCCAATATTCATACAACCACGAGCTTCATCATCATCGCAAGCTTCTTCGTAAAGTTTATAGGCTTTTTTATAATCTCGCTCTACACCATATCCATACTCATACGAATATCCAAGAGCATTGCAACCCCTAGCGTAACCGGCATCGCAAGATTTCTCAAACAGTTCATTGGCTTTTTCATGATTTTTTTCATCATAACGGGCTTTCATTCCTTGTTCAAAATAATCTTCTCCGCTACCAGAAAATATCCAATAACCAACCAATAATACCAAAATAGCGATAATGGCTTTTTTCATACTTGCTCCTTTAAGTGCAATTTACCTTGTGATTTTAACAAAATTTGACTTAAAATTTTTGATAGTATCGTAGGGTGGGCATTTTCGCCCACCAAATTTTTGCATTTATTAAATTTTAGGCTTAATGGATAAAATAAGGATTAAATTTTATCATTTTAACCACTTACTTACTCATTAGATGGGTAAGATTACCCACTTTACGATATTCGCAATGACGACAAGCTAAATTTTCAAATTTCTTTTGATTATTTTTGCTGGGACACCGACGGCTACGCAATTTTCGTCGATGTCCTTTATCACTGCACTACCTGCACCGATAACGCAATTTTTGCCGATTTTAATCTTTTGAATTACGCTCGAACCCAAACCGATATGGCTAAATTCTCCCACTTCCACGCCACCTGCAAGGGCAGAATTTGGGCTGATATGAGTAAATTCGCCAATCACACAATCATGCTCTATCACACAAGCTGAATTTAAAATCACCCCGTCGCCGATAATTGCGTCTGCATTTACCACGACATTTGGCATGATAACCACGCCACGCCCGATTTTAGCTGAGCTTGAAATCACGGCAGTTTCATGGATAAGTGTGGCGATTTCAAAACCTGTTTTGCTGACTTTTTTTTGTAAATTTGCTCTTATTTTATTATCGCCGATTGCGATTATAACTGGAAATTTTGGTAAATCATGGCTAAATTTCAACTCGCCGTTGTCGTCTAAAAAAACGATTTCTTTATAACCTGCGCTTTTTGCGACATCTGCCACGACCTTGCCATGACCGCTCGCGCCGTAAATATAAATTTTAGTTTTTTCCATTAAATTTCTCCGTTGTCGCCATGCCGTCTTTATTAACGCCGTCTTTTTTGATAACTTTTTTTATGGTTAAGAGCGCGATTTTAAGATCTAGTAAAAAGCTTAAATTTTTAGCGTAAAAGCTGTCGAATTCAAACTTTTTCGCCCAGCTAATGGCATTTCGCCCATTTACTTGCGCTAACCCCGTTATGCCCGGTCGCACGCTGTGGCGAAGTTTTTGCTCTTCGTTATAAAGTGGCAGGTATTCTACGAGCAAAGGTCTAGGTCCGATGAAGCTCATATCGCCTTTTAGGACATTGAAAAGTTGCGGAAGCTCATCAAGGCTTAGAGCGCGGATTTTTTTGCCGTATTCGTTTAGGCGCAGTTCGTCGCTTAAAAGTTCGCCGTTTTCGTCCCGCTCGTCGCTCATAGTTTTAAATTTGTAAATTTTAAAAATTTTTTCATTTAATCCCGGCCTGGATTGCGTGAAAATCGCACTTTTGCTTATGTTTTTGCGGATTAGACAATATGTTACAATCATAAGTGGCGAAGTCAAAATTATCAAAAAAAGTGCGCCAAAAAAATCCAAAAATCGTTTGAAAAATGCCCTATACATCGATAAATTTCCTATAAATTTCAATATATTTTTTCGCTATGATTTTCTCATCGTAGTTTTCAACCACCATTTTGCGCCCAGCTTGCCCCATTTTGCGCGCCAAACTCTCATCATCAAGTAGCGTTTCAATCTTTCTAGCCAAATCGCTCGCGTTTCTAACCTTGCAGATTAGCCCATTTACGCCGTCCTGCACAGCCTCGATACAGCCACTCACATCGCTTACCACGCAAGGCCTACTCATACTCATAGCCTCCAAAACGGTGCGCGGGAAGCCCTCTTTGTAGCTTGGAAGCACGAAAATATCGCACGCCTTATAAAGCGCCGCCACATCATCTCTCCACCCTAGCCAAACGACATTTCCCGAGCGCAAAAACGCCTCGTCAGCCGAGCTTTTATTCCCCGCAAAAACATCGCCTGCGAAGACAAAACAAGCGTCTTTTCGCTCTTTTAAAATTTCAGCGGCTTTGTAAAATTCAGCTATTCCTTTATGCCACAGCGCACGACCGCTCATTAGCACGATTTTTTTACCCTTTGTAATCTCAGGCAGGCTCGCGCGCTCGTGAGCAAATTCAGCGAAAATTTCGCTATTTACGCCGACACTTTTAATGCGAAAAATTTTATTCTCGCTAATAAGTCCGCGAGAGAGCATATAATCCGGATCGCTATCATTGACAAAAATGCAACCCTGACTTTGCGCAAACGCCCTTTTATAGAGCATTTCAATGCTAAATTTGACTATGCGAGATTTAAGGTCAGTGTCGATATAAAAGCTTCCTAACCCCTCGACTAAATTTAACACACGCGAAATTCCAGCCTTTTTGGCCGCAAATGTGCCAAAAACATTTGATTTGTGCGCCGAAGTTTGCAAAAAATCCAAATTTAGCTCTTTTAAAATTCTAGCTAAATTTGCCGTATTTTGCGATACTTTGAGCGGATTTAGACTAGCTTTGTCTAAATCATAATTAACACTAATAAATTCTTTTTCCAAATCCTTAGTATAATTTCCGCGTGGCGCTATCGCAAAAACCTCGTGACCAAGACGCTGTAACTCCCGCATAATGGGCGTTCTGAAAAAATAAATGCTCATATCCGAGTGTGAAAGGAAACCAAATTTCGCCATTTTATTTCTTTAATCTATAAACTTTCACAGCTGGGCTTATGACCACAGGCTCGAAAAGATCGCTTTTGTAGCGTTCTAGCACAAAAAGCTGAATATAGGTCGAATTTAGCATTTCTCTATCAAGCAGCAAAAATCTGCCATAATCCTTCATATAAATTATCGAAAATTGCGCCGAACTATCGACTTTGATCTCTTTGACTTCGAGTTTGCCACTAGCATTGTGGCTGGTTTCGAAAAATGTATTTATCGGAAATTTATTGCCCTCAGCCTCTATGCTAAGCAAGTTATTTGCGATTTTGATACCATTATCCATAGTTATACCGCTCTCATCTTGCCAAAACCTTTCGCTAGCAATGAAAATTTTATCTTTTTTCATTTTGCCTGTGGTTATGTCGATGTTCGAAAACTGCGACACGGTCGAGAGTATGCTCATCATGCGATCTGGCAAGACATAATAAATATCGCGAGTTTTGGTTGGTGTTTTGAAATCTGGCAGGCTTAAATTTAGCAAAAACGCATTGAAATCATCGAGCTTGTAATCGGCTAAAATTTGCTTTATTTTATTTGGAAATTTCTCGGTGAAATTTCGCTCTGTGTATTCGACATCTACGCGCGCCATGTGCGCTGAGCTGTATTGATCAGCCAAAAGTGCGAAACTTACCGGGTAGTTGTCGTTGCCTAGGTGCTTACCTCCGTCGACTAGGGTTTTGACATCGGAATAATACCTTATGACATAGCCATAATCCCACCACGCAAGCGCGTAATCCTCGCGATCGGCGATAGTTTTGAGCTTGTCTAAAACCTCAACCTCGCTTTTGAAAAAGACAGTCTCGACGGTGTAGGCCTTGATGTGTTGCCACGCTGGATAAAGTGCCAAAATAGTTAAGGCCAGCAAGATAATACGACCGGCAAATTTTGGCAGATTTAGCCGTTTTACCGAAAAATACAAAATATACCCAAAGCTTAGCCCCATTACGCCCACAGCATAAATGGTAAATCTAAGCCCAGCTTTGTTTGCTGCAAAGCCCAAAAGCAAAAGTGGCAGTGAGAGCAAAAACTCTTTGTGCCTAAAACACAGCACCGCGTATCCCACGCACGCCACCACGAAGACAATCACGCTCGAACTAATACGGCGCATAAAGACCTCTTTTGGCACCAGACCGCTTTCTTGGATAGTTTGATTGACATTAAAAAAGTGAAAAACCGTGTCAGGATTGTCCGCAAGTGAGCGGAAAATGTAAAATTTGGCCTGAAAAATAATCGGATTTAATCCACCGCAATAAACAAAAATCGCAAAGACCAAAATTCCCACGCCAAGCAAAATTCTAAAATTTACAATCTCTTTTTTGTAAGCAAAAAGATAAAAAATCGCCAAAAAAAGCAAAATTTTGATATATAAATAATAAAAACAAATCGCTAGTAAAAATATAATTATCGCTTCGTAATTCACCAAATTTTTGCGCGCAAAAATCAGCGTGTAAAGCACTAGCGCGCCTAACATCATCGCATTTAGCGAAAAGCTAGACGGATACCACCACAAATAAAAAATCCCAAATGCGCCTGTAAAAAACAGCGCCCTAGCATCGCCCTTGGTGCAAACCCTGATAAACGCCCACAAGATAAACATCGGCAAGACGATATTTAGCATATCGGTATCATAATACCCAGCCATTGTGCGGTTGTAGTAGCTGTTTGCCACGCAAGCAACTAGCGCGCCGATAAATCCAGCCCTAAGGGCGCGGAATTCAGCCGAAATGAGCAAAATCGGCACGACGATAAGCGATGAAAAAACAACCGGCATATACAAAAATAGGGTTTCTAGCGAAAATGGCGTAATCTGCGCTAATAATGCAGTTAGCTTGGCTAGGGGAAAATCAATGTAACTTAAATCATTTTGCTGATGAAATCCAGCCAAATAATCCCTCGTTCCCTCAGCAAACGCGTAGCCGTCGTTTGTGTTGATCATGATTTGATTATTCCACGAAAGTATGTGAGAGTATTCACTCGCCCACTGCACCCAATACAGCCTAAAAATCACGCTCACGCCGTAAGCTAAAACAATCAAAATTAACAAATGTTTGGAGAGTTCAAAATTTTTGATAAATTTAAAAACGCCACCTTTTTGTTGTGGCAAATTTGCCCCATTTTGCGTGTTTTGCGCGCTATTATTCACCCCTATATCCTTTGTCGATTTCTTCAATTTTTAAGATTAAATCTTTGCTTATCTTTTTTTTGTCAAAAAAAGCGGCTCTTATTTTAGCCTTTTTTTCATAAATTTTTACAAATTCAGGCTCATCGATCGCTTTTTGCATAGCTTTTATCGTGCCCTCTTCGTCATTTACGCTAACTAGTACGCCCCACTCATCGTCGCCTAAAAGCTCTCTTGCGCCACTTTGATGATCGCTTGAAATGACGAGTTTTCCACACGCCAAAGCTTCGATTAGTGCGTTTGAAAAGCCCTCAAAAAGGCTAACGAAAACAAAAGCATAGCATTTTGACATATATTTATAAGGATTATTATCAAAACCGAGCAGTTTTACTCTATTTTCTAGCCCAAGCTCGTTTATTAAATTTTGCAAACTCTCACGCAACACGCCATCGCCTAAAATCAGCAAATCTTTATCACAATTTTTAAGCTTTGCATAAGCACGAATCAAAAGCTCGTGATTTTTCCCAGCATCAAGTCTGCCAACGCTTAGGAAAAACGGCTTTTCATAATTTATGCTCTCTTGCGATTTTTGCGCGATTTCGTCTAAATTTAGCGCATTGTATAAAACGCCCATTTTAGCGGGATTTATGCCAAAATTATCGCGCAAATCGGCCAAATTGCCAAGCGAATTTGGATAGATAAAATCGGCCTTCGGATAGAGCCAACGAAGTAAAAATTTGCTGATTTTTGATTTTAAATTTGGCTCTTTGTAAAGCACACTTGGCGTCGAACACTCGTTGATGATGAGTGGTTTTTTATCTCCAAAAATTCGCGCAAAACCAGCCACATAACAAGGGCGATTCATCCAAACAAAATGAATATCAATGCCTAATCTTTTGCATAAATTTTTATATTTTAGCCCTAAAAATGGTAGTTTGATTAGCTTTTTTAAGCCGTTTTCAAAAGGGGCTGATTTTTCTATGAAATGCACCTGTACCGAATTTGGAATTTCATAAAAAATCCTATCGTTCATCAAAATCAAATGCACTTCGTAAGCCTTGCAAAGCTCGGGTAAAAGGTTGCTCACAACCCGCTCAGCCCCACCACCAGCCATAGAATAAATAAATACGCTCAGTTTTTTCATCGTTTAATCACTTTTTGAATTAAATTTTTCCATTTTTCATATACGATTTTAGAATCAAATTCACTCTTTCTCTCTCCTGCTTTTTGGCAAAATTCTAGTCTTAGTTTTTCATCACTCATTAAAATTTCAAGTTTTTTAGCAAATTCGGCGGTATCGTTTATACCAGATAAAAATCCATCAACGCCGTCTTTTATCAAATATCTTGGGCCACTAATGCAATCTGTTGCAATCCTAGCACAATCAAAATAAATTCCTTCTATAAGTATCATAGGGAAACCTTCGCTTAAACTTGTAAGCGCTACTATTTTTGCTCTTTTATAAAATTTATCTATCTCTTTTGTAAATTTAATAATCTCCAAATTCACGCCATTTTCTTTGGCTAGTTTTATACACCTATCTCGTTCGCTACCATCTCCACAAACAACGATTTTATAAGAATTTCTCACTTTTTCATCGATCAAACAAAAAGCATTTATCAAAAAATCAAGCCGTTTGTTTTTATCGATTCTTGACGGAAATAAAATAATATTTTCTTTTTCAAATTTTTCGTCCGAAATATCCATAAAAAAAGGATTTGGTATGATTTGAGATTTTTTTATTTTGTAAAAATCATAATCAAATTTGCTCAAAAATGTGATAAAATCAGCTCTTTTATATGCTAAAAAAATTAGTGGTTTATACAAAAAATGCACATAAGCCGTATGATTTGTATGCTCTGAAATGATGAGTTTTGCCTTTGGATTTAATAGAGCAATTATAAAATTCATATATCCGGCAAAGCCTAATATCAAATCAAATTTATTTTTAGAAAAATATTTTCGTAATTCACAATATGGTTTTACAAACTCTCCTGCGGTAAAATTCATAGTATCGCGTTCTATATCGCTAAAAAAACCCTCTCTATCATCATAAACATTTAAAACTTTGACATTAAATTTCATATCGATTAAAATATCATAAACAAATTTTGCTACTTTTACAGCACCACCATAAGAGTTTGTAGCTATCGCAAGACAAGCGTTCATGATTTTTTAGTCCTTAATAATAAATTTCTAGCAAAAATAGCAAATTTCGCCAAAGTTTTTGACATGGCACAAATACTTAAAATAACAGAATTTGGCAATCTTATCAAAATAGAAAGCATAAATTTTTTATATTTTTCCAAACTACAATCTTTAAATTCGCTACTTTTTGTTATCTCGCAAATTTTGCTTTTATACTCTTTTAAAGTTTGTTTTATGTCATTTTTATCAAAAGGGGTAGAGATAAAAAAATAGTGAAACATAACTCGCATACTATCCTTGCAAAATATTGTTTTTGCGTCATTAAAGCCTTGTTTAGTGAAAAAATTCGTCAAGCTTTCATTTACGATAAAATTATCTTTGAGCTTTAAAAATGCCATCTGTTTTCGTTCTAGATAATATTTATAAAATGCACCGTCTATTTTATAAATTTTTTCTGCAAAAAATGCTATTTTTGGGGTTATACATCTATCTTCGCCGTAAAATTTAACATCAATAGAAAATTCGACCTTATCATGTAAAGTTTTTTTGTATAATTTATTCCAAACAGAATTTAAAACTCTATCATATCTAGCGCTTAATATATCATTTAAATACTTTTTTTTATCTACAACGCCACTTTGCAAGCTATCTTTGTGGATACTTTCTATGCCGTCTCGTATAAAAATAGCATCACTTAAAACCAAATCTGCATTATTTTCGCTAGCGCCCTTATATAGGCCTTCTAAAAAATTTGGCAAAACCTCATCATCGCCGTCGATATGGCTTATGTATTCGCCTTTTGCTACTTCGTAACCAGCCTTTCTAGCACTTGGCAAACCGCCGTTTTCTTTATTTACGATTACAATTCTATCATCTTTAAATTTTTTAATTATTTGAAGCGAGTTATCAGTGCTACCGTCATTTACAACGATAATCTCTATGTCTTTAAACGATTGATTTATGACGCTATTTAGGCATCGCTCTATTTTTTCTCCAAGATTATAACAAGGAATAATCACAGAAATTTTTGGTTTCATAAATTTATTTTTCTCCATTGATTAGTTTATAAAATATTTTTGATAAATTCTCCACAAATGCCGCTTTGCCGAATTTTTTTATGGTTTTTTCTCTGATTAATCTATTATCAAATTTTATCTTGCCATCTAAATAATCTCTGCAAGCCGCAGCAATACCCTTATAATCCAATATATCAAAAATTCTACCCATATCATCATCTATATAATCTTCCACGCCGCCACATCTAGTGCTAAATACCGGCAAACCACACACAGACGCTTCTAGGGCAGATACAGGCAGACCCTCTTGGATACTTGTCATAACAAAAATATCTGCTCTTTGATATAAATCCTGCATTTTTTCTCTTTCTACTTCTCCGATTAATTCAACATTTTCGGCAATAGATGAATTTGCAATTTTATTTTCGAGTATCCCTATATTTTGCGAATAACCTTTATTTGCCTTATAACCAGCTATGATGATATGAAAATTTTTATCCGTAATTTTTTTCAATTCTTCCATAGAAGCTATAAATAAATCATAATTTTTGTAAAAAACATTTGCAGCAACGATTAAAAAAGTTTTTATATCATCTTCTTTTTTTTCTGCGAGTTTAAATTTTGTTTCATCTATCATATTGCCTATATAATACGGATTTATTTTTATATTTTGCATCATTACTTGTCTAATTTTGTCATTACTTATAGCCAAAAATGCGTCAGAATTTTCGATAGCTTTTGCCACATTATCACTTATGGTTGTCCCTAAAATTGGAAACGGAGCATGTTCTGCTACGACATAGGGCTTAGAAAATAAATTTGATAAATTCATAGCTATAACAGATAATTGATTTTGCGCCGAAAGACTGTATATAAGGTCAAATTTTTCAAATAAATTTTTATTGTATGCTATTTTTACGGCTTCAAACCTACAATTTAATATCGGAGATAAAATAAATTTCAAAAAATTACTATTTTTGCAAATTTTTGCCAAAGCTTGATTGTATTTTGGTATTTCATAAACAAAATCATAAATTTTAATTCCGCTGTCATTTTCTATAAAATTTACGCTCACTTCGTTTAAATGAAAAATATTTTTTATGCAATATAGCAAAATTCCGATGGTTTTTTCTCTACAATTCACAATCATAATTTCAAAATTATCTTTTAAAGCCGTTGCTTGTTCTTTAAAAAATATACCGGCTATTTTATTTTCTTTACTTGGATACCAAGGCGGTAATATCAACAATGTCGGTTTTTTACTCATTTTAGCTCCAAATTTAGAAAAAATAGTATTTTACAATACCTTTAAAAGTTTGCCATTTATAAATATTTGAAAACGCTAAATTTAAATATCTTTTTGCAATTGCTTTATCGTTTCTAGCATACGCACCAAATAGCAATAACCTTCGTCTATCTGCTATTTTTTTAAATTTTTCATCATAATCCCACTTTTGCAATACCTTTTCTACCCCTTCGACCATCTTGGCATAATTAGCCGTTATATTTGTGCCGTGCTTTCTATAATACGATAAATATTCATCGATATGGGCTATTTTGTATCCTGCATGTGTTATTCTAAGCCACATATCTAAATCTTCTATAATCATATTTTCATCATATCCGCCAAGTTTTTTTAAAACTTCGCTTTTTATCATCGCAGTCGGCGCTGAGATAAGATCAAATTCCAACAAAGTTTCAAAATCATACTTTTTATCGAATTTTAATGATATTTTATTTTCATAATTTTCATTAAATTCTATATGATTTCCGCAACACACGGCGACATCTGGATTTTCTTCCATAAATTTAACCTGTTTTTCTATTTTATCTAGGATAAATTTATCATCACTTGCGACCGCGCAAAAATACTTTCCATTTGCTAAATTTAAACCTTCGTTCAAGGTGGCACAAAGCCCTTTATTTGGTCTATGAATAAATTTAAATTTATACTCATCGGCAAGTTTTTGAATAATACTTACAGAATTATCCTTCGAGCCATCATCGATTACGATTAGTTCTATATTTTTATATGTTTGATTAAGCACGGATTTTATGCTATCACTAACATATTTTTCGTGATTATAGCTAGGGATTACAACACTAACAAGTGGCATATTTTGCATTTATTTCCTTTGAAATTTATTTTTAAATTTTATCATAATAAATTCAAGTTCTTCTTCTTTTAAAATTTTAAGAACCAAAATATAACTAAAAAATCCGACAACAACAGCGCAAATCAACCTTAGCATAATGTCATCTACGCAAATTTTAGCAACACTCATCAAACAAGCCATTATGATTGTAGATATAATGATTTTGCGAATATGCCAAAGCTGTTTTACCCCGCCAAATTTATAATTTTTAGAACAAATATATGAATTTATAAAAAAACATAAAAAACTAGCCGAAAATTTACCAATCACAATCGCTTTCAAACCAATCGGAAATGTAATAGCCATAGTTAAAAATATAATAGGCAATTTGATAAATTCGATTTTTAAAAAAAGATCGCTTCGCCCAATGGCAGTTAAAATATTTAAATTTAAACCAGAAATCGGCGTAAATATATATGACAAAGAAAACCAAAACAATAACTCTGCTGCCATTAACCACTTTTGCGTTAGCAAAATCAAAATAAATTCTTTTGAAACGACAGCCAAACCTACCATGACAGGAAATGTCATCAGCGAAATTATTTTTACCAAACGCTTAAAAACTTTCACCAATTCTTCTTTATTGTCCTGTAAAGATGACATTAAAGGAAAAGTAGTCGTTATAACGACACTACTAAGAGCACCGAAAATCGAACGAGGAAAGGCTTCACCCTGCGAATAATAACCTAAATCTTTTGTGTTGTAAATTTTTCCAATAGCTGTATTGTATATAGCATTTACGACAACAGCGATAAGACCGACGCCAACTAGTTTTGAGCCATAAGAGAATAGTCTGTTAAATGAACTTTTACTAAACCATGTTTTTGGTATCCAACCACCAAAATACCAATACAAAACAAAAATCAAAAAATTTTTAGTTAGCTCTTGCCAAATAAGCGACCACACGCCAAAGCCGTTATAAGCTAAAATAATTCCTAAAATTCCGGATATTATCACGGCTACTAAATTTATCAAAGCCAATGCTTTGAAATTTACAACCATTTGAAATCTTGCTATTTGAACCACGCAAAAAGCATTTAAAATGATATTTAAAAATAAAACTCGTTGTATCGTGGTTAGCTCTGGGACTTTATAAAATTCGCTTATAGCTGGTGCAGCAAAAAACAGCACAATATAAAAAACTAGTCCAATAGCTACATTAAATATAAAAGTAGTGGAAAAATCTTGCTCCGTGCAACCTTTTTTTTGTATAAGTGCTCTGACAAAACCACCTTCTATAAAAATATTTGCCAAACTAAAAAAAGCAACCAAAAGTGCTATTGTCCCAATATCATTTGGTGAAAGCAAACGCACCAAAATAATATTTAAAACAAATCCAATAGCCTGAACGCCAAATTTTTCCAAAGCATTCCACAAAATGCCAAATTTGGTTTTTTGAATTATGTTTTCTTGCAAAATTTTATTCCAAACTTAGAGTTGTTTTAATTTCATTTTGTAAATTCAATACAATATTTTCATATTTAATCATTTTTATAGTGTTTAAATCCCTTATGAATTCAACGATAAAATTTGGCAAAATTCTTTTTATAAGATCTTTTATATTCACTATTTTCCCCAAGAATTCAAAACTTCCACGACCTTTTGAATTTGCTCTTTTTCAAGCACACCGCTCATCGGCAAACTTAAAATTTCAGCGTGAATTTGCTCACTTATCGGATAACTCTGATTATTCCACTCTTTGTAAGCCATTTGCTTATGTGGCGGGATTGGATAGTGGATTAAAGTCTGAATTTCGTGTTTTGCCAAATATTTTTGTAGCTCATCGCGGTTTTTAGAACGAACGGCGAAAATATGCCAAACATGGCTTTTTATCTCTTTTGCATTTGTGCCAAACTCAAACGGCAAGATTAAATTTTCATTTTTTATATTGTCTAAATAAAAATCCGCCACTTCCCTACGAGCCGAAATTTCAGCGTCCAAATATCTAAGCTTCGCTCTAAGCATAGCTGCTTGGATTTCATCAAGGCGAGAATTTATGCCTTGGTATAAATTCTCATACTTTTTGTGGCTTCCGTAATTTGCAAGAGCCCTTATGGTATTTGCTAGGCTTTCGTCATTTGTCGTAACTGCTCCGCCATCTCCAAGTGCGCCTAAATTTTTACCCGGATAAAAGCTAAAACCACTTGCATCGCCTAAATTTCCGCTTCGTTTCTCGCCAAAATATGCTCCGTGCGACTGAGCTGAGTCTTCGACGACTTTTAGATTATATTTTTTTGCAATGCCTAAAATTTTATCCATTTCGCAAGTTTGTCCGTATAAATGCACAGGCAAAATCGCCTTTGTTTTTGGCGTGATTTTTTCTTCGATTTTATCTGCGTCGAGCAAATATGAGTTTAAATTTGGCTCGACTAAAACAGGCTTTAAATTATTCATAGAAATCGCTAAAATTGACGCTATATAGGTATTTGCAGGGACTATGACCTCATCATTTTCACTCATCACGCCCAGCTCTTTATAGGCTCTAAAAATCAAATTTAGCGCATCTAGTCCGTTTGCTACGCCAACGCAAAATTTGCTACCGCAAAATTTGGCAAATTCGTCTTCAAATGCTTCGCACTCACTTCCGTGAATATACCAACCACTATCGATAACTCGCTCACAAGCCTTTAAAAGCTCGTTTTTATACTGCGAATTTATCGCCTTTAAATCCAAAAATGGTATCATTTTTCTTCCTTTTTACAATCTTTACAAACTAAACTTTCATCGCATTTTTGCCCACATTTGCAGACATATCCTTTAAAACAAGCCGGATTTCCATACCAAAGCTCTTGTTTGCCGATATTTTTAGTTACCACGCTTCCAGCTCCGACCATAGCGTATTCGCCGATATTTACACCGCAAATTATAGTCGAATTTGCACCGATACTTGCGCCTTTTTGTATGGTTGTTTTCGCAAATTCTTTATATTGTTTGCTTCGTGGCAAAAAATCGTTTGTGAAAGTAACATTTGGGCCTATAAAAGCGTCATTTTCAATTCTCACGCCATCCCAAATTTGAACACCGCTTTTAATCGTTACATTATCGCCGATTTGCACATCGTTTTCCACAAAAACATTGAAATTTATGTTGCAATTTTTGCCGATTTTTGCGCCTTTTAAAACTACGCAAAATTGCCAAATATTTGTATTTTCGCCGATATTTTCGCTTTGGACTTCACTACTTTGGTGTATCATCGCACGACCTTTAAAAACTCATCATAATCTCTTATATAATCGCTCTCATCATAGTGTTCGCTAGCTAGCACCATAATCACACAATTTTCGCTAAAATCTTTCATCTCTCGCCAAATAAAATTATCAATAAAAAGTCCTAAATTTGGCTTATCTAGCCTAAATTCTTTTTTTTCTGTTCCGTCATCTAAAATAAATGTGCAAGCGCCACTTACACAAACGGCGATTTGTTTTAAATTTTTATGAGCGTGAAATCCGCGATCTACGCCGTTTTTATTACCATAAATATAATAAACTCTTTTTATATCAAACGGCACATTTTTATTTGCTTCAAGTGCTACCAAAAAGCCCCGTTCATCACCAAATTCTTTAAATTCTAAAATTTTACAACTACTTAGCATATTTTTTCACATACCATTCTACGGTTTTGATTATACCGCTATCAAAGGTTTCATCGGCTTTCCAACCAAGTTCCCCTTCGATTTTACTAGCGTCAATCGCATAGCGTCTATCGTGCCCTGCTCTATCTTTTACAAAAGCGATTTGCTCTTTATAGCTAATGCTTTTTGGGCAAATTTCATCTAAAATTTCGCAAATTTTATGTGCGATTTGCAAATTTGTTCGCTCGTTTCTGCCACCGATATTATAAGTTTCTCCGCCTTTGCCTTTATGAAAAGCTAAATCAATTCCCTTGCAGTGATCAAGCACAAAAAGCCAATCTCTTATATTTTTGCCGTCTCCATAAATCGGAATTTTATTGCCATTTAAAGCATTGCGGATTATAGTTGGGATTAGCTTTTCGTCGTGTTGCTTAAAACCATAATTATTCGAACAATTTGTAATAATCGTATCGAGCCCAAAAGTATGATGATAGCTTCTAACTATCATATCAGAACCCGCTTTTGAAGCAGAATACGGCGAATTTGGAGCGTATGGCGTAGTCTCGCTAAAATACCCGCTCTCGCCCAAGCTTCCATAAACTTCATCGGTTGAAATATGGTGAAATCTAGCACCCATAAATTCGTCTTTATACTTAAACGGCTCATCTAGCCAACACTTTTTAGCCGCGTCAATTAGCGTATGTGTGCCAAGCACATTTGTTTTGACAAAAACGCTAGGATTTTTTATAGAATTATCCACATGGCTTTCAGCCGCAAAATGAATAACGCCACTAAATTTAAACTCGCTAAAAAGCTCGTCAATAAGATTTCTATCGCAAATATCGCCTTTTATAAATTTATATCTTGGATTGTTTTCGCATTCACGCAAATTTTCTAAATTTCCGGCATAGGTAAGCAAGTCTAAATTTATAATTTTATAATTATCATATTTTTCCAAAAAATACGGCACAAAATTTGAGCCGATAAATCCGGCACAGCCTGTAACTAAGATATTTTTCATTTTTCGCCTACCAAATTTTTTAAATATCTGCCATACTCATTTTTAGAAAGCGATTTTGCGATATTTAAAATTTTTTCTTTATCTATCCAGCCGTTTGCATAGGCGATTTCTTCGAGACAAGCTACTTGCGTGGCTTGGTTATTTTGTATAGTTTGCACAAATGCACTTGCTTGCAAAAGTGTCTCATGAGTGCCAGTATCTAGCCATGCAAAACCACGACCCAGTAACTCCACGCTGAGTTTTCCGCGTTTTAAATATTCTTGATTAATGCTAGTGATTTCTAACTCGCCACGATCGCTAGGCTTGACATTTTTAGCAATTTCAACAACATCATTATCATAAAAATAAAGTCCGGTTGCAGCGAAATTTGACTTTGGATTTTGTGGTTTTTCTTCTACGCTTAAAACTTGTTTATTTTCGTCAAATTCAATCACCCCAAAGCGTTCTGGATCTTTCACATGATAGCCAAAAATAGTAGCACCTTCTCTATTTACGGCATTTTTTAGCAAATCGCTAAAACCTTGCCCGTAAAAAATATTATCGCCTAAAACTAGGCAAACTCTATCTTTGCCGATAAATTCTTCGCCGATTATAAAAGCTTGTGCAAGACCGTCAGGGCTTGGTTGGACTGCGTAGCTCAAATTTAGCCCCCAATCGCTTCCGTCGCCTAAAAGTTCTTTAAATTTGCCTATGTCTTGTGGAGTTGAAATCACCAAAATATCGCGAATATGAGCAAGCATCAAAACAGAAAGCGGATAATAAATCATCGGTTTATCATAAATCGGCAAAAGCTGTTTGCTAATGCTTCTAGTTATCGGATATAGCCTTGTCCCGCTACCACCGGCTAAAATTATACCTTTCATAAACTTTCCTTAAATCTTTCTTTCCCAATTTAGCGCACTTTGGATTATCTCGTCTAAATCCTCGTGGCATGGAACCCAGGTTGTTTGGAAACGAATTTTTGAAGCATTTGAGATTAGACAAGCTGGATCGCCCTCGCGACGCGGCGCGATTTCGACCGCAAAATCCACTCCACTTACCTTTTTGGCCTCACTGATGACCTCTTTGACGCTAAATCCAGTGCCATAGCCCACATTAAAGACATTGCTGTCGTTGGTTTGCAAGTATTCTAGCACCGCTAAATGCGCACTCGCAAGATCCTCGACATGGATATAGTCCCTGATACAAGTGCCGTCTTTGGTATCGTAATCATCGCCGAAAATATACATTTTGTCGCGTTTGCCAGTGATTGTTTGGGTTGCGATTTTGATTAGGTGAGTGGCGTTTGGATAGTTTTGACCAATTAGTCCGTCGCTTGACGCGCCCGCGACATTAAAATAGCGCAAAATTCCAAATTTAAAATCCTTGTTCGCAGCGGCTGTATCTTTTAGTATCCACTCGACCATAAGCTTGCTTTTGCCATACGGATTTATCGGAGCTTGCGGACTTTCCTCGGTTACTTTGCCGTTTTCTGGCTCGCCATAAGTCGCCGCTGTCGAGCTGAAAATGAAGTTTTTCACGCCGTATTTTTGGCAAAGCGCGATTAAATTTATCGCGTTTGCGGTGTTGTTTAGATAGTATTTTATCGGGTTTTTCACACTCTCGGCAACCTCGATAAATGCCGCGAAATGGATAATCGCGTCAAATTTTCCTTTTTTAAAAATTTCCTCGATTACTGGCAAATTTTCCAAATTTTCTTTGATAAATTCAAACTCGCCCACGCTTTTAAGCGCGTCGATTGCCTTCATTGAGCCTTTGCAAAGATTATCGACAACCACGATTTCATGGCGATTTGATTCTAAAAGTTGCTTTAAAACATGTGAGCCGATATACCCAGCGCCACCTGTAACTAAAATTTTCATATCATTTTCCTTTTAAAAAAATTTTTTGATTATACCCTAATTTGTTAAATTGCGGGTTTAAGGCGCAAAAATGTAGGAAATCTAGGCTTTTTTTCACTTGTTAAATTTTGGTATTGATAAGTGATAATAGTGCCGATTTTAGGGGGTTTTGCGCGCCACTCATCGCTCCAACCAGACCCTATTTTAAACTTCACTCCACTTTTTATATCCACGCAAGTTACAGAGCCCATTTTGCCCTTGTTTTTGCCATATCCTGGGTTTATGTGCGTGATTTTGCACTCGCTATCACGCATTTTTTTGTATTTTAGGATATTTGCACTGCGCCCGCTCTCATACAGCGCGTATGGATTTCGGATCACCAGCCCCTCACCGCCATTTTCTACGACCAAATTTAGCATTTCTTCGATTTGTTCGTGCGAACTAACCGGAGTTTGCGGGATTACGACCAAATTTTGCACGCCGTTTTTTTCGATGAAATTTGATAAAATTTTCATCTTTTCAAACAAATTTTTTCTCTCATTTGGCATATCAAAAATATAAAATTTAATCTCGCTCCAACGCTCATCTGGCGTGGCTTTGCTCACAATCGAAGCGATTTTTTCAAACTCCCCTCGCCTGCTCCAAAGCTCGCCTTCGATCATAAAATTTGGAAATCCTTTTGTCCAAGATTCGGGAGCATTTATGATTTTGCCCTTGCGTGAGCGAAGCGTCTTGCCGTCCCATACGGCGCGGATTCCGTCGAGTTTTTCGCTTACGACCCAGCCTGAGATATCCATACCTTTTTTGTATTCTTTCAGCAACATTGGGCGAAATTCATCGCCAAAAGCCAAATTTGCGAAAAATAAAAAAATACAAAAAAGCGTTTTTGCAAATTTATTCATTTTTAAATTTCTCAATCTCACGCGCGATAAATTCGCAAAAAATCTCGCTATATCCCATATCGGCGCAGTGTTTTTGCAGATACTCGCTCATCAAATTTAGATTATCCAAATAATCATTTAGCAAAATTTTGCCACGCAAAAGCTCGTATTTTAGGAAAAGCCAGTATGTATTTAGCGTGTCGCTCTGGCAGTATTCGTCGATTTTATCGCCCTTTTCGTCATAAAACAGCTCCAAAACCTGATCACCATGCACATCGTATTTGCCAGGCAGTCCCAAAGACGCGCACAAAAAGTCGAGTTTGAGCCCCCTAACAGAGCCAAAATCGCAAATATGATCGAGCAAATCAAGGTGAAAAACCCCGTCATATCGCGAGCGATAATTCGTCCATTTATCCTTGTTCGCAAGCTTATCATCAGTGCAAAAATACTCGCTGGCGCTGATATTATGCACCATTGCGCGCACCATAATCATCGGCAAATCAAAACCGCGCCCGTTGAAGCTTACAAGGCGTGGATTGTGCGAGTTGATAAAATCGATAAATTTTTTGATTTTGCCCTTTTCATCGTCTGCTTGCAGGGTGCTTACACGCACAAATTTGCCAAATTCATCAGCCAAAACCGCGCTGATACTTACGACTTTGTGGAAATTTATAGGCAAAAACTCGCTTCCTGTTTTTTCCTTGAAATGCGCCATTGCCGCGATTGAGAGCTTTTTGTGGTTTAAAATTTTGCTTTTATCATCGTTAAAAATCGGCTCATCGCCGTAAATTTTAGGCAGAGTGTTTGAGACGCTATCATTTTTGCTCTGAATTTTCGCATCAATTCCAGCAAGCAAAATTTTGGCATATTTTTTTTTGTCAAATTCATCATAGCACTCATCAATGATTTCTTTGTCTAAAATTCGAAGCAAAGCCGCAGTATCAAGCACAGTTTCGCAATCAAAAACGCAAATGTAAGATTGTTTTTTATTCATAAATTTTCCATAAAATCAAGCTAGTTTATCCGCCAAAACGGCGGATAAAAGGATTAGTTTTTATCAATCGCTAAGATTGTGTTGCCCTCGTCATCGGTGGCGATGTCGCCCATGCCCATTATGTTGTAACCGCAATCGACATAGTGGATCTCGCCCGTAACTGCGCTGGCAAAGTCGCTAAGCAAATACGCGCCACTTTTGCCGACTTCGAAGATATCCACATTTCGTTTGAGCGGGGCATTTTTTTCGTTGTATTTTAGGATTAGGCGGAAATCGCCGATACCACTAGCCGCGAGAGTTTTAATCGGACCCGCTGAAATCGCATTTACGCGAATTCCGCGCTCACCCAAATCATGCGCTAGGTAGCGAACCGAGCTCTCTAACGCTGCTTTTGCTACGCCCATGACATTGTAATGTGGGACAAATTTCACGCCACCAAGGTAGCTTAATGTCAAAATCGCTCCGCCGTCATTTAGCAAAGGTTCGACTGCATTTGTAAGCGCAATCAGCGAATAAACAGAAGTTTGCATAGCGACATTAAAAGCCTCTTTTGTAGTGTCGATAAATTTGCCATCAAGCGCCTCGCGTGGGGCAAATGCCACAGCGTGAAGCACGAAGTCAAATTTGCCAAAATCTTTTTCTAAACTCGCGCGTAAATTCGCCAAATGCTCGTCGTTATTGATATCTAGCTCATAGATTTTATCGCTTCCAAGCTCCGCTGCAATCGGCTCGACGCGCTTTTTCAAAGCGTCATTTAAAAATGTAAAAGCCAGCTCTGCTCCCTGCTCGTGGCAAATTTTCGCAATTCCATAAGCGATAGATTTGTTGTTTGCAACGCCGACGATTAGCCCTTTTTTACCTTTTAGTATCATTTTGCTTCCTTGATTAGATTTATGAAATTTTCTGCTTCCCAGCTAGCCGTGCCGACCAAAACGCCGTCGCAACTTGAAATTTGCGAAATTTCGGCGATGTTTTTGAGATTTACGCTTCCGCCATAAAGCAAAGGCGCCTTTGTTTTGGTGCGCAAAAAGCTTAAAATTTCATCAATTATCGCGCTCGTGGCTGTATTTCCCGTGCCAATCGCCCAAATCGGCTCGTAAGCAATGACCAAATTTTGGTAATTTAAATCGATTTTTTCAAGCTGAGAGGCTAGAAATTCCTTGGTTTTACCCTCTTTATACACAGCCTCGTTTTCGCCGATACAAAAGATGATTTTATAGCCCTCTGCCTTTGCGAATTCAAATTTTCGCGCGATTAATTCGTCTGTTTCGCCCAAAATTTCGCGTCTTTCGCTATGTCCGATTAAAACGCAAGAAATGCCAAATTCACCCAGCATTTCTTTGCCGATTTCGCCTGTGAAACTGCCGTTTTGGCATGGATAGAAATTTTGTGCGCCTTGGATAAATTTGTGATTTCCCAAATTTAAAGCCACACTTGGCGGAAATACCAAAATTTCGTGCTTTGATAAAATTTCATCGCCTAAATTTGCATTTAAAATTTCGCAATAGCGCTCGAAACTAGCCCTAGTGTGATTGCATTTTAAATTTGCGGCTAGTATCATTGCTCGCTATCCTCGATAGTTAGGACTTTTACGCCAGGAAGCTCTTTACCCTCGATTAGCTCCAAGCTAGCCCCACCACCTGTGGAGATAAATGTCATATCATCGGCGTTTCCGGCTCTTTCGACCACATCGGCTGTATCGCCACCGCCCACGACGGTCGTAGCGTCGCTATCAGCGATGAAATGCGATATACGCATACTTCCGCGCGCAAATTTATCGATCTCAAACACGCCCATAGGGCCGTTCCACCAGATAGTTTGCGCATCATCAAGCGCCTCTTTAAAAAGCGCCACCGTCGCAGGTCCGATATCTAACCCCATCCAGCCAGCTGGGATTTCTTGAACCGTTACGCGCTTCATAACAGAATCTTGCGAGCAAGCAGGGGCTGCGATAGTATCGACTGGGATATAAATTTTAACCCCTAATTCCTTGCCTTTGCGCAAGATATTTTTGGCCTCTTCAATCAAATCCTCTTCTAAAAGCGAATTTCCGATATCGTATCCGACGGCCTTTAAAAATGTAAAAGCCATACCGCCACCGATGATGAGTTTATCGACTTTTGGGAGTAAATTATGCAAGGCTTGGAGCTTGCCACTGACCTTGCTACCGCCAGTTACAGCGACGAAAGGTCTGGCTGGGCGTTTAATCAAATCAGCGGCGAATTTAATCTCTTTTTGTAGCAAAAATCCAGCCGCTTTGTGCTCGTTGTCGAAAAACTTCGTCACAGCCTCGACGCTTGCGTGCGCTCTGTGGCATACGCCAAATGCGTCATTGACATAAAATTCACCATAACTAGCTAATTTTTTGGCTAATTCAGTATCGTTTTTGGTTTCGCCTTTTTCGAAACGCAAATTATCTAGTAATAAAAGCTCGCCCTTTTTTAGCTCGCTAACTGCCTTGCTAGCGCGCTCTCCTACGATATCATCGACAAATTTGACCTCGCGATCAAGCAATCTGCCAAGTCTTTTTGCCACAGGGCGAAGGCTAAATTTCTCCTCGTAGCCGTTTTTTGGGCGACCAAGGTGGCTTGCCAAAATCACGCAACCACCATTATCCAAACAATAGCGAATCGTAGGGATTGATGAGCGGATTCTGCGATCGTCTGTAATATTGCCAAACTCGTCCATAGGCACATTAAAATCGCATCTGATAAAAACTTTCGCGCCGTCTGTGAAATTCAAATCCTTAATATCTAAAATTTGGCTCATTTTAACCCCTTTTTGACGCTGCGAAAACCGCTAAATCAACCAATCTGTTACTATAACCCCACTCGTTGTCATACCAGCTTAGCACTTTGATTAAATTTCCGCCAATCACCTGCGTGCAATCGCTCGCCACAGCTGTCGAAAATGTCGAAGTGCAAAAATCGCTTGATACGCGTTTGTCATCATCGACGACCAAAATTCCCTTCATTGCGCCATTAGCGTATTTTCTAAAAATTTCATTTAGCTCGTCAGCTGTGGTCTCTTTTTTGGTTGAAACAGTCAAATCTACCATTGAAACGTTCGCTACTGGCACGCGCACAGCTTGTCCGTGCATTTTGCCTTTAAGTTGTGGCAAAATCAGGCTGATCGCCTTGGCTGCGCCTGTCGTAGTCGGTATGATATTGCACGCTGCCGCACGACTTCTGCGGAAATCACGGCTTTTGACATCGACTAGGCTTTGGCCGTTTGTATAAGCGTGGATTGTGGTCATTAAGCCCTTTTCGATACCTAGCTCATCGTCTAAAATTTTAGCCACAGGGCCAAGTCCGTTTGTGGTGCAGCTAGCGTTTGAAATCACGCTCTCGCCTGCGTAGCTTTCGTGATTTACGCCGATTACATAAGTCGGAGTGTCGTCCTTAGCAGGGGCGCTCATAACGACAAGTTTAATGCCGTTATCCAAAAATGGTTTGCATTTTTCTGTGGTTAAAAATGCTCCCGTGCATTCTAACACAACCTGGGCACCAAGCCCCGCAAAATCGAGCTCGCTAGCGTCTCTGGTGCTATAAACTCTGATTTTTTTGCCATCTACTGCGATGTAATCGTCGTTTATGATTTCAACTTTTTTATTAAATTCCCCATGAACTGTGTCATATTGAAGCAAGTATCTAGTAAGGTCGCGTTTAGCGGTATCGTTGATAGCTACTAGCTCCACATCATCGCGATTTAGCGCGATTCTGGCTGCACATCTGCCGATGCGTCCAAAGCCGTTAATTGCAATTTTTGTTGCCATAATTTTTCCTTAAAATGAAATTTTAAAAATCTCATAATATTACAAAAATTTGGGTTAATTAACGGTAAAATGGATTAAAATTTAGCTGTTTTTGACGCTAAATTTCACGCCACTATCAATAAAAACACTTAGCAAAATTTCATAAAATTCGCCAAATTTATCTTTTAAAATTTGGCCGTTTTCTATGATAAATTCAGCATCGTTTCTCTCGGTTAGTGCGTCATAAAGTGCGTCTAGATTTGTAATGTAATCAGGCTCGAAATTTAGGCGTTTGGCGATGAATTTATAAAGTCCAGCTTTGCTTTTTACTTTGGTTGCGTCGATTGTGATTTGCTTCATTATTGCACCCTCTCAAAGCTCTTGTAATGGTCTTTTGTGTAAAAAATCAGGCCGTCGTTTGAAAATACTAGCCGTTTTTTACCCCTAGCACCACCCTTGTAATCAATATCAGCCTCTGTGTAAATTCTGCCCTTTTTAGCTGGGAGTGCGCGCTCGTAATTTCCAAACCTATCGCCACCAATCGATTTATCCTTCGCGTATGCGTGCAAATCGCCACCGCTCCAACCAAGGGCGTTTGCCTGCTTTTTGGTGATGAAATTTGAAGGCAGTTTTCCGTGCGCTTTGATATGCTCGCTCACGCACTCTTTGCTAATGCAAAGCTCGCTATTTTGGGTTTGCGTGCCCTGAAAAATAGAATTTTTAGCATAAAATAGAAAAAAAGCTAGTGCTAAAACCCCGAAAATCAGGGCAAAATTTAGAAATTTTTTACTCACTTTTGATTCTTTTTTTGGTTGCAAATTTAAAATAGCAAATTATCGCTGCTACAACCAAAGCTAGGATTAGTGGCGCGATATAAGGTTTTTCTTTGATATGAGAGTAGATTTCTTGGACAAAATCCCCAGCATAAAAGCTCAAAAGTCCGATGATAAGCGCCCAGACAAGCGAACTAACCGCGTTTAAAATGCTAAATTTCAAAAACGAGTATTTTGTGATACCAATGGCGATTGGAACTAAGGTTTTTAGCCCATAAATGAATTTTTGGATTAAAATTATCCTATCGCCGTATCGTTTGAATAAAATTTGCGACAAAGCCAAATTTCGGCGCTGTTTTTTTAGGTATGGCATGATATCTTTTTTGTTGTAGCGACTGACCCAAAACAGCCCCGTATCGCCCAAGAAATTCGACACGCAGGCTACGGCTATACAAACCCAAATATTAAGTTCGCCTGTAAAGCTTAAAATTCCAGCAGCCACCAAGGCGATAAATCCACCGCCCAAAGTGTATAAAAAAAGTAGTAAATATCCCCAAGTATGGAGGTTTTCAAACATAGAATCCATGAAATTTACCCGCTTAATCTAGCCTAAAAATTTCGCCCTAAAACCTGCATTAAAAGCCTGTATTCTTGTGTGGAAGTATCGAAAGCCACGCTATTTTTGGTCTCTATGACAGAGCCACCTAGGCTTACTCCGGCGAAAAATCCACCCTTGCTTGTGAAAACATACATATCTTTATTTATCATATCAAGTCTGCCAGAATCCGCGCTGTAATTGCCAACCACGGCTGTCGCGTCGCCTGAGAGGGTGATTTGGGATTTGCGCATTTTATTTATCATAGCCTCACTCATCACGAAAATTACCAAATAATTATCCTCATAGCCTATTTGAAGCCCAATACTAGCGTTTGAAATATCCACAGCGCTTACCTGACCGCCCTTATAGACGATGACGCCCTCGCCATACATTCCGCCTATGATAAAGCCTAGCTTTTTCACACTTGGGAAAATCAGCACAGCCTCGGCTTCATTAGCTAGGTATTTATACGCAGAGTTGCTTTTCATCACAGACGAATACGCACCCGCGCTATTTATCAAAAGCTCGTCCTCTCCAAAAAGTGCGCCCACAAAAAGCAAAAGTGAAAGTATGATTTTTTTCATTTTTTATCCTTAGTTAAATTTATTTAGCGATTTCGACTGCGCGCAGTTCGCGTATGACATTGACCTTGATTTCGCCCGGGAATTGCACCTTGTCTTGGATTTCTTCGGCGATCTCTTTTGCGATTAGCACAGCCTCATCATCGTTGATTAATTTTGCATTGGCAATTACGCGAATTTCGCGTCCAGCGTTGATTGCATAAGCTTGTTTTACACCGTTTTTACCAAGTGCGATTGTCTCTATATCATTAACCCTTTTTAGGAAGCTCTCCAATACTTCACGCCTTGCCCCAGGTCTAGCTGCACTTAGCGCGTCAGCTGCGCACACAGCGGCACTTTCTACGCTTGTAGCCTCCTCGTGTCCGTGGTGAGCGAAAATCGCATTAATCACGACTGGGTGCTCTTTGTATCTGCGACAAACCTCTGCGCCCAAATCCACATGCGAGCCCTCGTATTCGTGTGTAAGAGCCTTGCCGATATCGTGCAAAAGTCCGGCTCTTTTGGCTAGTTTTGGATCGCCACCTGTCTCAGCTGCGATAATTCCTGCTAAATGCGCTACTTCAAGCGAGTGCGCAAGGGCGTTTTGACCATAGCTCGCACGGAATTTTAACTTTCCAATAAGTTTTAAAATTTCTGGGTGCAGTTTGCCAATGCCTAGATCCATAACGATATTTTCGCCCTCTTCTAAAATGCTTGATTCGAACTCATCGCAAACTCTTTTATAAATATCCTCGATTCTAGCTGGCTGAATTCTGCCATCTTCAATCAAAAGCTCGATTACGCGCACAGCGATAGCCCTGCGGTAAAGATTGTGCGAGCTAACGATAATCGCATTTGGCGTATCATCGATGATGACATCTACGCCCAGCGTCATTTCCAAGCTTTTGATATTGCGACCCTCTTTACCGATAATTCGGCCTTTTAGCTCATCGTTTTTGATATTTACGACATTTATTAGGCGTTCAGCCGCAAACTCACCAGCAAAACGCGAAGTCGCCTGAGCGATGATATAATTTGCCTTTTTTCTAGCCTCTTTTTTCGCCTCTTCCTCGTGTTTGCGCACGATATGAGCGATATCTATGCGTGATTGTTCCTCGACCTTACGCAAAATTTCATCTCTTGCCTCACTTTGCGTAAATCCAGCCACACGCTCTAAAACTTTCAGTGATTCGGCTAGTTTTTCCTCGTAATTTTTCTTTAAATTTACGCCCTCATCGTAGAGAAATTTAGCTTCATTTCTAGCATTTTCTACATCTGCTTTGCTGTTTTTAAGCACCTCTTGTTCGGTTAAAAGAGCCTGTTCTTTTTTGTTCAGTTCGTTGAATTTTTGGTTGTAATCTTTTTGGAGATGATTTGACTTTTCCTCGTATTTCTTTTTAGCCTCTAATTCAGCCTCTTGGACTGAAATTTTAGAATCCCTAAGCACGCCCTCGGCTTCGAATTCTATGGCTTTTGCCTTTGCTTTTGCTTGTTCAATCAATACATCGTAATTTGCGTTATTGATTTTTCTAGCTACCCCATACCCTATGCCAGCGCCCACCGCAAGAGCGCACAAGGCGATTAAGATCTCTATCATATTTTCCTCTTTTAAAGTAATTTTTGCTCGGAGTAATGTAAAAATCACCTACCACATCGTGGCTCAAAGATAAAATTTCATTTGTGAAACAATCCTCTAAGCTCACAAAAACCACGGCAGGTTTGTGTTTTAGACCTGAAAAAAACATATCATAATATCCTTTACCATGTCCTATTCTAGCGAGCCTTCCATCTACTCCAACCACTGGAATAACCGCTAGATCCACCTTGCCAAAATAGCCGTTTTGAGGCAGTGTTTCACGCAACCCAAAATGCGATTTGACAAAAGGAAGTCGCAATTTTACCATTTTTAAATTAATATCCGTTATAAGTGGAAGATAAAATTCGCATTTTTTACCCATTAAATTTTTCAAAAACAAAATTTCGGGCTCGTATTTTAGTGGCAAAAAAATTAAAATTTTGCGCGCACCAAGAGCGCGGATTAAATTCGCAATGCGCCTAGAAATGATATACGAAGTGCATTTGGCTGAAATTTTGGCACGAAATTTAAGCCTAGATTTGCAAATTTTCCTAAATTCATTTTTTTCCACGATTTTAACTTTGTATTAAATTTTAACGGCTATTTTAGCAAGTTTAAGTATAATTCCACATCAAAATTTACAAGGCAACAAATGAAATTTAAAATTTTACTAGCTCTGCTTATGGGTTTTTTCGTCCTTGCTGGGTGCGAGAAAAAGGACGAGCAAAGCGCAAATAGCGAGCCAGAGATAACCCAAAGCGCCGAAAATGAAAATATCCCCACAGAAAGCACTATTGGCACCAATTACACTGCGCCGTTTTCGCTCACATTTACAAATAATCAAATTTTAAATATGCAAAAAAACAAAAATGGTTTTAGCATAGAAAATGGTGGCAAAACCACGCTTTTTGCCTTTTTTGCTTCGTGGTGCGATGCCTGCACAATCCAAGCAAGTGCGCTTAATGCACTCGTAGAAAAATACGGCGATAAGCTCGATGTAGTGGCTGTTTTGATAGCTGATGAGATTTCATTAGACGAGCTAAAAGAGTATGAAAAAAAGGTAAAAGCCAAATTTAAAATAGCCTACGGCGAGGCAAATGATTTTTTCACAGGCACGCTTGGAGGCATTTCAGAAATCCCGTATTTGGTGGTTTATGACAAAAAAGGCGAGTTTAGCGCTCAATATTTCGGCTTAATTCCCGAAGAAATTTTAACACTCGAAATGGAGAAAATTTTATAATGTTTAATTTTTTTAAAAAAGGTCTTAGCAAGACGATTGAGGCTATGAAGGAGGCCCGCGGCAAAAGCAAAATTTCAAAAGATGTGCTTGAAGAAATGCTTTTAGAAGCCGATGTGGATTATGAAATCATCGAGGAAATTATATTTTATCTCCCGCCTAACGAATTCGTCGAAAAGGGCGATTTGAAGCGTGTAATGAAGACATATTTTATGTATGAACACGAGAATTTCACCCCTGCTAAGCCTTATGTCGAGCTAATCCTTGGCGTAAATGGCGCAGGCAAGACAACCTCTGTCGCAAAGCTGGCAAATTTATACAAAAAAGCTGGAAATAGCGTGATTTTGGGCGCGTGTGATACATTTAGGGCGGGCGCAGTCGAGCAGATAAAACGCTGGTCGCAAATCATAAATGTCCCTATCATCGCTACCGCGCAAGGCCACGACCCTGCGGCTGTGGCTTACGATACCATTAGCTCAGCCGTCGCCAAAGGGCTAGATCGCGTGCTAATCGATACAGCCGGCAGACTTCAAAACCAAAAAAACCTAGCAAACGAGCTAGAAAAAATCGTGCGTATCTCAGCCAGAGCCTGCGAGGGTGCGCCACATCGTAAAATCATCGTACTTGATGCGACACAAGGAAACAACAGCGTAATCCAAGCCAAAGCTTTTAATGAAATCACCAAGCTTGATGGTATTATCATCACCAAACTCGACGGCACGCCAAAAGGTGGCGCGCTTTTTGGGATTGCGCGCGAGCTAGAAATCCCGATTTTATATGTCGGCGTGGGCGAGAGTATGGACGATTTGATCAAATTTAACCCAGATGAGTTTGTCGATACCCTAGTCGATGGACTTTTTGAATAAGAAATTTCACTTTAAATTTGCAAATTTATAAAAAACTAAATTTGCAAATTCTTTTTAAATTTAGTCAAATTTAACCCCAATGTAAGTGCGTTAAGAATATAATCTGACTTTGTTAAAATTTCAAAATTTAGGTAGAAAAATGCAAATTTATGCGGATAATTGCACCCTCTCATACGGGAAAAATCCTATTGTATCAAAACTAAGCTTCCGCGCTAATAGTGGCGAAATGGTAGCTGTAATGGGGCCAAGTGGCGTGGGCAAATCCACGACTTTGGGTCTGTTTTTTGGCGAAGCAAAATGCGAAAATGGCGAGTTTGGAATAAACGGCGCGCCAAATTTAGACCAAAATATAATCTCGCTGATTACGCAAGATGATATTTTGATAAAAGAATTTAGCGTTTATGAAAATCTCAAACACTACGCCAGATTGCACGGTGTGGCATTTTCGCGCATTGACGAAGTGATTAGTAGCCTAAATTTGGGCAAGGTGCAAAACAGCCCAGTATATAAAGGCGGTAAATGGGCGATTAGTGGCGGTCAGCGCAAAAGAGTAAATATCGCAATGGAAATGCTTTTATCACGCAATGAAATTTTCTTTGCCGATGAGCCAACCAGCGGGCTTAGCACCGCAGGCAGTATTCAGGTTTTGCAAAGCCTTCGCGACATAGCCGACGGCAAAAGCATGAACGCCCCAAAAATCGTCATGGTGATAATTCACCAGCCAAATTTAGAGATGATAAAGATGTTTGATAAAATTTTGCTTTTTGAAGAAATCAAAAAGGAAAATGGCAAAAAACCAACTAGCCTAGCAACGACGAAATTTATGAGCTTGGCAGAGTTTTTTAGCGAGCATTTAGGTTGCGATTATGCGGGAGCTGATACGCTCGAACTTCACAAAAAATACAATGAATTTTTAAAGAGTATATGATGAAAGATATTTTAAATTTCACCCAGATTGAGCTTCTTCGAAACACCCTACGCAACGCCAAATACTTCATCTTTGGCGTGGTTGGCGTGGCGTGGTTTTTGGGGTATTTTATCGCGTGGATTTTCTCTCACAGCGATAGTTTCATAGACAACGACCATTATGTGGATTATCTCTTTTTTATCGCCATTTCTGCGGCGTTTTTGGGGATTTTAAAGGGCATTTATGACATTTACGGCGACAAAGAGTTAATGCGTAAATTTAGCCGTAGCGGGCTTAGTTTGTATAAATTTTTCGCTGCGAAATTTAGCGTCGCGCTGATAATTGGCATTTTTCAGTGCTATTTGCTCACAATCTCAGCCAAATCCATGCTCCAAATCCCAGAAGGCGTGCTAATTAGCACAAACTGGCTGATTTGCTCGTTTATTTTCATTTGCTCTTACGCTATGGCTCTGGTAGCTTCATGCCTCGTGCATAACGACAAAATGGCATCAATCAGCCTTGCGATCTTGCTCGTGCCTCAAATCATGTTAAGCGGGCTCGTGCCTTACGACAAACTTCACAAGGCGATATTTTTATGGCAAAGTGACTATGAGCGTATGCCGCCACCTGCTATCATCATGCCCATACCTGTGGGGTTTGAGGCGCTTGTAACGGCAAATTATAAAATGCTAATCGACGAAAACGGCAACTACCAAAATATGAACAACTCCCTAAAAGCCACGATTATCACCGATGAGGACAAATCAGGGATTTTCCGCTCACACAAAAGCGCATTTGGCGTGAGTATGTGGATATACGACCTGCTGTTAATAACGATTTTATGCGCGTTTTACTTCATCTTAGCGCAGAAAATTTTTATCTTTTTAAACACACCGAAATTTAAAAAATCAAATTTGAAATTTAATAAAGGACAAATATGAAAAATTTTGCCAAATTTTTATTTGTTTGTGGCTTTGCGTTTGGCTTTGCGAACGCTAACGACGCTGAGTGCCTAGGTGGGGATGCCAAAGAGTGCTTCGCAAGCGCGAAAGCCTACGAGCAAAGTGGAGATAACGCAAAGGCGCAGGAATTTTACCAAAAAGCCTGCGAGCTAAACTATGCCGTGGGTTGCAACAAGGCTGGCGCGATTTTTGCCTCAAAGCAAGAAAACGAAAATGCAAAAACGCTATATCTCAAAGCTTGCGATCTAAACCACCACGAAAGTTGCGTAAATTTGGGCGAAATTTACGAAAACGAGGGAAATTGCAACAAAGCAAGTGAAATTTACAAAGATACCTTTGAAAACAAAAAATTTAAACCCGCCCAGGCAAAATTTGAAGCCCTTGTTGGCAACGAAAAATGTATGAGCGACGAGATAAAAAGGCAAAAAGAAGAGGCTCAAAAAGAGATCGATGCTAAAATCAAAGCCCTAAAACCACTCGAAGCCTTGGAAGATAAAGCATGCGAGCCAGGGGACGGCAGGAAATACTACCTACAAGGCATAAACTACGAAAACAACCAAACCGTAAGCGAAGCTGTAATGCTAAAAGTCTTTCAAAAATCCTGCGATTGTGGCGAGGCGAAATCTTGCGATGAAGTGGCAAATATCTATATGAAAAACTACAACAATTTATCGAGCAAAGACAGAGAAACCGCGCTAAATGCTACCAAACGCGCCTGCGACGGAAATATCGTAACAGGCTGCCAAAAACAAATCGTCGCAACCGAGCGATCTATGGGGATTTTCGATATCAAAGACAGACAAGAAAAAGAGCGTAAAATCGACGAGCTAAAAGAAAAAATCATAGTTTTAACCGCAAATCACGAAAAACTTTGCAAGGCTGGAAGTGGGCTAGAAAACGCGCTAAATTGCCATTGGTTGGCTGATTTTTATCTCTCAACCGACAGAGATCACGAAGTAGCCGAAGCTGCAAGGCTATATGATAGAGCGTGCGGGCTAGATATCAACGGCAGCTGCTACATGGTGGGCAAAATCTACCTAGACGGCCACAATAGTCGCACCAACCCAGACGATACGATAAATGTGGATTTTGGTAAAGCAAGAAGTTTTTACCGCAAGGCTTGCGATGCGGATGTCAAAATCGCATGCAAAAATTTAGGCGCGCTATACACACTTAGCGAATTTGAGAAAGACTGCGACGCAAACAGCTCTGATGCGTGCTTGCAAGCAGGCAAAATGCACGCACGCGGAAACGAAAGTGAGAGATATTTCCAATACATTGCGCCAAATTTAGCCAAAGCACAAGAATTTTACAAAAAAGCCTGCGAGCTAAACAACTACGAAGCGTGCAATATCTGGGGTATGAACGCAGCAGAAATCGAATACAAAAAAGAAAGCTACAAATATGACGAAGCCAAAAATGCGCTTTTTAAGGCGTGCGATAACGGTGTGCAAAAAGCGTGCGCAAATTTAGAAAAATGGGTCGAACTTCGGGATTTGGAGAATTCTTGCGAAAAAAATAATGTCGAGGATTGTTTGAAACTTGCTAATTTATACTGGAATGGATATGGACGCAACTCATATATGACTAGAATTAAACCTGATAACAGAAAAGCGACAAAAACCTACAAAAAAGCTTGCGAGTTAGAAAATACGAGTGCTTGTTATTACGCTGGAAATATTTATTACAAAGGCGATGTCGCAAGACAGGATTATGATATAGCAATGGAATTTTACAAAAAAGCTTGCGATGGCGAATTTGCTTTGGCTTGCAGAAGTTTGGGTGCCATGTATTATGATGGCGTAGGCGTAGAGAAAAATATGGCAAAAGCTGCCGAGTATTACGGCGAGGGGTGCGATCTGGGCGATAATTCAGAGCGATACAACTCATGCGAAATGTATAAAAAAGCAAAAAATGCGAAATAAAATTTATGGGCGAGTTTTACTCGTCCATAAAAATTTAATATAATTTTCCAAATTCCAAGTACTACGCGTAAAATTTATGTATTAAGCTTAAATTCAGCAAATTTTAACGGGGGGGGCTATAATCACTCTTTATTTTTTCTAAGGAGTTTTTATGGAAGATGAAAAAATCATAGTTATCAATCAAGGTAGTGGCAATACGGCTGGAATTTTGGCTATCGTATTTGCTATTTTAGGAATTTTCTTTTTAGGAATTTTATTTGTTCCGCTTGCTCTTGTTTGTGCGATTATCGCTACGATTAAGGCGATTAAAGGAGTTGCTTCAAAATTAGTTGCGATTATTTCTTGGATATTAATCATTATCGCCTTTGCTACTTCACCAATGCTACTAGGTATGCTTAGCATTGGGATGACTAGACAAGAAGTAAAAACAACACCAATTGGACTTGCTTACTCGCAAGAGTTTGAAACTGCACTAAAACAGATAAGAGATGATTTTTCTTTGCGTGGAGAATTTAGGGATTTACAATCTATGACCACGGTTAGACATTTTAAAGATGAAGCATTAAAACAAAAACTTGAAGTAGGCAAACCAATAGAATATAGTGTAGGCTTGAAATCAAAGGGGCAAATAGAATTTTGCGCTCAGATGGTTTTGAAAGAAAGTGGCAGTAAATACATTATAGAAACAAAAAATATAAATGAAAATAAAGACATTTGCAGAGAACTACATAATGCCGAACTCTATAAAAAACTAAAAACTTTTGAAATAAATTAAAATTGTAGAAGATAAAATAAAAATTTTGCTTTTGCTTTTGTGCAAAAGCAAAATTTCTACTGCTCGTTCATAATCGATAAAAGTTCTGCGTTGTTTTTGGTTTTTAGGATTTTTGGGTATAAAAATTTCAGTGCCTCGACATCGTCCATAGTAGAGACCACAGAACGAATAGCCCAAATTTTCTGCAAATTTTGCGCACCTTGGAGCAACTCTTCTTTTCTCGTGCCTGATTTTGTGATATTAATCGCTGGGTAAATTCGGCGATCGCTGATATTTCTATCTAGGATAATCTCGCTATTTCCGGTGCCTTTGAACTCCTCGAAAATCACATCGTCCATACGAGATCCAGTTTCAATTAGCGCAGTCGCCACGATAGTAAGCGATCCGCCGTTTTCGATATTTCGCGCCGCTCCAAAAAAGCGTTTTGGTTTGTGAAGTGCGTTGGCATCGACACCACCGCTTAGCACCTTACCGCTAGCTGGGGTTACGGTGTTGTAAGCGCGCGCAAGGCGAGTAATGCTATCGAGCAAAATCACCACATCTTTGCCAATTTCGACGGCGCGTTTTGCCTTTTCGATCACGAGTTCAGCCACGCGCACATGGTTAAACGCAGGCTGATCGAAAGTCGAGCTAAACACCTCACCACGCACACTGCGCTCCATATCGGTAACCTCTTCTGGTCTTTCATCTACCAAAAGCACCAAAAGCTCGACCTCTGGGTGATTTCTCGTAATTCCGTTTGCCAGCTCCTTCATAAGCTCAGTTTTACCTGTGCGAGGCGGAGCTGTGATGAGCGCACGCTGACCCTTGCCAATCGGCGTAAAAAGATCTAGCACACGACCAGTTAGCTTCATTGGATCGTATTCGAGCTGTAATTTTTCAGTTGGAAAAAGCGGAGTTAGATTATCAAAAAGCGGTCTTTCTCTGGCTTCTTGGATTGATTTGTAATTAATCGCTTCGATTTTTAAAAGCGCGTAATATTTCTCTTGATCTTTTGGTTCTCTGACCTGTCCTGTAACGATATCGCCCACACGAAGGGCAAATTTGCGAATTTGGCTTAGGCTGACATAAGCGTCATTTGCGCTGTCGCTAAGGTTTGAGTCGATTCCTCGCAAAAAGCCGTATCCCTCAGGCGTAACCTCTAAAATTCCAGTAAATAAAATAAATCCGCCCTGTTTTGTCTGCATGCGAAGTATCTCAAACACGAGCTCTTGGCGGCGAAATTCGCGAGAATTTTCCACACCTAGCTCATCAGCGATTGCGACAAGGTTTTCTAAATCCATAGCGCGAAGCTCTTCGATTTGATATCCCTCTACTGGGACATGAGTTTTAGCATGAACTTTTTTCGTGTGATTTGGTGCTTGTGGGGCGGTTTGGGTTTGTTGGGTTGAATTTTCCTTAGTGTTTTCCATTGTTCCTCTTTGAAATTTGAAGATTTAAAATTTGGCGGTAAAAGGTAGCTGTAATTATAAAATTTTATTCCTTAAACGCACCAAATTTTAGAATTTTTTGTTGTCTGCGAGTGATAATCTCATCAATTGAGAGATTTGCTAGCTTGTCAAGCTCGGCTAAAACATAGTTTCCTAGCAGTTTTGCTGTACCGTCTCTGTCCCTGTGAGCGCCCATTTTAGGCTCTTCGATGACATCGTCGATTAGATCAAGCTCTTTTAACTCCTCAGCGGTAATCTTTAACGCTTTTGTCGCTGCTTCGCTTTTTTCTGGATCGTTCCACAAAATCGCCGCACAGCCCTCTGGCGAAATAACTGAAAAGATTGAGTTTTGTAGCATTGCTAATTTATCAGCTACGCCGATAGCTAGCGCGCCACCGCTTCCGCCCTCGCCGATAACTACGGCGATTGTTGGAGTGCGTAGATTGCTAAGTTCGTATAAATTTCGTGCGATTGCCTCGCTTTGTCCGCGCTCTTCGGCGCCGATTCCAGGATATGCACCCGGAGTGTCGATTAAAAATAAAATAGGCAGATTAAATTTTTCGGCTAATTTCGCCACTCTTAGAGCCTTGCGGTAACCTTCTGGGTGAGGCATACCGAAATTTCGCTTTAATTTGTTTTTTGTGCCACGACCCTTTTGTTCTGCGATTACGACGATTTTGCGTGTGCCGATGATACCTAGGTAGCACACAATCGACGCGTCATCGCGATACGCACGATCGCCGTGGATTTCGTGAGCGTCTTTTAAAAGCGCTCTGATATAATCAATCGCATAAGGACGATCTGGGTGGCGGGCTAGTTGCAAGCGTTGGTATTCGCTAAGATTTTTGTAAATTTTAGCGACCTCTTTTTCTAAATTTTTGTTTAAAATCTCAACCGCGTCCTCATCGCCACGAATTTTTGCGTTGGCGATATCATCATCTATTTGTTTAATAGATTTTTCAAAATCAAGATAACTTGCCATTATTTCACTCTTTTGAAGATTACAGATCCATTTGTGCCACCAAAGCCAAAATTATTGCTCATAACGCAATCAATCTGTGCTTTGCGCGCAGTATTTGGGACATAGTCCAAATCACACTCTGGATCTTTTGAAATTTGATTGATTGTAGGAGGGATAATTCCACTTTCCATAGCTAGTAGGGCAACCGCTGCCTCGATCGCACCAGCTGCTCCAAGACAATGCCCGATTTGACCCTTTGTCGAGCTTACAGCTGGGACATTTGCGCCAAATAACTCTTTTAGAGCTGCTGTTTCGTTTCTGTCATTTACCGCAGTAGATGTGCCGTGAGCGTTGATATAATCAACCTTTGGCTCGCCAGCCATTTTATAGGCCTTTTTCATAGCGCGAAGCGGACCATCAAGCGTAGGCGAAGTAATATGATACGCATCACCGCTAGAACCATATCCGATAAGCTCGCCATAAATTTTAGCCCCTCTTGCAACTGCGTCCTCGTAAGTCTCTAAAACAAGCGCAGCTGCGCCCTCTCCCATAACAAAGCCATTTCTCTCCCCGTCAAACGGTCTGCTTGCATGCTCAGGATCGTCATTTCTAGTAGAAAGTGCCTTCATAGCGGCAAATCCACCGATACCGACAGGGCAAATCGCAGCCTCAGCGCCAACGACTAACATTTTTTTCGCTTCACCGACTTGGATAGTTTTCGCCGCCTCAATGATAGCGTGAGTAGATGCCGCACAAGCTGTAACACTGGCTAAATTTGGACCTTTGAGATTGTGATAAATAGAAATAAATCCGCCTAGCATATTTACTAGTGCAGACGGGATAAAAAATGGAGAAATTCTCCTAGGACCACGCTGCAAACAGACATTTGAGTTGATCTCAATATTCGGCAAACCACCGATTCCAGCGGCTGAGCTGATACCAAACTCATCAGCGTCAAATTCGCTAAATTTAGCGTCCTGCATAGCCTCTGTGGCAGCTTTTAGTCCTAGTTGAATAAATCTATCCATTTTCTTGATCTCTTTGCCGTCTTCGACAACCACGCTAGGATCGAAATCCTTAACTTCGGCTGCTATGCTAACTGGAAATTCGCTCGCATCAAAAAGTGTAATCTTGCCTACTCCGGTTTTTCCGCTGCAAATGTTTTCGAAACTACTTTTTTTATCAAGGCCAAGGGCTGTAATCATGCCAATTCCGGTTACTACGACTCTTTTCAAGATCAATTCCTTAAAATTTAAAATTTAAATTATTTATTTAAGCTTTCTACATAGCTTACGACATCGCCGATTGTTACTAATTTTTCTGATTCGCTATCTGGAATTTCGATGCCAAATTTCTCTTCCAAAGCCATTACTAGCTCAACTACATCTAATGAATCAGCGCCCAAATCTTCGATAATTTTTGCTTCTGGTTTTACTTGATCAGGTGCAACGCTAAGTTGCTCCACAACTACATCTCTTACATCTTCAAATGCTGCCATTTGGAACTCCTTTAAAAAAATAACTCGTTATATTATAATAAGTTTGCTTAAAGTATCGAAATTTAAACATTTTTACTATAATACGCGCCCTGACATTATAAAAATTGGAGTTAAATTTTGAGTAAAGATAGCTCGGTCAAACGCGTGATCGAAATCATATATGATTTGCAAAAAGGCAGTGTGCTAAATCTGGCGAATTTAGCGGATAAATACAGCGTCAGCGAGCGCACGCTAAGGCGAGATTTGGAGGTCATCAAAGAAATTTTTGGCGATATTTTCGTGCATTTAGGGGGCGGAAATTACCAAAGCTCACAAAAAGCGATTTTTGAAAATATGCTAAATTCGAGCGAATTTTTTATGCTTAAAGAAATCATAAAACTCTTTCACAAATCCAGCCTAGAAATTTCGAAAAATTTAAGCAAATCCATGCAAGATAAAATTTTAAAAAACCTAGATGAGAGCCCATATATCTTTAAACACAAGCCTTACGAGGAAATTTTTGCTAGGCGGGAAGTGTTTAAAATTTTAGAGCGCGCGATAACTTATAAAAAAGAAATTTCGTTTAAATACACAAACGCGGGCAAAATTTCACACTTTACAATCCAGCCGTATAAAATAATGTTTATGGAGCAAAATTTCTACCTCGCAGGACTGCAAAAACGCCCGCACAAGCACGCGCATGTGATTTTTCGAATCGCGATGATGAGCGAGGTCAAATTTAGCGGGCACGAATTTAAGCGCGACCAAAATTACCTAGATTTTTTGCATTTCATAAACTCGCCATGGGCAAGCTATTCGCCGAATTTCAGGGCGAATTTAATCAAAGTAATTTTGCAAATCCCGCAAGAGCACGCCAAGTATTTTAGGCTCAAAAAATTCTACCCTACCCAAGAAATCATTTGCGAAAACGATGACGGGAGCATAAATGTCGAATTTAGCGTGACAAATTTCGCCGAAATTTTAAACATCATCAAGCAGTGGCTTCCGCGCATAAAAGTCCTAGCCCCACGCAAGCTAGAAGGTATCGTAAAGGGCATAGCTAGGGACTTTTATGAGAATACACACGGAAAACTCCCGCCACAAAAGCCAAATTCCTAGCCAAATTTAATGACAAATTCAGGCTAAATTCCCTGCGCAAATAGGCGAAATTCTGTTTTATTTCTACCCCCAAACTACCGCCCTAGCGAGCATATCAGCCTAGTCCAAACAAGCAAGATCAAGGAAAAAAACTTATAAAACCTTACCTAGGATTTTAAATAACTTTAAGGCGCGCAAAACTAGCACGCATCATAAAATTTCAACTTTGCGAAAACTAAATTTGAAATTTAATCTTTGCATTTTAAACTATAAATTTTGCACTTTAAGCGGCTCAGGAAACAAGCCTGATTCTGGTTATGAGCCAGATGAGATACACAGTCTCTAAAAGATTTAGCAGATCTTTATAGTTTGTTAGCGCGCCGTTTTTTGCCAAGTGGCGCTTTCTTGGTCTCCTTTTTCGCTCATTTTCGATATGCTCGCTAGGGCGGTATCAAATCTCGAATTTCGCCCTATTTCGCAAACCTGCGCGAGGTTAGATTTCAATCATCGTTTTAGCGTTGATTTCAGACAGACTCAAATCAATCTCGCTTAAAAGCGTGGCTAGCTCGTCTTTTTGCGCGATCGCTTTTTCCAAAGTAAGTGGCGAGATAATCTCGATTTTATAGGCATCGCGGAAGCTTTTTAGAGTTTGTTCGATAGTATCTTTTGGTAAGGTGTTTTTGGCTGTGCCATAGATAGATTCTAGCGTTTTTTGCGCCTTTTCCTCGGTTTTGGCTTCCTCTTTTTCCTTGATTTTCGCCGCCTCATCAAGGCAAGCAATCATCATAGATAATTCATCGATCCAGGCGCTCACAATGCCCTTGTATTCGATAGCCTCGATGATAGACAGCTCTTCTTTGCCGATTTTAATGGTGTTTTGCACATTTGCCTTGGCAACTGCACCTTTGAGCGCGCGTTTTTTCTTGCGCAAATCCGCCCTGCTATCCAGCACGCCATTGGCGTATTTTAAGAAATCTTGCGGAGTTTGGTTGCTAGCATTTACCAAAACGCCATTTATTGCGACTTTGGCTAATTTGTAATCCCCACCTTGCAACTTTTTATCAATCAACTTAATCTCGGCCAACGCTCTTGTGAGTGAAATTTCCATTTTTTGCTCCTTGTTTTTGATTTGGAGCAATTTTACATGGATTTTTTGTCATATTGTGTCAAAAAATAAAAATGTAGAATTTTAAGAAGAAAATTTAAAATTTTGCCGAAAATTCGGCAAAATTTGGTTACATATAAAGTCCGCCGTTGATTTTGAGCACATCGCCGGTGATATAGCTAGCATAATCGCTAAGCAAAAACGCCACGCCGTGCGCCACATCTTGCGCGCTTCCGAAGCGTTTAAGCGGGATATTTGCCTCGTAGTTCGCTCTGACCTCATCGCTTAGAGCGTCTGTCATATCAGTAGCGATAAAGCCCGGTGTCACGCAGTTAAAGCGCACTCCGCGACTCGCACCCTCTTTGGCGAAACTCTTGCTCATCGCTATCATGCCACCTTTGCTCGCACTGTAATTCACCTGCCCTGCGTTGCCCATTTCGCCGACGATTGAGGCGATATTTACGACTGCACCGAAGCGTTTTTTGCTCATCACTTTTAGCGCCTCGCGTGAGCCGATGAAAGCCGAGGTCAAATTCGCGTCGATTACGCCGGTGAAGTCTTCGAGCTTCATACGAAGGGCTAGTTTGTCGTTTGTGATACCTGCGTTATTGACGAGGTAGCTTAGCTCGCCGTCGCACTCGATTATCGCATTTATCGCTTCGATAAATTCAGCCTCGTTTGTCGCGTCAAATTTCACCACAGCGCCCTCGCCTCCGTTTGCCCTAATTTCTTCTAAAAGCGCGTCAGCTAGCTCAGGCTTTGAGCGGTAGTTGATCCACACTTTAAGCCCCATACTAGCTAGCACTCTTGCGATATCTGCGCCGATTCCTCTACTTGCACCTGTGATTAAGACATTTTTTCCACTAAATTTCATTTTTTATCCTTTTTTGAAAAATTTGCGCATTATAGCGGGTTATCGTAAATAAAGCATTTTCGCTCTTTATTTGAAAAATTTCAGCGCCAGATTATGTATAAAAATGCAAAAATCACAATTACGGCAAATATATTGCTCATATCATAGCCTAAAAAATTACCCCAGTTTTCATAAGGTATATGAATATCCCAGAATTTCGCCTCCAAGCCAGATATGAAGTTGTCAATCAAATTTTGCATTTTTACCCTTTTACAATCTTAAAACAGCGCCTCGTCCATTTGCGCTGGAATTTCAAGCCCTATTAGCTTTAAAATAGTTGGCGCGACATTGCTAAGTCCAAAACCCTGCTTTAACTCACTCACGCCCTGCGCGCTTACGAAGCAAAACACATCAAAAGTCGTGTGGTTTGTGAGAAGCTCGCCCTGTGCCCCTCGCATTTGCTCGCAGTTGCCGTGATCTGAAATTTGCACATAAGCGTAATCAAATTCCTTTGCCTTAGCGTAAATTTTACCCAGACACTCATCTACCGCCTCGACTGCCTTAACCGCAGCGTCGAAGTTGCCCGTGTGGCCAACCATATCGCCGTTAGCGAAATTTACCACGATAAAATCCTCGCCCCCCTCGATACCCTTTATCACAGCCTCGCACACAGCGTGCGCGCTCATAGCAGGGCATAAATCATAGGTCGCCACCTTTGGGCTGTCGATTAAAATGCGAGTTTCGTTTTGCACGCACTCTTCGCTGCCGCCGTTGAAAAAAAATGTAACATGAGCGTATTTTTCGGTCTCTGCGGTGTGAAGCTGTCTAAGTCCTGCGTCCGCGATGACCTCGGCAAGAGTATTTTGCAAAATGTCCTTTTTGACGATGATTGGAAATGGAAATTTCGCGTCGTATTCTGTCATGGTGATTAAATTTCGCACGCAAAATTTACGCTCAAATCCCGCGAAATCCTCCATACTCAAAGCTTGGCAAATCTCACGCGCCCTATCGTTGCGGAAATTTACAAAAATAATTCCGTCATTTTCTTTAATCCCGTCAAATTCCCCAAAAATCGCTGGCTCGATAAATTCGTCCGTAATGCCATTCTCATAGCTTTTGCGAGCATACTCGCTTGGGGAGATTTTTTGCTTCTCGCCCTCGCCCATTAGCGCAGCATAGGCCTTTTGCACCCTTTCCCAGCGATTATCCCTATCCATAGCATAAAACCGCCCGCAAACGCTTCCTACGCTAAATTTTGCTTCCAAAGCCTGCAAAAACCCTGCCCCGCTTGTGGGACTTACATCGCGTCCGTCGGTGATAGCGTGGGCAAAAACCTGCGCGCCAGCGTCTTTTGCTATTTGGCAAAGCGCGTCGAAATGGCGCATGTGTGAATGCACGCCACCGTCGCTGTATAGCCCTATGACATGCACCCTAGGGCAAATTTTTAGCAAATTTACGATTTCGGGCGCAGTTTTTAGGGTGTCATTTTCGATCATTTTATCAATTTTGACTAGATTTTGATACAGCACGCGACCGCTTCCAATCGTCATGTGCCCGACCTCAGAATTTCCCATTTGCCCCTCAGGCAAGCCCACCGCAAGCCCAGATGTGCGAAGTAGCGTGTTTGGCACAGAGGCGAAAAGCATATCATAAGTCGGCTTTTTGGCTGCAGCAAAGGCGTTAAATTCGGCACTTTGGTTGCAACCAATGCCGTCAGTTATCACAAGAATTGTTTTTTGTTTCATATTTTTCTCCTAAATTCAATGCGGACATTGAAATTTCGCATTATACTTTTTTTTAGCAAATATCACAAAATTTAAAATTTAAAAGCTAAATTTTACAAAGAAAGTATTAAAATAATCGGTTTTAAAATAAAATTTAAAAGGCAAATTTTGTTATATTATATCTACCAAATCACAAATATAAATTTCTTTCAATACACCACAGCGCGCGCTGGAATCGCGTTTTTCATAGCTTTTATTTTAAGCGTGTATCTAATGCCACGATTCATATCTTGGGCAAGAGCCAAAAACGCCTCCCAGCCTATCTACGACCTAGCCCCACAAACACACCAAAAAAAGTCCAAAACCCCCACAATGGGCGGACTTGTCTTTGTTTTCTCAGCGATTGTGGCGAGTGTTTTGTGCGTGAAATTTAGCATTTTCACAATCTGCGGTTTAATCACGCTAGCTGGGTTTTGCGCGATAGGATTTAAGGACGATTTGTCTAAAATTTTGGGTGCCTCTAACCACGCAGGGCTTAGCCCGCAAACCAAACTTTTACTCCAAAACGCCCTAGCTTTGGGGATTTCATTTACGCTGTATATTTTCAGTCCGCTTGGTGGCGAGCTGTATTTGCCTTTCGTAAAAAATCACATAATAAATTTAGAATTTTTCGCCATTGTATTTTGGATGATAGTTTTCAGCGCGAGCTCAAACGCTGTAAATTTAACCGACGGCCTTGACGGGCTAGCCACAATTCCCTCGGTGTTTTCGCTAGCTAGCCTTGGTATTTTTGCCTATTTGTGCGGACACGCGATTTATGCGCAATACCTATTTTTGCCAAAAATCGCAGGTGTGGGCGAGCTAAGTATCATCATCGCAGCCCTTATCGGCGCACTTTTTGGGTTTTTGTGGTTTAATTGCTACCCAGCCGAAGTTTTCATGGGCGATAGTGGAAGCCTGAGCGTAGGGGCGTTTTTGGGATATTGCGCGATTGTGACAAAAAATGAATTTTTGCTGATTATTATCGGATTTGTCTTTGTTATGGAGACACTAAGCGTGATTTTGCAGGTGGGAAGCTTTAAAATGTTTAAAAGGCGAATTTTCCTTATGGCGCCTATTCATCACCATTTCGAGCTAAAAGGTTGGAGCGAAAACAAAATCATAATTCGGTTTTGGATAATCGCGCTAATGGCAAATTTAATCGCGCTAACTTCGATAAAATTAAGATAAGGAAAAAAAATGAAAAAATCACTATTTGGGCATGGCACTACCACAAAAGCGTTAGCAAAAAGCGGCGGTTGGGACATTTACGATGATAATTTCAAAGAGGGCGTTGCGAAATTTGACGAATTTGGCAATGCGCTTTTAAACCCTTGCCTTTTTGACCCCGCAAAAAGCGAGCTAGAAATCCCAAGCCCAGGATTTCCCAAAGAGCATAATCTAATAAAATCCGCTAGGAATTTAATCAGTGAGTATGATTACTTCGCAAATACTGCGCCTTTTAAAATTTGGATTAGCGGGACAAATGGCAAAACCACAACCACGCAGATGACACAGCATCTCCTAGCCAGCCACGGCTCGCTTATGGGCGGAAATGTAGGCACACCACTCGCGCTTTTGGACAAGAGTGCGAAAATTTGGATATTAGAGACTAGCTCTTTTACTATCCATTACACCAAACACGCTCGCCCTGGCATTTACGCGCTTTTGCCAATCACGCCAGATCATCTTAGCTGGCATGGCAGTTTCGCTGAATACGAGCGTGTCAAACTCTCGCCACTTCTAGCTATGAGCGAGGGTTCAGTCGCATTAATACCGGCTGCGTATGCCAGTAGCGAGGCTGTGAAAAACTCGCGCGCAAGGGTGATTTGCTACGAAGATGAAAATGATTTGGCAGCCAAATTTGAAATCGAAATTGAAAAAATTTCATTTAAAACGCCGTTTTTGCTAGACGCTATCTTAGCCCTTTGTATCGAAAAAATCCTCACAGATCGCGCTAGCGTGGAGGTTTTGAACGAATTTGTAATCGAGGCAAACAAACTAGAAGAATTTTTTGATGTAAAAAAACGCATGTGGGTAAATGACACAAAAGCCACAAATATCGATGCTTGCGCGCAAGCCCTCAAACGCTACAAGGACAAAAAAATCCACCTAATCTTGGGTGGCGATGATAAGGGCGTGGATTTGGAGCCACTTTTTGCGAGCTTTGCGCCGTATGATTTGCAAATTTATGCGATTGGCTCGAACACCGATAAACTCGTAAATTTATGCGAAAAATTTAAAATTCCGTGCATTAGGTGCGAATTTTTGAAAAACGCAGTCGCCAAAATAGATGAAAATTTCTCTGGTGCGGGCGAAGTCGCACTCCTAAGCCCAGCCTGCGCTAGCCTAGATCAGTTTAAAAGCTACGCCCAACGGGGAAATTTATTTAAAGAGTGCGTGGCAAATTTAGCCATTTAAACACTGCGCCGAAATTTTTGCAAATTTAGAAATTTTAAATTTCTTACTCGTAGATTGCTTCGTCGCTTCGCTCCTCGCAATGACAAATTATTAGGCAAAATTTACGCCGAGTTTGTCATTGCGAGAATTTTGCGTTAGCAAAATTCGTGGCAATCTACGACTTTAAAATTTAAATTTTGCAAATTTGCTGTCATTACAAGCGAGTGCAACGAGCGTGGCAATCCAGTAAAATTTAGAGAAAATTTAAAATTCAACAAAATTCATTTGTGGATTAAAATTTATCGGAATTTCTCTGGATTGCTTCGAGTTTTTCAAACTCTCGCAATGACAACGAAATTTACAAAATCATAAATTTAAAAACAGAATTTCGTATCATAGCAAAACGATACGAGCGAATTTGAATTTGTAAAGAAATTTTATTTAAAGGATTAAAATTGGAAAAGTTAAAAGAAAATTTGGAAAATAATCAAAATTTAGATGAAACCATAAATTCGGAAAACAATAAAGAACCATTTATCATAAGTAACAGAAATCCATTGTATGTTTTTATTTTTTCATTACTTACTGGTTTTATGACCTTTGGCACACTGTTCCCCATATTTTTGATTTCGTCGATTACGCTAGAACGATTTATTTTTTTGATTATATTTATTTTTTCATCGTATGCCTTTTGTTCTACTATATTTTTTGAATATGCAAAATCATACAACGATAGAATTGTGATAAAGAAATATTTTTTCAAAGAATTTGTAATTTATCGTAAAGATATTATAGATACAAGAGTTTCTAGTAATCCTTTTGTAGGTAATATTTTTAGTATGTTTGTTAAAAGAAAGATAGGTATTAGATTTTTTGCCATATTTTGCTTGGCAGACAATCAATGTTATGGAATTTAAATTAACTCTTTTTCTGCATTTTATAAATTTAGACAGCTTTATTTTTTGTTACAGCTTCTATTTTTTATAAAATTCTTGCAATGCCAAATTTAGACATTGCAAGAAAATCTATTTAAGCGAAATCAAATCCAGTGGGTTTATGTGGTAGTTTTGTTGCGTTACTTCAAAGGTTAGATCCGAGCTAATTCTGCCGATTGTGTAGCCCTTTTTGACCGAAGAGCCCACGCGCACAGTATTTGGAATCTGATTTAAATGCGCATAAATCGTGTGGATTCCGCCCGCATGCTCGATGATGACGACCTTATCTAGCACGGCTGTTTCTTTGGCAAATACGACCTTGCCAGCTAGCACCGCTTTTACCTGCGTGTCGCCACTTTTCGAGCCTAACACGATATTTTCGTTAAAAAGCTTGATATTATACACAGGATCGCTGTAATTGCCAAATTTACGCTTCACATACGCCCCGTCAAGCGGTGCAGAGGTTTTTGCGCCAGTGTATTTTTTCACGCGAGAGGATTGGTAGCTAGATCCGTATTGTTTGACCTTGGTGTTGATTTTACTAACTCTCTCATCAGCTGGCTCGCTAGGCTCAGATTCAGGCTCTGGCTCAAATTTAGGCGCAGGCGGAGCTTCCTTGCCAGCTTTTTTGGCGGCGGCTTTTTGTTTTTCATACTCTTTTTTCTTGGCTTCAAGCTCTTTTTGTTTGGCTTCTTTTTCTTTTTTCTTTTGCGCTTCTAGTTTGGCTATGCGTTCCTTTTCCGCTTTTTCAGCTTTTTCGCGCTCCTCTTTATCATCGATAATTTTTAGCTCGGCTAAGGTTTTTGCAATCGCGTCTTGCTCGGCGTTTAGCTTTTCGAGCTGGGCGATATAGCTATCTTTGTTTTTTTGCAGGCTAGCTACTTTTTCTTTTTGTGCGTTTTGCTTTTCGCTCAAATTTATCTTTTTTTGGCTATAACTTTCCATATTTTCGTTGATTTGAGCGATTTTTTTGTTTTGTTCGTCGATGAAATTTTTATTATTTTCATAATCCTTCATTAGCTTATTTAGCTCGCTATTCATCACGCTCTCTAATCCGCCTAAAACCTCGCTAGCCACGATAGAATCAGGCGTAACGCTGGAATTTGTGTCGCTGATGAGATCAAATGAGAGCTCTTGGGAGATGATTTGGACGATTTTATTTTCTAGCTCGCTTTGCACGCTAAGCAAGGTTGCGTTTTGTTTTTTGAGATTTTCTAGCTCTTGCTCTTCGTTTGCGTATTTTTCTTTTAGTTCCTCGATATTTTGGCTAAGCTCTTTTATCTCGTTTTCACGCTTTTTAAAATCGTTTTGTTCTTGCACGATTAAATCAGCGATTTCATCGATTTTTTTAGACAGCCTCATCTCCTCTTGTTTAGAGGTTTTTAGCTCTTTGTTGCTTTGGGCGATTTTTTCCTTTGTAGTCGGTGCACCGTATGCAAAAAACGCAAGCGCGCACAGTATCATCAAACGCTTCATTGTGATTTTTTACCACTTACTTCTAGCATTACAAATGTAACTGCGATAAATGTCAGCCCCACAGCGATACCAAACAAAATGAGCGGTTCATACGGCAAAACAATCGTCTCGCTTAAATTTGTGATTTGACTCACGGTTTGCATGAAAATCGGCCAGTTTGGAAGCGCTAGATAAAACGCCACCACAATTAGCGTAGCTAACACGCTATCGGCTAGCGCCATGCGGTATAGCCTGCCACTTTTTATCATAAAACTAGCGCCGAATAGCTCCATAATCTCGATTCGCTCTTTGTGCTCATAGACCCAAATTCGCATTTGGCGGTGAATTAGCATAAGGCCTAAAACCACGATTAAAAGCGCAAATCCATAAACCAAACTTTTAATTAGTAGCAAAATTTTAAAAATATCATCGTGGGTTTTTTTGAAAATTTCAACCCTGCTAAGCGAACCCATGCTTTTTAGCGCGCTCTCTATGTCCTCTAAACGCGCGCTGTCTGGGAAATTTTCGAGCTTAATGCTGTAAAATTTAGGCAAATTTTTGCTAAGCTCGCCAAAGGCTGCTTCTGAAATTTTACCCTTTAATCTATCTGTGATATTATCAGCTGGAATTTCAATGATTTGGCTGATATCGCTGACCTTATCTTGCACTTCCTCTAAGCTTAGCGCCTTTTTTGAGACAAGGACGATGTTGTATTCGTTTTGGATAGATTTTTCGTAACTTTTGGCTAAATTATTTACAAAAATTCCAAACTGCACCGAAAACAAAAGCGCCACAAGCGAAAAAATAACCCCAAAATGCGTTTTAATCGATCTCAGTGACATGGGAGTCCTTTATCTCGAAATGTCTATGCGCAAAACGCAAAGTGCTAGGCATTTTGTGCGTTACGATAACCACGCAAGCGTTCCACGCCTCGCATGCCGAGCGCAATAAATTCCAAATAATATCGCTTGAATAATCGTCCAAGTTTCCAGTAGGCTCGTCGCAAAGTAGCAAGCGTGGATTGTGCGCCATAGCGCGTGCTAGGGCGACGCGCTGCTGTTCGCCACCGCTTAGTTCTAGCGGGTATTTGCCCATTTTGTGTCCAAGCTCGATATGGCGGAGCAGTTTTTTGGCCTGATCTTGGCAGACTTGCTCATTATAGCCCATAATCATCAGCGGCAGCATGATATTTCGCTCGATCGTCCATTCATTAATCAACCTGTAATCTTGAAAAATTATGCCGATTCTTTGGCGCAGTGCGCGCAAATCACTGCGACTAATGCCGTTTAAATCGCACAGGCAAACATTAAGTTCGCCACTTTTGATATCCATATCGCCGTAAAATGATTTTAAAAGCGTGCTTTTGCCACTTCCGCTTTTGCCGGTGATTACGACAAAATCTCTTGCGCCTATGCCAAAACTAGCATTTTTTATGACCTCACCGCTATCATATCCCAGTGTAAGCCCCTCGGCGGTGATTATGTTATTATCAGCTCCTATGCCTGCCATAACTCAAAAATCTCCATTATTTTTTTGTGTGCTTTGTAATTTTCGCTTGTAGCTAGCGGAGTTTTTAAAAAATACTCCGTCTTTGCCCCGATGCGAATAAAGCATTGTTGCGGGAAGTCAAACGCCCCAAACGAGGTCAAAATCAAAACCTCATCGCTATCATCAAATTTATAAATTCTCTCAAAATGCACGAAATATCCCTCGCCTTTGATAGTCAAATTTTTGAAATTTGCCTCTATTTTTTGCGGGTTAAAATTTGAGAAATTCATATCGAATTTCGCTGGTTCCTCGCCGTTTTCATCACTATTAGTAAAAATCAAATCAAAGATATTTTTATCCATTTTGCGCCAGCGATCCTCGTATTTCGAGCTAACGCTTAAATCTCTGTTTTTAAAGTGGTCTATCGCGCCACGCCCTGCACTTTGCGCTACGCCAAATTTATCCAACGCATAGGCAAAATACATATCGCTATCTGTGCGAAGCTCAAATTTCGCCCCTTTTTTGAGAGTTCGCACGCATTGATGAACAAACTCATCGCTAATGACTCTGCGGTGCGGGGCATCGTCCCACGGAACAGGAAAGTGCAAAAATATGCGAGAGAGCAAATTTGCAGGCATTAATGAAAGTAAAATTCGCGCGTCAGTGTTTATCAAAGCGACATTTTCCAAACCCTCTTTAATCGCTAGTTTTGCGACCTGCTCGATACTAGGCTTGTAAATTTCGATTCCAATTACCAGCGTTTGCGGATTTGTGCGAGCCTGATAGAGCAAATGTCTGCCCGAACCAAAGCCGATTTCGACGAAAATTTGGCTAAATTTCGTGGTTTTGAGCAAATTTAGCATTTCATCTTCATCTAGCACGAGCGGAGTTTTTTGGGTTAGGGATTTGCTTTTGAAAGCAAATGCGCTAAAAATCACACCGCTTGCGAATTCTTTCTTGTAAATTTCAAGTGCGCGTTGCAAAATACCAATTTTGGCTGGTTTGGTGGTTTTTTCGCCTTTGACTACGACTTTGTCTTTGGTGTATTTGAGAGTGACGAAAAATTCGTTATCAAAGCACCTTGTGCGCACGAGAGTGCAACTCTCATCGCTAGCGGACTCCAAAAGCTCCACGCCCTCCTTGCTAAATGGAAGGCGTGGTAGTTCTACGCTTTTTGCAATAAAATTTGGCAATTTATTCCGCCATTTGACTTACTTGGATTGGCGCGCTTGGAAGCGAGAGCATGCCTGTTTGCGATTTTGCGATTATGCGGTATTCGTATCCTGCGGTGTAATTTACATAATCAATATACTCTGCGCTAAGTCTGCCTGCGATATCTTTGACGCCACTCCACGAATCAGCGCCTTTGACCCTGCGCTCGATAGTGTAGCTTGCCACGCGCAAATCAGGGTGCGGACGCCAAATGATTTTCACGCGATCTGGCAGTGCGTAAGCCTGCGCAAACGGCACAGAATCAATCGTCTTTGTCGTGCTTACAATCGCAGCAGGCGAGCTTTCGCCCACGCCATTTATGCCATAAGCGCGCACGGTGTATTTATACGATGTGTTTGGCTCTAAGCGAGTATCGGCAAAGTGCGTAGTGTATGGATCACTAAGGGTTGCGATTTTTTTCGCTTCGCCACCGCCCATATCAGCGCGATAAACCACAAATCCTAAAAGGTTAGGATATGAGCCATAATTTGGCCACTCTAAGCCGATTTCGTTCGTGCCAGAGATACTTTTAATACCCTCGACGCGTGGCAAGCTTGCGTCATTTCCGCCCGGCACACTATGAGAGGAGCAACCAGCCGCTAGTATCGCTAAACTCGCGCAAAATGCTACTTGGTAAAATTTTTTCATAAATTTCATCCTTTTTATCGTGATTTTGTATCAAATTCTCAAACTCCACCGGCAAAGGCGCTGTAATCTGCATACGCTCGCCACTTCGTGGGTGCGTGAAATACAGCACATAAGCGTGAAGTAAAATTCTTGCTATTTTATCTTTTTCGCTCTTAAATCCGTATAAATAATCTCCGATAATATGGCGATTAATCGAGCTTAAATGCACGCGGATTTGGTGCGTGCGCCCAGTAAAAAGCTTGGCTGCGATTAGGTTGATTTTGCCAAATTTGTCGCTACTGCTCTGGCTAAATTTCGCCTGTCCCCAATCATCGCTAAAAATCGTATAAAACGCGCTTTTTGCCTCGCGTCCGCCCGAAATTATCGCCTTTTTTAGGCGGTTGTTTGGGTTGCGATCAATCGGGCGATCTATCAGGCATGGCTCTTTTAGGGGCAAATCTGTTAAAGCAAGGTAAATTCGCCCCATGCTTTTATCACTTAATTGCGCGCTTAGGGCTTGGTGCGTGGCGTTGTTTTTAGCTACGACTAGCGCGCCAGAAGTGCCCTTATCTAGGCGATGAACGATACCTGCGCGGATTTGACCATTTATCGTAGAGAGCATAAATCCTTTTTGGCGTAGCCACTCTACAATCGTGGCTTCTTTGACGCTTGGGGCTGGATGAACGACCACGCCAGCGGGCTTGTTTAACACTAGCAAATCATCATCTTCGTATAAAATTTCAATCTCGCCCTCAAAGCTAAATTTCGCCTCATCGCTATGAGTAGGCGCAGGGTAATTTACACAAATTTCATCTCCCAAATTTAGCTTTTGCGATGATTTGGTTATGATTTTTTGGTTTATAAAAACACTGCCTGATTTGATTAAATTCGAAATTTGATTGCGCGAAATGCCCAAATTTTCGCTTAAAAAAACATCGATTCTCGCCACGCAATCTGCTGTAAAATTATCCAAATTTATACCTTTTTTTGTTATTATCGCCCAAAATTTATTAGGACTTACTTTGAAATTTGACAAAAAGATTTTATCATATTTTGATTATATTCAACCTTTGCTGATTTTGCCAATTATTATTTTTTCATACCTTTTAATCAGCGAGGCAAACACCGCACTTGGCAACAAACAGCTTGTTTATTTTGGGGTTGGTTTTGTTGTTTTTATGGTCTTTTTTTTGTTTCCGATTCGCAAATTTTTGTATTTGATTCCGCTGTTTTACTGGGTAAATATCGCCCTGCTTTTAAGCGTGGAATTTTTCGGCATTAGCAAGCTTGGCGCGAAGCGTTGGTTGGAGTTGCCGTTTGTGCATTTTACCCTCCAACCAAGCGAGATTATGAAGCCAGCGTGCATGCTAATGCTAATGTATCTAATCCATAAAAATCCGCCACCGCCCGAGGGTTATGGCGTGAAGGATTTCGCTAAATTTAGCTTTTATATACTTTTGCCATTTGCGCTAATCGCCAAAGAACCAGACCTCGGAACCGCGCTAATTCTTTTTTTAATGGGATTTGCGACGCTTTTTATCATCGGCGTGAATAAAAAAATTTGGATTGCGCTGGTGTTAGCGTTTAGCGTGAGCTCGCCCGTGCTTTATAACAACCTGCACGATTACCAAAAAAAGCGCATTACGGATTTTTTGAGCGAAGAACACAACTATCAGGTCAAACAAGCCGTCATCGCTATCGGAAATGGCGGAATTTACGGCAAAAATTTAGAAGAAGCCACCCAAACTCACTTTAAATTTTTGCCAATTGCCACGAGCGATTTTATCTTTGCCTATATGGTCGAGCGCTTCGGATTTGTCGGCGCACTCGCGCTCATCGGCTTTTACGCGCTTTTAATCATGCACCTGCTTAGCCTAAATTACGACTTTGGTAGCGATTATCTCATACGGGTTTTTACCTCGGCTCTGGCGACGCTGATTTTTATCTACGCTGGGGTTAATATCTCCATGGTCATCGGATTTGCCCCTGTCGTGGGTGTGCCGCTGCCGTTTTTTAGCTACGGGGGAAGCAGTTTTATCACATTTATGATTTTGTTTGGAATTTTGCAAAATTTGCTGACTTTTAGAAACAAAGACAATTACAAAACGATAAGTATTAGGCTGTGAATTTTGAAATTTTGGCTAAATTTGGGCTAAATTTAGCGTGTAAATTTAGCCCAGATAGATTTAACTCTCTTTTAGAAGTTTCGTCGCTAAAATCGCGCCGTCATCGTGTTTGCGTGCAGATTTGTAAATTTTGTTAAAGAAAATTTCCAAATACTCGTGGTTATTAATGCGCTCTGCTTCGTTTGCCACGCTAATTGCGCTATATTCGCCGTCGCTTCCAAGCTCGTAAGCAAGCTCGGTATCGCTAAGCTGCAATTTTAAAATTTCTTTTAATTTATTTTGCAAAGCCTCGCTATAAATCGGCGTCATAAGCTCCAATCTACGCTCTAAATTTCGTGGCATCCAATCCGCGCTTGCGATATATAGGCATGGTTCTGCGTGTTTGAAATAAAAAATTCTAGCGTGTTCTAGGTATTTGCCGATGATTGAGCGGACTTTGATATTTTCGCTAAGTCCCGCCACACCTGGGCGCAAACAGCAAATTCCACGGATTATGAGATCGATTTTTACCCCGGCTTGGCTCGCTTTGTAAAGCGCCTTTATCATATCGCTATCGACGAGGGCGTTCATTTTAGCGATGATTCTGCCGTCACTTCCCTTGCTCTCTTCGACCTTAATCATCTTTAAAATTCTCTCTTTTATCTGCATTGGCGACATTGAGAGATTGCCTAGTTTGCGGTTTTTGTTATAACCTGAGAGTATGTGGAAAAAATTCGTCGTATCCTTATCGAAAGTATCCCCGCAAGTAAAAAAGCTCACATCGGTGTAGATTTTCGCACTGCTTCCGTTGTAATTGCCCGTGCCTAAGTGGATATAAAATTTAAGCTTTCCGTCTTCTTTTTTGATGATTTGAGTGACTTTGGCATGGACCTTAAAACCTGCGATTCCATAAATCACATGCGCGCCAGCGTCTTCTAGCGCCTTTGCCCAGTGCAGGTTGTTTTCCTCATCAAACCTAGCTTTTAGCTCGACCATTACGGTTACTTGTTTGCCATCGCTTGCAGCCTCGATTAGGCTCTGGACGATTGGCGAGTTTTTCTCCACGCGGTATAGCGTCATACGGATTGAGATGACTTTGGGGTCTTTGCTAGCTTCTTTTATGAGTTTTTGGACTGGATCGAAACTCTCATAAGGGTGAAAAATCAAAATATCATCTTTTTCCATTGCGCTCATTACTGAGGTGTTTTCGTTAAAGGGAGGCAGTGTTTTTGGCAGATACTGCGGGTGAGCTAGATAGGAAAAATCCTTGTTGCCAGCTATCTCCCAAAGCCCGTCAAGTGTGAGCGGGATCGAGCACTCGAAAATGTCTTTGTAGAAAATTTTAAGATGTTCGTTTAAGAAATTTAGCAAATCAGGGTCTGCGTTTTTGGCGATTTGAAGTCGCACAAAAGCCCCTTTGCGGCGCAGTTTAAGACCTGCTTCGAGTATCATCATAAAATCATCTGCTTCCTCTTCTTCGATTACGATATCAGCGTTTCTTGTAACCCTAAACGCAGCCGAGCTAATTAGCTTATAGCCCGGGAAAATCTCCTCAGCGTGGCGATTTACGATTGAATCAATCGTTACATAGGTGTTTTTTGCGACCTGCACAAATCTAGGAAGCACACGCGGGATCCTAATCATACCAAAATGAATCGCCTCTGGCGCATTTGCGTCGCAGAGTTTGACTGCAATCGAAAAGCTAAGGTTGTTTAGGTGCGGAAACGGGTGCGTCGCATCTACGGCGATTGGGATAATTACCGGCATGATTTGGTTGAAGAAAAACTCATCGGCGCTTAGCTTTAAATCAGGGGTTAGCTCGTCGTAGTTTTTGATAAAAAGGCCGTTTTTGCTAAGCTCCTCTTTGATAGCGATATAGTGCGCTTCTAGCTCGTTTTGCTCGTGTTTGAGATATGAGCGGATCTCGCGCAACTGCTCCAATGGCGTCATCTCATCATCGCCGCTAGCTGTTACGCCAGCTGTGAAAAGCTGTTTAAGCCCAGCCACACGAATCATATAAAACTCATCTAAATTTGTGCTATAAATCGCTACAAATTTCAATTTTTCAATCGGTGGAATTTGCTTTTGACACTGAGTTAAAACGCGCGAATTAAAGCGAAGCCAACTCAACTCTCTATTTAAAAATTTGCTTTGTTGCTCCATTTTATTTCCTTTTTTTTGGATTAAAAATTTTAAGATTATAACTCAAAAAAGATTAAAATGTGTTTTTTATGAAATTTAATTGCGCTTTAAATTTTTAAAGCAATTATCCAAATAAACGCAAAATTTCACGCCATTTAGATAAAAAATCCAACTTATGTAAATCCACAAAAAGAAAAATAACGCTACCGAAAATGAGCCGTAAATGCTAAGATAGGTTTTGTTATAAAACACATACTGCGCGAAAATAATCTTAGAAATCCACCATAATGTGGAGGCTACGAGAGAGGATATAAGCACGGCTTTGGGGCGAATTTCGCGGTTTATCGCCGTAGCGTAAGTGATAGCAAAAATAGCCCAAATGATAACAAATGGCAAAACCGAGAGCAAATTTATCCACCTAGAAAATTCGGTTTTATCGAGTAAATTTTGAAGTTCTGAACTAATGAAAAACGACGCGCCAAGCCCCACGGGAGCTAGTGTCATAAGCGTCCAGTATGTGCTAAGGCCTTTGAAAAATCCGCGCTTTGGCGAGTGCGAAATCTGCGCGATAATCTCCTCAAAATCATCAAAAAACAAAATCGAAGTTACAAGCACAGCCAAAAATCCCAGTGCGCCAAGGCTTAGGCCGTTTGCCATAAACTCTTCCAAATACGGAATCAGGCTTTCTTGGTTGGCTGGAAGCAGGTTTGAGAAGATAAATGCCTTGATTTTGGCGTAATAATCGTGGAAACTAGGCAGCTGCATAAATACGCTCAAAGATACCATAAGCACGGGAAGCAATGCCAAAATAGTGTGAAAACTTAGCGACGAGGCGTAGTGCATGAGGTGCGGATCGTAAATCTTGCGCCAGGATTTGATAAAAATTTTAAATTCGTCCAAAAATATCTTTAAATTTTTCATTTCGCAATTTTAGCTAAAATTTTAAAAATTTGGGTAAAAATGAAATTTAGAAAGGTTAAATTTGGCAAAAATTGGAATTCTTTAAATTTGTGGAATTTATAAATTTTGATTTTTAAATTTGTAGTTTGCAATTCTAAATTCTGCAAAAATTTGGCATAAAAAAACGGACAGGCGAACCTGTCCGTGAAATTTGGCAAAATTTAGAAAATCAAATCCTAGAATAATCCAAATTTGCCGTCTTTGCGTTTGTATAAAACGCGCATTTTAGCGTCCATATCGTTGAAAACTAGGAATTGATCGGTGCTTTCTTTTAATTTATTTAGCGCCTCGTCGATTTCTAGCGGTTTGTAAAGATCTAACTCTGTTGGGACGATTTCATCGACATTATCGTCTAAATTCGGCTCGCTAGCCTTGATGATTTCATCTACTGCGCTTTGTTTCATATCATCGCGGTTTTTGTGCGAATTTACCTTGTCATGATAGCGACGAAGCACTTTTGCAAGGCGATTTGTTGCGTTATCTACCGCTGCGTATAGGTCTTTGTCTTTTTCGCGCACTACAATTGTGTCTTGGTGAGCTAAATTTAGCGAAAAATCCATGACGAAGCCCTTGCGACCTTGTTTTTCATCTGCTGATACGACAGCACGACCTGATATAATGTCAAGGTTGTATTTTTTTAGACTATCAAACGCTTGTGTGATATAATCCTTAATAGCGTCTGTTAGTTCAAACTGTTTTCCTACTATACTTAAATTCATTCTTTCCTCCATTGAAATTAAGGTTTTTGTATTGTTCTTCTATGGTATCTGATTCGTGGTGAATCAAGAGCCGGTGTCGAAGTAACGACAACATCAATAATGGCTGCGTGACTAGTTACAGCATTTCCAGTCGTCTTGCTAAATGCGGTTGTTGTTGCCCTGTTGCACCTAGCAGGCATATTTGCATCCAAATAACTGATTGTAACATTTATGTCAAAAAGAGAATTGTTACGACTTGGATAAGTAATGTCAATTTGATTTAGACACTCTGCATTGTCAGTAGTTGTGGTTGGATACACATGTTGTTGCATAGCCAAAACAGCATACTCTGTCGCACTTTGCGCTAAAAGCACAGCCTGCTCGCGGTTGTGAGCATTATTTGTATCGCGGGCTGTCATCGTAGCGATAGAAAGCGCAGTAATAGCCGTAGTGGCAACTAAAACGATAAAAAATATTGCGGCTATCAAGCCAAAAGCTCTTCTCATCTTTTTCATTAGTACACCACCTGAGATTTACACATAATCATATCTAATTGATTAGGGTCAAAATTTCTACCATTATCTCTCATACATAGTTTCATTTCGACAGCACCATTATCATCTCTAAATCTAAACATAAACACATCTTCTGCTAACAAAACTTTTTGTGTTGTTGCGTCACTATATGTTTCACCTGCCCATGGTCTATAATTATAAGCTAATGTAAGATCGAAATTTTTGCCAGCTTTTCCACCATAATTAACCACTTGTGTTCCAGTAGGATAAATAGCATATGCTGAATGCGCCAAATAGTATTGATCTGAGAACTCTCGAACAGTAGCGCCAACATTGTCCAAACGAGTTGGATAATTTGTGATAGTCAAATTCTCATCATCATTGTTGCCTACTGTTGCACTAGCTACATAAACTCTATCGCTATTATTGCCTGTGCCGTTGTATCCATACGCACCATCGATATTCACACCATCATAGTCATTAGCCAAATAAGTAAATATAATAACAAAATCATTATATCTACCTGTTGCGCAATTAGATCTATTAACACATGTCAATTTATCAATTATATTACTCACACTATTCAAACTACTACCCTGAGAAAGTATAGAATTTGCCTTATTATCCGCATCATTAAAAGGATTTGGGATAGAGCTCATATCCACAAAACCACTCCAACCAGGATTTGAATTATTTATATTCTTAGTTTCTATACTTTGACCAATCCACTCGATAATATCGTGATCTTTACTAATACCAGCAAGATTGATAAAATCCGTTATAGGCTTACCCGCTTCTCTACCGATTACACTTCCATAAATACGATATTCCAATCGATTTGATATTAAAGTAATCGCGTTTTGCGTCCTTGATTCTAACTGATTTAGCGCACGGGTATGCAAGTATGATTTATATATTTGAGAATACAAATCGGCACCAAACATAGAGATTATACCCAAAATCACTATGACCATTACTAATTCTATTAAAGTAAAACCCTTTTTCATGTCATATTCCTAATACTGTTGCTTATCTATTTTCATAGAACCGGAGCCTATATTAAAACCATAATATCTAAGTGCAACGCTAGCCCCTGGATCATCTTCGTTTCTCGTGACTACATTTACCATTTTAACATTTGTAGGAGTTCCATTCGCAGGAGTAGTGCCAAAATTAGCTACCAAAGTAGAACTATTATTATAATTTCCAACTACTAATGGATCAGCTACATAATCTACACTAACAACAGTTTCTGTATTAAGAACAAAATCGCCTGTAACCAAATCTGAACTTTTTATCTTATGTTTAAAACCTTGATAATCATCTAAATCCCAATAAGGTTGATTTGCGCTAATAGATTTATCTTTTCCTGCGTATCGAATAGAACCAACCCCTATGCCAAAATTCCCATACGGTGTCGGACCCACATCGCTAATACTATCTTTTTTATCCTTGCCTTCCGAATCCAAAATCCCGACTCTACTTTCTTTTGTCGCACCAGCAGCTATATTCACACTATGAATAACATTAGCATTTGAACAACCGCCAGTACAACCAGCAGAAGTACTATATGCACTATCCCACTTCGCCGGCTGAATACGGCTCATCATAGATTTAGCATTATAAACAAGCTCCTGTTGCACGGCAAACATATTCAAATTTACCGTCTGAGCGACTATACGCGGTATGGCCATTGTAGTAATAGCCAAGATTACGATGGTAAAGACCAACTCGATCAGAGTGAAACCCTTTTTCATCTCGCCTTCCTTAAATTTTACTCATGGATACTCAATATCCACTGCTAGACGCATAATTATACAACGCAAAACCTTAAATTTGCTATTTTTACGCATACAAAATGAAATTTTTAAAATTTGAGTGAAATTTTGGTGTATATTTACCTAAATATTATAGAATTGCGGGTTAAAATTTCACAAGGAAAAAATATGCAAAATTTAATCAAATTTCTACTTTGTGCCTTATTTGTCGCATTTATCAGCGGTTGTAGCTCGAAAGGCGATGGCACACTTTTTAACCTCAGCCAAGAAGCATGGTATGCGCAAATCCTAGATGATTTAAACTCGCTTTCATACGATGATGCCGAGACGCACTACACGAGCTTTGCTAGCGAGCACATCGCTTCACCGCTTTTGGAAGAAATGACGCTGATTATGGCGCAAGCCTTCGTCGATGACGAAAATTACGAAAAAGCAAACAAATATCTAGACGAATACATACGCAGATACGGCACCGCGAGAAAAATCGAATATGCAAGATACCTAAAAATCAGAGCAAATTTCGACTCATTTTCACGCCCAGGTCGCAATCAGCGATTAATGCTAAATAGCATAGATGAAATTCGCAAATTTATCATCGAATACCCTCAAAGCCAGTATAGGCCGCTATTAGAGACCATGATGACCAAACTTCGCTTAGCCGAACACCAACTCAATAAAGACATAAAAGACCTTTACGAGCGCACTGGCAAGGACGAATCAGCCAAAATTTATGAAAGTAGAATCGAAAATTCGCCGATGAACAGCACCGAGATTATCAAACCGCAATCCCCATGGTATCGCGCGATATTTGAGTAGGAAATTTCTAATGCAGTTATCACAAAATAAAAAATTTCCCACAGATTTGCCAATTTTGGTCGAGGACGAGCTGTTTTTATACCCGTTTATGATAACTCCGCTTTTCATAAGCGATGAAAAAAACAAAAGAGCCATCGATCTTGCCATAAAAAATGAATCCATGATAATGGTAGTAAGCTCGACGCCCGAATTTAACGGCGACAGAAGCTTCGGCGGGATTTATCATATCGGCGTAATCGGCACTATCATGCGCACAGTGCCACTTCCTGATGGCAGGGTTAAAATTTTATTCCAAGGCTCTGCAAAGGGCAAAATTCTGCACGAAATTTCGCAAAACCCGCTATTTGCCACTATCGGTATCGTCCATGACGAGCGAGGCGACGAAGCGAAAATCGACGCATCAATCAATGTTTTAAAAGAAAGAGTCAAAGCCCTAAGTAGCCTAACGCACTTTTTCCCAAACGATCTGCTTAAAACTATCGAGGAAAACACAGACGCATCGCGAATTTGCGATTTAACACTAAGCGCGCTCAGAGTCAAAAAAGAGATAGCGTATTCGTTTTTTTCGCAGTTAAATTTAGAAAAAAGAATTTTCGATCTCATAGCCTACATTGCCGATGAAATCGAATCTTATCGCCTCGAAAAAGAGATCAAAAGCAAAGTTCATAGCAAAATCGATCAAACCAACAAAGAATATTTTTTAAAAGAGCAGTTAAAACAGATCCAAAAAGAGCTTGGCTCAGATAGCGACAGAGAGGTCGAAATCGAAGAATACAGAAAAAAGCTAGACCTAAAAAAGCCATTTATCAGCGATGAAGCCTACAAAGAGATAAAAAAGCAAATCGACAAATTTGCACGCCTTCACCCAGACAGCGCAGACGCAGGGCTTTCGCAAAGCTATCTAGACTGGGTTTTGGAAATCCCATTTGAGCAAATGGCAAAGGAAAAACTCTCAATCCAAAGCGTAAGCAAACAGCTAAACAAAGACCATTATTCCCTAGAAAAGCCAAAAGAGCGTATCGAAGAGTATTTCGCGCTAAAAGAGCTTTTAGAGCTTCGCGGAAGCGTGGATAAAGAGGGCAAACGCGTGAATAATGGCGCGATTTTGTGCTTTTACGGACCTCCTGGCGTGGGCAAAACCAGCCTAGCAAACTCAATCGCAACTGCGCTAAAACGCAAATTAATTCGTATCGCGCTTGGCGGATTAGAAGATGTCAATGAGCTTCGTGGCCACCGTCGCACCTATGTAGGCGCCATGCCAGGGCGTTTGGTGCAGGGTTTAATCAGCGCAAAACAGATGAATCCTGTCGTCGTGCTAGATGAAATCGACAAGGTATCCACCTCATATAAAGGCGATCCGACCGCTGTTTTACTCGAAATTTTAGATCCAGAGCAAAATTCAGCATTTAGGGATTATTACCTAAATTTCGATATTGATTTAAGCAAGATTATTTTTATCGCTACAGCGAACGATATTTCCCAAATACCTGCCCCACTTCGCGACAGAATGGAGTTTATCGGGCTTAGCTCATACACCCCGCAAGAGAAATTTCAAATCGCAAAAAACTATCTAATCCCGCAGGAATTAGAGCGACACGGGCTCAAACCAGCCGATATCAGCTTTCACTCTACTGCGCTTGAAAAAATCATCGCCGAATACACCAGAGAGTCAGGCGTGCGTAACCTGCGCCGCCAAATCGCTGCGATTTGCCGTAAAATCGCCGTTAGAATTCTAAAAGATAGTGAATTTAAAAAACTTGCCATAACAACCAAAAATTTAGAAGAATTTTTGGATAAAAAGGTTTTTGAAATCGACGCCGTGAAAAAAACGAACCAAATCGGCATTGTAAATGGCCTAGCTTGGACAAGCGTGGGCGGTGATGTTCTAAAAATCGAAGCGATTAAAATCAAGGGCAAGGGTGCGATGACGATTACCGGTCAGCTTGGCGATGTGATGAAGGAATCCGCTCAAATCGCATTTAGCGTGGTAAAAGTCCTAATCGATAATGGAAAATTAAAATTTGAAAAAAGCGCAAATTTGACGAAAGATGAGCAAATTTATAACAAATTTGACCTGCATATCCATGTCCCAGAGGGCGCTACGCCAAAAGACGGCCCAAGTGCTGGAATCACGCTAGCAACGGCGATTGCGTCGATTTTAAGCGAGAAAAAGGTGCGCTTCGATGTGGCGATGACTGGCGAGATTACGCTAAGTGGGGCTGTGCTTGCAATCGGCGGATTAAAGGAAAAATTAATCGCTGCGCACAAGGCCAAAATCACCCACGCCCTAATCCCGCGCAAAAATTTCGAGCGCGATTTGGACGAGATTCCAGATGAAGTCAAAAACGCCATGCAAATCACGCCAGTCGATCACATAGAAGATGTGCTAAAAATCGCATTGGTCTAAATTTAGCCTTTTAAGGGAGATGAAATGATAAGCAAAACTAGAAAAACGAAAGAAACCGACATAAGCTTAGAGCTTGAAATTTACGGCTCAGGCAAGGCTGAGATTAGCACAGGAATTGGCTTTTTCGACCACATGCTAACAGCACTTTGCAAACACTCATTAATGGATATAAAACTCGTTTGCAAGGGCGATTTGGAAGTGGATTTTCACCACAGCGTCGAAGACTGCGGAATCGTTCTGGGTGAAGCGATAAAAGAAGCGATTTATCCGATAAAAAATGTCGAGCGATACGGCGATAGTGTGGTTGTTATGGATGAAGCGGCGACTAGCTGTGCTTTGGATTTATCAAACCGAGCATTTTTGGTTTATGAAGGCTTAAAAACCGGCAAAATCGGCGAATTTGACGCTGAGTTAATCGCTGAGTTTTTCAGAGCTCTTGCATTTAATGCAAATATTACGCTCCACTTAATAAATTTGCGTGGCGAAAACGCTCATCACATAGCAGAAGCGTCGTTTAAAGCATTTGCAGTCGCATTTAGACGAGCAGTGGCTAAAAACCCACGCACAGGAACTCCAAGCACAAAAGGCGTATTGTAGCGTATGGATACATTACTTTGGCTTTTTGAATTTTTTTGGATACTTTCGTATTCTTTATTTATCCCAATTAGTATAACAATAGTTTTGTTAATCATTTCATTATATGGTTTTATTGAGCTAAAAAGAAGCGATAAAGAAAATTCGGATTATAAAAATTTGAAAAAAGTAGTCTTAAAATTTGCCATTATAACCTGCATTTGTGCAGTTATTACAATTGATTTATATATCACAAATTTAATACTCCAAGAGCCAATTTTTCATATGTAAATTTAGGAAAGTTTTAAAATGGGCGATTTATTTTTTACAATACTTTTATGGGGAATTCCGATTTTATTGCTTGTCGGAGTTAGAATTGTCGATAAAAAAATTAGAACCTATCTTAATACAAGAGGTGGCTCAAAACTTACCAACACATTGATTTATATAATTTTATCTCTTGTAATTGTAGCGATTGTCCTTATTTCTTCTTTTGTGGTGTTTATGATTTTAATGTCATTGCCCGGTGCTACAATGTAAGGAAAAATTATGAGTGATGAAAAATTTTATAAAATAATCCTTGTGATTTGCGTTATTTGGGCATTTAGCGTGGCTGGATTAGTTGCTTATACTTTTGATTTGCAAAGCAAATGTTCTATCATTTCGTATATCGCAAACGGGAAATAAGCCGTGAAAAAATCTCAAATTTTAACAATCATTTCGCTTATTTTTGCGTTTTTGGCGTTTGATTTGGCATTTTATCATGGCATTACCAAACGCTACAAAAACTCCACAAACCCCGAAATGCAGGCAAAATCAATCAAAATTAGCAAATTTTTGCCATTTGATGAAAATTCGCAAATTTACAAAACAAAGGCAAATTTAAATTTGCAAGGCGACTTGCCCGTTATCGACGGAGCGGCGGCACTTTTTCCTGTATTTTCAGCTTTTGTAAATGCGATTTATCCAAAAGATGGCGTAGAATTTGACGGCGAAAATTTCAGCGAAAAAAGCAAACTTCGCTATACAAACACTCGCGGTGCTTACAAGGCTGTGGTTGATAAAAAAGCAGATTTGATTTTTGTCGCAAAGCCCTCAAATTCGCAACTACAATATGCCAAAGAAAATGGCGTGGATTTAGAATTCGTGCCAATCGGGCTTGAAGCCTTTGTTTTTATTGTCCATAAAAATAATCCCGTATCAAATTTAAGCACCGCTCAAATCAAGGAAATTTATAGCGGAAAAATCACAAAATGGTCGCAAATAGGCGGGGCAAATTTATACATTGATGCTGTGCAACGAAATGAAGGCAGTGGCTCGCAAAGTGCGATGGTAGCGTTTATGAAAGATGAAAAAATGAAGCGAAACACACTTGGATTTTTTGGCTCAGCCATTGGCTTTTCGTTTCGTTACTATGTCGAAACTCTCGTCGCAAACGGCAAGGTTAAAATGCTAAGCCTAAACGGCGTGTATCCAAACAAGGAAAATATCAAAAACCGCTCGTATCCGATAATAGGCGAAATTTATGCTGTGTATGATAAAAATAACAAAAACGAAAATATCGCCAAAATTTTAGAGTGGATTTTAAGCAACCAAGGGCAAGAAATCATCGAGCAAAGCGGATATGTGGGGATAAAATTTTAAATTTTGCTAATCCCTCACCACGCTAAATCTTCCGCCGCCGCAGGCTAGCAGGCAAAGTGAAATTCCGATATAAAGGTATAAAATTTCAGCTTCAAATCCGCCGTGTTTTGATAATGCCAAAAAATCAGGGTGCGCTAGATAAAATATCACACCGCACAGCCCAAGCACGATGAGCGCGCCCACGCGGGTGAAAAATCCGATGATTATCATCACGGGTGCGACGATTTCGCCCAAATACACGCCATACGCGATAAACTCAGGCAATCCCTTTGCGCCAAGCATGCCCTTTATACCGCCCACGCCGTTCATTATCTTTGCCACGCCGTGCATAAAAAGGCAAACTCCAAGCGTCAAACGAAGCATTAATAATCCGAAATTTGGAAATGATTTAGGCATAGATAATCCTTTTTATGGCGAAATTTTAAAATTTTAAAATTTGGCAAAATTCAAGAATTCTAAAATTTTAAAATTTAAAAAAGGGGCGAAATTTCGCCCCCAAATGCTATTTTTTAAGCTTGACTTCTTTGTCTTTGTATAGACCAGTTCCGACTGGGATTATGTGACCTAAAATGATATTTTCCTTCAAGTCCTCTAATCTATCAAATTTTGCCGCGATACTTGCCTCGGTTAGAACCTTGGTAGTCTCTTGGAAGGAAGCAGCTGAAATCACGCTATCGCTTCCAACAGCCGCTCTTGTGATACCCAGAAGCACCGGCTCAGCGATTGCTGGCTCGCCACCCATTTTCATAATGCGCTCATTTTCTTCTTTAAACCTGCGGCGGCTGATTAAATCGCCGATGATTAGCTTAGTATCGCCACTATCTATGATGCGGACTTGGCGAAGCATTTGAGATACGATAATTTCGATATGTTTATCGTTAATCGCAACGCCTTGTGAGCGATAGACTTGTTGAACTTCGCTAACTAGGTAGTAATGAAGCGCCTTTTCGCCTAAAATTCTAAGCACATCGTGTGAGCTAATAGAGCCGTCAGTTAGCCTTTCGCCAGCATGGACAAACTCGCCGTTTCGAACCTGAATTTGGCGAGATTTATCGATTAGATACTCGGCCACAGTGCCGTCCTCACCCTCGATGATTACGCGCTCTTTTGAGCTCATAGGTTTGCCAAATCTCACAGTTCCGTCGATATCAGCGATGATAGCGGTATTTTTAGATTTGCGCGCTTCGAAAAGCTCAGAAACGCGAGGCAAACCACCTGTGATATCTTTCGATTTCGCAGCGGCTTTTGGCGTCCTAGCTAGGATATCAGCAATCGCTACCTCATCTCCGCTAGTTGCAAGAATTTGAGTTTTTGGTCCGATATTGTATTTCATCGGCTCGCCCTTGCTAGGAGTGATTACGATAGCTGGTTTTACGCCTTGCGGTAAATACTCATTAATCACCAAACTACTATGTCCTGTCGCTTCATCGTATTGCTCAGTAGCAGTGTAACCCGGCTCGATATCCTCGTAGCTAACCACACCAGCGCACTCAGCTACCACAGGGGTAGTATATGGATCCCATTGAGCGATTACGGTGTTTTCTTCTTTTTTAGGTTTTGCGATGATATCATCAAATTTAACCTTGCTATTATCGTTAAATACAAGCACAGATTCGCGTGGAATATAGTGTCTGATAGCCTCTCTGCCGTTTTCATCAGAGATTACAGCATACATACCTTTTTCGGTTACGATATTTCCCTTTTTGATATCTTTTAGACGCTCTAAATAATCGCCTTTTAAGATGAAATATTTGATCTCGCCAACTGCGCCTGATTTGATTTTTTGAGTTACAGGCTCGCCGTCTTGGACGCAAATTTCACTAGCAAACGGCACGCGAGCTGGGATATTCCAGTCTGTTTTGATAATTTCGACCAAACTCTCGTTTTCTTCGATATTATCGCCGTCTTTGCAAACGATATAATATTTGCCCTCGACCTTACCGCTAACACCAGCTAGCTCGTTTGGTTTAGCCAAATCGTGGCGGCGGATATTGTATTTGACCTCATCTTTTTTGCTTTTTACAGAGATATTGACATCATCGTGAGTTACTTCTATGCTTACCTTACCGCTAAATGGAGCTTTGATTTTTGGTTCGACCAAAAGCACAGCCGCATTTCGGCGGTTCATTACGATATTTTTGCCATTGTTTTCATAAGTTTTGACATTGTAATATCTGATATAACCCTCATCGCTAGCGATAACCTTATCTGCTTGTTGATCAGTAGCAGCCGTTCCACCTGCGTGGAAAGTTCTTAGCGTTAGTTGCGTTCCTGGCTCACCGATTGATTGAGCTGAGATGATACCGACAGCCTCGCCTGGTTTTACCAGTTTGCCCTCGCCCAAATTTACGCCATAGCATTTAGCGCAAACGCCCTTGTGAGCCTTACAAGTAATCGGAGTTCTAATGCTGACTGATTTAATTCCAGCATCTACGATAGTGCGAACCTCTTTTTCGCCAAGAAGTGTGCCCTCAGTAAATAAAATTTCATTTGAAACTGGATCAATCACATCTGCACTTAGCACGCGACCCAAAATTCTATCGGCTAAATTCTCGACCAAAGTTCCGTTTTCGACGATTTCAGTTACTTCGATACCCTCGTGTGTGCCACAATCATGGATTGTAACGCGAACATTTTGAGCGACATCGATTAGCTTACGAGTAAGGTAACCAGCATTTGCCGTTTTAAGCGCAGTATCGGCTAGACCCTTTCTCGCACCGTGGGTTGAGATAAAGTATTCGTTCGCATCTAGTCCCTCGCGGAAATTTGATGTAATCGGGGTCTCGATAATCGAACCATCTGGCTTAGACATCAAACCACGCATACCAGCTAATTGGCGAATTTGCTCTGAACTACCACGAGCGCCACTATCAGCCATCATATAGATTGAGTTAAAGCCGTCTTTGTCGTTTTTCATCAAATCCATCATCTCATCTGCTAGTTTTTTAGTCGTGCTTGTCCAAATTTGAATCGTTTTATTGTATCTCTCGCCCTCAGTTAGCAAACCACCAGAGTATTGGTTTTGGACTTCGCGGACTTGATTTTTCGCGTCCTCAATCAAATTTGACTTAGAATTTGGCACGATGATATCTGAAACAGCGATTGAAATTCCAGCTTTTGTCGCTGACTCAAAACCTAAATTTTTAAGGTTATCTAGGAATTCAGCACTTACTTCCAAACCGCCATTTTTATAGACATAATCGACTAGTTCTGCGATATCTTTTTTCTTTAATTTTTTATTCCACAATGTATCTGGGATAAAATCAGGCAAGATCGATTTGATGACCAATCTACCAGCTGTCGTAAATATAATGCGACCATCGACCATAGTTTTGATTTTAGCGTGGATATCGAGAGAATTCGCCTCCACAGCGACCATGACCTCATCGACATTGGCAAAAATTTTGTTTGTGCCTTTTGCGCCAGCTTTTTCAAGGCTAAGATAATAAATTCCCAAAACCATATCTTGCGAAGGCACAGCCACAGGCTTACCGCTAGCTGGAAGCAAGATATTCATAGAACTTAGCATTAAAATTTTGCACTCTGCGATTGCCTCTTGGCTTAGTGGGACATGCACAGCCATTTGGTCGCCGTCAAAGTCAGCGTTGAAAGCCGCACAAACAAGCGGGTGCAAACGAATAGCCTTACCCTCGATTAGGACTGGGTGGAAGGCTTGGATTGACATTTTGTGAAGTGTCGGCGCACGGTTTAGCATGACAGGGTGGCCTTTAACGACCTCTTCTAGGCACTCCCAAACCTCATTTACCTTGCCCTCAATCATTTTTTTGGCTTGTTTTACGGTTGTTGCGTAGCCTTTTTCTTGAAGTCTAGCTATCAAATGTGGTTTAAATAGCTCTAATGCCATAGTTTTTGGCAGACCACATTGATCCATACGCAAATTTGGACCTACGACGATAACTGAACGACCTGAGAAATCGACGCGTTTTCCAAGCAAATTTTGTCTGAAACGGCCTTGTTTTCCTTTGATAATCTCACTTAGAGATTTTAGTGGGCGTTTGTTTGCGCCTTTTACGGCGTTTGCCTTTCTGCCGTTATCAAATAGCGCATCGACAGCTTCTTGGAGCATGCGTTTTTCGTTGCGAATAATAATCTCTGGCGCGTCAAGCTCCAAAAGTTTTTTAAGGCGAGTGTTGCGATTGATAACTCTGCGGTATAAATCATTGACATCTGAAACCGCAAATTTACCGCCGTCAAGGCTAACTAGCGGTCTTAAATCCGCTGGTAGAACTGGTAAATTTGTAATCATCATCCACTCTGGTTTGTTGCCAGAATTTAAAAAGCTCTCTACGACTTTTAGGCGTTTGATTATATTTTTTTTCTTTAATTCTGAATTTGTGCTAGCCATTTCCTCTTTCAAATTTGAAAGAATTTCGACCAAATCAAGATCTGCTAGCATATCTCTGATAACTTCACCACCCATTTTAGCCACAAAACCAGTTTGCTCAAATCTCTCGCGCAAACTTTGGTATTGCTCTTCGTTTAAAACATCGTATTTTTCGACTTTTTTAGTGTTTTCGTTATCATAATACGCACTACCAGCGCTCTCTACGATATATGCTTCGTAGTAAAGCACGCGCTCTAAATCTTTCATTTTGATATTCAAAAGCGTGCCGATACGGCTAGGGAGCGAATTTACATACCAAATGTGCGCTACTGGGGTAACTAGCTCGATATGTCCCATGCGTGTGCGGCGAACCTTCGAACTAGTGATTTCTACGCCACATTTTTCGCATTTCCAGCCTTTGTAGCGCATTTTTTTGTATTTTCCACAAATGCACTCATAATCCCTTACTGGACCAAAAATTTTAGCGCAAAACAAGCCGTCTCGTTCAGGTTTTAGCGTGCGATAGTTGATAGTTTCTGGCTTTTTAACCTCGCCGTGGCTCCAATTTTTGATTTGCTCAGGGCTAGCAAGTCTTATGGCAAATACATCAAAATCTTGAACTCTACCGTCTTCTTTAATTTCAATTTTTTCTAAGCTATTGTTTTCGCTCATTTCTTTTCCCCGTTTCCGTAAATTTCAACATCCAAAGCAAGTGATTTAAGCTCGTTTGTTAAAACAAAAAATGTCTCAGGAATTCCTGTTGTTGGAACATTTTCGCCTCTGGTAAGTGCTTTATACGCCGCCAAACGACCATCGACATCGTCTGATTTGACGGTTAGCATTTCGCGCAAGGTATATGCCGCGCCATAAGCTTCAAGCGCCCAAACTTCCATTTCTCCAAATCTTTGACCACCAAATAGCGCTTTACCGCCGACTGGTTGCTGTGTAACAAGGCTGTAAGGGCCTGTGCTTCTAGCATGGACTTTTTCATCGACAAGGTGGTGGAGTTTGAGATAATACATACAACCCACATTTACGCGCTCTTTAATCTTTTCGCCCGTGCGTCCGTCATAAAGCTCGGTTTTGCCATCAGCGTCGATTTTCGCCATTTCAAATAGTTTCGCAAAATCCTCAGGCACGATTCCCTCAAAAATCGGAGCTGCAAATCTAACGCCCTTGCTCCAATCTCTGGCATATTTCAAAAGCTCTTCATCGCTGATTTTTTCTAGCGTTTTCTTAGCGTCCATAAGCTTAGAAACATTTGCGATATCAATCATTTTAGCGCGAAGTTCTTTTAACCACTCGCCAGTTTTTTGCTCTAAAATTTCAGCGATTTGCTCGCCCAAACGCCAGCCTACTAAACCTAAATGGCTCTCCATGATTTGACCGATATTCATACGGCTTGGAACGCCTAGCGGATTTAGGACGATATCTACTCTTTGACCATTTGGAAGGTATGGCATATCGACCTCTGGGACAATATTTGAGACAATACCTTTGTTTCCGTGGCGTCCAGCCATTTTGTCGCCGACTTTTAGTTTGCGTTTAGTTGCGACATAGACTTTGACTAGTTTTACTACGCCACTTGGCAAGATATCATCTTTTTCCAAAATTTCGATTTTTTCATCATGCTCTTCTTTAAGCTTTCGTTTTTCATTTTGGAAGTGGTTTTTCAAATCCTCATACTCTTTTTGAATTTTTTTAGAGTAACCTTTGATAAACGAATTTAGCGTAAAGCGGTTTGAACTTTCAAGCTCTTCTTTGCTAACGATATCGCCTTTTTTATACTCTTTTTTGTTTAGGCTTTGTGCGCTTTCTAGCTTGCTTTTTGATAGCAAGGCTACGACTTTTAGCATTTCTTCGCGGTCCAGCATCAAAAGTCTATCGTGGTGCTCGCGCTCTAACTCTGTCTTTTCGTCCTCATAAGCTTTGTTTGTTCTAGGATCTTTTTCATAGCCTTTTTTAGTGAAAATTTTGACATCGATTACCACACCTTCCATAGAAGCTGTCGCATAGAGTGATTTATTTACCACATGTCCTGCTTTTTCGCCAAAAATCGCCCTTAAAAGTCTTTCCTCTGGGGTTGGTTTAACTTCGCCCTTTGGAGTTACTTTTCCTACCAAAATCATACCAGGTTTGACATGGGTTCCGATTTTGATAATTCCACTCTCATCAAGGTGAGAAAGCTCTTCTTCCTTGATATTTGGGATATCTCTGGTGATCTCTTCTACGCCGTCTTTTAGCTCTCTGGCTTCAATCTCTTTCTCATAAATATGCACGCTTGTGTATTCATCAGCGCGAATCATCTTCTCGCTCATTACGACGGCATCCTCGTAGTTATAACCATGCCATGGCATAAACGCGATTAGAGCATTTTTACCGATAGCTAGCTCGCCACCGTCCATGCTAGGACCATCTGCGATGATTTGTCCCTCTTTGACACTATCACCTTTGCGCACAATTGGGTGCTGAGAAAATGTAGTGTTTTGGTTAGTGCGTAAATTTTTCTCCATTGAGTAGTGATCGATAAACGGACCTTTTTCATCTTCGCCTAAGATAAAGATATTTTTATTATCTACTTTTTCGACCACGCCGGCTCTTTTGGCTTTAATCGCTTCCCAAGAATCCCTTGCGATTGTAGCTTCCATACCTGTGCCTACAATCGGAGCAGTTGCGTATAGAAGTGGAACTGCTTGGCGTTGCATGTTTGAACCCATTAGCGCGCGGTTGGCGTCATCGTGCTCCAAAAATGGAATAAGTGAAGCAGCCACACCAGCAATCATACCAGAGCAAAGGTCGATTAGAGTGATATCCTCGCGTCTAGCCATGAGGTTTTCGCCGTCTTTTCTAGCTTCTAGCATTTCCTCGATAATCGCGCCGTTTTCGTCTAATTTAGCAGAAGCAGGAGCGATTACATGGCCCTCTTCTTGTGTAGCAGTTAGATAAACGATTTCGTCTGTTACCTTGCCATCGACGACCTTTTTATAAGGAGCTTCGACAAAGCCTAAATCATTTACTTTTGCATAAGTTGCAAGGGTATTGATAAGACCGATGTTTTGACCCTCTGGGGTTTCGATTGGACAAATTCTACCATAGTGAGTCGGATGGACATCGCGCACCTCAAATCCAGCGCGCTCTTTAACCAAACCGCCCTCGCCAAGAGCAGATAAACGACGCTTGTGAGTAACCTCGCTAAGTGGGTTTGTCTGATCCATAAATTGGCTCAACTGACCGCCTGTGAAGAATTCCATAAGTGTAGTTGTGATGATTTTTGGATTGACAAAATCATAAGGCATAAGCTCATCGATATTTCCGCTAATGCTTGCAAATTTATCTTTTATAGCTTTTTGAACCTTGATAAATCCAAGGTGCATTTCACTAGCCAAAAGCTCGCCGATAGAGCGAATTCTACGATTGCCTAGATTATCTCTATCATCGATAAAGCCTTCGCCATTTTTAACTTTTATCAAATATTTTGCTGTTTTTATAATGTCTTCGTTAGTTAGCACCGTTACATACTCTGGTGTTTCGTTGCCAAGCTTGTGGTTCATTTTCATACGGCCGACTTTTGTGAGGTCGTATCTTTCAGGGTTGAAAAACAGATCATTTACAAACGATCTTGCAGTCTCTTTAACCACTGGCTCGCCAGGGCGCATAACTTTATAAATTCTAATAGCTGCTAAATCGTTTTCGTCATCAACGCCTTCACTTTGTTGTAAAATTTTAAGAGCTTCACTATCTTGGGCAAATGAGTTGATGATAGAGGCATCGACACCACTAGCTAGGTCGTTTGCGATTGTAAATTTTTTCTGTGAATTTGCAATAGCGACTAGTTTGGTTTCATCTAACGCAGCAAGTGAATCATATATAACTTCGCCACTATCTTTATCAAAAATCGCGTCTGCTAAGTGGCGCTCTGCTAAAATTTCAGCTGGGTATTCTATAAGCTTCAACCCCTCTTCTGCTAATTTTTCAGCTTTTTTTAGAGTTAAACGCTTGCTTGCTTGGTGCAAAACCTCGCCTTTTTCGTTGATGATATCATAATCAAGTCTGCCAGCATACTCTTTTGGATCGAAATCTGTTAAGAATTTGCCTTTTTTGACATAGATTGTTTTAATCGGATAAAATAGTTTTATAATGTCTTGTTTTTTATATCCAAGTGCGCGGAAAAGTATAGTAATAGGAACCTTGCGTCGTTTATTAATGCGCACATACAATACATCTTTCGCATCGTATTCGAAATATAGCCAGTTGCCACGATCTGGTATGATTTGGGCTGTGTAGATTAGTTTGTTTAATACAGTCGGGCTCTCTTCTTCTTTGAAAATAACGCCAGGACTTCTGTGTAGTTGATTTACCACGACACGCTCGACACCGTTGATGATAAATGAAATTCTATCGGTGATAAGCGGAATATCGCGAATATAAATATCTTGTTCTTTTATATCTTTTACGCCGATTTTTTCGCCTGTTTTATCATCTCGCTCATGCACGATTAGGCGAATTTTCATCTTTAAATTTACAGAATATGTAAGACCACGCTCCATACACTCTCTAATCGAGTATTTTGGCTTGGAAAGCTCGCTACTTACATACTCGATGCTTAGTCTGTTTTGAGCATCATGAATAGGAAAGATAGCACGGAAGACTTTTTCTATACCACTATCTGCATTTGAGTTATCAAGATTTAAAAAGTGATCAAAACTTTTTTTTTGTAATTGTAATAAATTTGGTATCTCTATATCTTTTGGGACCTTAGAAAAATCAACTCTAAGACGATTACCTGAATATAAGCTATTTAACATTCTACTACCTCGTAGTTGTATTTTAAGAAAGAAGTGTCGGCGCTTGCACACCGACACACATTATGATTTGCAAAACTAATAAATTTTGCGAGATTATTTAAGTTCGACCTTAGCGCCTGCTTCTTCAAGCTCTTTTTTAGCTTTTTCAGCATCTTCTTTGCTAACGCCCTCTTTAAGAACAGATGGTGTAGACTCAGTAGCGTCTTTTGCCTCTTTAAGACCAAGACCTGTAAGAGCACGAACGACTTTAATAACATTGATTTTTTTGTCGCCTGCATCAACTAATACGATATCGAATTCAGTTTTTTCCTCAGCTGCTGCTGCACCTGCTGCTGCACCTGCTGCGCCAGCTACCATAACAGGAGCTGCGCTAACGCCGAATTTCTCTTCGAATTCTTTAACTAATTCGCTAAGCTCTAAAACTGAAAGATTAGAAATGAATTCTAATACATCTTCTTTTGTAATTGCCATTGTTTTTCTCCTAAATTTTTATTTTATGCTGTTTGTTCTTTTTTTTCTTTAAGCGCATTTAAGCCGATTGTAAAATTTTGAATCGGTGCGTTCCAGACTTGAAGTAACATTGCGATAAGCTCGTCTCTGCTTGGCATTTTTGAAAGCGCGCGAACTTTTTCGATGCTAGTAACTTCACCATCGACATAAGCAGTTTTAAGTGCAAATGCTTCGTTTTTCTCTTCAAATTTAGCAGCAACTTTACATACTGAAAGTTGATCGCCCCATAAGAAAATATTTGTATCTTTGAAACTCATACCATCTTTTTCGGCGTTTTTCAAAGCGATAGCTGCTAATGTGTTTTTGATAACTCTGACTTTTACATCAAGCTCACGAGCGCTATTTCTAAGTTCTTCTAGTTTTTTAACATCTAGACCTTTGAAATCAGATATAACAATAGCTTCGCTATTTTTGAAAGCTTCGCTTAGTTCTGCTACGATTTGTGATTTTTCATCTCTCGTCATTAGGTTTCTCCTTTCCGATCGGTGATTTCAAGCCAAGAGATTTAAATTTAAGCTAGTTAAATTTAAATCAATTAAGTCAAAGCGACCTTGAACTATCTCCAATCTAAGATAAAAATTTTAAATTTTTATTTTAAATCAATAACTTCTTGGCTATCAAGAGTAACAGCTGGGCTCATAGTTAGCGAAAGTGCTGCATGAGTCACATATCTACCTTTTGCAGTAGCTGGTTTGTGTTTGTTAATGGCTTTGATAAATGTTGTGACATTATCCAAAAGTTGTTCTTTGCTAAAACTTACTTTTCCAAGACCAGCGTGGATATTTCCTTGTTTATCAACGCGGAAATTTACTTGACCACCTTTTGCATTTTTGACAGCTTGTGCTACATCCATTGTAACAGTGCCTGTTTTAGGGTTCGGCATTACGCCTTTTGGTCCAAGAATTCTACCTACTTTACCGACTAATCCCATTAAATTTGGAGTAGCGATAAGAACATCGAAATTTATAATACCTTTTTGGATTTCCTCGATTAAATCATCTGCGCCCACGATATCAGCACCAGCCTCTTGTGCCTCAGTTGCTTTTGCGTCTTTTGCGATAACAGCAACGCGGACGCTCTTGCCTGTGCCAGCTGGTAAAACGATAGAGCCGCGAACCATTTGATCTGCGTGGCGTGGATCTACATTTAGTTTAAGAGCGATTTCAACAGTTTCGTCAAATTTAGCAGATGCTAGACCTTTTACTGTATCGATAGCCTCAGATATATTGTATAGTTTATTAGAATCAACTTTTTTCAAAAGTTCATTAAATCTTTTCGAATTTTTTGACATATATTTCTCCGCAATTTTAAAGTGCTACCGCTTTTATTTAAATCTTAGCGGTCAAAAGATTAATCTACTATGGTAATACCCATAGAGCGTGCAGAACCAGCAATGATTCTAGCTGCTTGTTCGCGATCGTTGGTATTTAAATCAGCGATTTTTTTCTCAACGATTTCCAAAACTTGCGCTTTTGTTAAAGTCGCAACTTTTTTCTTCAAAGGATTGTCTGAACCTTTGTCGATTTTAGCTGCTTTTTTAATCAAATCTGTCGCAGGTGGTTGTTTTGTGATAAATGTAAAGCTTTTATCAGCATAAACAGTAATAACAACAGGGATATTATAACCTGCCATATCTTTTGTGCGCTCGTTAAATGCTTTACAAAATTCCATAATATTTACGCCTTTTTGACCCAAAGCTGGACCAACTGGCGGACTTGGATTTGCTTTTGTAGCGGCGATTTGTAATTTAATCTCACCAACAACTTTCTTAGCCATTTACTATACTCCTTATTAAATTTTTAAATTATCTTTTCAACTTGTGAATATGAAATTTCAATCGGCGTGCTTCTACCAAAGATAGAAACATTTAATCTAAGCTTGCCGTGAAGCATATCATACTCTTCGACAATACCATTAAAATTCGCAAATGGTCCATCGATAATTCTAACAGTCTCGCCCTCATCAAAATTGATTTTTGGTTTTGGTGCTTGACGATTATTGATTTTTTCAAGAATTATTGCAATATCTTTTTCCAATAAAGGAGAAGGTTTTTTAGCCTCGCCGATAAAGCGACTAACTTTTGGCAAAATTTGAATTCTATGCCACAAAGTAGTGTCTAAATCTAAATTTGCAAAACAATATCCAGGATATAAACTTCTCTCTTTGATAGTTTGTTTTGTGTTTTTGACCTCGATAACATCTTCTGTGGGAACTAAAACCTCACCGATTTTATCTGCAAGCATCTCATCAGCTTTTAGAGCTTCGATAGCATTTTTTACTGCCATTTCACTGCCAGCATAAGTCTGAATTGCATACCATTTATGTGCCATAAAAAAACCTTTCTATGCAGTAATTGCAGTAGACATTAGAAAATCTACCAAAGCCAAAAATAACGCTATGACCACAACCACAACAACTACTGAAATATAAGCAGTTCTTGTTTGCTCTTTTGTTGGAAAAATTACCTTATCTAATTCTATTCTTGCTTGTCTATAATATTCTTTAATTTTTTCCATAATCCCTATCCTCGTGGCAGGGCAAGAGGGATTCGAACCCCCAACCATCGGATTTGGAATCCGGCGCTCTACCGTTGGAGCTATTGCCCTATAAACTTATTTAAGCTTAACTTCCTTGTGAAGTGTGTGTTTTTTTAATCTAGGGCAGTATTTTTTAAGTTCCAATTTTTCTGTTGTTGTTTTGCTGTTTTTATAAGTGCTGTAATTGATATCTCCGCACTCAGAACATTTTAGACCAATTTTTACTCTACTTGAATTTTTTGCCATATTACTTCCTTAAATTTAAAAAAACAGACGGATTCGAAAATCCGTCTGTATAAAAATTATGCAATGATGTTTGAAACAACACCTGAACCAACAGTTCTACCACCCTCACGGATAGCGAATCTTGTTCCTTGTTCAAGAGCAACAGGAGCGATAAGCTCAACTGTGATTTTAACATTATCACCAGGCATAACCATCTCTGTGCCAGCAGGTAGAGTGATTGAGCCAGTAACATCTGTTGTTCTAACATAGAATTGTGGTCTATAATTGTTAAAGAAAGGAGTGTGGCGTCCGCCTTCCTCTTTTGTTAGAATATAAACTTCACCTTCGAATTTTGTGTGAGGAGTGATTGATTTTGGTTTGCATAGAACCATACCTCTCTCAACTTCTTCTTTTTTAGTTCCTCTTAGCAATACACCGACATTATCGCCAGCTTCGCCTTGATCCATCTCTTTTCTAAACATCTCAACGCCAGTAACTGTTGTTGTTTGAGTTGGTTTAAGACCAACGATTTCGATTGTGTCGCCTACTTTAACAACACCTTTTTCGATTCTACCAGTTACAACTGTACCACGACCTGAGATTGAGAAGATATCTTCGATTGGCATCAAGAAATCTTTATCAGTGTCACGAGTTGGAGTTGGGATATAGCTATCAACAGCGTTCATAAGATCCATGATTTTTGCTGACCACTCGCCGTCGTTACCAGCTTTTGCCTCTTCAAGAGCTTGAAGTGCTGAACCAGCTACGATTGGAGTATCATCGCCTGGGAAGTTGTATTCATTTAGAAGCTCTCTAACTTCCATTTCAACTAGTTCTAGAAGCTCAGGATCATCAACCATATCAGTTTTGTTTAGGAAAACAACGATGTATGGAACACCAACTTGGCGAGATAGCAAGATGTGCTCTCTTGTTTGTGGCATAGGACCATCAGCTGCTGAAACAACTAGGATAGCGCCGTCCATTTGAGCAGCACCAGTAATCATGTTTTTAACATAGTCAGCGTGGCCTGGGCAATCAACGTGAGCATAGTGGCGAGACTCTGTTTCATACTCAATGTGAGATGTAGCGATAGTGATACCGCGCTCTTTTTCCTCAGGAGCATTATCGATATTGTCGTAATCTTTAAGCTCAGCAAGACCTCTTCTAGAAAGAACAGCAGAAATAGCAGCTGTCAAAGTAGTTTTACCATGATCGACGTGACCAATAGTACCAATGTTTACGTGTGGCTTGTTACGAGTAAATTTTTCTTTAGCCATCATATCCTCCGTTATTAATTTGTGGTTACACAATAAAAAACTAAGCAATTTTCTAAATGGAGCTCATAGCGGGACTTGAACCCGCGACCTCTTCCTTACCAAGGAAGTGCTCTACCTCTGAGCCATATGAGCATTACCCCTGGCCAAGAGAAATCGCTACCTACTATCTGACAATGTAAGACGAAATTTGGATATAAAAGCGTATAAAAGCATTAAGTTTTTACAGCTCCCAGTAAAACCCAAATGGAGCGGGAAACGGGGCTCGAACCCGCGACCCTCAGCTTGGAAGGCTGATGCTCTAGCCAACTGAGCTACTCCCGCATAGATTCATGGTGGTGAGACGTGGATTCGAACCACGGAAGACATAGTCAGCAGATTTACAGTCTGCCCTCGTTGGCCACTTGAGTATCTCACCTAATGAAAATCTGGTCAAACACTGTTACAAAAAAATGGAGCTGGTGAACGGACTTGAACCGCCGACCCACTGCTTACAAGGCAGTAGCTCTACCAACTGAGCTACACCAGCATTTTGAAATTGAAGTTTGGATTATATCTGAAAAAAAAATCTTTGTCAAGGTTTTTTTGAAAATTTTAAGTCAAAATTTCAAATTTTACTCCCCTTTTTGCTGCGGTATTATGTTTCCGCATTTTTTACACACCGCAAACGGCTTCGTGCAACTAAAAATAAAAATTTGCAAATTTCCACATTTTGGACATTTTACTAACTTTGGTTTTCCTGGAATTATGCCGTTGATTTTCATTTTTTATCCTTTATAATCGATTTTTTGTTTTTCTCGCAAAAGCGCAGGTATCGCGCCGTCTCGCCCTATGCCTAAAATTCGGCTTCTTAGCAAATTTATCTCACGCAGGCTCGCCTTTTTTTTATGCACGCTTGGATTTCGCACACTTTGCAGGGCAGTTATCTCGCCAAGCAAGGTGTAAAGTAGAAAATTTTCTAAATTTCTATCATTTAGCCTCTGAATTGCTTTTTTAATCCTAATTTGATTAAATAAAAATTTGTAAGTGCCTAAATTTGGGCGAGTATCAAACATATCTCGCACGGTGTAGTCCTTACCCTGCACCGAGTAAGGCACGGCTAAAATCTCTTTGTCAAAAATGCAAAGCCTTTTAAATAAAATTTTGACAAATTCGTAAATTTCAAGCTCCATAACCTTAGAATATCTCATCGAAATGGCGCTAAAATCGTAAATTTTATCATCTTTGTTGGCTAGGTATTCGATCTCGGCTGAGACTAAATTTTCCACGCTGTCGATATGTAAGATGTGAAAAATATCGCCGAAACAATACCTTGCCAAATTTTCTTTTACGCCCAAAAATTCGGCACTTTTATAGACATTTTTGTAAAAACACTCGCCACTGCTAAAATAATCAAGCGAATTTTTTTGTTCTACCACAAGCGGATAAACATAGTCGTTGCCGTAAATGCGGTAAGTCTTACCTCGCACCAAAAATCCGCTTAAAAAATCATCTCTGACGCGTTCGAAATCATTTCGCACAAGCTCACGCAAATCGCCTAAAATAAACCATTTCTCCACTTCTAAGCTCTCGTAGTAGCTCGGAGAGATTTCATCATCTAAGCTGTCTTTTACAGCGATGACTTTGGCTACATAAAGGCTAGAAAAATCGCTCAAAAATAGCTGAAAATAGGCATTTGTGTTCGCACTGGCATAAATTTCGTTTAGGGCGTTTTCATCTAAATTTTGCATATCCCTATCCTTGGCTCTGACCTTGCCAAATGCGACCTTGCCTTTGCTAAGCAAAATTTTTAAATGCTCTTCGATAACATTTGCCTTGAAATACGGGTTGTAAAGGATAAGGATATTTTTCATTTTTCACCTACCCATACCTAATATTGCACGACTAAATAAAGAAATAACAGAATCTAAACCTCTCCCAACCTCATTTGTTTCCACTTCTTTTTTATCGGAAACAGCCTTTTCGGAAACAGCCTTTTTTACACTCTTTTTCTTTTTAGGAGTTTTTACATTATCGTTTTTATATCGTTCATCGAAATTTACTATTATTTTCTCGCCAAAAACTTCACCAATCGCTTCTAAAAAGCCATTTATAACCTTTTCTAAATCTTTTAAATTCGTTTTTTCTAAATCAAATTTAAAATCTTCCGATTTGCTAAATTCTTGCAAATTTTTTGTGGCTTCATTGTCAAAATCTCCAAATTCTTGGCTAAAATCAAGACCAATGCTTTTTAATTTAGCCAAAATATCTTTTTTTGATTGTATGCTTGACTCTATGGCAAAGCGATATTCTTTATAAACACCATAAATTTTATCTACAATCTCATTTAGCTTGTTTGATTTTTTATCACACTCGCCAAGAAATTCATCGAGTGATTTTTTTTCATAATACCCTGTGATTTTATTTAAAGAGCTATAAGCACTAATCCCTACAAAATCTATCATATTGTCATCTAATATGCCTGAAATTTTCTCTATGATATTTTGTATATCGCTTTCGCTTCTTAAATCAGATTTATTTACGACTATATAAAGGTCTTTATTATCCAAATTTAATTCTTTTAAAAAATTTAAATCATCATTGGTTATAGTGCCACTTTCTGCACTGACTAACCATATAAATTTATTTGATTGAGCTAAAAATTCTTTTGCACTTTGTTTGTCATCGCTTTGCGCTCCTACTTTGGCTGGATTGTATCCAGGAGTATCGACAAAACAGACATTTTTATATTTCACAGCTGTTGTTAAAACCATAAAAGGTAAAATTTGTTTTAAATTGAAGCCCAATTTCGAAATAAAATCATGCGTCAATTTTGCTATAAAATTTTCAATTTTTCCTTGTGAATTTTTTAAATTTATAGATTTTTCAAAATTTGTTACTCCGCCTGTTTTGTTATATCCCAAAATCCCACTTTTGCCATCTATGATATACATAGGGATAGCAGTTGTCGGCTCGATAGACCTAGCTAGTTTTACGCCACCACTCATAAAGCTATTTATAAATTCACTTTTCCCAGCACTAAATCCACCACCAACAGGCAATAAAGTCTTGTCAAAAAGCTCCTTGCAGCTAGCAATCATCACAAGCTCATCTTTTATGGATTGTAAGATTATAAGTTGTTCTGCTTCGCTAGCTAGCGTGTCTTCTTTTTTGGCAAAATCTCTATAATCGTTATTTAAAATTTCATCAAATTTTCTAATACCACTATTTTCTAGCTTAGATGATAAAATTTCCGAAATTAGCGTGTGTTTTAAATTTAATTCATCGTAATTATTTTGCAAATTTTGCAAATTTTGCAAATTTTTTAAATTTTGATTGTTTTTGAAATTTAACTTTTCAAGATCACTCTTCATTTTTTCTCCCTCATTTTCTAAATTTATTATTTTAGCAGACGATTTCTCGTCTGCTTCTTTCATAAGCCTAATGTGCGTTTTTTCAAGCATTATCCACATTTTTAAGCTCCATTATGATTTGATTAAACTTCTCTATACTTCGCTTAGTGTTTTCTATGTTTGATTTAAGCTCGTTTATATCTTCATCATATTTAGCAAATATATTTTTACCGATATTTTGCGATTTTAAATCTCGCGTTAATGCTCCTATGGCATTTTTGATTTTTTCTTTTGCACTGCTTTGCAAATCATAAACAAAATCTCTTGCTTCTTCTAAAAACCTATCGGCGCTGTATCCCGTAAGCTCTCCACTTTTTCTTAAATTTTTAGGTAGCTCTTCTTTTTCGATAGTAGGAAATTCTACTTTTTTTACGATATTTATAATGGCTAGTTTTATAATATCAAGGTCTAAAATCTCATCTACGCTAGAATCAAATCTTATGGCTTCTAAAATTTTACTAGTAAGCGATTTTTTAAAATCCATAATATTTTTTTCATATTCTAACTCTGTCATATTTGAGAGTTCATTACAAAACTTATTTAAAGCAGAGCTTACCGCACCGGCTCTTACGGTAGTTTCGTAGCGTGTTTCATATTTTTTAGAAAATAAATCTATAAACCAATTTCTCTTAACCTGAACTTCATAAGACCTAGAACCTTCACTACTATCCATCTTTTCTTCGGTTGCATTAAAAAATTTATCCATTTGTTTAAACAATCTTTCTTTTGTATTAAACCCGAATTCTTCTATCAAACTCTCATAAGCCATATCCGCATTTGATATAGCCTTGTCTTTTATAGTTTGCATATTTTTGATTTTTTCATTTAACTCATTTATATCGGTGCTTTTGATTTTTTCTATTTTGTTTTCTTGCACTTTGATTAGCTCGTTTTGAAAAGCTTTTATATTTTTGTGCCAAACTTCTTCAAATTCAGCTTTTCGTTGTTTTAGAATTTCATCTTTTTTTATTTTAACGCCGTCAAATTTAGACTTTATAGCCTTGACGCCGTTTAATTTATCTAAATTTAACAAAGCACTTTCTTTGCTAGAAAAATAATCGCCATAATGTTTGTTTAGATTTGCCCAAACTACCTTTAAATTTTCATCCCATACTGCTTGGTTGTCAAATTTTTTAATGATTTCATAAGAGGCACTTGAAGTCAGTATCAAATCTGATTTCAGCATTTCATTTATATTAAAAACCGATTTTTCAAAGCTATTTAGCGATTTTGAAAAATTTGATAAATTTGTATTTTTTTGTGAATTTAGCGTCGTTTTTATGTTTTGTAGTGCCAAATCAAAATCACCACGCGATTTTTCTTTTTCGCTACCATAGAGTTGATTATCAGTTTGCGAAGCTACGACTAAAATTTCTCTAATGCCGTCTTTTGTGCTAATTCTCTCTAATAAATCCATATCAGAATTGCTCATAAATTGTCCTGCCGAGCTAACTATAAGCACGACATCGCAACCCTTTAAAAACTCTTTTGTGCGTTCTTCTCTCGAAACTATCGGATCATTGACGCCCGGGGTGTCAATGATTTCGACATTTTTTAAATTTTCGTTATCTATATAAAGTATGACAGATTTCGTCCAAGCTGTAAATTTGCCGTCAGCTCCGACATAATCTTTCAATTTTTCTTTTAATTCCGCCATAGTATCAGCACTAATTTGGCTACTTTCTTTAAGAGATGAAAAAGATAAATTCGAGTTTTCTAGCATAACTTGTTGTTCTTTATAAGCGCATAATGTTTTATTTTCATCTAAAACTCTTTTAGCGCTTCTTTGTGCTCTTTCTTCAATATCTTTTTTATCTATCTGCTGTCCCTTTTTTTGTGCTATGTCTTGTAAATTTTTAAACGCTTTTTCATATTCGTCTTTAAATTTTTTATCATACTCACTAGCACTTGTTTTGATTGTCTCTAAATCATCTTCATCATAAAATTCAATCTCAGCTTTTGGTGCAGTATCATACCTTAGCACAGTCAAAGCCGCCGTCATCGGTGTAGCGGCTTTTGGTAAAATGTCTTCTCCGTCAAAAAACAAAGCGTTTAAAAGTGAGCTTTTTCCTGCTTTGACACGACCGATAATACCTATTTTAAGCAATCTATTTTCATCGTTTATTTCAGCTATTCGTTTTGCTAGTTTTTCGCTTTTTTCTAGCGATAAATCTATAACTTTGCTAGTATCGATACTGTATTTTTCAATGACTTTTTCTAAATTTTGTGTTAATTTTACTATATCCATAAATCTTCCTTTTTTGATTAAATTAAGTTTGCAAATTCTCATTGAAAAAATTTGCAAACAATGCCACTTCTAATACAAATTCTCGCTTGATAGCCTTGCAAGTCTCTCTTTCGCATCTTTTAGGGCTGAAATTTTATTTTCTATTTCATTGGCATTTTCACTTCTTAAAGATACGGCTTTTGCGATTTCATCTCTTTTTTGTGTTAATTGAGCTTCAAATTCATCGCTTGCAGCCGCAACGATATTTGAAATCTGTTCGCCAAAAACAGCATTAATTTCATCTTTTAATCTGCCTTTGATTTTTGGTATCACGCTTGAAATAATCTGATTTTTTATCTCATCTTTTTTACTATTTTTTGTAAAAAATGAAATAATTTCTGGTAAGAATACAACTACAAGTTCTAAAACAGGATTTACAACATTTGTCGCAATACTTAAAATAGTAGTAAGAGCCTTATAGACCCTACCTGCTTTTTCAGCATTTTCCTTCATAGTTGTGCTTAATGAATTTAAACCACCCATAGCATTGTTTAATAAACTTTCTATGCCACTTGAAACTTTTTCTAGCCAAGTATCATCTATGGCAAAATTTGCTAAATTTAGCCCTTTTAATTCAAATTTAAAATCTCCAACTATATCTGAACTAATAGAATTTAGCTTTCTTCTACTCTCCCTAATAAGCGTATTTTGGATAATGTCATTTAGCTCGGATTCAAAACCTGCCCCACTCACAGCCAAATTTGCTAGATTATCTGCGCTATCATACAAATCTCGCTCTATGCTTCTGACGATACTATCTGCTGTGTTTGAGCTGTATTTAGCCTGAATATCAGCAATAGCACTTTCTTTTTTATCTTGCAATTTTGCCACTGCGCTTTCTAACTCTCTTATGGCTTTATCGCTTGCTTCTTTATCATTTTGAAGTGTGTTTATTTGCGTAGTAATGGCACTTTCTATCGTAAAACTATCGCTTTTTAAATCAGGCAAAACAATACTTTTAAATAGCTCTTTGCTATCGATTGATGATAAAATTTTGCCCAAATTATCGCCATCATCTAATCCGATAACAACGACTTCTTTATCGTAGTCAAAATAATCTTGAAGCTGTGATTTTATATGTGATTTGATACGCTCTACATCGTCACCTGAACGCAAATTTGCTTTGCTTACACATACTATAAAATCTTTTGAAAGCTCACTGATATTTTGTAATTCACGCATAACTTTATTTGTTATACCGCCCTCTTCGACGCTAATTAAAACTATAAAAAATTTACCTTTGGAAAGATAGTTTAAGATAGCTTTATTATGCAATGATACAGGAGAGTCAAAGCCTGGCATATCGACTAAAATAAGCGGTTCGATATTTTTTAAATTTTCATTATCTAAAAACGCTTTAACATACTCGTATTTATCTGAATTTTCATTTATAGATTTGCTTTTTGAAATTTCAAAATTATCAAATTTATCATCATCAAAAACGGCTTCGAAACGCTCGTTTTTATCATATATAAGCTCTGTTGCAAGAGCTGTTTCAGGTGTAATAGCCACAGATAAAATTTGATTTTTTAAAAACGAGTTTATAAAAGTGCTTTTCCCTGCACTAAATCCACCGATAACTGGGGCGATTAAACGCACTTCGTCAATGGCTTTGCTTAACTCTTTTTGCTTGGTTGTATCAAAGCCAATACCTTGCAAAATCCCACAAACTTCATCTAAATACGATTTGTATTTAACCTGTAAATTTTTCATATTTTCTCCTTAAAAAAATTTTTACTTCATCAAACAAACTATTTCAAATTTGTTTGATGAAGCAAATTTCACAAGTAAAATTTACTCATTTTTCTTTTAATTATATAATCTCCTTATCTCTTCAATTTCTTTTCGAATTTTTTCATTTTCTTGCTTTATATAGCTCGTATCTATGCCGTGAAAAAGCATTTCATATTTTTTGACTGCATTATTCGAAAATGCAGCTACAAGTGCGACATTTGGTTTATTAACCAAACCAAGAGCATATATATCGCCTTTGTCATTATAATGCCTTACTTCAACTCCAAAATCATTTTTTATTGAGTTAAGCACACCTTTTTTATACTCTTTAATACTTGCGTAAATTTTTTCATTATGAGATAACTCTTTTCTCTTTTTTTCTACTTTTGGTTCGCTATGATTGCTCTTAGTTTCTGCCTGTGGCTCGTCATCGTTATTTGTAGTTTTATCATTTTTTGGCTCACAGACGCCACCGCTTCCACGCAAAAATTTAAGCAAAGACCACGCCATTATCTTAATCTCGCTTTCATATTTTGTATAGTTTGATTTGCTTCTTCCACTCTTTTTAAAATTTGAGCTTCTTGTTCTTTTATATTTTGCACAGCTTTATTATTTTCGTCGATTTTTTCTTGCAGTGCCAAAATCAGAATTTTTACGGCTTTTTCTAGTCTTGCTTCCCTATTTTCATAAATTTTATCTGGTCTGCACATTGTATTTATCTGCTCTTTTAGCTCATTTATACCACTACATTTTATTAGCTCTGTATCGTTTTGCAAATTCCCATCAACATAACTTAAAGTTTCTATGCTAAAAACTTTCGCATTTGCACCAAATTCACTTTGAATTTGCTCTTTTATTTTTTCTATGGCTCTTTGAATATCATCATCGCTTTTTTCTTCTATATGATTTATGACAAAGATTGTCTTACCAAAAAACGATTTAACGCTATTTAGCTCATTTATCAGACTATGCAAATAGCCTATCTCATCTTTTTTCAGCTCGCCACCAGATAAAGAGTGCAAAAATATATTCACATCGGACATAAACTCATCGCCAAGAGCCTTTTCATCATCATTTAGCGTAGCATTTAGCCCGGGAGTATCTGTGTAAATAATGCCCCTATGCTCCACGCTTTTGGTTTCTAGCGTTTCTCGCTTGTCGGCTACTTTAAAAGTTTCGTTTTCAAAATCATCTATCAAAGCATTTAAAAGCGAACTTTTGCCACTATTATAAATCCCCATACACAAAACAATCGGCTTTTCATCTTGCAAATTTTTTAGTTTTTCTACAAGTTTTCTTTTTTCGTCGATACTCATCTTAATCCTTTTATAAAATTTGACTAAACCAACCCGCATTTAGCGGACTTGTTTAGCGAAATTTAAAGGCTTTTGGCGAGTGAAATTCGCAAATTTAGAAATTTTGCAAATTCGCAAATTTTCACTCGCACATTAGCCTACGATTTCTAAGAGCGAGGAAATGGTTTATCTCCCACAAGCATGTCTTTTACGAGACCCAAGACACCGCCAATTTGACTTCCAGTATTTACCCTTGGCACTTCGATTTTCACTTCATTTTTCTCATCATGCGTTTTTTGCAAATCCCTAGCGTCAGATAAAATATCTTCAAATTCATATTTTAAATCTTCGCCACTATCTAGCTTTTCATCGATTTTATCGCATAGCTCATCATTATCGTCCATAGCCTCCTTGGCTTGTTCGAGTTTCGCACTTTTCTCATCGATTTCTTTGATTGCAAATTCACAAAGCGCGATTATCAAATTCACCTCCAAATCCCATTGTCTAATGAGTTCTGGGGCGTTTTTTGCCCACTCGCTTTGTAGATTTGTCTTGTCATATCCGCCAGTGCAGCCAAACTCCTCAGCCTCCTCAGATATATCAGCCAATCTCTGCCTCAAATCATCTAAACTCTCATCAAGCTCGCTAAGCGTCGCCTCCGTATCTACAAAACCACTTACACCACCGACTACTGCGCTTTCATCAAAAATTCCCAAATCCATATCTTTCTCCTTGTTTTTTAAATTTCTCTCACATTTAAATATCGTTTGCAAATATCAGCTCCCAGAAACGCATTATTCTTTTTCTTGCCCCAACCAAAAGCTTCGTCTATGGCTTCGCACTTTTCGTCAATAACCTCAGAAATGTTTGAAGCCGTGCTTTCTATGGCGTCTTTCACGCTCTCGAAACCATCACAAACGCTCTCTATGACATCATCGACTTTTTCGGCGAATTCGTCATCTTCTTCGCACCTACTTTTGACATACGCTAACGCACCTACTCCTGCTATCGCACCTACGCCTAAACCTAAGAAAAACTTCCACATTTTTCATCCTTTCGTAAAAAATTTATGGTATTTTACGAAATGGCTGCGACAGGGTTTGTCGTTTCTCATAAATTTCCGCCATTTTTTAGATAATCTTGCAAAATTTTTTCAAATTTACTTTGCAAATTTGCTGGTTCGATGATTTTGATATATGGCAGATAGAGTTTTACGAAATTTAAAATTTCATCTTCAAACGCCGCAGTTACGGCGAGTATGGCGAATTTGTCGTTTTTATCAATAAAATTTTGTGTGATGAAAAATTTTTTGCGCCCAAGGTATGCAAGCGCAGTATTATCCACACGCAATCTCGCATTTATGGGACTAGATGAAAACCAGTGATTTTTATTTTCTTTGATTTGGGCTAGTTTTTTGATTTCTGGCGAAAAGGTTTGCTCCAAAACATCTAAATTTGAAATTTTCTCAAATGTAAATGTCTTTAAAACGCCCATTTCATCGCATAGCACATACCACACCCCAAGACGAAAAATAAAGGCATAAGGCTTTGCGGTGCGCTCCTTGCCCGAGTAAGTGAAATTTAAAATATTGTGATTTTTGATAGCGTAGCAAATCTCCTCAAAATCCCTTTTGAGCGTGGAATTTGGGGCAAATTTGTCAAATTTGGCGTCGATTTTATAAACGCCGTTTAGCAGGTCTGTGATTTCCTCGCTTCCAAAGCTAGGGAAAATCTCGCTAATGCCTAAATTTCGTGCTAGGCTAAGCGAGCAGGTATCTAGAAACCCCCCCCCAACGCAGTTTGCGTGAGTTACACCGTTTTTGGTCTCAAACTCAAATCCATACGCTCTAAGCGCCTTCAAATCCCTCTGTATCGTCCGAACATCTACGCCAAATTCGCTTTGCAAATCTTTCTCGCGAAAGCTCTCGCCCAAAAACGCAAATTGCATAAATTTAAGAAGTCTAATGGCGATATTTTCGCGACTATCTTTGGTTTTGCCCATTATCTTTTTCATTGTCCATTACCTAAAAATAAAGCTTATATTGTATCTTTTTCGCCTTAAAACCAAGCAATTAAAAGTTAAAATTTTGGTAAATTTAACTTATGCTATAATCACGCTTTGAAATTTACAAAAAGGTAAAAAGATGAAAATCGTTCCTTGGATTATCGTTATATTTATGATTTATGTGGTGTATTATTTTATTTCTCGTTCCGAAAAGCGCATCACAGCGCTAGAAAAGCGACTAAACCAAGCCGAGAGCAACTACGACGAGCTAAAAAAACAGATCGAAACCAACCGCATGCTAATCCAAGAAAACAGCCCAAAAGAGCCAGAAGCAGAAGAAAACGCCTACGAAGATTGAAATTTGGGGTTAAATTTAGATTTAACCCAGACTACCCCAACGCCCTAGCAATCAGTTCTAACGGATTTACGCATTTCATATCGATCTGCGCTAAGCCAAAGGCGTTATTTAGCTGCATTCTGCACGCGCTACACTCCGCACTTACGATTTTTAGGGGGCTATCTTTGAGCGAGGCGACCTTGTCTAAGCCAGCCTTGCGCGAGAGATGATATTTTTCGCTCTGCATTGTTACACCGCCAAATCCACAGCATTGATCGGCGTTTGGCATTTCGATTATTTCGTAATTTTGCGAGAGCAAATTTCGCGGTTCGCGCCAAATTCCTTGCATTTTGCGTGAGTGGCACGGATCGTGGTAGGTGATTTGCCCTATTTTTCCGCGCTCTGATAAAATTTCTTTTAAATTTGTAAATTTATCAAAATACTCCGTCGCTAGATAAATTTTACTCGCCACAGCCTTTGCGCGCTCTTGCCAATGCGAATCGCCCTCGAAAAAATGCACATAATCGACTTTTAGCATACCAGAGCATGTCGCCTCTGGCACAACGATAGCATCGAGATTAGCTAGCATTTTTTCAAAATACTCTATGTTAAATTTCGCATTTTTCTCCACAGAGCCAAAATCCCCAGTAAAATACTGCGGCGCACCACAGCAGGCTTGCTTTTTCATCAAATTCACATTGATTTTAAGCTCTTTTGCGATTTTCAAAAACGCTTCGCCAATGCCAGTATATGCGTAGTTTCCCATACAGCCGATAAAAAGCCCGATAGTTTTGCTTCCGCCATTGTCGATAAACTCGGCGTGCGAGTTCATAAAGCTTTTTTTCGCTAAGCTAGGCAGTGTGCGCTCCACGCTCATCATCGGCACCGAAAATCGCGGTCTCATCGTATTTCCGCGCTCGCTGTCTTTTTGTGTCTTAAAGGCGCACGGCACGAAAAAATACCCTAGTCTTGCTGCTAAATCCAAAATTTTGCGGTGGCTCAAAAACCAAAACGCAACCCTTTTATACCACGCTATGCCAAATTTTTGCGCGATTTTGTAGCGCGCGTTTTCGATCGCAGTATCGGTAGGCAGGGAGTCGTTGCACACATCGACACAACTCGTGCATAAAAAACAGCTCTCAAAGATATTTTTCATATTTTTATCGAGTTCGAGTTCGCCCCGCTCGACCGCACCAAGCAGGTCTAAAAACCCGCGTGGGCTGGTAACTTCGTCGCTATTGATATTATGAATCGTGCAGGCTGGAATACATTTGCCACATTTTACGCATTTATCACTTAGGGTTTTGAAATCATACATTTTTTACACCGTTTTTGAGAATTTTTTCTCGCCCAAATTTTTATGCATATACTCATCAAAGCACATTGCGATATTGCGGATTAGAAGCGTTCCAGTCGGCGTTACGCTAAGCTCATCGTCTGAAATTTTCACGAAATCTTTAAGATATTCAAGCTCTTTTAGCGAATTTGCAAAATGCTCGAAAAATTTAACACCATGCTTAGCTTCGATCTCTTTGATATTTACCCTGAAATTCGCCATTAGGCTCATTACGACATCTTTGCGAAGCAAATCCTCGCTATTTAGCAAAATTCCTTTGAAAAACGGCAATTTTCCGCTATCAATCGCCTCCTCATACGGCGCCATATCTTTGAAATTTTGCGCATAATGCCGCGCACCCTCGCCGATACTCGTTAGCCCAATGCCCACCAAATCCGCGCCACCTTTTGTGGTGTAACCTTGGAAATTTCTATGAAGCGTGCCATTTTTAAGGGCTGCGTGAAGCTCATCTGTTGGCTTAGAGTAGTGATCCATGCCGATTGGCTCGTATCCATTAGCGGTCAAAAAATCATGAGTAAATTTTAAAATTTCAAGCTTGATTTTTGGCGCAGGAAGCGTGCTTTCGTCGAATTTACGCATTGATTTTTTTATCCATGGAACATGGGCGTAATTAAATATCGCAAAACGATCTGGATTAAGGCTAAGGGCTAAATTTAGCGTTTCTTGGAAAGTCGCTAAATTTTGGTATGGCAAACCATAAATCAAATCCATATTAATCGACTTTATCCCAGCCTTTCGCGCCATATCCATTACGCTTTTTGTCAGCTCATAAGGCTGAATTCTATGGATTTCTTTTTGCACGCGCTCGTTGAAGTCCTGCACGCCGTAACTTATGCGGTTAAATCCATGCGAAATAAGCACATCAAGCTGCTGTTGTGTGAGAAATCTAGGGTCAATCTCACAGCTAATCTCAGCGTCAGCACTGAAATTTTTAAAATGTTTTTTTATGTTTTTTATGTGGCGATCAAGTTGTTCGGCGTCGAAATATGTCGGTGTGCCACCACCAAAGTGCATTTGCGTAACCACTCTGCTAGCGTCTAAATGCTCGCACAAAATATCCATTTCGCGATTTATGTAGTCTAAATACCTGTCCATTTTATCGCGTTTGCCAGTGTAGATGACATTACAGCCACAAAAATAGCACGCCGAACGGCAAAACGGCATGTGAAAATAAAGCGAAAGCGGGGCATTTTTATCTTGGGTTTTTAGCTCATTTATATACTGCTCGTAGCTGAAATTTTGGCTAAATTCTAGCGCAGTGGGATAGCTCGTATAGCGCGGTCCTGGGCGCGAAAATTTAGCATACGCGTCAAAATCAATGTTTGCCATTTCTGCTCCTTACTAACTCTTCGATATCTATAAATAAATTTGGGTGTGATTGCTTCACGCGCGAAACTATGGCGTCTAAATCTAAATTTATCTTTTTTATGCTTGGGTTTTCGCTCGTGATTTTACGGATCTCGTCCATGCACACGATCCACGCATCGCCAAAATCCACTGGGGCTTGCTGTAAAATCGAACGCTCTAATTTTAGGTTGAAATTCTCTGCAATCGCCCCTTTTGCGACTTGGATTAGATTATTTAGCGATTTTAAAGATACCATTGTGTGCAATTCGCCACTCTCATCTATCCCAAACCACGGCTCCTCGTCGCTCCATGAACCCTTTTTTAGTGTTAGTTTTTTTTCGTTTGTTTGCGGGTCGTGCGAAATCTCAAAAACCGTGCTATTAGCGTCCTCGATACCGAAAAATTCATTGATTTGATCAATTTTTGTTAATGCTTTGTCGTTTTTTTCCACTTAATTACCTCTGTGTCTATCTAGCCATACCATTACGCCCTTTTGGCCGTGCAATCTGTTTTCAGCCTCGCTAAAAACATCGCCCGCATGAGCTTCTATAATCTCATCACTGACCTCGTATCCGCGATACGCTGGCAAGCAATGCAAGAAAATAGCATCTTTTTTAGCTAGGCTCATCATATCTTTATCTACGCAAAATCCCTCGAAGAGCTTAACTTTGCGCTCTTTTTCGCTCTCTTGTCCCATTGAAACCCAAGTATCAGTCGTAACGACATCTACGCCACAAACCGCCTCGCGCGGATCGTGAGTATAGATGATTTTTGCCCCTGAAATTTTGGCGTTTTTCTCAGCTTGTGCTACGATAGACGCATCAGCCTCATAGCCCTTTGGCGTAGCGATTCTAAGCTCAAATCCCAAAATCGAAGCCAGCGAAATCCAAGTATGCGCCATATTGTTTCCGTCCCCGATATACGCCACGCAGTCCCCACTAGCACGCTCTTGCATAGTAAGATAATCCGCGATTAATTGCACCGGGTGGAGATAATCGCTAAGGCCATTTATCACAGGCACGGCTGAGTATTTGGCGAATTCTTCCAAATCACTTTGTTTATAAACCCTAAGCATAGCCATATCGACCATGCTAGAAATCACACGCGCAGTATCCCTCACAGGCTCGCCACGACCGAGTTGAATATCTTTCGAGCTTAAAAACAGCGCTTGTCCGCCTAGCTGATACATACCAGTCTCAAAGCTCACGCGCGTTCTAGTCGAGCTTTTTTCAAAAATCATTGCTAGGGTTTGGTTTTTTAGATACGGTTTGTAATCCTTCGCTTTGGCTTCTTTTTTAATCTCGGCCGCAAGGCGCAAAATTTCAAAAATTTCATCTTTGCTAAAATCTTCAAAAGTCAAAAAATGTCGCATACTCTCTCCTAAATTTAGCTAAATTTACGCAAAAGCTCAGCTACTTCTTTTGCGTGATATGAGATTATCATATCCGCTCCTGCGCGTTTTATGCTTATCATAGTCTCCATTAAAACCCGCTCATAATCGATTAATCCAAGCTTCGCTCCGCCTTTTAAAAGCGCATATTCGCCACTGACATTATACGCACAAATCGGAAGTAAAGTGCGCTCGCGCAAATCACGGATTATATCCAAATACGCAAGTGCCGGTTTTACCATTAAAATATCAGCCCCTTGTGCCTCGTCTTCTAAACTCTCATTTATCGCTTCTAGGCGGTTTGCTGGATCCATTTGATACGAGCTTCTATCACCAAAGCTAGGCGCGCTTTCCGCTACATCGCGAAACGGCCCGTAATACCCGCTCGCAAATTTCGTCGAATACGCCATAATCGGTAAATTTTCAAATCCATTGCTATCAAGTGCTGTGCGTAAAGTGGTGATTATGCCGTCCATCATACCGCTTGGGGCTATCATATCAGCGCCGTTTTTAGCGTGGATTAGGGCTTGTTTGGCTGAAATTTCAAGCGTAGCGTCGTTATTTACGGTTTGATGAACATGATCTAGTATCCCGCAGTGTCCATGGTCAGTGTATTCGCAAAAGCACAAATCCGTAATCACCATAAATTTTGGAAATTTATCCTTAATCGCACGAAGCGCAGTGGCGATTATGCCATCATCGCTAAGCGCGTCAGAGCCAATGCTGTCTTTAACCTCTGGAATTCCAAAAAGCAAAATTTTATTAATTCCCAAATTTGATAAAATTTCACACTCTTTTAAAATTTCGTCCAAACTCAGCTGAAATACGCCTGGCATGGAGCTTATCTCGTTTTTGACACCTTTACCAGGAACGACAAAAAGCGGGTAAATAAAATTTCTCATCTCTAACGAAGTTTCGCGCACGAGCTCCCTTACTACGGGATTTATGCGCACTCTTCTAAATCGTTTAAACATTGTTTTTCCTTTTTTGGGTAAAATCATCGATTTATAATATCACAAATGGAGTAAATTTTATATGAATATTCAAATTTCGCAGATTGCAAATTTGCCCTCACGCTTCGGTAAATTTAAGGTGCAGTCCTTCAAAGAAAACGAAAAAGAACACTTAGTAATCGCAAAAATGCCGTTAAATGAAATCGTAAATGTGCGAATCCACTCCGAGTGCCTCACAGGAGATGCAATCGGAAGCCTAAAATGCGATTGTAGAGACCAGCTCGAAGAGAGCCTAAAATACATAGAAAAAAACGGCGGTATGGTGATATACCTGCGCCAAGAGGGGCGAAATATCGGGCTTTTAAATAAAATCAACGCCTACGCGCTCCAAGATAAGGGCTTTGATACAATCGAGGCAAATCATCAGCTAGGTTTTAAAGCAGACGAGCGCACCTATGAAATCGTGGATTTTATCCTAAAACACTATGAAATCAAAAAGATAAATTTACTCACAAACAACCCTGAAAAGCTATCAAATTTGCATTGTGTGGAGATCGTCGAGCGCATACCGATTATCATTAAAGCCAACGAATTTAGCGAAAATTATCTAAAAACAAAAAAAGATAAAATGGGGCATTTGCTGTGAATTTGATTTTGCCTGAAAATTTCGACGAAAAGTGCGCTAAATTTGGCGAGTGTCTGCGTAAATTTAACGCAATCCACAGCCTTACGAATTACGATGATTTAAGCGAAATTATCGCTGATAGTATTGGTGGGGTGAAATTTATCCCAAAATACCCTAAAATCGCCATTGACATCGGTAGCGGGGCTGGGTTTCCGGCGATATTTTTGGCTATGGTTTTAAACCACACGAAATGGCATTTATACGAGCCAATCGCCAAAAAAGCGTCATTTTTGACCTACGCTAAGGTAAATTTGGGGCTAAAAAATGTCGAAATTCATAGAGAAAAAATCGAAAATTCGCTAAAATTTAGGGCTGATTTGATAACTTCAAGAGCTGTGATGAAAACGAAAAATTTAGTCGAAATTTGCGATGGATTTTATGATAGCAATACGCACTTTTTGCTCTATAAAGGCAGTAGCGTAGAGGCGGAAGTGAGTGAATTTTTAAAAAAATTTAATGGCGCAAAGACGCAAATTTTTAACGAAGAGAATAGAAATTATCTTTTAATAAGTGAAATTTCAAAACCAATTTAAAAGGCCAAAAATGGGAAAACTTTTATCATTAGCGATAATTATTGCGTTAATTTATTTTTTAATCGTGCCGAAATTTCGCGCCAAAAAGGGCGAGAGCGCAGACACAAAGGACGAGCAAGAGCCAACAGCGCTAATGCCTTGCGATGAGTGCGGGACATATTACGAAGCTAGCGCGCTTATCTCGCATAATTCGCGCCAAATTTGCAAATCTTGCTTGGCAAAAATAAAGGAAAAAAAATGATTATTCTAGGGCATGAATTGGTTGATTACGAGCCGTTTTACGCTATCAAACACACAGACGAGGTTTTTAGATACGATAATTTGCTCTTTAAATTTGATTCTAAATTAATCTCGCTAGCCAAAAGCACGGAGAAAAATTTCAGCGTCATTACAAACAACCTAAACGAAATTTTGCTCGCAAACGGCGCAGGTGCGAGATTTATCATCGTAAATAAAAAAACCGCTCCACTCGCGCAAAAACTAGCCAACGACTATCTTTTTGACGCTAAAATCGCGATGTTTGTCAGCTCCACTCGCGCCCTAAAACAGCTTGCCGAGCTTGGAATCGACGCCGTGGTTTTCAAAGAAGCCATCGCAAACCGCCCAAAATCCTTTTTAAGCGGGCTTTTTGCTGGCGGGCGTAAATTTCACCTGCCACACATCAATCCGCAAGGCCTAATCGGTCTAACCAAAAATTTAGGCGGAAAAATCAAAAATTTAGACACAAAAATCAGTGCGAAAAATTTATCCAAGGAGGATATATGGAAAAAATAAAAACCGCCCTGCTAATGAGCGGGCTCGTGCTACTTTTTATGTTCGTCGGCAGCCTAATTGGCGGACAAAAGGGTATGATTATGGCGTTTGTCGTGGCGTGCGGTATGAATTTTTTCAGCTATTTTTTCAGCGACAAACTAGTCTTGAAACACTACCGCGCTACGCCTGTAACTGCCGAGAGCCAGCCTATGTTATACGACATAATCGATCGCCTTTGCGCTAAGGCAAATTTGCCAATGCCAAAAATCTATATCATCAACGAGCAAGTTCCAAACGCTTTCGCCACAGGTCGCAACCCAAACAACGCCGCAGTCGCCGTTACACAAGGCCTGCTAAATCTAATGAGCCCGCAAGAAATCGAGGGCGTGCTAGCTCACGAGCTAAGCCATGTTAATCACTACGATATCCTAATCGGCTCGGTCGCAGCGATGTTTGCAGGCGCAATCGCAATGCTAGCGAATTTTGCCAAATTTGGCGCGATTGCAGGCTCAAACTCACAAAATCGCGGTGGTGCAAATGGAATTTTCTTACTCATCGGAGCCGTGATAATGCCGCTAGCTGCTAGCGTAATCCAAATGGCAATCTCGCGCACCAGAGAATTCAAAGCAGACGCCGGTGCAGCCGCGCTTACAGGACACCCTGAGTGGCTGATTTCTGCTCTATTCAAGCTAGATAATTACGCCAAAAACTACCGCATGCACTCTGCGACGGGATCGACTGCGCACATGTTTATCATAAACCCATTTAGCGGGATTAAGGCGAATTTCTCTCAGCTTTTTAGCACGCACCCTAGCACAAGCGACCGTATCGCAAAACTCGAAGAGCTAAAAGGCAAAATCGTTATCGAAAAATAAAATTTGCAAGGAAATGCGAAGCATTTCAGTAAAAATAAAATCAGCTAAATTTTAAAAAGCATTGCTTTTTAAAATTTAGCCACTTCTAAGGTTTTACAGGGGTGGGGGTTGGTAAGGGGGAGGGTAGCGTCTCCTAAAAAGCGCGCCCTCCCCCTTACAGAGAATTTCAAATTTCGCTTAAAATTTAAAAAATCGTTCAATGCTAAATTTAAGTAGAATTTTGAATTTAAATTTCCCTGGATTGACTTCGCCTACGGCTCGTCCAAATGCCCCTTCGCTTCGCTCGGGTCGCTACGCTCATTTTGCTTCGTCGCTTTGCTCCTCACAATGACAAATTATGCAAAATTTACACTTGATTTGTCATTGCTACAAATAAAAATTCCGGGTCAGTGTTTTTGCAAAATTTACAAAACTAAAATTTCATAAATTATTTCTCATTTCTTGCAATATAATCACAAATTTTCATTTTTTCAAATATTTACTATCTTGCGTTAAAATCACATTTTATTTTTCATCAAAGGAGAAAAAATGGGATTACTTTCATTTGTTGCAAATGCTGGTAAAAAGCTACTTGGTATCGGAAACGACGAGCAAAATGTCAAAGACGAGATCACCAAAAACCTCTCTTCTACCCCAATCGAGGGCTTAGATGTCAAAATCGAGGGCGATGTCGTTAAAGTAAGCGGAAACGCCGACAAAGAAACTCTTGAAAAAGCCGCTCTAATCGCAGGAAATGTAAATGGAATTTCAAGCGTAGAAATCGAAGGCGTCAATGAAGATAGCGAAGAGAACTACTACACTATCGTCAAAGGCGACAACCTTTCAAAAATCGCTAAAAAATTCTACGGCGATGCTAACAAATACCCTGTGATTTTCGAGGCAAACCGCGAGGTCATCAAAGACGCAAACCTAATCTATCCAGGTCAAAAAATCAGAATTCCAAAAATCTAAATTTATGGGCGCAAACGCGCCCTACTCTTTTTTTATTTTTCAAATTTTTGTATAATCACCCAAAATTTAGCTAGGAGCAGGTTATGAAAAACGCTTTTACTATGGTTGAACTTGTTTTTGTTATCGTTGTTTTGGGAATTTTATCTAGTATCGCTCTGCCTAGAATGAACGCCAGCAGGGACGATGCCGAAATCGTGCGATTGATGACAAATATAAAGACCCTTACTAGCGATATCACAAACTACTACAACGCAAACGGCTGTCTTAGCAACAATCCAAATTTTATGAGTAATGTCGCCACATTTAGCTCAGCCGCTGGTGGCGCACACGCAGGCAACGGCTCGTGCCTAGCTAACGGCGGTAGCGTATCAATGCACATCAGAGTCAAAAACAAACCTTGCTACGCCCTAACTTACGGCGTGAGCGAATACATGGGTGCTTGGGTGCGCATAGATGGTATGAGCGCAGGTGCCTCAAATGCGTGCGAACTAGCGCACAATCAAGCCACGATGAAATCAATGCGCGATGCAAGTTTCACATACACAGACGAAACTGGCGCGAACAAAACAGCCAAAGGCACAAGAATCGGCGGATTAAATCCGAATAAATTTAGGTAAAATTTGGTTTTGGCGGTTTTAAGGAGCTTTGAATTTTAGTTCTGTTTTCTCATTGTGGCGAGCGAAACGCCCACCCTACGATATTGCTTCAAATTTTAAAAGCAGCGTGGCGAAAATAATTTATAACCAATTTCGAACTAACTTCCTTCTTTTAAAGACAAACCACAAAAACGCAATCGCCAAAAACAAGGTAAAATTTTTGTATAATCGAAGCTCTTTTTGTGAAAATTTTACGATTTCTGCGTCTTTTCCACTATAAAATTTTAAAATTTTTGTTTTCTGCTCGTCTTCATAAACAAGCGCTTTGTAAATTTTATAAACATCGCCAAAACTTTCCTTTTTTACCCAAAATGTAAAAAAATAATTATTTTTGCTCAAATAACTAACTATCGGCTCAAATCCCAAATTTGGCTCTACGACCTTAATACAGCTATTCCCGGCGTTATTTTTAATGCAGACATTGTAATATTTTCTAGGCGATAAAACCTTATCTCTAAAATTTTTTACCGCTATTTCCTTGATAGATGTTACTTTTCCTTCGATATATTCGGTGTTTTTCAAATTAGTTTCTATATTAAACGATATAAAAAAAGCACGACAGAAAACAAAATGTAATAAATATTTTCCAAGATAAATTGTATAAATTTATTTGATTTCATAGATATTTTTCGATAAACCACCCTTACAGGCGCAAATTTCGCTAAATTTACGACCTGTAATCTGCGTTTATTTTGACATATTCATAGCTGAGATCACAGCCATACGCGCTAAATTCGCCCGCTCCAAGCCCCAAATCGCATGAAATTTCAAATTCGGCCTTTTGCATTACTTCGTGCGCTAGCCTTTCGCGCTCCTCATCTAGCTCACGGTGCGCACTATCATACACAAGCGCGTCATCGTATTTTATCACGAGTTTTTCGGCGTCGCACTCTATCCCGCACGCGCCGATTGTAGAGGCTATGCGCCCCCAGTTTGGATCCTCGCCATAAATCGCTGTTTTGACAAGCGGAGAATTTGACAAAGCCTTGGCAGCCTTTTTGGCTTCATTGTCATTTTTCGCGCCAAAAACTCTAAATTTCACTAGTTTATTCGCACCCTCGCCATCACGCACAAGCATTAAGGCAAGGTCGAGTGCGAGTTTTTTCAGCGCGGCACGAAACGCCTCTTTATCATAGCTAGCGCGCGCACTGGTCGCTAGCATGACGGTATCGTTCGTGCTCGTATCTCCATCGACACTGACCCTATTAAAGCTATCCTCCACAGCCTCGCTTAAAAGCTCGCCCATATCAGAGTGCGGGATTTTCGCGTCGGTTAAAATATAGCAAAGCATAGTCGCCAAAGCCGGATTTATCATACCCGCACCCTTGCAAATGCCTGCTATGCGAAATTTCTCGCCATTTTCCAAGCTCACTTCGTAAGCAAACTCCTTTTTTAGCGTGTCTGTCGTCATAATCGCCGTGGCTATGGCCTCAGAATCGCGCGCCATAAGGTCGAAATTTTTCGCAGCAGCTATGATTTTTTCTTTTTTTAATCTATATCCAATAACGCCGGTTGAGCTCATCACAGGATTTACTAAGGGCGTAAATTTTGAAATTTCAGAGAAAATTTCATCTATATCGCTAATGCCTGCTTCGCCAGTCATTGCGTTTGCGTTTTTAGAATTTATCAAAATGAAATTCGTGCGAAATTCCCCGCCGTTTTTCTCTAAAATTCGCCTAAAATGCGCTATTGGCGCAGCGGCAAATTTATTACTCGTAAAAATCGCGCTTATAGCAAACGGCTCATCGGCTCTGATAAATCCCAAATCATTTCCGACCTTTTTAAATCCAGAATTTAGCCCGCCAAAATAAAATCCGTCGATATTTTCGAGGCCGTTTTGCAAAGGGGCGATTTTATACATATTTCATCTCCTGCGGTTTGTATTTGCTTCTAATTAGCTTTTTGGTATCCCTGATACCCTCGGCTGTGCCGATGACTAGCAGTTTCGCGCCAGTGCCGATTAGATAATCGCCATCAGGCATAGCTACAAAGCGGTTGTTAGCTTCCTTCACGCCCACGATATTTGCGTTTGTCATCTCTTTGAGGCGGGTTTCTTTGAGGCGTTTGAACCTCATCCACGAAAACTCAGGAACTAAAATTTCTTCGATATCAATCGGGGAGTCTTTTTGATAAACGAGGCGTTCTAGGATATTTTCCATATCTGGGCGCACGCTAATCGCTGAAAGGCGCTGTGCGGCGAGTTTGGACGGCAACACGACAGAATTCGCACCAAGTTTTTTGAGGCGTTCGCTGTCGCTGTCGCTGTCAGAATTCGCCATGATAAAATACGGCGTAATACGCCCTAATTCTTTTTCATAAAGCCTAACAAGCGTGATAATAGCGATATTATCGGCCAAATTTGGACTTAGCGTGATTACGGATTTTGCGCTTGAAAGGTGCGCTTTTAAAAGCGTTTTTTGCTCGTGCGGATCGCCGATTATGTAGTATGGGTATAAATTTTCATCAGCGCTTTTTGCCAAATCTGGGTTTGGATCAATGACGACAAATGGGATATGATTGGCGCGAAATTCCTTCGCCAACTCCGCACAATACGAGTTGTTATAGCATATAATGTAGTGATTTTTGAGCCTTGCGATATTGTTTATCATAGCTTGCTCCCTGATTAAATTTTGCAGTGTTCCTTTTTTGATAACTTCGACGACGACACCCAGACAAAACGAAAATGTCCCAAAGCCCATCAAAATAAATGCGATTGTAAAAAGTCTGCCAGCAGGCGGGATTGGCGCCACCTCGGTAAATCCGACGGTGGTAAATGTCATGCCTGCTTGATAAATTGCATCAACTAGCGAAAATCCAGCGGTAAATATATAGCCCAAAGTCCCCACTAACTGCATTAAAACAATGATAATTAGTGGAAGTCTAAATGGGCGTAGTTCGTCGTAAATTTCGCTATAAAGGTTAATGTCCGGTTTAGTAGAGCCGGACCAGTTGAGGAATAATTTTATTCTGCCTAAAATAGACATAAATTCCTCTTTTTAAGGTTATCTTGATTGTTTTTTCATTGTTCTTAGAGTTGAAGCAGCTACTTTGATTTTTCTTGTAGTGCCGTCTTCTAGCTGAACGCGAACTGTGCGTAGATTGACTTGGAATTTTTTCTTAGTTCTGTTGTTTGCGTGGCTTACATTGTTTCCTACCATCGCACCTTTGCCAGTGATTGCGCATCTTCTTGCCATAATAAATCCTTATAATTTGAAAATAAACGGCGATTATATCTTAAAAAATTTCAAAATTTGCTTAAATTATACAAAGTATTAAATTTAGCAAAATTTATGAGAAAAATTAGTAAAATTGCGGGTTTTATAAATTTGATAAGGAAATTTGATATGTATGTAGCCCCTAGTATTTTATCGGCTGATTTTGGCAGGCTTAGCGAAGAAGTGCGCGCAGTATGCGATGCGGGAGCAGATCTGATCCATGTCGATGTCATGGACGGACACTTCGTGCCAAATCTCACAATCGGCCCACTTGTCGTAAATGCCGTAGCCAAGGCCTCCACAAAGCCTCTTGATATTCATTTAATGGTGCAAAATGTGCCGTTTTTCGCTGATTTATTTTTACCACTAAAACCGAAATTTTTAAGCTTTCATATCGAGGAGGAAAAACACCCTTTGCGCTTGATAGATCATATCCGCAAAAACGGCGTCAGCCCCGCTATCACACTCAATCCACACACACCAATTAGCGCGCTTGATTATATCATAGACGAGGTTGATATGGTGCTTTTAATGAGTGTAAATCCGGGCTTTGGCGGGCAAAAATTTATCCCATCAGCCTTGCGTAAAATTTCGGAACTTAGAAATTTAATCGAAAAACGGGGCGCGAAATGTATGATCGAAGTCGATGGTGGCGTAAATGGACTAAATGTCGCCGAGCTAGATAGTGCAGGCGCGGACATCGTCGTGGCTGGGAATTTCGTATTTTCATCAAACGATTACAGCGAAGCTATCAAAGCCCTAAAAGTATGAGCCAAGACAGCAGAAAAGGGCTTGATAACCTAATCGAACTTTTGGCGCAAAAAAGTATAAACTACCACGATTTTATCGCCAAAGCGCAAAAAATCGAGCTAGTTGCGGAGCTTTTTGAGCCAAAAGATTTTAGCATGTGGCGCGCCATGGGGCTAAATGTCATCAAGCTAGACAACGGCAAAATCACGCTCAAAACCCGCGAAACCGATATCGAGGACGAGATTTTTTGCTTTGTGGATATTGAAACCAGTGGCGGGCTAAGTAGCGGTCAAATCATCGAAATCGGCGCGATAAAGGTGCAAGGCGGGCGAGTTTTGGATAGATTTGAGAGCTTTGTATATGCAAATTTTGTGCCAGAGGGTATCACCGAACTAACCGGAATTAGCGCGCGCGATTTGGTGGGCGCACCAAGCCTAGCTAGCGTTTTGGAGCGGTTTCGGCTATTTTTGGGCGACGCGATTTTCGTGGCGCACAATGTCAAATTTGATTATGGTTTTATCGACGCAAGTATGCAAAAATGCGGGTTTGGCATGCTGCTAAACCGCAAAATTTGCACCGTCGAGCTAGCGCGTCGCACGATAGAGTCGCCTAAATACAATCTCGGCGCGCTAAAAGAGCTTTTGGGTATCGAAAACACCCACCACAGGGCTTACAGCGACGCTATTTCGTGCAAGGAAATCTTCGCTCACGCCATAAGCGCACTTCCATGGAGCGTGCAAAGCACAGAGGATTTGATACTATTTTCCCGCACAGCAGGGCTGAAAAAACCAATAGAAAAAGACATTAATTAAGTTTCGACAAAAATTTAAAAATTTTTAAATTTTCCTTGACTTTTAACCAATTTTGATGTATAATACAAGTTCTTTTGCATTGGGGTATCGCCAAGCGGTAAGGCAATTGGTTTTGGTCCAATCATGCGGAGGTTCGAATCCTCCTACCCCATCCACACTTCTTTAAATCATTTTTGTATCGCAGGGTAGAGCAGTGGTAGCTCGTCGGGCTCATAACCCGAAGGTCGGGGGTTCAAATCCCTCCTCTGCAACCAATTATTCATTTTTAGGCATTTGCGAAACAACCACAAAGACACTTAAAAAAATCTGAATTTTATTTAAACCGAATTTATCAAATTTTCAATCAGTTCTTTTGACTTTTTAATATTAGTTGTTATATATTTTTGCGTTGTTATTATATTTGTATGACCTAGCGCAAAAGAAACCTGCTCCACAGGAATTTTAAGATAATTTATCGAATATGTTCCGATTAAATGCCTTATATCGTGTAATCTTATTTTTGGTAAATTATTTCGTTTTAAAAGAGAATTCCAAGAACGGCGCAAATCGGTAAATTTAGTATTTGTCATAGGATTTACAAAAATATAATTATCTAAATTTTTATCATTTTTCGCTTGAATATACAGTTTTAAAAGTCTTTTATAAAGCTCATCACTCATCGAATAAACCATATCTCGCTTTGCTTTATTGATTTTACAAGGTATTATATATGTTTTTGTTTTGAAATTTATATCGCACCAACGCAAATTTAAGACTTCGCCTTTTCTGCGACCGTGTAAAAGAAAAAAGAAAATATCGGCATTATAACCTTTATTTTCGCAAATTGCTTTAATAAATTTCTTTTGAATTTTTAAAGAATAATCAAAATATCGCTTATTATCAAATTTAGGCAATTCCACGAAGTCGCAAGGATTTTTATTTATAATTTCTAGCTTCATACCAAGCTTAAAAATAACACGCAATTTCGCAAGTATGTTTTTAACTGTTTTGATTTTATAGTCTTGTTTTATTAAATCATTGCAAAACTTTTGAATATCGATGAAATTTAGCTCTGTTATATCTTTTTCGCCGATTGTGCTTTTTATGTGCTTATTGTATGTGTAAATATCGCTTTTTAGCGTATGTTCTCGCAAAATCAGCTCATAAAAAACGACATAATCAGCAAATAAATCGTTCAATATCATCGTTTGCCTTAAAATGGAAAAGGTATCAAACCACGATTAGCAAATTCATTTTGCAAAAATTCAAAATCATCTTTAAAAGGCTCAATATGATTTTTAAATCTTTGCAAAAATCCGCGTTCAATCATTTCATTTTCTAATTTTGCAAAATCAATAAAATCAAAGCAATCATCACTAATCCAATATTTATTATCTTTATAATAGCGTTTTAATCGTTCATCGCTCATATTTTCCCAAGAAGTCCTAAAAATTTTATAAGGGTTATAATGCACGATTTTATTACGATCGGCATCTTTGATATCTTTTAACTCAAAAGGATTAATCCTAGAATTACCACGATTTACAATTCGCTCATCACCACTCGCTAAATGCACGACGACTTTATCTGACCGCTTATAAGCGATTTTATGTTCTAAATAATCAAATCCGTCAATGCTTACGACTATCGTATCAATTATATAATCAGTTGATTTTAGTTTTTCGCCACTGCAAAATTTACTATTATCAGCGATTAAATCACAACTTATTAAGCCGTCACGGAATAAATTTGTCATCTGTTTTAAATCTCTAAATTCGCTTTTATGGCGAATTTTTCGATAAAGTTCCATTGTTATTAAAGTCCTACTAGTGCTAAAACGACGGATATTATAATAAATATACCAATATGCTACATCGTTAATCGCTCCATTTTTGCCGTTTGTAAAGCTTTTTAAAACATATTTCAAAAGATAGGCTATCACGCCACCGCCGTTATCGTCAAATTCGCTTTTTATATCCGTTTTTGTTTTAAAATAGTTTTGTGCTAAATTCACAAATCTATCTTTAAATTTACTAGGCACAAAAGCGACGATATGACAGTGCGGACAGCCGTCTAAATGCGGTTCAAAAACCTTTAAAAACATAATGTTTTCATTAAATTCGCTTTTTATCTCTTTAAAAATTCGCTGTCTTAAAAATTTACGCCAACTCTCACTTATAAAATCTCTTGCACGAACTACAAAATCAGCAGAGCCGTCAAATTTAGGATTATCGACAAGCTTTATATTTTTTGATTTACCTAATTTTACCTGTTTTAACGGCTTTAAATACGACGGAGCCGTCAAAGTTATAAAAATAGGCGTATCAAAACCAAGCTCGGATGCAAATTCTTGCATAGTTTTAATGCGATTATAAATTTCAGCGTGATAGCGTTTAGGCTGAATATTTGCCGAAGTCGAAAAATCAAAAAATGATATTTGCTTTTCGCCGTTAATCTCAATATATGAATTTTTGTAAAAATTCAAAGTATTTAAAATTTTCTTGTCAATATCTTTTTTATCAATGACACTTATGCCGTAAGGTTCGTTAAAAATCTCATATTTTGAACTAAAAAGATATTTTATTCCGTCTTTGATATAAACTCTCATAAAAAATCCTTTATAAAATTTCAATCGAAAGCGTTAAAGTTGTATCTTTATTCTCTTTTGAACTAAAAGAGAATAAATTTCCAATAAACCAAATATCGCTTAAAAGCGGAATAGAATACTTTTTATCGTAAGTTATTTGCTTGTTTATACCGCTTAAAACAAGCAATTCGCCTTTTTTTATGATATATGAGCTTTTTAGCTCTTTTTTGCTTGTCATAGGTTTATCGTTTTCATTACTTATAATGTCTTCAACTATCAAATGAAGCGACAAATCAACGCTTCCGTCTTTTAAAATTATCGGATAAAGCGTAATTTTTAAGCCAATATCTCGGTATTCATAGCTACTAGTTACGCTTTGTCTGCTATCTGTAAATTCTTTATTTTGCATTAAATACGGGATATTTTCAACACTGCTAAAATAAAGCTCTTTACCGCTACGAATTGTAAAAAACGGGCTTGATTTTATGTCACTAAAATCCTTTAAATCTAAAAATCGCAATACGCCATAATAACCAGACTTTGAATTTGCAGTTACATTTGAAACCGCATTATATGGCATTGTTATCAAATTTAAAAAATAGTTAAAAGTATCGCTAGGAAATGACTTCAAATATGAAGTAATTTCCGAGCCACGATCTTTTAAATCTTTTAAATTTGTTTCCAAAATCGTTAATTTGATACTTGTTTGTTTTGGCGTATCATCGATTTTTTGTAAAGCACTTAAAATTTTGCTTTGTTTTTCATCATCTGCGATATAAAAAAGAGTATTTGAATTGTCGATATAAGTTGAGTTTATATCTAAAATTTGCAAAACTTGTTTTATATCATCTTTTACAAAATTATTCAATGAAACAGAATAAAAATCAAATTCTTTATTTTCTTCATTATAAAATTCAATAGTTTTTAAATTTTTGATATTGTTTTCCAAAAAATCAACAAGAAAAAAACTATCAAATTTAATCAAAGTTAAGCCCTGTATTAAAAGCATTTCACGCAACATATCAAGGCTTATTTTTGGCTCTTTTTCATCGCTAAAAAAATAAAATTCGCCCTCATTAGCTTTTTCACTTACAATAATATTAACATTATTATGAGAAGAAGCAAAAGAAACGAATTCAACTAAACTATGTTTAAAACTATCTGCGTTCAGTATCTGAACCCAAAACACCAATATTAAAATCAGAATTTTTTTCATAGGATACTCCTTGATTTTTCATCAAATTTGTAAAAATATTTTCTTTAAAAACAAAAAAATACTTAATCGAATTTATGCTTTTTATTCGCTTCGAATAAATAGGCTTATAATTTTCCAAAAGAGCCATTAAATAAGACATAGGAAAAATTTCATATTCTTTTGAAATTTCGCAGAAATTATCATAACAAACTATAAAGACAGCGAAGCCGTCTTTATAGTTATTTAATGGCTCTTTTTCAATATGAGTGCCCGATTGTAAATCTCCTCCCCCATTTCTTACAGAAACGCCACCGCCAACCCTATTAAAATTGCTTTCAGCGACCGCCTTTTCTTTTTCTACATTGCTACCAAAAGAAAAAAGCGTATAAATAAAACTACAAATAGCAATTAAAACAAGCAAAAACGCAAAAATAAGGTATTTTTGAACGAAGCTTTTAATTTTTGTATCGTTACCGCTATGATATAAATTAAAAATTTCAGTGCTAAAAGGTATATTTAATGCACCGCCTTGAATAATTGAATTTTGATACATACGATAATTTGAATATTGAATATATCTAAATTTCTTTGAAAATAGCCGTTTTCCACTATCGACAGCTTTATAAAAAAACTCTGCAATTCGTTTATATTCGTTTGGAACAAGTGATAGATCTTGCGTTATCAAAAATAAATCATGGTATAAATGGCGATGATATGTAAGCCACCAAATCAAAATTTCATCGTTTTTCTTAAAGATATTATGAACTTCATCGATAACAAAAAGAGCATTTTTAAAACTATTATTTTCGCAATATTCAAGTAATTTTTGGTCGTTTTCTTTGTTTTGATACATAGTATAAAGATTAGTTAAATGATACATTAAATCGTTAAAATCAAACTCTAAAACATTATCAAAAAGATTAAATTTGAACTCGTTTATATTTGTATAGCAAATTTTATATTTTTGCAAATTTTCATTATCGATTTTTGATTTTTTCTTTTTGTTTTTATAGAAAAATTCCCAAATTTTATAAACTGCTAAATATGATTTTCCGCTTCCTGGATTTCCTACAATATAAGTAATAGCCATATTATTCCTTTAATGCAATAATAAGGCTTAAAACACTTATACGAAGTTGCAAAAGAGCCTTTAAAATAATTTTTGTAAGAAAACCAACAAAAATACTAATAAAACCGACACTCAAAATAGAAAACGCATCGACTGCGCCGTCCCAAACACCGCAAGATTTTAAAACCTTAAAACCAAGCGACAAAATATCATCACTATCAACGCTACTAAATCGACGAAGCAAATCATTAAAAGAACTATAAAGCCATAAAATAGTAGAAATAAGAGCGCTAAAATATGCAATAAAAGAAACAACAATCAAACTATTAATTGCCACAATAACCGCAAATTGCGCCATTTTTTTAGCAAAACTTACAGCACGAAGTCCAAAGAATTTAAGCAATTCTGCAAAAAAAGCTAAAATAGCACCAATCATTCAGCACCGCCCAAATTAATTACTCGAACAAAAATGAACTTCAAACCAAAAAACAAACAAGTAACCAAAGTCAAAAAATATAAAACAGAATAAAGACGAGATAACCAAACACACAAATCAAAATTAAACTGATAAGTAAAAAATTTAAAATCGATAGTATCAGATTTCAAAGGGCAATTTAAAACCCTAGATTTTCCAAACTGAATAAAGCCACCATTTTTAATATCATCAATAGCCGACTTTGCTTTATCAATAAGTCCATCAAGTTCTTTTTTGGTATTACCATAAGCTCCGTCAAATTGTTTTTGAGCGTCATCAAGCATTTTAGAATAATCGCTCGTAATATCTTGCGGAGTGCAATTATCACCCACACAATCACCAGAAGGGGTTTCTGGATTTTCTGAATTTTCTGGATTTTCTGGATTTTCTGGGGCAGTAGTGCCAGAATCATCACTAGGATCACCAGAACTTCCACCGCCAGAACTTCCACCGCCAGAACTTCCACCGCCTGAACTTCCACCGCCTGAACTTCCACCGCCTGAACTTCCACCACCTGAACTTCCACCACCAGAATTTCCACCACTAGGATTTTCATTGTCATCATTATTTGGGTTATTATTGCCACCACCACTAGGATTTTCATTGTCATCGTTATTTGGATTATTATTGCCACCACCACTAGGATTTTCATTGTCATCATTATTTGGGTTATTATTGCCATTTGAACCAGTGCTAGTATCGGATTGTTCGCGCAAAGTATCATCAACACTACAATAAATTTCTTCTGCATCAAATTCGCCATTACTACAAGTAACCTTACAAACAGCCAAAGGCTCATCATCATCACCATTTGAAATATTTGCAACAATACGAGAAGAAACATAAGAGCCTAAATTTTTTTGTTTGCAATGACAATCGGCACGAAATTTTAAATTTGGGATAATTTCACAATCTTTGGAACATGAACCAGTATCAGAATTAAAATATTGTCCATTTCTACCATCACAAACAACACATTTTTGATTACCAAGAATACAAACGCCATTATTATCATATTTAATACAAGGATCAAAAACATTATCATAAATTAACAAATGTTCAGAATTGATAGCATAAACACCAGAAAATAGATTGTTATAAGTAATTTTAGTCCAAAGACCAGAAGAACTAGAACCATAAGTTATATAAGAAGTAGTATTATTTATATTGTTATTATTTTCATAAGCACAATATTTATAATAAGTAAGTTCAGGATAAGTAGAATAAGGATCTAATACATAAATTTCATTTTCTTTATTAGTTGTAAGGATATCCGAAACAGGAATAGGCTTTAATTGAATATCGCAAAAGGCTAAATTAAAAAACAGCGATAACAATAAAAAAATTTTTAAAATTCCAATTAAAATTTTCATTTATGCCACCGTTTCACTAGGATACTAATAACCGCAGAAATCGGAATTAATGAAACAGAAAACCAAAAAAATATAGAGAAAAAATAATCAAATGAATTAATACCAGTCAAAGGGACAACACTATACATATTAAATCCTTGACACGAAAAACAAAACTAAACTAGCGAAAACAAATCCGCACAAAATGCCACTAAGAGCCATTAAATAGTTATAATCGCTAAAATTAAGATTTAAATTCGTAAAAATGTCGTAAGAATTCATAATTCGCCTTTCAAAAATCCGATACTTTCAGAAACGATTTTTACAAGACCAAGAAAAGCTAAAAAAATAACAAAAAACGAATAAATAAAAGTTTGCAAATTTTCAAAAGGTATTGTCATTTTAAATCCTTATTTATTCGTTTTAAAGCCCCAAAATAGGGGCTTTATTTTAACCGCGTCTAATGAAGCTAATCGCCCATCTAACGACAACAATAGCACCAAGAGCCGTAAAAATCGCAGTAGCGACACCATAAAGCGGAGAAATGTCAAAATTTCCGCTAACTTTTCCGTCTGCTGACATTGTTACATCAGCCATAGCGTTATTAACGCCAACGAACGCCAAAGCTCCTAATGTTAGGGCTTTTGCCTTTGCAGATTTTGCAAATTTTTTTAGTTTTTCCATGAAAAACCCCTTTTATGGAATTAGCTATTTAATAGCTTTATTAAGCCGATTTTGTTTAAATCGGCTTGTAAAACTATTTTTTAGATTTTGTTTGATTTTTTATAAATTCTATAAATTCGGTTAAATTAAAATCATCTACAACATAAACTTGACTTTGATTTTTGATTAAATTCCGAGTATTATTTTTATACTCATAAACTGGCATTTCTTCCGTAACTGGTAAAGTTATAAAACGCTTACCAACGAAATAAGTGTTAAAAAAATCCTTTAATGCAATTCCATTTAAATTAAATTTACGCATATAATCATCTGTAAATTTGATAATAAGTGTTTTTGTAATAGCATTTTCGCCCTTTAAAACTTCGCCATTTTCATTGACAGCATCATAAGTAACTTTAAATTGTGCTACAAGCTGAAACCACGAAACATAAACGCCGTTTTCGTTTTTATCGCCCGAAGCGTTAGCCTGATTTGGAAAAATGGTAATGTATGAAAATCGTTTAAATTGATTTTCAAAGCTAAAAGGTAAATTCTCGTTTTGAAAGATAAAATCTGATATATAACTTGACATAGGATACTCCTTAATTTTGTCTTTTTAGGATACTTAAACTCGCCTTTGTGATGAGTATCCTAAGCAATCACAAAGGCGGAACAGTTTAAAGCCATATTCAGGGCAAAATACAAATTTGATATTTCAAATCTATATTTTCTCAATATTTTTAAGTAATAAATAGATAAAATAAAGGTGCATAAAAAAATTACTTTATAGTTTATTACTTAAATTATTTTAGTATTTTAGTAAAAAACTATAAAATTGTCAAGGTTTTTAATGATGAATAACAAAGATTTTTGCAAATTACTAAAAATTTCAGAGCCAACTCTCTATAACTGGAAAAAAGAAAAAGAATTTCTATATAAAATAGTTATGGAATACAAAGAAAATTCAATAAATAAAACAGATAATGTAGAAACTGAATTTTTAAAATACTTCAATAATTTAAGCCAAACAGAGAAAGAATACTACATTGCAGACATTAAAGCTAGAATTCTTAAAAAAGAAATCGACAAGGAAAGTAAATGAAAAAAATCCTATTTTTATTTATTTTTACCTTGACTTTATCATCTGCAAACCAAGCCTTTGATTATGAATATAGTAAATTTAAGGCGTGGTATCAAAATAAATCTGCCTATGAGATCGGAAAATATATATTTGAAAGAGCAGAAAATGGATTATTTAATAAACTAAAACTAAAAGACAAATTTAGCTACAATTACGGCTACAAAGGCAATAAATTTTATTTCAAGTTAAAAGTCGATGACAAAAAGAAATTTTCAACGGCAGAATTTAGAAATGCGGTTGAAAGGCTAATTTGCCAAGAGCCTTTATTGTCTGCTGCTATTTATACTGAATTAAAAATGGAATTTAGTATTTATAATCCATATATTGACTTCACACACTACAAATTCGGATTAAACAAAAACACAGAACCGCTTTGTATAGAACATAGACAAAACATAAAACAGGTTGATAAATACTGGCAATAATTTTAATGGCGAACATTAGTATATAAAGACACAAGAGCAAACTAAGACGGGCGGTCGCAAGCTCCCGCCCATCTTAGTTTGCTGGAAGCCCCACCCCCCAATTTTATCTATTTTACTCATATAAACATAAAATTTCCCACCCTTTTAAAAATATGAGTGCCCGATTGTAAATCTCCTCCCCCATTTCTTACAGAAACGCCACCGCCAACCCAAGAAAAAGGGGTAAAGAGTTACCCACACGAATTTATAAATTGAAAGTTATAGGTAATTTTAAGATTATGTTTTTTGTTTTTAGGGGCGAAAATTCGACGACTGCAAATAAAATCACATTACGCCAATTGCAAATTTGACAAATTAAACTTGCAACACACGCTCGACGGCTACTCGCTACGCTCGTTTCACGCCGTCGGCGTTGGTATTTATGGGGCTTTGCCCCATACCCCACCCTATGCTATAAAAAGCCAATTTTAAGGGAATTATCAAAAGAAATTAAACGCACAAATTTCTCATAACCCGAAGGTCGGGGGTTCAAATCCCTCCTCTGCAACCAAATTTAATAATTTAAATCATACAAATGCATTTTTGTAACATAAATTTCATATAATTTCCAATATATTTAGAAAAAATCATAAATAAATTCAAATTTTATAACAAATTCCACAGCAATGTTTGTTATGAATAGTGGTTTCCGCGATCCAAACGGCGATTTGCTAGAAGAAATTTATCGCAAAATCAAATTTAAAAAGTGGTTTTTCGGACACTTTCACGAGGAACTTTTCTGCGTAAATAGCCAGTTTATCACACTTTGGCACGACATAGTGGAGCTGAAATTTGAGGGTGAGAAAATCAAGTATTTGTGCGTGATTTAATCTCGCTTCGCAAGCCATAAAACACTGCGCCGAAATTTTAAAATTTCCAAGGGGCAAAATCGGCTAAAATTTTGCCATTTTGGGTTTATTTATGCTTTTTTCTTTTATTCTTGCGCGGTTTTGACTCACCAGCTTTATCACCAGTAAAAATTTCATTTTTATGTGCATATTTTTGTTTTAAATAGTGCTCATAATCCACCAAATCCCCAAAACATTGTTTGCACCTTAAATTTTTTACCTCATAAAAATAAAAAGTCTTTTGACAATTTTTGCAGAAAAATAGTTTATTTTGATTGCTTTTTTTGCCAAATAAAAAGGCGATAAGCGAGGCAAAAGCCACAATAAAAACAAAAATTTTGCCCCTTGTGCCAAGTCTTACCCAGCCTTGGTGTTTGATCCACACTTTATATCCGTTTAGCGAAGCAAACCCATTAAAAAAAGAGATTGCAGACACCATAAAAGCGCCAAGCTTATCAGAACGAAAAGCATAGATAAAAAAGAGCATAATACAAATCAAAATAATGTCGAAATAATCCATACCAACACTAGATAAAAGCCCATTTATAAGGCTGTTTTGCCTAAGCATTTCTATGCCAATACAGACAAAAGACAAAAAAAGAAAAATTTGAAAATAGTTTTTATTTTTTATCTGGCTAGGTAGCGATAAAAGGGTGTAAATCACGAGAAAGATTGTTAGAAAAATTTGGATTTTTAACTGCATTTTAACTCATCAAATAAATTTATCGCAAATTCGTCGAATTTTTTACCTTTTAAGTGTGCTTTGCAAAATTCCACGATTAGTCCGTGAAATAGCGCAAATGCGCCGTTTTCGTCATTTGAAAAATTCTCATAGCGAGAATTTGCTAACTTAAAAACTTCGCTAAAATTTAGGCTCTCTAACCACTCTTTGCACTCATCATAGCACTCAAATTCATAGCCAAAATATCCCAAAATTCGAAGTGCGTAACTATCAACGACCATTGTAGGTCGCCCGCACGCATAGCACAAAATCGCGTCGCAGGTTTCCGCGCCTATGCCTTTTTGGCCGATAAGCCACTCACGGCTTACGGCGTGCGCGAAATTTTCAAAATCGCCAAATTCTGCCGCAATCGCCCTGCAAAGCGAGCTTAGCCGTTTTGCTTTTTGGTTATAAAATCCGCTTGGTTTGATGATTTCGGCTAAATTTTCCACGCTTAAATTCGCTAAATTTTGCAAAGTTAAAAGCCCTTTTTGGCGCAGGTTTTCAAGGGCAAGTTCGGCGTTTTTCCAGTTTGTGTTTTGGATCAGTATCGCGCCGACAATCACTTCAAATTCGCCATATCTCGGCCACCAGCGAAAATCATCAAATTTAATCGCGCCAAAAAGTGCGCGAAATAGCTCAGTCGCGCTCATTTTCGGGGCTAAATTTCGCAAAAAACTCGCTCGCATAGCTTAGCGCAAACTGCTTTGCGATCCGCCCGCTTCGGCTCGCCCTAACCCTCGCAAACTCGCTAGCTTTGGCGCGCAACTCGTCAAGTGCGTGCGCGAAACGCTGCCTAAACTCATCAACGCTCATAAATCTAAATGCCGCGAAATAGCTCTCCACCACGCCCAAATACTCGCTCATATTTCCACTATAAAAGCTAAGTTGCAAACCAAATCGCTCGCTAAGGCTAATGCGCTCGTTTTTAGCGTCGCTTAAATGAAGCTCGTCGGCGCCCACCTGCGCGCCCATGTTGTCGCTGGCTAGCTCGCTTAAAATGTGTCTGCGATTCGAGGTCGCATACATTAGCACATTTTTGGGCGCGCGCTCCATAGAGCCGTCAAGTAGCGGTTTTAGGTGCTTGTAGGCGTTTTCGCCAAGCTCAAAGCTTAAATCATCGCAAAAAATGATGAAATAATAATCCTGCCCCCTGATTTCATCGATTATGTCGATGAGATACTCCAAATCATCTTTACCGATTTCGACAATTTTAAGCCCGTCTTGCAAAAATTTCGTAAAAACTGCCTTTGCTAGGCTTGATTTACCACAGCCCGGCTCGCCCCAAAGCAAGGCGTGATTTGCCCCGCGCCCGTGAATAAAATTTCGCGTATTTTCTACAAGCGCAGTTTTTTGCGCCTCCAAGCCACAAAGCGCGTTAATATCCACAAAATCAATATCCTCTATCGCCCGCAGTTTTAATCCGTGTCTGCGAAACTGCGCCACTTGCACGCTTTGCCAATCAATTTTCAAATTTAACTCAGACATTTTTGTTTTCCTTTCGCAAATACACTAAAATTTCCGCTAGCACATCATCATCGTCTTTCGAAGGCGATTTTAGGCGGATTTTCTCGCCATTTTTATCTGTGATTACGATATTTACTTCCATGCTCGAAATCGCGCGCACACCGATATTTTGAGCTAACACCTTTATCATCATCATATCAATGAATTGCTTGGTATAAACATCAGCCTTGCCGAATCTATCCTCGATTTCAGCGTAAATTTCATTTATTTGCATAGCGTTTTCGCATTTGCTAAGCCTGCGATAAATATCAAGTCGCAACCTATCCTCCGCGATATATTCGCTATTTAAAAAGGCATTGACTGAAATTTTAAGCTCGACGCTTGAAATGATTGTTTTTTGGTTTAAAAGCTTGTTTATCTCATCTTCTAGCATACGCAAATACAGGCTGTATCCGATAGCCTCGATATGCCCGCTTTGCGCTTCGCCGACGAGATTTCCACCACCTCTGATTTCTAGGTCATGATACGCTAGCACCGAGCCAGAGCCTAGAAATGAGTTGCTCTCTAATGCCACGAGCCGTTTTAGCGCGTCGCTAGTAAGGGCGGTTTTATCGCTGATTAAATAGTAACAAAATGCCTGTTTGTTGCTTCGCCCTACCCTGCCTCTAAGCTGGTGCAGGTCTGCTATGCCGAATTTATCGGCGTTGTCGATTAAAATCGTATTGACGCGTGGCATGTGGATTCCACTCTCGACTATGCTCGTGCATAGCATGAGATCATACTCCCCAGCGATAAATTTAGCTATCTCGTCCTCGGTGGTTTGCGCATCGATTTTAGAGTGTAAGATTACGATTTTTAAATTTGGCAAAATTTCAAGCAACCGTTTTTTTACGCTAGGCATGCTTGCAATATGATTATGCACATAAAAAATCTGCCCGCCACGGCGAAGCTCCCTAGTAATCGCCTCTTTTACGATTTTTTCGTCCCACTCTTTAACCATTGTGCGCACATCGAGGCGATCTAGTGGCGGAGTTAAAAGCGTGCTGTAACTCTTAATCTGGCTTAGCGCCATATTTAATGAGCGTGGAATCGGCGTAGCAGACATGCTTAAAAGGTGCGAATTTTGCGATTTTTCCTTTAATTTCTCTTTTTGCTTCACGCCGAATTTATGCTCTTCATCGACGATTACAAGCCCTAAATTTGGCGCTTCGACATTTAGCAGACTATGCGTGCCCACACACACAATCGCTTCGTTATTTTTAAGCCGTTTTAAAATTTCGCTTTTTTCCTTTGCTTTGCTAAATCTATCTAGCCTAAAAACAGGGATTTCAAACTCTTCAAATCTCGCTTTTAGCGTAGCGTAGTGCTGGGCGCACAGCAAAGTCGTCGGCACGAAAAACAGCGCAGAAAAGCCACTTTTTATCGTGGCAAATATCGCGTTCATCGCCACTTCTGTCTTGCCAAAGCCCACATCGCCACTTAATAGCCTATCCATGACCTTGCCACTACGCAAATCCTGCAAAATCGCGCTAATCGCGCTTTCTTGATCTGGCGTGTATGAAAACCCGCTAGAAGCGATAAATTTGGCGTAATTTGGGCCAGTATTTTCTATCATCACGCCACGAATTAGCTCGCGTTTAGCGGCGGTTTGGATTATTTTGCTAGCGATGACAAAGAGTTTTTCGCGCACCTTTTCTTTGATTTTTGCAAAGCTTGCCTTGCCTAGGCGATCAGGGCTTACCACGCCCCCACCAGCGATATATTTGTCGATTTTATTTAGGTATTCCACAGGCAAAAGTAGCTTGTCGCCGCCTTCGTATATCAGGGCGACAAACTCACGCGAATGCCCCAAAACGGTGGCTAGTTCAAGGCCAGCGAATTTGGCGATTCCGTAGTCTTCATGCACGACAAAATCGCCCGGATTTAGCTCATCAATCGCCAAAGTAGATTTTCGCACACGCTTTTTTGGAATTAGCTTATTTAGCGAGATTATAATCTCATCAGGGCTGATTAAATTTAGGATAAAATCCTCTTTTAAAATTTTCGCATTGCTTAAATTTGAGAGATCCAAATGCGCCAAAAGCGCGTCGTTTCGCGCGATAATGGTAATTTTATCATTTTTGTGAAATTCGAAAAATTCGCTATTTGGCGTGATTTGCAAATCCTTAAATTTACGCGCGGCAGGTATTAGCGGCAGTGTATCAAGGACGCTTAGATCCCTTTCGGCAAAGATTTCATCTTTTTTGATAGGACACGCTAAAACCGCGCTAAATTCTTGCAAATAATCCGCAAACCCATCAATAAACCAAAACCCAAGCGAAGTTAGATCGTTAATCAAAGCGTCGCTATCAAAGGCGCTAATTTTTTCGTTTGCGCTCTCAAACTCGCCCTTGTTTAAATTCGCCAAAAACGGCTCAATCTCGACGCTTTCTAGCTCGATTTTTTCGGATTTTTGCGTATCAATGTCAAAATGCCTAATGCTCTCGATTTCATCATCATCGAGCAAAACCCTCACCCCGCACTCGCCTCCAAGCGGGAAAATATCGATAATCTCGCCACGAAAGCTAATCTCGCCTGCGCTTTCGACGACCTGCGTCACGCTATATCCAAGGCGCAAAATTTCATCTTTAAATTCAGCCAAATTTAGCTTTTGGGCGAATTCGATTTTTATCCCTTTTAGTTGCGATTTTGTGGGGAGTTTGTTTAAAATCGTGCGAACTGGCGAGATTAAAATTTTGCGCTTTTCGCATTTGTAATACGCGCTAAGAGAGCGTGAAATGCCGATTAGCTCGTCGTAGTAGCTTCGCAAATCCTCGCCAAAATGCGCCCTAAAATCAGGCAAAACAAAGGTTTTAAAACCCAAAAATTTCAACACCTCAGCGCAAAGTGCGCTATCTTTTTCATCATCTGTAATTAAAATTTGAGGACAAATTTGCGCAGAATTTTGCGCTAAAATTTGCGAAAAATACTCATAAATTCTAGCTTGCATTATTTTTGCGCCCCACTTTGCAAGACGCGATTTATCTCATACCACGATACATTTGGCTCGACCGACCAGATATTTAAATTCGAGCTATCCCACAGCATGAAATTCAAAGGATCTAGCGTCATACCCAAAAACCGCACCTCATAGTGCAAATGCGGCCCCGTGCTATACCCTGTATTGCCCGTGTATCCGATAACCGTGCCTTTGCTAACCCACATGCCAGGAGCCACGCTAACCGAGCTTAAATGGCCATACCTTGTCGAAAATCCGTAATTGTGCGTAATTCGCACGAGTATGCCATATCCGTTTCCGCTCTCGCCGGCAAAATCAACAAATCCATCTGCTGTGGCGATTACCGGTGTGCCGACACTGGCGCGCAAATCTATGCCGTGGTGCATGCGCTTAACGCCGGCTATCGGGTGCGTGCGCATGCCGTAATTATCGGTGATTCCGCGGTTTTTTATCGGGTAGCGGTTTGGTATGTATTGAAACATCAATTTATAGGTGTTATCGTTTGCGCTGATTGTTTTAGCGTTTGATTTGTTGCGCTGGGCCAGTCTTTCGCTGAAATACTGCGCGATTTGCGCGTCGCTCTCATCGCCGTCAGGGCCTTCGTTTGCGATATCGAGGCTGGTTTGTTCGCGCATTTGATTTGCCTGAATTATCAAATTTTGGTTTTGTTTTTCTAGCTTTTCGACCTGCGCCATTAGCGTAGCATTGGTGGTTTTTAGGTTTTTTTTGTCGTTATTTAGGCGAAAAAGCGCGAAAAACAAAACGAACAAAAAGACAATGATAAATGCGACTAAAATTTTAAGTTGAAAGCGAAAATTCTCGCCAAATTCCATGGTTTTCGAGCCGAAATTATCACTAATTGTGATTTTAGTTTTTGCCAAATTTCGCCCCGTTATTATAAAATTTCAAAAATTCCTCGACTAAATGAAACGAACCAAACACCAAATAAAGCTCATTTTCATAGGTTTCGCCTCTAAATTCAGAGTGCGCGATACCAAGCTCGTCCAAAGCCTGCGTAATCATCTCCCCGCCAAGCTCACGGCCTGGGGCCTCATAAGGCAAAATTTGGACATTTTTGATAATCGGCGCAAGGGTAGCAAGAACCTTTTTGATATCCTTATCGGCAAACGCGTTGTAAATCAGCGTAAATTTTTTGCCTGCAAATTCCTTGGCAAGTGCCGCGGCGGCTAGTTCGTTGTGCCCCACATCGATAATGATATTTGGAGCGATTGCTTCGGCGCGCCCAGGCAAATCAAGGGGCAAAATTTCAGCAATTTTAAAATTTAAGCCCCAAAATTTCGCCCCAGCCACGGCCAATTTTAAATTTGAATATTGAAAATTTGCTAGATTGTGAGTTTTGATATATTCGGCAATTTCGCGCTTTTCATCTGCGTTTAAAAAATCGCTTGCAAACGCCAAATTTGCCCCCTTTTGCGCTGCGATTTCACGCGCGATTTTCACGCTAAGGCTGTTCATCTCATCGCTTAAAATCGCATTTTGCGCCATTGCATTAAGCTTCGTGCGCGAAATTTGCTCCAAATTAACGCCCAGCATGCCGATATGATCGGTGCCAATAGGGGTAAAAAGCGAAAGCTCTCTATCAAAACTGCTCGTAGCGTCAAACTCGCCACCCATACCAGCCTCGAATACACAGTAATCACACTCCCTAAAATGCACCGCAGCCGCCAAAGTCAGGTATTCAAAATACGAAAGATTATTTCTAAATTTTGCCGGTAAATTTGCTTGCAAAAACTCGTGCGCGCCTTGCAACTCATCATCGCTAATCTCGCGCCCGTCGCGATAAATGCGCTCATTTAATCTCATAATATGCGGGCTAGTGTAGTGGCCGACGCTAAATTTAGGGCCCGAATTTCGCCCATTTGCGCCATTTGCACTCATAATAATCCTAGATAAAAACCTGCCAGTGCTTCCCTTGCCATTGGTGCCGATGATTTGGGTGATATTTTTTAGCGGGAGTGCGCTACGCACGGCCTCAAAGGCGGCTGGAAAACGCTCGTAATCGATCTTTTTATAATAAATCGGACGAGCGTTTAAGAAGTCAAAAATAGAGCTATTTTTTAGCGCGTTCAAGCTGTATGCCTTTGATCGCAAGCGCAGAAATAAACTCATCAAACGCCTGAGTAGAGGCATTTTCGATAGCGTCATAGCGCTCTTTGTCGCTGATGACTGAGATTGTGTCGTGTTTGTTTTTGACTAAGCGAGAGACCGAAAAATCATGGTCTCCTACGCAGTCTTTGCTAAAAATTTCGCCATTTTTAAGCTTTGTTTTGAAATTTAGCGTCAAATTCGCGCGATAACTCGTAATATAGCCGTATCTATCATAGGTAAGGGCTGTGAAAGTTAGCCTTTTTATGCTGGCTACAATGTAGGTTTGTGCGCTAGATTTGTCGGCTAAATTTGAGCCTAGGCGCGCTACGATACCGCTTTTGACAGCGTCTTTGATAGCCACTGTGTTTTGAGGGTCTGTTTTACTCATCAGCACATCGACATACACGCTTTTTGACATAATCTGCGAAGTGATTTTAGATACTGGCTGATATCCGCAACCAACAACCAAAACCACAAACGCAAAAACGGCTAAATTTTTAATCAAATTTCTCATTTTTTCCTACTTTACGACCAAATTTACAAGTTTGTTTTTGACATAAATTTCTTTTATTAGCGTTTTATCCTCTAACCATTTTGCGACATTTTCTTTGGCAAGTGCTAAAATTTCCGCCTCGCTCGCGTCCGCATTGGCGTCGATTTCGGCGCGTTTTTTGCCATTTACGGTAACTGCAAGCGTGATAGTATCGCTCACAAAAACCTCAGGCAAAAGCTCAATTTTTGTGAAATTTTTGCGCCCAAAAAGTGTCTGACTTAGCTCGCTTGCGATATGAGGCACGATTGGTTGAAGTAAATTTAGGATAATAAAATATCCCTCAGTGTAAATATCAGCGTTATCCTGCGCATTTAGGGCATTTAGAGCCTCCATACACGCCGCGATTAGGGTATTAAAGGCGAAATTTTCCGTATATACATCGTGCGATTTTTTTAGCGCCTCATAGACTTTTAATCTCGCATATTTTTCATCTTTGCTTAAATTTGCGTGGTTAATGCTAGGAATTTTATCTGTTTTATACGCATTGCTTGAACGCTCATAAAGGCGGTTTAAAAACTTATAAGCGCCCTCTACTGCGCTATCGTTCCACTCTAACTCTTTTGCAGGAGGTGCTGCAAAAAGTATGAAAAGTCGCGCAGTATCAGCCCCATAAGTAGCGATGATATCATCGGGATCTACGGTGTTGCCCTTAGATTTGCTCATTTTTGCGCCGTCTTTTAGCACCATGCCTTGTGTCAAAAGTCTAGCAAACGGCTCACTATCGCGCAAATAACCCAAATCGCGCAATGCTTTTTGGAAAAATCTAGCGTAAAGCAGGTGCAAAATCGCATGCTCGATACCGCCGATATATTGATCTACGCTCATCCAGTAATTCACGCTCTGCTCGTCAAATGCCTTGCTCGTCCAAGTTTTCTCATCGCTTGCATAGCGCGCGAAATACCAGCTACTCTCAAAAAATGTATCAAGCGTATCGGTCTCGCGAACGGCCTTTCCGCCGCATTTCGGGCAGGTGCAGTGCTTCCAGGTAGGGTGTTTATCAAGCGGATTGCCAAGTCCTGTGATTTGCACATCATCAGGCAACGCAACTGGCAAATTTTCGATTTTTTCGCCGACTAAACCGCATTTTTCGCAGTGAATCATCGGAATCGGCGCGCCCCAGTAGCGCTGGCGTGAAACGCCCCAGTCGCGGAGTTTGAAATTTACCACGCGAGAGCCTAAATTTCGCTCTTCAAAAATTTGCAAAATTTTCTCATTTGCCTCTTTGTATTTTAGGCCATTTAAAATTTCAGAATTTGCGTAAATTCCTGTTTTTTCGACATGTGGTAGGGTTTCGTTTTCGAAAATATTTATAATTTCAAGTCCAAATTTACTCGCAAACTCAAAATCCCTCTCATCGCCTGCTGGCACAGCCATAACCGCGCCGTCACCATAATCAGCCAAAACAAAATTTGCTATCCACACTGGGATTTTTTTGCCAGTTAGCGGGTGTAGGACATTTACGCCTAGATACGCTCCGTCTTTGTCGGCGATTTGTCGCTCTCTTGGGCTTTGGTTTAGGATCGCGCGAACCTTTTGCTCTACATCTTTTGGAAGTAAATTTTTCTCCAAAAGCTTCGCAATAACCGCGTGTTCAGGCGCAAGAGCCGAGTAGCTCATACCATAAATCGTATCAGGGCGAGTCGTAAATACATCAAATCCGTCGATTCCGTCTAGCATCTGGCGGCTTTCATCGTCAAATTTAAAGCGGAATTTCAAACCCTCACTTCGCCCAATCCAGTTTTCTTGCATGGTTAGGACTTGATTTGGCCATTTTCCCTCCAAATCCTTCAAACAATCAAGAAGTTCCCCAGCATAATCTGTGATTTTTAAATAATATCCTTGCATTTGCTTTTGCACTACTTCATTACCACAGCGCCAGCATTTGCCGTCTTCAACCTGCTCGTTTGCAAGCACGGTGCCGTCGTGTTCGCACCAGTTTAGCAGTGAGCTTTTGCGATAAATCAGCCCCTTTTCATACATTTTGATGAAAAATTCCTGCTCCCATTTTGTATAAAGCGGATCAGAAGTGGCTAGCAATCTACGCTTTGAAAAGCTAAAACCAAGCCTGTCTAGCTCGTTTTTCATATAATCAATATTTTCGTAAGTCCATTTTTTGGGGTGAATTTTATGCTTAATCGCTGCGTTTTCTGCTGGCATACCAAAGCTATCAAAGCCGATTGGTTGGAGCACATTGTATCCTTGCAAGCGGTAGTAGCGCGAGAGCGCGTCGCCGATAGCGTAGTTTCGCACATGTCCCATGTGGATACGCCCACTTGGGTATGGAAACATCGAAAGAATATATTTTTTAGGTAAGCTATAATCGTCCTTTGGCTCTGCTTCGCCCTCATCGTTCCAAATTTTTTGCCATTTTAACTCTATCTCTTTGCTATTATAAGCCATTATTACTCCTAAAATTCATCTTTTGATTTGGCTGATTCTACGGTGATTAGCACTAATGAGAAAATCACAGCAATCAGCGCGCCGATACAAAGCGCGGTTATAACCGAAAGATCACCTGGATGAACTATCATAAGCACAAACGCTGGGATTAGGTGCAAATCAGCCACAAGCGAGCTTGCGAAAAGCTCGGCTGAGAGCATATTGCGCACACCGACTTTAAGTAGCGTTGAGACTGCATTAATACTAGCAGCGATAAAGAGCAAAAGCTCGTGTCTTTCGTAGATAAATCCAGCGATTGTAGTCGCACTCATCAAAGCAAAAAATATGTATGTTACTCTTCCCCAGTTCATTTTCTATCCTTATACAGTGCCTTTTTCATACATTGCGCGCATTTTTTCTTTTTCTTTGGCGCGTCGTTGTTTATCAGCCAAAAACGCGCGGTATTTTTCCACATCGAATCCGAATAAAATCAAAAGCGGTGCAGCGATGAAAACCGAGCTAAATGTTCCAGCCACGACGCCAACAAGCATAACAAGGCTAAATCCATGTATCATAGCCCCACCCCAAACGAACAAAATCACAATTACAAGCAAGGTTGTAAATGATGTCAAAAATGTCCTTGAAAGCGTAGCTGAGATTGATTCGTTGATAACCTCGGTTAGCTTAATGGATTTGCTAGTGCGCACGCCCTCTCTAATCCTGTCGAAAACGACGATAGTATCGTTTAGCGAATAACCCATAATCGTAAGAAGTGCGGCCAAAATTTCAAGGTTAAAATCGATTTTAAATAGTATCAGCGCACCACATGCGATGATGACATCGTGCAGATCCGAAATCACCGCCGCAATCGCAAATCTCCACTCAAAACGAAAAGTAATATAGACTAAAATAAGTGCAAACGAAACACAAACAGCCATAATTCCCTTTGTGCGAAGCTCACTACCGACCTTTGGACCTACGACATCAACCTTGCGAACCTCGAAATTTCCACTTCCTTTTAAAATTTCTTGCGCTGCTAAGGCTGGATTATCGCCCAGTGAATCGCTACTGCCAGAGTATCTAATGGTAACTTCCTCATCGCTTCCAAACTCAGTTACATTTATATTTCCCAAATTTGCCGCTTCAAAGCGAGTTCGAATTTCATCAAGCGGGGCTTTTTGGTCGTATTTGACCTGAATTAGCGTTCCACCGCTAAAATCTATACCATAGTTAAAGCCCTTAATCAAAAACAGCCCAATCGAGCCAATTATCAAAATCGCAGATATCACAAATGCGATATGTCTAAATTTCATAAAATCATAAATTTTATCACTATCAAATACCTGCATTTTGCGCCTTTCTGACTTTATAACCTAGCCAAAATTTCGTATTTTTGCTCTTTTCCATTTTGCCCATTACCACCTCAAACATACCATGAGTGCCCAAAATCGCAGTAATCATCGACGCGATGATACCTATACTCATAGTTACCGCAAAACCCTTAACAGGGCCTGTGCCATACGCATACAAGGCAGCCGAAGTAATCAGCGTAGTGATATTTGCATCTACAATCGCACTCATAGCGTTTTCGTAGCCTTTGGTGATACTTTGGCTAATGGAGCCACCAGATTTTAGCACTTCCCTTATGCGCTCATTTATGATGACATTGGCATCGACTGCCATACCTACGGTCAGCACAATTCCAGCCATACCAGGCAGGGTCAGTGTCGCCCCAAACAGCGCCATAAACGCTATCAAAAATAAAATATTTACAATCAAAGCGATATCTGCAAACACGCCCGCCATACCATAGTATAAAACCATAAAAATCAAAATTACAATCGCCGCGAAAGTTAGGGCTTTCACGCTTTGATCTATGCTATCTTGACCTAGGCTTGGTCCGATACTGCGCGATTCGCTCACGCTAACAGGCGCCAAAAGCGCACCAGAACGCAGTGCAATCGCCACATCGTGTGCTTCTTGCACGCTAAATCCGCCACTGATTTGTCCGCTTCCACCACCGATTCGCTCGTTAATGCGTGGAGCTGAATAAACCTTGCCATCAAGCACGATTGCAAGGCGTCTGCCGACATTTTCGCCTGTAAAATCGCCGAAAATTTGCGCACCTTGTGAATTAAGCGTGAAATTTATGATTGGCTGATTTGTATTTTGATCGAAAGCCACCCTAGCATCGACTAGCATTGCTCCGTCTAAAACTGGAATTTCGTTGATTAGGTATTTATACTCTGGATTTTTCGCGTCAGGGTAAATTACATCGCCGTAGCTTTTGGCCTCTTCTTCGCTCATTGTTAAGGCTCTGTCTTGGCGAATTTCATCAAGTGCCATAAGTTGCAAATGCGCTGCTTTGGCGATTAAATCTTTGGCTCGTTGCTCCTCTTCTGAGCTCTTAATTCCAGGAAGCTCGACTAGGATATAGCTCTCGCCCTGTTTGGCGACCGTTGGCTCAGCAAGGCCAAATTGATCCAAGCGGTTGCGTATGGTATCCACAGCCTGAGCGATCGCGTATTCTTTGGTGCTAGCGATCTCTTCTGGCGTTAGGCTTACGCGGTATTTCTCGCCAGTTTTGGCGATTTCAAGCCCACTAGCAGCAGAGTGAAGCAAAGCGTCAAATTTAGGCGCTTCATCGGGGTCTAAAATTTCAAATTCGAAAAAATCGCTATCAAGCTTCAAGCCGTCCATTAGCAAATCATCGCGCTTAGCAGCGTAATTTACGCTAGCTGCGATTGATTTGATTTTCGAAGTTATCGCCTCGTCGCTTTGGACTTCGAGCAGCATGTGAAGACCGCCCTGCAAATCAAGTCCGAGGTTGATTTTATCGCCCTTTTCGCTCTGCAAAATCGAAGGCATAGCAAAAATCAAACTAAAAATTGCCGCTACTAAAAAGGCAATCAAACGATATGTAATCTTACTACGCATCTAACCTTCTTGCGATATAAAGTTTGTCTAGTTCGACGATAACATCATCATTAAGCTTAACTGTGATAAAATCCTCACTTGTTTTTACGACTGTGCATTTTAGTCCGCCACTTGTGACGATTTTATCGCCCTTAGCGAGCGCATCAACCATAGCTTTATGCTCTTTTGCTTGTTTTTGTTGCGGTCTGATTAGCAAAAAGTAAAAAATCCCAACAAAGACAATTAGAGGTAATAATGTTCCAAAAAGACTTCCTTGTTCCATCGTTTTCCTTTGTAAAAAATTTAAAAAGAGAGTATTTTACATTAAATAAAATAAATAACGGCTTTTTTCTTGCGCTTGGAGTTTCAAATTTTATATTTGTTGAAATTTTAAGCCAAAATTTAGGTGGAATTTTACCACTTTTGGCTGAATTTTTCTCGCCACTAATCGCGATTTTTGCGCTATTTGTCCTTTTAAAAAGCAAAAAGCAAATTTGGTTTTGGTTTGGGTTTTTTATCGGCGCGATTTGGTTTTATTGGATTAGTTTTAGTTTGATTTATTTTGGACTTTCGTTTTTAATCCCGGTCGAAATTTTAGGAATTTGCCTGATTGCGGGGGCGATTTTTCGTATTTTTGCTATTTTTGATGAGCCAATACTGCGCGCGCTCTGTTTGGCGGGGCTGAAATTTATCCACCCATTTGGCTTTGATTGGCTAAATTTCGAGCTTTTGTTTTCACATGGCATTTTTAGAGCCGAAATTTTCGCATTTTGCGCGATTTTGGCTGGAATTTGCATTTTGATAAAATTTAGGCACAAAGCCAAAATTTTGCTTTTTTGCGCTTGCTTAATTTGCGCGCTAGAATTTAAAGAAAAAGAAGCTGAATTTTTGCCATTTAAAATAAAACTTGAAAATTCACAAATTTCGCAGTTTGACATCTGGGACGAGGAGAAAATTTTAGACGCAATTAGAGAAAATTTAGCCAAAATCGACGAGGCGATAGAAAGTGGCTACGAGGCGATAGTATTGCCAGAGAGCGCATTTGCTCTGTATCTAAACCGCGAGGAAGCCTTAAAGGAAATTTTGCTAGAAAAATCGTATAAAATTTCGATTGTAGCCGGTGCTGAGGCGTATGAAGAGTCTAAATTTTACAACAGCGCCTATGTTTTTGAAAACGGAAATTTGCGCAGAGTTGACAAACACATTTTGGTGCCTTTTGGCGAGCAAGTGCCACTGCCTGCGCCGATTAGAGATTTTATAAATAACACATTTTTAGGCGGGGCTAGCGATTTTTCGATTGCCCCAAATTTTAGTTTTTATACAATCAAAGAAATCCCCGTAAAAAGCGCGATTTGCTACGAGGCGACGAGGGGCGAGTTTTACAGCGATGACCCAAAATTTGTCGTGGCGATTTCAAACAACGGCTGGTTTATCCCCAGCTATGAACCGCACCTGCAACGCCTGATAATCCGCTATTACGCCACGCTAAGTGGGGCAAGTGTGTATCACGCCATAAACGCAAGCCCTAGCGAGATAATCACGCCCAGAAAACTATGGGTGAATAAATTTTTGGCATTATTTAAAACGGCGTAAAAAGCTATTTTTAAACGAGTTTTAGATAACATAATCAAATTTTTTCAAGGAGCATTAAAATGGCAAAATTTAATCGTGTGCTCGTTAAATTTTCAGGCGAGGCACTGGCTGGAAAAGATGGTTTTGGAATAGATAGTGAAATTTTAAAATTTATAGCCAGAGAGATTAAACAGCTCGTCGATAACGGTATCGAGGTAGGTATCGTAATCGGTGGCGGAAACATAATCCGTGGCGTAAGCGCGGCAGCTGGCGGTATCATCAAACGCACAAGTGGCGATCACATGGGCATGCTAGCAACCGTAATCAACGCAATCGCTATGCGCGAAGCACTCGAATACAACGGCATAGATGTGCGCGTGCAAAGCGCGATAAAAATGGAAGCGATCTGCGAAACCTTCATCATCGGCAGAGCCAAAAGACATTTGGAGAAAAAACGGGTCGTAATCTTTGCAGCAGGCACTGGAAATCCATTTTTTACCACTGATACAGCTGGCACCTTGCGCGCAGTCGAAATCAGCGCAGACGCGATTATCAAAGCAACAAAGGTAAATGGAATTTATGACAAAGATCCGCATAAATTCGATGACGCAGTGCTTTTAAATACCATTACCTACGATCAAGCCTTGCACGATAATATCAAGGTCATGGACGATACCGCAATCGCCCTAGCTAAGGACAACAAGCTTCCAATCATCGTATGCAATATGTTTGAGAGCGGAAATTTACACAAAATCATCAATAACGGCGATTTAAGCCAATGTTCAATCGTAAAAAACTAAAAAAGGAGAATTAATGAGAACAGAACAAATCATAGCAAAAGCGTTGAAAGTCACAGGAGGCGATCGCTACAAGCTATCACTAATGACTACTAAACGCACAGAAGAGCTTGCCGCTGGGGCAACTCCACTTGTCGAAAACATCGACACACGCAATATGAAATTTGCAGATATTGCGATTTTAGAATTAGCAGAAGGTAAGATTACCCTAGATGGAATCATTGACAAGGATTAGTGACGGCTATTTGGAAAGCCTTATCGAAGATATTGTCGAAACAAAAGAGATCGAGGACGCCAAACGGCTACTTTATAGCCTAAAAGAGCCTACCCCAGTGCTTGTAGATGCGATAAATTTATGCGTTACACAGCATGAGGGGCAGTTTCGTAAAAGTGGCGAACCATACGCAATCCACCCTATTTTAGTCGCATGTTTTGTCGCATTTATGGGCGGCGATGACGCTATGGTCATTTCTGCGCTTTTGCACGATGTGGTCGAGGATACGGATTTTAGCACCGAGCAAGTTGGGGATAGATTTGGCGAAGATGTCGCAAAAATCGTAGAGGGTATGACAAAAATCGTAAATATCCGCGAGGATAAACTAGCCCCTTCTGGCGATAAAAACGCCAAGCTTCGCACCACAGCTCTGACATTTCGCAAAATGCTAATGATCTCTATCGAAGATCAACGCGTTTTGGTAGTCAAACTCTGCGATAGGCTCCATAATATGCTAACCCTAGAAGCACTCCGCCCAGATAAGCAAAAACGCATAGGCGAAGAGACGCTTCTAGTTTATGCGCCAATCGCGCACAGACTTGGAATTTCATCGATTAAAAATATCTTAGAAGATTTAAGCTTCAAATATGTAATGCCAAAAGAATACGCCACAATCGCAAACTATGTCGAAGAGCATAAACAACAGCTCCAAATAAATTTAAGCAAATTTAGCGAAACGATTAGCGAGTATCTGCTTACAAACGGATTTAGCGAAAACAGCTTTGAAATTCAAAAGCGTATGAAGCATTACTATTCAATCTACCTAAAAATGCAAAGAAAGGGCATTTCGATTGAAGAGGTTTTGGATTTGCTAGCTATCCGCATAATCGTGCAAAAACCGATGGATTGCTATCTAGCACTTGGCGTAATTCACACCAAATTTAACCCCTTGATTTCGCGCTTTAAAGACTATATCGCCCTACCTAAACAAAACGGCTACCAGACGATTCACACGACCGTTTTTAACGACAGCATGATAGTCGAGGTCCAAATCCGCACCACAGAGATGCACAATACAGCTGAACTTGGCGTGGCTGCGCACTGGAAATACAAATACTCTGGCTCACTAAATCCTAAGCTTGATTGGATTAGCGATATTGGCTTGCAAGAAGCCGATGATTCAAACGCTGATGATTTATACGAATATGCCAAAGATAGCCTATATATCGAGGATATCGCAGTGTATTCGCCAAAGGGCGGAATTTTCACGCTCCCACGAGGTGCGACTGCGCTTGATTACGCTTATGAAATACACTCACAAGTCGGTCTTAAAGCCGTCGAAGCCTTTGTCAATCGCATAAAAGTCCCGCTTCTAACCGAGCTTCAAAACGGCGATATCGTCCATATCATCACAGGAAACAACCCGCACTATCGTTGTAGCTGGCTAAATTCTGTCAAAACAGGCAAGGCAAGAGCCACAATTAAGGCATTTTGCAAACAAAAAATTCGCGATGTAAATCAAGAAGTAGCGATTAAAATTTTAAGTGCGATTTTCGCTACGACCGAAGAGAGCGTGATAAACTGGGTAGAAAAAGAAAATTTAATCAAAAAAGTCGGTAAAGCAAGCTATGATTCGGTATTTTTGAAAGATGTCGTAAATGCACTGAAAAAATACCCACTCAAAGAGAAGCTTTTCAATATGAAATTCCGCGATAAATACAGCGTAGAAAAGCAAAAATTCGACAATATCGTGGTGTATTCAAACTACAAAATCAACGAAGTAGAGTTTGATTACTGCTGTAATCCTAAACGCGGGGACGATATCATCGGATTTCGCAACGGACACAATGTCACGGTTCATCACAAGCTTTGCGAAAGAGCGGCAAATTTAATGAAAAGCGATGAAATGATTTTCGTCAAATGGACGCGAAACGCGCCACACAGATACAAAATCATACTAAACATAGAAAACAAGCGAGGCTCGCTGGCTGAGTTTTTAACATATTTGGCTAAACTAAGCGTCGATTTAGTTTCGATAAATTTGAACGAAAACAACGAAGCTGTGTCTGATTTTTTCGAAATCATTATAGAATTAAACGAAAATTTAGACCACACTTATATCAAAGACAGATTAAAAAATAGATATAAAATCGCTGATTTTATATCATTAGATGATGTGTATAAAAACTAATAAAAGGGAGAGTAAATGGCTGACATTAAAGATATAATGGCAAATTTCAAACGCGGAGTAAGCGAGATAATAGGCGAAGAGCAAATCGAGGCTTTGATTACTAAATTTTACGAGAGTGGCGAAACATTTTTGGTAAAAATCGGCATGGATCCGACTGCGCCAGATCTACACCTAGGACACACTGTCGTGCTAAACAAACTCGCATTTTTGCAACAACACGGCGCAATCGTGCAGTTTTTGATCGGTGATTTCACAGCTCAAATCGGCGATCCAACAGGCAAAAGCGAAACTAGAAAAAAACTTCCTCACCATGTCGTAATGCAAAATGCCAAAACCTACGAAGAGCAAGTTTTTAAAATTTTAGATCCAGAAAAAACAAAGGTAATGTTCAACTCAGAATGGACAAATCGCTTAGGCGCTAGCGGTGTAATCGAGCTATCAAGCACATTTAATGTAGCCAGAATGCTAGAAAGAGATGATTTCGAGAAACGCTACAAGGCCGAAATGCCAATTAGCATTAGCGAATTTTTATACCCGCTTTTGCAAGGCTATGATAGCGTATGTATGAAATGCGATATCGAATTTGGCGGCACTGATCAAAAATTTAACCTTCTTATGGGACGCCAACTCCAAAGAGTTTATAATGTAGGCAAAGAACAAGCCGTCGTTATGATGCCACTTCTTGTGGGCACTGACGGGGTAAATAAAATGAGCAAGAGCCTAGGAAACTATATCGGCGTAACAGACGCTCCAAACGATATGTATGGCAAGGTAATGAGTATCAGCGATGATTTGATGTGGGATTGGTATAATCTACTATCACAAAAAAGCAACGAAGATATCGCACTAATCAAACAATTCGTAGCAGACGAAGCTGTGCATCCAAAAGCCGTAAAAGAGGAGCTTGCCACAGAAATCGTTACGAGATTTTACGACGAGGATGTCGCATTAGAGGCGAAAGAGGAATTCGATAGAGTTCATGGTGGAAACGAGCTTCCAGCAGAAATCCCTGAATTTAGCGTTTCAGCACCAGCATGGATCGTCAAAGCTCTACTTATTTGCAAGCTAGCCACTTCTAGCTCGGATGCAAGACGCCTAATCAAATCAAACGCCGTCAGCGTCGATCAGACCAAAATTTCAGACGAGCAACTCCAACTAAGTGCTGGCGAATACACCTTACAAGTAGGAAAGAAAAAATTTGCTAAATTAAAGGTAAGATAATGAGCGTTAAAATCGGCAAATACGAGATCAAACACCCTATTATCCAAGGCGGAATGGGGCTAGGGATTAGCTGGGACAAACTAGCTGGAAATGTCAGCTTAAATGGCGGTTTGGGCGTGATTAGCTCAGTAGGGACTGGATATTATGACGACCTGAAATTTTCGGAAAAGTGTATCCACGATAGACCATTTTCTTCGCTAAATTTTTATAACAAAAAAGCCCTTACTCAAATCGTAAAAAACGCTCGCGAAATCTGTGGCGACGCACCACTAGCGATGAATATTATGTGCGCGGCTAATGATTATGAGCGCATTGTAAAGGATTCTTGCGAAGCTGGGATAAATATCATCATCAGCGGTGCTGGACTTCCTACGAATTTGCCCGAATTTACCGCCGATTTCCCAGATGTCGCGCTTATGCCTATCGTTTCATCTGCCAAGGCTCTAAAAATCATAGCCAAGCGTTGGAGTGGTAGATACAACCGCCTGCCCGATGGCGTCGTGCTAGAAGGTCCATTAAGTGGCGGTCATCAGGGCTTTACCTACGAGCAATGCACTGACCCAGAGTATCAGCTAGAAAAATTAATCCCGCAAGTAAGAGCCGAAATTGATAGCTGGGGCGATTTTCCACTATTTGCAGCAGGTGGAATTTGGGACAAAAACGATATAGATAAAGCCAAAAGCCTAGGCGCAAACGGCGTTCAAATGGGCACTAGATTTATCGGCACATTTGAGTGCGACGCCCACGAGAAATTTAAAGAAGTCTTACTAAAAGCCACAAAAGAAGATATCAAACTTCTAAAATCCCCAGTAGGCTACCCTGCGCGCGGAATTCATACGAATTTGCAAGATATGATTGCCGCTGGAAGCGCACCGAAAATTTCATGCGTTAGCAACTGCGTGGCACCTTGCGAGCGTGGCAAAGGAGCCAAACTCGTCGGATACTGCATAGCAGATCGCCTAAGCGACGCCTATCTTGGCAGACAAGAGAGCGGGCTGTTTTTCACAGGCGCGAACGGCTGGAAGCTAAATGAAATCATTTCTGTAAAAGAATTAATGGAAAAACTCGTAAATGGCGAAGATAGTTAAAATTTTATGCGCTATTGTTTTTAGCGTAAGTTTCGCATTTGGCGCGAACGCTAGTAGCGTTTTTGCGAATTTTGACAAAAACTATGTCAGCGCTAGCAAAACCGCGAAAAAAGAGCTTCACAGCGAGCTTAAAAAAATTTATTCCGCCACTTCAAATAAAGATAAAAAAACCAAAATTAGCGTCCTAAAACGGCTAACTTATAGTAGCGAGGTGCTTGGGTATTCAAACTACTCTGTGTATAAATCCGAGCTAGAAAAACTAGGCGCCAAGGCCGATTACAAGCCAGCTATCACGGACGCCAAAAAAACTTTAAGCAAGGCTGATTTGGAGTTTTTAAACTCAGGCAAAATCACGCCAAATAGCACGAAAATCGATAAATCAAAACCCTTGATTTTGCAATCAATCAGTAGCGATGAAAATAGCGTCAGAGTGAAATTTAATAGAGATTTAGACCACAGCGAGTATAAAAATTTCGTAATTAACAAAGATAAAATTTATCGCTATGTCCTAGATTTTAACGCCAAAAACAGCTCGCACACCACGAGATTAACAGGCAGTTTCGTAGATGAAGTGCGAACTTCGCAGTATAACGACAAAATCGCCCGCGTCGTGCTAAATCACAACCAAAAATTTAACCCAAAGATTGAAATTTTTGGCAATGAGTTAATCATCGCCAAAACAGGGGCTAAAATCGCTATGCCAGCGCAAACTAGCGCAAAAGCTACTCAGGTAAATTCAGCCAAAAGCGAGGCGAGCGGGACGAATAAAATTTACAAATCTACAAAAGGCAAACTAATCGTCATAGACCCAGGCCATGGCGGCAAAGATAGTGGCGCTATCGGAAATGGCTTAAAGGAAAAAACTATCGTTCTTGCAACCTCCAAAAAGCTTGGCGCACTGCTTCAAAAGCGCGGTTACAAGGTGCTTTATACCAGAAGCAACGATGTATTTATCAACCTCAAATCCCGCACAGCTTTCGCCAACAAAAAAAATGCCGATATGTTTATCTCAGTGCATGCAAACGCCGCGCCAAACGCCAAACAAGCGCCAAATTTCAGTGGCGTGGAGACATTTTTTTTAAGCCCAGCCAAATCCGAGCGTAGCAAAAATGTCGCAGCATTCGAAAACCAAGGCGACATGGAGGATATGAACGCATTTTCGCAAGAGACATTTTTAAATTTCTTAAATAGAGAAAAGATAATCGCCTCAAACAAGCTTGCAATCGATATCCAAAGCTATATGTTAAATTCCGTCCAAAAAAGTTACAAAAGCAAAGACGGCGGTGTCAGAGAGGGGCCGTTTTGGGTGCTAGTGGGGGCTACAATGCCAGCTGTGCTCGTAGAAATGGGCTATATCTCACACCCAAGTGAGGGCAAAAACCTAGGCACCTCTGCATACCAAGACCGCATAGCCCAAGGTATCGCAAACGGCGTAGATGCGTATTTTCAAAAGAATAAGTAATGAAATTTATCAACGATGCACCATTTAGTGAAATTTACGAGGATTTTTATTTTAATTTCAAAAATCCTCTTGGCGAGAGTGAATATGTCTTTATAAGCGCGCTAGATTCGGCGTTTGCTAGCAATGCGCCTATCATCGTGGGCGAGCTAGGATTTGGCGTGGGGCGCAACTTTTTGCTCTGCGCAAAAAAGGCGCTTAAATTTAACAAACGCCTACACTTTGTCTCAATCGAAAAAAATCCGCTTAGCAAGGACGAATTAGCCCAAATTTGGGCGAAATTTGGCGAACTTTCATCAGTTTCTAAAATTTTAATCAAAAAACTCCCGCCCCTTACCAATGGAATTCACCGCATAAATTTTGGCAAAAAAATCACGCTTGATCTTTGCATTGGCGAGGCTAGCGAGCTAATCAACGAACTTGATTTCAAGGCCGATGCGTGGTTTTTAGACGGATTTTCACCTGCGAAAAACGAAACCATTTGGAGCAAAGAGATTTTTGCCGCCCTTACACCACTTTGCAAAAAGGGCGCGATTTTAGCGACATACACAAGCGCTGGCTGGGTGGCAAAATCACTGCGCGAGGCAGGGTTTTTCGTCGAGAAAACAGACGGATTCGACACCAAACGCCACATGATTAGGGCGAAATTTTTGCGCGAAGATGATGAAGTAGAAAATTTTTATTTTGCCAGAAAGCACCCGCAAATTTTGCCAATACAGTTTTCAAATTTCGCCGATTTATCCGCCACGCACTGCCTATACGACCCTAATTCATACGACGAAGAGCGCGCACCGCAGGCGCAAACCCCCACAGCGATTGTCGTGGGAGCTGGAATTGCTGGGCTTTGCACGGCTTTTAAGCTTAAAAAAGCTGGTTTTAGCGTCAGCGTGATAGATAAAAGAAGCGAAGCTGGGCTAAATGGTAGCGGGAATTTCACAGGCGTGTGCGCTCCGCTAATCACCAAAGAGGGCGTGAAGCTTGGAGAGATGCACATACACGCATTTGATTTGGCTCTTAGCTTTTATGCCAAACACGCTCCCAAAAAGCTAGCTAGCCTGCTTGGGGCGCAGGATTTTGCCTATGATAGCGAGCTTTTAGCAAGGTATCAAAGCGCAGGAAACCCCGAAATTTACGAATTTAAAGCGCACTCAAAACCATATCCAAGCATAATGATAAAAAACGCCGTCCTAGCCCACCCGCACAAGCTCTGCAAACATTTCGCCAAAAAACTCGGCGTCAAATTTAACCACGAAATGCTAAATTTCAAAAAGCAAAATGAGAAATTCGAAGTGATTTTAAAAGACCGCGCAAGCCTATTTTGCGATATTTTAGTCCTTTGCGCAGGAAGCGAGAGCGAGGAATTTTTCGGTCGCGGCGCAGTATCGCAAGATGCCAAATTTAACCTAGATCCTAGCGTGCAAATCAGCTCCGTGCGCGGTCAAACCACGCTAATTCGCCCGCTAATCAAAACCAAATTTCCACTCAGTGCCTCTGGCTACATCTGCCCAGCCGTGGGCAAAAAGCAACTAATCGGCGCGACTTACGATAGGAAGTGCTACCACGACGAAGCAAGAGCGATTGACGATGTCAAAAATCTAGAAAGCGTTGGCGAGTTTTTGAGCAAAAAAGCCAAAATCATCGGCTCTAAGGTCGGATACAGGGGATATAGTGGCGATAGATTTCCGCTAATTGGCCCAGTGTGCGAGCCAGAAACTCTGGCGCGAGATTTCAAAGACCTGCCATGGAGCAAAAACAAAAAATCCGCCAGACGCGCCAAATTTATCCCAAATTTATATCTTAACACAGCGCATGGCGCACACGGACTAAGCACCGCAGTTTTGGGCGCAGAGCTTATATGCGATTATGCACTTTCGCGCCCGCTTTGCGTGCCACGCTCGATCGCAAACGAGCTAATGCCATCGCGCTTTTTGATTCGCAAACTCAAAAAAGGACTAATCAAATGAAAAAACTAATCCTAATAATTCTAATCCTTTTTGCCCTCGGCGCACTCGCACTTTACGGCATTTCGAGGACAAATCCAAATTTGTTTGCCGAGATTAAAATTTTAGCTATTTTGCTAAATACCGCGCTTTTTGCCATTGCGCTTGTGATAATCGCAATCAAAGAAAAGGACGCCGTGCGCTTTCCGTTTCTCACGGCTGTGGTTTTGGCGCTGTTTTCTGGGCTCATAAACGGCGCGATAATCTTTAAAAACCGCTACTATATCATCGCAACGGCGGTTTTGTTTATCGTTTTTGTGCTCTATTTGCAGATCAAACACCGCAGATTTTCGAATAAAATTTACAAAACCGAAGAATAGTTAAATTTTAATTTAGAAATAAATTTTGATAAATTTTAAATTTGGCGAATTTTGAAATTTTAAAATTTCCCAATTTCGCTGGCGCAACCCCCAAACCCTGCCCCGAAATTTCACCAAATTCTTATAATGCTTTTGCGCCAAGACTTTCCTTTTCGATAGCTTCTGCCAACGCATTTGCAATCAAACTTGATAATCGGCTATTTTCCAATAATCTTTGGTAAGCTTTGTCAAGCACCTTTATAGCTTCACTAATTTTTGCTGAACTTATAATAAGTTCTCCTTTCTAAAAAAAATGGTTTATCAAATTTAATTTTTCTTACTAAAAACACTATAAACACAAGGGATATTGTTTATATCTTTTTTCAAAATTTGGATACAATAAGCCCTAATTGTCTTGTATTCTTGTTCAGTAACAATTAGAATATTCATAATCCTACCACCTTTAAAATCGTTCTCATAAATTACAAATTGATCAAAAAATCTAAGCGAATTAAAACCTCCTTTGTGGATATGAAGTATAAATTTAATTGAAACAATAACCAAGATAAAACCAATCACAAAAATTAAACCTTTTTCTAGTTCTCCTGCCAAAAAACCAGCAAAAAGCCATATAGCCACAAAAGCAAAATTTAATTTATCGATATTTTGCGACCTATCCCAACGAATATCACTTGACATTTTTATTGAACTTATATCGCTGATATTTAGCTTTTTTATAATTTTTTTATCAGATAGCAAAGTGATAGAATTATTTGTAAATTCAAATCGTTTATTTTCTTTATCTGTTTGTTTATTTTTGTATAAATAAAATAGTGATAGTGGTATTAAAATGATAAAAACTCTAATATAAAATTCTATCTCTTGCGCCCCAGTGTGAGTTGTAAAAATCAAAGTTAAAAAAAGCAAAGGAAAAACTATAAACATAGAATATACGGCATATTCGCCCGTAACATAATCCTTGATAATCAACGGTTCTTTATCATAATCTCTCTTATTATAATTCATCATCTCTCCCTCACTCACACTTCTTACTCTGCCCTGCGCCTCGTCCCGACCTGCCATGCTTCGCACACCACCGCACGCTCGAAATGACAGCAAATTTAGCGCAAGGAATTTTAAAGTCGTAGATTGGCACGCGCAGTATGCGCTCGCAATGAAACTAAATTCGCGCTTTGGTAATTTTCACTCGTAGATTGCTTCGACGACTTCGTCATCTCGCAATGACAATGGCGAACAAATTTGCATAATTTGCAAATTTCGGGGCAGTGTTTTAAAAGCCTCGCTAGCGGGTTATGATAACCCGCTAATTACGCCATCATCGCTGATTTTCATATCTAGCGCGCTAGGGTGTTTGGAAAGTCCGGGCATTAGCATGATTGTGCCAGCCACAGCCACGATAAACTTAGCCCCAGTGCGAATCTGCAAGTCTTTGACCCGCAGGCTAAACCCGCACGCGCGACCCAGCGCCTTTTCATCGTCGCTGAAACTATACTGCGTCTTGGCGATACACACATCGTAATCTTCTAGCCCAAGCGCGCGAATTTGTTCCAACGCCCTAAGTGCGGCCTCTTCGAAAACAACCTCTTTCGCGCCGTAAATTTTCGTGGCGATTTTTTCGATTTTGGTCTTAATATCGTCAGTTTTATCGTAAGTGTAGTTGATATTTTTTAGGATTTTGCACTCAGCAAGGACGAGTTTTGCCAAATCTATTGCCCCAACTGAGCCTTTGGCGAAATTCTCGCAAAGCGCCATTTTGACACTGCGCGCGGTGCAGTAGTTGCGCACAAACTCAATCTCTTCATCGCTATCAAAGCTAAATTTATTCAGTGCGACAATCGGATTTAGACCGAAATTTTGCAAAATTTCAATATGCCCGCCTAAATTTTCGATTCCCACCATAAGCGCTTCTAAATTTGGCTTAGTGATTTCATCTTTGGCTGCGCCGCCATTGTATTTGAGCGAGCGAATCGTAGCCACCAAAACCACCGCATCAGGGGCGATACCTGCGCGCGGACATTTGATATCGAGGAATTTTTGCGCGCCAAGCTCAGAGCCAAATCCAGCCTCTGTCACGACAAAATCGGCTAGGCTCATCGCTGTTTTTGTAGCGATTATCGAGTTGCACCCATGAGCGATATTAGCAAAAGGCCCGCCATGCACGAAAGTAGGCGTATGCTCGATACTTTGGAATAAATTTGGCTTAATCGCCTCTTTTAAAAGCACGCTCACAGCCTGCTCGCAACCCAAATCTCGCACGAAAATCGGCTTATCATCTTCATCGTAAGCCACCATGATATTTGCGATATTTTCCTTCAAATCTGCCAAATTTTTCGACAAGCACAAAATCGCCATAATCTCACTAGCTGCGGTGATATTAAAGCCGTCTTTGCGCTCTACGCCATCAAATTTACCACCTTGTCCCACAGTGATTTGGCGCAGTGCGCGATCGTTCATATCCATACAACGCTTCCAAAGCACGCTTTTAATTTTAAGTGGATTTCCTTGATAAATCGAGTTGTCGATAATCGCGCTGATTAGGTTGTTTGCGCTAGTAATAGCGTGAAAATCGCCGGTAAAATGCAAATTTAGCTCCTCCATGGGTGCTAGTTGCGAGTATCCTCCACCTGCTGCGCCACCTTTTATGCCAAATACTGGACCCAGAGATGGCTCACGAAGTGCCAAAGCCACGCTTTTACCCAGTGATTTAATTGCGTCAGCTAGACCGATTGAGGTCGTGGTTTTGCCCTCGCCATACGGAGTCGGGCTAATGGCTGTAACTAAAATCAGCTTTGCGCTGTGTGCGCCATTTTTAGCGTGGCTATCGCCATACTCGCGCCCCGGAATTTTCGCCTTATAAAACCCATAAGGCTCGATTTCATCTTTTTTCAGACCTAGTTTTTTGCCGATTTTTGTGATTTTTTTAAGTTTTGCATTGTGTGTAATTTCGATATCGCTTAACATTTTTTCCCCTTAAATTTAAATTTTACAAATCAATCTCAATGCCGATTGGGCAGTGGTCGCTACCTGTGATATCAGCGCGGATAAAGGCGTCTTTGAGACGCGAACGCAAATTTTGCGAGATGAAAAAATAATCAATCCGCCAGCCGACATTTTTAGCGCGTGCATTGAAGCGGTAGCTCCACCACGAATAAGCATTTTTTTCATCGCCGTGAATTTCACGGAAAGTATCGATAAATCCGTGATTTATCACCTCATCAATCCATGCTCGCTCGATAGGCAAAAAGCCAGAAATTTTAGAATTTGACTTTGGATTTGCTAAATCAATTTCCCTGTGAGCAGTATTGACATCGCCACAAAATATCACGCCAAGCCCCTGCGCGACCAGCTCATCGATATAGCGCAAAAAATCGGCGTAAAATTTCATCTTATAAGCAAGGCGCTCATCGTCCTTTTGGCCGTTTGGGAAGTAGATATTTAGTAGCACCACATCGCCAAATCTATGCTCCAAAACCCGCCCCTCATCGTCGCTAGCGAAGTTGCATTTGCTAACCTTGCTAGCAAATTTAGCTAGGCTTGCCACGCCAGAATACCCAGCGCGCGTGGCTGAGTTCGTATCAATCTGCGAAAATCCCAGCTCATAAAGCTCTTTTGGGATATTTTCTGCGCTCGCTTTTATCTCTTGCAAGCCCAAAAAATCGGGCTTTTCATCATCAAGCCATGCAAATGCGCCCTTGCCAAGCACGGCTCTGAGCCCATTTACATTCCAGCTCATTAGCTTCATTTTTACCCTTTAATTATCAAAATTTGGCTATGATTATGCCTAAATTTAACTAAAATTTAAAAGGAAAAAAATGAGAAATCAGCCAAAATACAAATTTTTCGCAAACTGGGGTTATGCTTTGGCGGGGTTAGTTGAAATTTGGCGTAGTGAGCGGAGTTTTCGGCTAGAAATTTTTGTTTTTGCGCCACTTTTGGTTTCGCTATTTTTTTGGAATTTTGGCTTAGTTTGGAATTTGGCTTTGGTTTTTGGCGCGGTTTTTACGCTGGTTGTCGAGTGCATAAACTCATCAATCGAGCGTGTGGTCGATTTAGCAAGCCCCGATTTTCACCCGCTTGCAGGGGCTGCCAAAGATACCGCCAGCACCGCTGTAATGCTCACTCTAAGCCTAAATTTCGCCCTGTGGGTATGTGCGATTTGTGGTAAAATTTTTGGCTAAACACTGCGCCGAAATTTTAAAATTTAAAATTTTTGCACCTAATTTGTCATTGCGAAAATTTTGCGTCAGCAAAATTCGTGGCAATCTACGACTTTAAAATTACTTGCGCTAAATTTGCTGTCATTGCGAGGCGATTTATCACCGAAGCAAAATGAGCGTAGCGACCCGAGCGAAGCGAAGGGGCATTTGGACGAGCCGTAGGCGAAGTCAATCCAGGGAAATTTAAATTCAAAATTCAACATAAATTTAGCATTGAACGATTTTTTGAATTTAACCTGCGCCGTGAAATTCTCTGTTTTACCCCAAAGATAGTAAGAAAGCAGTTCTACTGCAAAGTTTTCGTTTGTTAAATCTAATGTTGCCATTGTTTTTCCTTTTTACTGAAATGTTTTATTAAAGTTTGTTTATCTAAAATTAGAATATTTTAAGCACCTCTTGGGTCTATTCCGTCAGCGTATTGCTTATTTGTATCATAATTTAATTTACCACAATTATCAAATTTGTAAATTTTATACTTGCAACTAACGCTTGTTTTTTTCTCGGTATCGTAATAATTGATATGATGATACAAATGAGAAATTCCATTGCCACATAAATCAAAAGTATGTTCAGTTTTTAAAGTTTTTCTGTCTTGATACCCTATGGTTAGAATAGGAATAGAAAAACCACTTTTTTTATTTTCTAAATCAAGTTCCAAAAAATCCATAGGATTTATTTTTGTAAGCCCAACTTTTCCCACCAAAAAATCTTTAACCGATTTATGTTTTATAGCTATTTTGTTAGACATAGATGATTGGTTATCTGTGTTTTTATTGTTTATTGAAATTAAAGTTGAAGAATATTCATCTAAAAAATCTTGCAAATTTGAAAAATTAATACCGACTAAACGATAATATCCAACTTTTATTGTGTTGCATTCCCTGTCTTTAAAACCACCGTTGTAAGCGCATCTATATTCTGCAATCTTTTTATTAATTTCCAATTCTTTTTCCAAAAACTCTCTAATTGCCATTTTATAAAGTTCTTCTTTATCTAAAATCTTGTTTTCTACTAAACAATAACCCTGATTATATTTGTTATAATCCCATAAGCTTACTATTTCAAAGCCATATTTATTGCCATAATTCGGCACTGTTCTAATAAAACCAAGACATAAAATAATCGTTATAATTGCAACAAACCAACTTATTTTTTTAAATTTGGTATCGAACAATTTTTTAAATAAATTTTTCACTTTTATTTCCTTTAATAAAAATTCCCTTGCAAATTCAAATTCAGGTCGTATCGTTTATCCACGATACGAAATTCTGTTTTTAAATTTGCGATTTTGCAAATTTGTTATTTTGCTTTTGGCGATTGCCACGAAATGCTTCGCATTTCTTTACATGTAAAATCAACGCAAATTTCGCTAAAACCTCGCCCTCTCTGCCCCGACGCTCGTAGGCTCTCCATGCCCCGAGTATAAAACCACCTCATCTGGCAGGGTAAAAATCTTGCCCTCGATACTAGCTCGAAGCTCAGCGTAATCGCCACCGGGCAAGTCAGTTCTACCCACGCCAAAACGAAAAATCAAATCCCCACAAAACGCCAAATTTTGCCCCACACTATAAAACACCACGCTATCGCTCGTATGCCCTGGCGTATAAATCACAGCTAACTCGCACGCCCCGTTAGCTAGCGCGATCCTTTCACCATCTTTTAGGGGCGTGAAATCCTCTATGATTATCTCTTCGCCCGTGAAATTCGATAGATTATAGTCTGGCTCGCCCAGATACACGCCTGCGTTTTCGTGCGCAAGTATCGGCGCGCCCAAAGCCCGCGAGAGCTCGCTAGCTGCGCCAATGTGATCGAAATGTCCGTGAGTGAGCAGGATTTTTTCGATTTTGAAATTTCTCTCTTTTATAATCCCCAAAAGCTTGTCAGCTTGCGCCCCAGGGTCGATTACAAACCCTGCCCCACTCGCCTCGTCGATAAAAAAATAGCAATTCTCACTGATATAACCTGCCACTTCCACGCATAAAACCATGTTTTCTCCTTGAATTTCTCCAAATTTTACGCTCTTAAATTTAACCAGCCATTAAATTTAGCCAAAAATTATCCTTGATTTACCAAAATGCAGTAAAATACGCGCTTTTGCAAATTTTTTCAAAGGAGAGCTTATGAAAAAGCTTTTGGCCGAGTTTCTTGGCACATTTTGGCTAGTATTTGGCGGTTGCGGAAGCGCGATTTTCGCCGCATACAACATCGGATTTGTCGGCGTTTCAATCGCCTTTGGTTTGACCGTGCTAAGCGGTGCTTACGCATTTGGACACATTAGTGGCGGACATTTTAACCCAGCAGTTTCAGTGGGCTTGCTATGTGGTGGCAGATTTAAAGCTAGCGAGCTGGCTGGCTATGTCATAGCGCAAGTGCTAGGCGCGATAATAGCAGGAGCTGCGCTATATCTAATCGCAAGCGGAAAGGCTGGATTTGACATCAGCGCAGGATTTGCGACCAATGGATACGGCGAGCACTCACCAAACGGATATTCAATGCTAAGCGCGCTAATCGCAGAAATAGTTCTAACTGCGTTTTTCCTAATCGTCATCATGGGCGCGACAGATAGGCGCGCGCCAAGTGGCTTCGCACCGATTGCGATCGGACTAGCCCTCACACTAATCCACCTAATCTCAATTCCAGTTACAAACACATCAGTAAATCCAGCCCGCTCGACTGGCGTGGCACTTTTCCAAGGTGGCTGGGCGCTTAGCGAGCTATGGCTGTTTTGGGTAGCGCCAATCATCGGTGGCGCAATCGGCGGAATTATCTATAAAACTTTTTTGGAAAAAGAGTAGAATTTCGCTAAATTTGGCGTAAATTTCGCCTCACCCCTTGTAAATTTTCGCAAGGGGCTTTTTAAATTCTTTGAATTCTTAAATTTCCGCTTCGCAACTCCCAAACACTGCCCCGAAATTCTGTCATTGCGAGAATTTGCGTAGCAAATTCGAAGCAATCTACGAGCGAAAATTTACCCAAACGCAAATTTCCGTGTCATTGCGAGCGAGTGTAACGAGCGAAGCAATCCAGGGAAATTTACATTCAAAATTCTACTTAAATTTAGCATTGAACGATTTTTTAAATTTTAGGCGAAATTTTACTTTTCTTGTAAGGGGGAAGGGGCTTGAATTGCGAGGTCGCGCCCCTTCCCCCTTACAATCCCCCAACCCCCGACGACGCTTTACAAGGTGGCTAAATTTAGAAAAACGAAGTTTTTCTAAATTTAGCTGGTTTTATTTTTACTGAAATGCTTCGCATTTCTTTGCGATTTCGGGGCAGTGTTTGGGGGTTGCGAAGCGGAAATTTAAAAAAGCAAATTTTAAAAATCAATGCAATCTTGGATAAAAAGTCGCTTGGAGGGGAATTCCATAGCGCAAAGGCGGGCGTTTTTGTAACCGCGCTTTTTAAAAACACAGCCCAAATCGATATTCGCGCTGTAATCATTGATAAATGGCTCATCTTGTGGCGTGTGGCCATAGACATTGAAAATGCCCGCATTATCGGTGAAATCGTCGCGCCCGCTCAACACATGCGCCTCAAAATCGTCCTTTACTGCCACGAAGTCGCGAAATTTCCACATATTTCCCACAGCCGAGTGCGAGACCACGAGAGAGCGAGAATTTTCGTCGAAAATGTCGTATTGCAAAAACACGGGCAAGTTTTGCAAATACTCTAAATGCTCGTTTAAAAGCGCGCTAAATTCGGGCGCAAAATACGATTTCATAGTATCGCTACCGCCACTTTTGGCAATCCAGTTGATATCATCACTTGCGCCGATTACGATTTCGCGGTCTCTCACGCACCTTTGTGCACTGGATTTTGCTAGCAAAAATCTGCGCTCGTGGTTTCCGCGCACGCAGTCATAGCCGTGCGAGCGCACAAACTCGATAACTTTGGCGCTATGAGGGCCGCGATCGCACAAATCGCCCACGAAGCAAATTTTGCTATCAAATTTCGCTGGCAAGCGCGCAATCAGCGCCATTAAACTCTCATAGCAACCATGCACATCGCCGATAATGTAGATATTTTGCATAAATTTACCTTTGAATTTTTAAGGAATTATATTAGAATTTTTAAAATTTAAAATTTAAAAAAGGTCAAATTTAACCCAAATTTGGGTTAAATTTGAAATTTACGCTACGACATTTGGGAAGTCAAAGACCACTTTTCCGCTTTTTATCGTTAGCACGCACGCACCTTTTAGCTCTTTGCCAAAAAGTGGCGAATTGCATGATTTTGACTTGTTGAGTTTCGCGTCGTAAGTATATCTTAGCTCAGGATCGATTATAGCGATATCAGCTAGCTTTCCGACAGCGATTTCGCCTTTGCCAAAGAGTTTTAAAATTTGGGCTGGATTATACGAGGTGAGAGCGACCATTTTTTCATAATCAATCACGCCCTCATCAACTAATTTTAGCGTCAAAGGCACGAGCGTTTGAAGCCCTAAAATCCCAAACGGTGCTTTGTCAAATTCGACAAATTTATCGTCCCAGCTGTGCGGTGCGTGATCTGTGGCGATGACATCTATTAGCCCGCTTTTTAAGCCCTCTCTCATAGCCTCTACATCGGCATTTGTGCGAAGTGGCGGAGACATTTTAAAATTCGTATCATAGCCCATAAGTTCGCTCTCATCATAAGTAAAATGGTGTGGCGTAACCTCGCAGGTTACATTTATGCCCTCTTTTTTGGCTTGATCGATGAGTTTTAGCGACCAGGCTGAGCTTACATGCGCCACATGCAGGTGTCCGCCCGTTTTTTTAGCGAGCAAAATATCGCGTGAAACCATAATCTCCTCTTTTTCGCTCGCCATGCCTTTAAGCCCTAGTAGCGCGCTCACCCTGCCCTCGTTCATCACTCCACCATGACAAAGCGAGCAATCCTCGCTATGATTTATGACAAAAGAGCCAAAATGCGCCGAGTATTCGAGGGCTTGTCGCATGACTGAGCTATCTGTAACAGGAAGTCCATCATCGCTAAATGCCACGCACCCAGCCTCGATCATATCGCCCATTTCGACGATTTTCGCCCCTTTGCAATCCTGCGAAATCGCTCCGATTGGAAGCAGGTCGATTAGCCCTCTATCACGCGCTTTTTTAATCATTGCCTTTGTGATTGCAGAATTATCATTTACAGGGTTTGTATTTGCCATAGGCATAGCGGTCGTTACGCCCCCTGCTACGGCTGTTTCGCTACCAGTGATGACATCATCTTTATACTCAAAGCCCGGATCTCTAAAATGCACATGCATATCAATTAGCCCCGGCATGACGAGCTTGCCAGTCGCGTCGATGACTTTATCTGCGCTTGGCTCGTCCTTTGTAAGTGCTGAAATTTGGTCATTTTCTATTAAAACATTTATCTTTTCGCTTCTGTCGTGGTTAATAACGGTGCCATTTTTGATTAAAATTTTCATTACAAGCTCCTATTTAAATTTATTGTGTGAAGCACCGCCATACGCATGGCCGCACCGTTTTCGACCTGATCGAGAATGCAGGTAAATCGCGGATCGTCCGCGACATCTGAGTTAATCTCCACGCCACGATTTATCGGGCCTGGGTGCATGATAATCACACCCTCTTTGGCTACTTGCATGCGTTTTGCAGTTAGTCCAAAAAATTTACTATATTCTCTAACGCTTGGAAAGCTTGGCTCACCGTCTTGGCGCTCTAATTGAATTCTTAGCATTATTATCACATCTGCGCCCTCGATTGCTTCCTCGACGCTTTTGCAAATCCTGCACCCAAACGCCTCGCAGTCTCTTAGCATCATCGGAGGACCAAAGAGTCTGACATTTATGCCTAGTTTTTTCATCGCCCACGCATCAGATCTAGCCACGCGAGAGCGGAAAATATCGCCGATGATAGCGACTTCAAGCCCATCAAATTTACCCTTGGCTTCGTGGATTGTGAGCAAATCCAAAAGCGCTTGTGTCGGGTGCTCGTTTAGTCCGTCTCCTGCATTTACAATCGAGGCGTCGCAGTTAGAGGCGATAAATTTCGCAGCACCGCTACTTGCGTGGCGCACGACAAAAATATCACTACGCATGGCTTGCATATTTTTTATCGTATCGATTAGAGTTTCGCCTTTTTTGGTGCTACTTGAACCTGCGCTGAAATTTATGGCGTCCGCGCCAAGGCGTTTGGCAGCGATTTCAAAGGAAATGCGCGTTCTAGTGGAGTTTTCGAAAAAAGCATTAATCACGGTTTTTCCACGCAAAGAGTCTGATTTTTTGATATCCAAGCGGTTTAAGGCTTTGAAATCCTTCGCCAAAGCGATGAAATCGTAAATATCGTCTGCGCTTAAATCTTGCGTGCTAAGCAGGTGCTTTAATTTATACATTTTGCCTCCTAAAATGATTAAAATTTGCGCTGTATTTTACGCAAATTTGACTTAAATTTTTAAATCCTCGCCCTGCGAATTTTCATAATGTTTTTCAATTTTTTTGCCATTATTAATCATATCGCCAAAGATATTTAAAATCTGCCCGAAGCTCGAATTTGCGTCCTTTGCCAAATCCATTAAATCCTTTTCGATCCCGCCTAGTGAGCCGTTTAAATCGCGCACAATTTTCTCGCCTTTTTTGGCTAAATCTTCTAATTTATCCGCGTTTTTTTCGGCAAATTCGTTTAAAATTTTCGGTGCTTCCTTGCTCAATCTTTCCAAATTTTCACCCAAAATTTTAGCCGTTGCGGCAAATTCATCAATTGTTTCGTTGATATCTTTTGAAATTTTGCCCTCAGGCTTTGGCACTAGCTCGATTTGAACCTTTGGTTTAGCGCTTTGGCTCAAATTTGCCTCTGGCACAGGCTCGCTTGAAGTGGTGCTTCCTGGCGCAGGTTTAGGGGCGCTCGCACTTGCTGATAAATTTTTATCCAAATTTATCTGCGTTTTTGGCTCATTTTTCTCAACCATTTTTTGAGATTTTTTTTCGATCTCTTTCTCGATATCTAGGCCGTTTTGGCTAGATTTGTCACTGTCGCTACACGCACTAAAAATAAGCGCGCAAGCAAGCAAAATTCCACATTTTTTCATACTCTCTCCTTAGTTTAAAAATAAATCACTTCTTAATTTCAAAAGCAAGCAAACTGCGATATTTGCGGCCTCTTCACGGATATAGTTGCGATCTCCGTTTAGGTGAAATTTGCCGATTATCTGTCGCCCACCAAGCTCTTTTGCCCCGATAAATACCGTTCCTACGGGCTTTTCATCGCTTCCACCCCCAGGTCCAGCTATCCCGCTAATGGCTAGGGCAAAATTCGCCCCTGAACTCTCCAATGCCCCGCCAAGCATACCTGCGACGCATTGCTCACTCACTGCGCCGTAATCTTGCAAAACCTCATCGCTCACATCTAGCCACGCGCGCTTTATCTCGTTTGCATAGCTTACCACCGAGCCATCAAAAATATCGCTCACACCGGCTATTTCGCCAAATTTAGCCGCTAAAAGTCCAGCTGTGCAACTCTCTGCAAATGTGATTTTTGCGCCGATTTCTCGCAACTTCTCCACGGCGTGAGAAATGAAATTTTTCGGCGCGATAAATGAGTTTGCGTAATATTTACTCACGCTGTCTAAAAATTTATCCAGCGCGCCAAATTTCTGCTCGCTGGCGCGCACAAAGAGCAAAAACGAGCTGTATTCGCTGATGATAAATGAAATTTTATAGCTTAATGCTAGGCTTTCAAGTCTAGCTTTTGCGCTCGCATAGTCTGTGTCAAATAGATAAAATCCCTCGCCCTCGTTTAGGGGATCTTGCAAAATTTGGGGCAGTTTTTGCAAAGGGTCTGCTTTTAGCACATTTACAAGGCAACCCTTAATATCTAGCAAAAAACTATCCTTTACCACAAATTTAGCTGCTGAGGGGGCTAGCGTGCCACAATCTTTAAGCTCCAAAGTATCAAGCGTGAGCGTGGAGAGGATTTTCCCTGCGATTGCATAAGCCACTTTTGTCGCAAAAATCGTGATATAATCGTATTTGCCGAGCATTTTTTCTATCAAAAATGGCAAATTTTTATCGTTTTCATTTATAAATTTAATATCATCAATCACGCCGAAAACCTGCTCGTATTCGCGCAAAATATAGCTAAAAAATGGCGGATTATAGCGGATAGCTTCGCCGATGATTAAAATCACATTTTTCATAAATTTCGACCTTTAAATTTTTGCCATTATAGCATAAAAAATTCTTGCATTTTCAGTCCTTTTTAAAAGCCTTTTTGCTACACTTACCAAATTTTTTAAAACACAATTAAAGGTTTTTTATGGATTACAAAGAAACACTTTTTCTCCCTACTACGGACTTCCCTATGCGAGGCTCACTCCCAGCGAACGAACCAGCGCGATTTTCTAGCTGGTATAACGAGCGAGCAATTTATGAAAAAATGAAAGCCAAACGCAAAAACGCGGGCGTCAGCTTTAATATCCACGACGGCCCACCTTATGCCAACGGACACCTGCATATCGGTCATGCGCTGAATAAATTTTTAAAAGACATTATCACTAAAACCCACTATTTTTTCGGTGAAAATATCCGCTATGTCCCAGGCTGGGACTGCCACGGCTTGCCGATTGAGCAACAAGTAGAAATCAAAATGGGCGACGCGAAAAAATCAGCTACCAAGCACGAAATCCGTGAGCTTTGTCGCGCACACGCGAAAGATTTTATTGATATCCAAAGAGATGAATTTAAAAGCCTTGGCGTAATTGGGGATTGGGAAAATCCATATTTGACACTGAAATTTAACTTCGAAGCTGAAATTTACAAAACCCTTTGCAATATCGCTAAAAAGGGTATTTTAATCGAGCGCAGTAAGCCTGTATTTTGGAGCTGGGCGGCAAAAAGCGCGCTAGCTGAGGCAGAGGTCGAGTATAAGGACAAAGAGGATTATTCGATTTATGTGGCTTTCGATTTAAGCGATGAAGCAAACGCCAAAATCGGCGCAAAAGGCGCAAAAGCCGTGATTTGGACGACTACGCCTTGGACGCTTCCAGCAAACGGCGCAATCAGCCTAAATCCAAACGAAACCTATGTCCTAACAGCCGAAAATTTCATACTTGCAAAACCGCTTTTAGAAAATTTAATCGGCGCAGGTATCACAAATGGCGAAATTTTAAAAGAATTTAGCTCAAAAGAGCTAGAAAATTTATACGCAATCAACCCGCTAAATGATAGAAGCTCAAAATTTATCCTAGGCGAACATGTCTTAATGGACGGCGGAACAGGCTTAGTCCATACCGCCCCAGGACACGGCGAGGACGATTATTTCGTGGGCTTAAAATACAGCATAGAGGTGCTAATGCCAGTCGATGAGGCAGGGTGTTTTGATGAAACACTGCGCGCGAAGGGGCTATTTAGGGCTGGTGTCGTAGATGAAATGGTCGGCATGCACATTTTCAAAGCAAATGAAAAAATAGTCGAAATTCTTGGCGATGCGGTGGTAAAAGTCGGCAAATTTACCCACTCATACCCACACTGCTGGCGCACGCACAAACCAGTAATTTACCGCGCTACAAAGCAATGGTTCATCGCTATGGATAAAGAATTTAGCGGCGGAAAAACACTGCGCCAGATCGCGCTTAGCGAAATCAAAAAGATCAAATTCTACCCAGCCACTGGCGAAAATCGCCTTACAGCGATGATTGAAAACCGCCCTGATTGGTGCATTTCAAGACAGAGAGATTGGGGTGTGCCGATTGCGTTTTTCCGCGATCGTGGCACAAAAGAGCCGATTTTCGATGAAAAAATAATGGATCATTTATACGAAATTTTCAAAGCCAAAGGTGCTGATGCGTGGTGGGATAGCGAAATTTGCGATCTTTTACCACAAGGCTCTGGCTACAACCCTGAAAATTTAGAGAAAGTTACCGATATTTTAGATGTTTGGTTCGATAGTGGATCGACTTGGAACGCTGTGCTAAAAAGCGGCGAATACGACGCAGGCGCGTTTCCAGCCGATATGTATTTAGAGGGCTCAGACCAGCACAGAGGCTGGTTTCAAAGCTCGCTTTTGCTAAGTTGCGCTGTAAATGAGTTCGCTCCGTATAAAAGCGTCTTAACTCACGGCTTCACCGTCGATGAGAAGGGTCAAAAAATGAGCAAATCCGTAGGCAACATCGTCCTTCCACAAAAAGTCGCCAAAGAATACGGCGTGGAGATTATGAGATTATGGGTTGCGCTAAGCGATTACTCCACAGATTTGAAAATCAGCGAAAATATCCTAAAACAAGTCAGCGAGCAATACCGCAAAATTCGCAATACAATTCGCTTTTTGCTAGCAAATGTTAGCGACTTAGAAGAGCTTGAAACCTCAAATTTCACAACCCTTGATAAGTGGATTTTAACCCGCGCAGTAAGGACTTTTGGCGCGGTTGAAGATAGTTTTAGAGAGTATGATTTCTCAAAAGGATTTAACCAACTTCTAAATTTCCTAAGCGCAGATTTAAGCGGAATCTACCTAGACATCATCAAAGACCGCCTTTACTGCGACCATATCGACGAACCAAGACGCAGAAGCGCGCAAAGTGCGCTAGTGCTAATTACCAGAGCGCTGCTGCCTCTGATTGCGCCTACGCTAACTTACACAATCGATGAAGTAATGCAATACGCGCCAAGTATCGTTAAAAACGGCAAAGAAGACGCTTTTGATTTGATTTATGCGCCGATTGAATTTAGCGATTTTGTCGAATATGATGAAATTTTAGAGCAATCAAGAGAGAAATTTTTCGAAATCATCGACGCGCTCAAAAAAGACAAAATCATCAAATCAACCCTAGAACTCGCTTTGCAAACTAGCTCAAATGAAATTTTATCTTACGATATTTTGGGCGTGAGTGATTGGTTTATGGTAAGCGATGTAACCTCGCTAGATGGCAACAGCGATAATGCTTTGGCAGAATTTCGCATAGGTGATGAAATTTTCCGCCTTGTAAAATCTGATAAATTTAAATGCCCAAGATGCTGGAAATTTAGCGCAAAAGAGCAAGATTGCCTATGCCCAAGGTGTGCAAAGGTGCTAAATGCTTAGTTCGCCTCAACATTTTAGTATAGTAGTTCTCACGATCGCGCTAATTTTTGTCTGCATAGGCGTGGGGATAAAATTTGTAATAAAATTTAAGGATAAAAAATGATAAGTTTAAAAGAGGCTTTGAAACTGAGCCCTAGCGAAATTTTGGCACTTCGCGCAGATTTAAAAAGCCAAATCATAGCCAATAAAAACCTTGGCGCGTATGTCGAACAACTCACGGGCGAGGAATTAAACGAAAGTGGCGCAGGTGTGCCAATCGCGATTAAAGATAATATTCAAGTCAAAGGTTGGAGCGTAACGGCAGGTTCTAAAATCCTGCAAGGCTACATTGCGCCTTATGACGCAACCGTAATCAAAAAGCTAAAAGAGGCAAATTTAGCTCCATTTGGTCGCACCAATATGGACGAATTCGCCATGGGAAGCACGACAGAGAGTTCGTATTATGGCAAAACTCTAAATCCACTCGATCACACTCGCGTCCCAGGCGGAAGCAGTGGCGGAAGTGCCGCTGCTGTGGGAGCTGGACTTGCAATCGCAGCCCTTGGTAGCGATACTGGTGGCTCTATTCGCCAGCCTGCTGCGTTTTGTGGTTGCGTGGGATTTAAGCCAAGCTATGGCAGGGTTAGCCGTTACGGCCTTGGGGCGTATTCATCTAGCCTAGATCAAATCGGACCGATTACAGGAAATGTCGAGGACGCGGCGATTTTATACGATATCATCGCTGGACACGACACTATGGATAGCACGAGCTACGCTGGCGAGTTTATCAGCACGGCTGATAAATTAAATAGCGAGCGCAAACTTACAATCGCAGTCATCGAAAACTACCTAAACGAGGCTAGCGACGAGATAAAAACTGCGCTAAATTTGGCAATCGAGAAGTTAAAAAGCTTCGGACACAAGATAATTTATAAAAATTTGCTAAATTCCAAATACGACATTGCGACTTACTATATCATCGCCACAGCCGAAGCTAGCGCAAATTTAAGCCGATATGACGGCGTGCGATACGGAAACCGCGCAAAGGCGTCAAATTTAAACGAACTTTACGCAAACACCCGTGGCGAGGGATTTGGCGACGAGGTCAAACGCAGAATGCTTCTAGGAACATTTGTGCTAAGTAGCGGTTACTACGACGCCTACTACATAAAAGCGCAAAAAGCCAGAGCCTTTATCAAGGCTGAATATGAGGAAATTTTGAAAGAGGCTGATTTGATTTTTATGCCGATTGCGCCTGATGTGGCGTATAAATTTGGCGAGTTAAACGACCCGCTAAAAGCTTATCTTAGCGATATTTACACAATCGGCGTAAATTTAGCAGGACTTCCAGCGATTTCCGTGCCAGTAGCTAGAAATTCACAAAATTTAAATATCAGCGCACAACTAATAGGACGCGCTTATGACGAACAAACGGTGCTTGATGGCGGGTTAAATTTAGAAACAATCGTAAGGGGTTAAAATGAAAATTTTGAAAAAAGCTTTGACATTTGAAGATGTTTTGTTGGTGCCACAATACTCTGAAATTTTACCAAAAGATGTAGATTTAAAGACAAAATTTACCAAAAATATCACTCTAAATACGCCACTTGTGAGTGCTGCTATGGATACGGTTACCGAGTATCGCACAGCTATCATGATGGCTAGACTTGGTGGGATTGGCGTAATCCACAAAAACATGGATATCGAAAGCCAAGCCAAAATGGTTAAAAGAGTGAAAAAAAGCGAAAGTGGCGTCATCATCGATCCGATTTTTATCAAAGCCACAGCCAGCGTGCAAGATGCGCTAAATTTGATGGCTGAATACCACATTAGCGGAATTCCAGTCGTCGATGACGAACATAAATTAATCGGAATTTTAACTAACCGCGATTTGAGATTTGAAAGCGATACCTCAGCGCGCGTTGGCGATAAAATGACTAAAATGCCACTAATCACGCTCAAAAAGGGCTCGACGCTAGATGACGCTGAGAAAGTTTTCCGCAGCACCAAGGTAGAAAAACTTCCGATTGTTGATGAAAACAACCATTTGGAGGGATTAGTTACCATTAAAGATATCAAAAAACGCATCGAATACCCTCTTGCAAACAAAGACGCTTATGGCAGACTTCGCGTAGCAGCCGCCATTGGCGTAGGTCAGATTGATCGTGCAAAAGCCCTTGTCGAAGCAGGCGTAGATGCGATTGTAATGGATTCTGCTCACGGACATACCAAAGGCATCATAAACACCCTAAAAGAGCTTAAAAAACAGCTAAATGTCGATGTCGTAGTAGGAAATGTAGCAAACCCAGAGGCTATCAAAGATATCGCCGAAGCTGGCGCAGACGCGATAAAAGTCGGTATCGGACCGGGCTCAATCTGCACCACTAGAATCGTCGCAGGTGTGGGCGTGCCACAATTTACTGCAATTGTAGATTGCGCAAACGAAGCGGCTAAATTTGGCGTTCCAATCATCGCAGACGGCGGTATCAAATACTCAGGCGAAATCGCCAAAGCCCTAGCAGCGGGCGCTAGCTCAGTAATGATGGGAAGCGTGCTAGCTGGGTGCTACGAAACTCCTGGCGAGCTAATCACCTTCCAAGGTCGCCAGTATAAGACATACCGTGGTATGGGCTCAATCGGCGCTATGCAAAAAGGAAGCTCAGATAGATATTTCCAAGAAGGCACCGCCAAAGAAAAACTCGTCCCAGAAGGCATCGAAGGACGCGTCCCTTATGCTGGTATGCTAAAAGATGTAATCTTCCAGCTAGTAGGCGGTCTAAGAAGCGCTATGGGATATTGCGGAAGCAAGGATATCCCTACCTTGCAAGAAAAAGCTGAATTTGTCGAAATCACAAGCGCAGGACTTAAAGAGAGCCATGTCCATGATGTCATCATCACACAAGAAGCTCCAAACTACCGAGTTAATCAGTGAAAATCCAAACCAAAACCCACTATTTTGACGAACCGCTCTATTTAGAGAGCGGTCGTGTTTTTTCTAAATTTCACCTAGCTTACGAAACTTACGGCGAGCTAAATTCTGATAAATCAAATGTCATTGTCATCACACACGCTCTAACCGGTAGCGCACACGCTGCTGGCAGATACGAAAATGAAAGCAAGGCTGGCTGGTGGGACAGCCTAATCGGCGATGGCAAGGCAGTGGATACGAGCAAATTTTTCGTCATCTGCATAAATATCCTCTCATCGCCCTTTGGCTCGACCTGCCCGCTAGATATCGATGATAGCACCGGCAAGGAGTATCGCACACGCTTTCCCGTGCTTGTCATCTCAGATGTCGTAAAGGCGCAGGTTAGATTGCTAAGCGAGCTTGGGATTTCGCGCGTAAAAGCCGTAATTGGCGGGAGTTTAGGCGGTATGCAGGCTCTGTGCTACGCAATCGAATACCCAAATTTCGCCGAAAATATTTTCGCGCTAGCTACCACTTATGCGACGCAACCTTGGGCGATTGCATTTAATAAAATCGCGATTAGCGCGATTAAAAGCGATCCAAATTTCAAAGGCGGGTATTATGACAAAGATGAAATCGCCAAATCCGGCCTAAACGGTATGGCAGTAGGTCGCATGGCTGGGCATATTAGCTTTTTAAGCCCTGCTTCGATGAACGAAAAATTTGGGCGAAATTATGTAGAAACCGACGGACTTTACGAGCTTGACGGCAGGTTTCAAGTAGATCGCTACCTAGACTACAATGGGGTAAATTTCTCTCATCGCTTCGATCCGCTATGCTACCTTTATATCGCAAAAATGATGAATCTTTTCGATTGCACGAGGCATTATGGCTCGCTAAAAAACGCCATGGCGCAAATTCGCGCGAAACTATTTTTGATTTCGTTTTCTGGCGATATTTTGTTTCCGCCAAATTTAATGGAGGAAATGTATAAATGCATGATTGATCTTGGCGCGAAAGAGCGCGTGTTTTACACGCAAATCGACAGCGATTACGGACACGACGCATTTTTGGTCGAGGTGGAAAAATTTGACTATATCATTAAAAGGGTTTTAGATGCAAGATAATTTCGAAGAAAAAATGAAAAAAATAGGCGAGCTATTAGAGAGCTTAAACGACAAAGACATCACGCTAGATCGCTCCGTAGAGCTGTATAAAAGCGGAATTTGCCTGCTAAAAGAGGCGAAGGAAATTTTAGAAAACGCCAAGCTTGAAATCACGCAAATAAACGAAGGTGCGCAAAATGATTAAAATCTGCGCTCTACAACTCGCCACGCTTTCGATGAGCGAAAATCGCATTGATTATTATATGAAAATAGCCCACGACAATGGCGCAAAAATCGTGGTTTTGGGCGAATACACGCTCAATTCGTTTTTTACCGAGCTAAAACACATGCCAAGCTCAATCACGCAAAAACAAAGCGAACACAAAATGGAGCTAATGCAAAATTTAGCCAAAAAATACGACCTAAACATCATCGCGCCCATAATTCGCCAAAGCAGTAGCGAGGCTGGCGAAATCGCATGGATCAAATCCTGCGCGCATTTTAGCCCCTCTGGCGTGAAATTTTACGATCAAACTATGCTGATAAACTACTCGCACTGGAACGAGGACGAGTTTTTCCTAAACGCCAAAATTCACGAAAACGGCAAATTTGAGCCACTGATTTTCGAGGTTGGTGAGGCGAAATTTGGCGTTTGTTTTGGGTTTGAAGCGCATTTTGATATGGTGTGGCAGCGCTTCGACCACGAAAGCGTAGATTGCGTGCTAATCCCCACAGCTTCGACATTTGAGTCAAATTTGCGCTGGGCAGAACTGCTTAAAATGCGAGCTTTCACGCACTCGGCGTATATCGTGCGCACAAACCGCATAGGCGAGGCAAAATTCGGCGATATGGACTTTAAATTTTATGGTGGCAGTTTCCTAGCGAATCCTTACGGCGAGATTATCAACGAATTGCGTGACGAAGAGGGCGCACTAATGTGCGAAATAGACCCAGCAATCGTGCGCGAAGCTACGGAATTTTGGGGCTTTAAGGCAAATTTGAAAAACAAAGGCTTTGCGTGAAATTTTTCCACAGACAAATCCAGCTTTGGGGCGAGGATACCCAAAACGCCCTAGCGCAAAAATCCGTCCTAATCATCGGCTCTGGCGGGCTTGGAAGCTCATTTGCGTATGCGCTAGGAGCCAGCGGAATCGGGCGGATTGACATTGTCGATTTCGACACAGTGTCGCTTCATAATATCCACAGGCAGATTTTATTTTCGCTAAGCGATGAGGGACGATACAAGGCTGATATTTTCAAAGAGCGCGTGCAGGCTCGATACGATGGAGTGCGTGTGAATACGCACAAAATGAAAGCTGATGAATTTTTTGCTAGTTGCGCGGATAAATTTGACCTGATTTTAGATGCGACTGACAATCTCGCCACTCGCGCGCAAATTGATAAGTTTGCCAAGCAAACTGCCACGCCATGGGTGTTTAGCTCGGTCGATAGCTTTCAGGTGCAAGTCTGCTTCATCGAAAAAAGCGATTTTAAATTTTTCCCAAATTTGGGCGCCACGCCAGCTGGAATTGCTGCGCCGATTGTGATGTTTGCAGCAAGTTTTGCGGCAAATTTAGCACTTCGTTATTTAGCAAATTTGGAAGTTAAAAAAGATACGCTTTATTATCTAAATTTTTTCTCGGGCGAATTTGAAACCAAAAAAATCGCTCTTGTTTAAGGCAAAAAATGGTTATACTCATAACGGGCGCTTCGCATACTGGCAAAACGCTTTTAGCACAAAAAATGGTTGAAATTTATAAATTTTCGTCTTTTTCAATCGATCACCTAAAAATGGGGCTAATTCGCTCAAAAAATACAAATCTTACCCCAAATGACGATGAAGCACTAACGCCCTATCTATGGCAAATCGTGCGTGAAATAATCAAAACTGCGATTGAAAACGGGCAAAATTTAATCATCGAAGGTTGTTATGTGCCGTTTTCTTGGCGGAGCGATTTTAGCGAAAAATATTTGCGCCAAATTCGTTTTATAGCCCTAGCGATGAGCGATAAATTTATCGATGAAAATTTTGATAAAATCAAAAAACATAGCCGTGATATAGAAAATAGGCTTAATGATACGACCTGCACAAAAGAAAATTTAAAAGCGGATAATCAAAATTTTATAAATGGCTTTGCCAAAAACGGCGAGAAAATCGTTTTGATTGATGATGATTATGAAAAAACTATAAGTAAGCTTTAAATTTACTCGGATTTAGGTATTCGCAAAACAAAAAATACCAAAGTGCTTTTTCAATATTGTTCATTTTTTTCTTTTTTTTCTTGGATTTCTAACTCATACCAGCCGTATTCGTCGCTACCGAATTTGGCTGTGAAAAGTGGCTTAAATTTCAAATCGCTTTTGAAATTTTCGCCAGTTTTAAGCTCGTTTGAGCGGAAAAATAGAAATAAATTTACTTTATCGGCGATTGAATTTAGCAAATTTTGCCCGCCTTCTATCATCACTAAGCCCGAATTTAAAGCAGTTTGCAAATCATTTGTGATAGCTACTTTGCGGCCCTCAACGCCAAAAAGCGGGATAGTTTTGTCAAATTCGCTTTGCCTAGAATAGATAAAAATATCTGGATTTTTTCCGTTCGCAATCAGCCTAGTATCGAGCTTCGGGCGATCTGTGCGCACGGTAGCGCCGCCGATCATCAAGCTATCGCAAACGCTTCTTAAATAGTGCGAAAATGTGCGAGATTTTAAATTTGAAATTTCGCCCGTAATCACGCCGTTTGCAGAAAATGCGAGTTTAAAAAAGTTAAAATTTCCGCCATTTTGCCACTGCAAAAACGGCTTCAAAAGCGCGCCACACTCGTCTTTTAAAACGCCAAATTCCACTTCCACGCCACTTTGCGCTAAGATTTCGCCGCCGCCACTAGCTTTTTCGCTTAAATCCGCCACGCCGATTACGACTTTTTTAAAGCCTAAATTTTTAAGTAAATTCGCGCATGATGGCGTTTTGCCGATATGGGCGCAGGGTTCGAGCGTAACAAAAGCAGTTGCATTTTTAAGTAAATTGCCATGATTTTGCGTGATAAATTCATAAACGAAATTTGCGTTTAAATCTTTGAATTCCAAAATTTGATTTGCAAAGTGCGATTTTGCGGATACAGCGTCTGAAATTTCAAAAAAATCGCCGTAAATTAAATTTTGCGGATTTTTGCAAATTTCGCTCAAATTCAGACCAAATTCGCTTTCATAAATTTGCAAAAATTTATTTAAAAATTCATCGCTTATCTCACAAAGTGCAACAAAAGCGGCATTTGCTTCGGCGTGTAAGAAACCTGCCTTTTTATGAGAATTTATACTTAAAATTTTGCCGTGCGTATCAGCGACCACGCACCCCACAGCAGGATTTGGAAAGGTTAAAATTTGATAATTCCACGCTTCCTTAACAGCCAAATTCATATAAAATTCGTTAGTCATTTTAAACTCTTTTGAATTTTTAAATTCATATTTTTCATAATTTTATCTTGTTTTGATTTGTCGCAAAAATCTCTGTTTAAATCGCAAATTTTTGCACCAAATTCAAGCCCTTGTTTGATTTGCAAAGGATTTTTTGGCTGGACTTCTAAAATTTTATTCATCGCTTGATAGCAACTTGGAATAAATTTTAACTCACAACCTTTTTTAAAATATTTCATCGAATTTTCAAAATCATTTTTATCACTATATAAAATTCCTAGATTGTGGCAACTTTGCGGTATTTTTTTATCACAAGCTTTTGTATAGTATCGAAAGGCTCTATCTAAATTTATATGTATTTTTGGCTCTTCGCTTCCTACATGAGACCAATATCCAGCATTATGACAACTTTTAGTTTTGCCATAATCACAAAGTTTGGCTTCAAAATTATCAATTCCATAAACAAAAGTTATGTAAAGAGCACCTATAAAAATTATCCATCCAACTAGGCTAATTAGCAAAACTTTCATCTACCACTCAATATAAGTTTTCGCCTTTTTTATATCGCTAAATTTAATGCAAATTTCGCCGTCAGTAGTGGCTAAAAATAAATTTTCATCTTCGAATTTAAGGATTTTTCCGCAAATTTTATCTTTTTCGCTCGTGGTTATTTTGACTAACTCACCCACGCTTTTGCTAAAATGCTCCATTTTGCTTAGTTTGCGCTCTAACCCCGGGCTTGATACTTCTAAAAAATACTCGCCCGAAACAGGCGGTTCGACATCGAAAATCGGCGATAAAATGCGACTTAGTCTTTCGCAGTCTTCTAAGCTCACGCCACCAGTTTTAGTCACAAAAACTCTATAAATCGTTTTGCCGTTTTCGCTAGCTGTTTCGCAATCGTAAAATTCCAGCCCACACTCGCTGGCAAGGGCGTTTAAATCAACCATTTTTATTTAAATCCTTACTAATTTTTTCAAACAAATCGTCCATTTTGTTTTGGTATTCGAGCCTATCGTCGAATTTGAAGTGAAGCGCAGGTGAGCGAAACCAGCCTTCTGCTTCCATGCAGTGGTTTTGGATAAAACGACTTACTTTTTTAAGTTTTGCCAAGATTAGCTCTTGCTCCCTTTCGTCTAAGCCCATTTTATCGAGATATACAAAGGCGTCATAGCGTCCTCTTTTGCACTCGACATCGGTTACGCAAAGCCCGTGCAAAAACTCATCATCAAGCTGCGATAAAGCCTGTGGAATAAGCTCTTTTAGGACACTTGCGGTTCGTAGTCGTCTTACTTCGTGAGCGTTCATAAATCACCTTTATAGCGTGGCTTGTTCTTCTTTTTCTTTGAAGCTTTCGATGAAATCCCCAACGCGCATATCGTTATATCCGTCTATACCGACACCACACTCGAAGCCCTTAGCGACCTCTTTTGCGTCATCTTTAAAGCGTTTAAGTGAGCTGATATTTCCTTCGAAAACCACCACGCCGTCGCGGATTACGCGGATTTTAGCTCCCCTTTGAATCGAGCCTTCTGTAACCATACAACCTGCAATCTGTCCGATTTTTGGCACATTGATGACTTGGCGAATTTCAGCTTGACCAAGGTCTTCTTCTCTGATAATCGGGCTCATCAATCCGCCCAAAATCGCCTTGACATCGTCAAGCAAGTTATAAATGACATTGTAAGTTTTTATCTCTACACCGCGTTCTTTGGCTTTTTCTTTGACTTCGCCTGTCGGGCGGATATTAAAGCCTAAAATCACGCAGTTTTCACTCGCACTTGCTAGCCCTACATCGTTTTGCGTGATACCGCCTACGCCTGAGTGTATAATATTTACCTTAACTTCGTCGTTGCGAAGTTTTTCTAAACTTGCCTTAATGGCTTCAAGAGAGCCCACCACATCGGCTTTTACGATAACAGGAAGCGATTTTAACTCGCCTTCTGCGATTTTTGCGCTTAGTTCGTCGATTGTAACTTTTGTAGATTTTGATAGCTCTTTTTGGCGTTGGTGCTCGTAAATTCGGCTCGCATACTCTCTTGCTTCTTTATCGCTTCCAACGCCAATTAGCGTTTCACCGGCTTCCGGGACTTCGCTAAGACCGATGATAACGCCACACTCACCCGGAGCAATCGAGCTTAGCTTTTTGCCTTTATCATCATTTAGAGCTCTAACCTTTCCATACGCCACACCAGCTACAACTGTGTCGCCGACTTTTAGTGTGCCATTTTGCACAATGACGGTGGCGACAGGACCGCGACCCTTTTGAAGCGAACTTTCGATAATAGTTGCTTTTGCTTGGCGAGTTTTGTCGGCTTTTAATTCAAGCAAATCGGCTTGAAGCAAGACGATTTCAAGCAAATCTTCAATTCCCATACCTGTTTTAGCTGAAATCGGCACAAATTCATAGCTTCCGCCCCACTCGGTCGGCATTATATCAAGTTCCGCAAGTCCTGTTTTTACCAAATCAGGATTTGCATTTTCTTTATCCATTTTATTGATAGCGATGATTATCGGCACGCCTGCAGCTTTCGCATGATTTACGGCTTCTTTTGTTTGTGGTTTTACGCCATCATCTGCCGCAACCACGATGATAACAATGTCGGTAACTTCGGCACCTCTGGCGCGCATAGATGTAAATGCTTCGTGTCCCGGGGTATCGATAAATGTAATATTTCGTCCGTTTTTCTCGACCATATAGGCACCCACATGTTGGGTGATACCACCTGCTTCGCCACTTACGACGCGTGAATTTCTAATGAAATCAAGCAAACTAGTCTTTCCGTGATCGACATGCCCCATAATGGTAATTACTGGCGCTCTTGTAGTTAAATTTTCTTCTACGATCTCATCTTCGTAAGCCTTGACATAGTCGAATTCCTCGGCTTCATTTACGATATTTACCTCAATGCCAAATTCTTCTGCCAAAATTTCAATCGCATCTTCGTCCAAAAAGTCGTTTTTAGTCGTCATCATACCGAGCAAAAATAGCTTTGAAATGATTTCGCTAGGCTGTTTTTTGATTTTTTCGGCAAATTCATAAACACGAATTTCTTTTGGGATATTTACAGAAGTTACGCTCTGCTCGTCGTCTTTTTTGATGACTTTTTTATGTTTTTTGCGACTTCCACGGCTAATACCCGTATCGTTCCCGTAAAACTGCGTTTGCGAACCTTTGTAGATATTTGGTTGATTTTTGGTTTTTGTTTTGTTTTCGACTTGGATAGGCTTGACGGTGAGATCCGGCAAAACTACCATATCTTCATCATCATCGATGACAATGTCCGCTAGTTCGTGGTCACTAACCAAATCGATTTTTTGGGTATCTTCTTTTTTAGAAACGGCGATTTTTTTCTTTTCAGCTTTTTTCTTTTTCAAATTTAACTCAGCGTTTGAGAAAATCGCCTCCAAGCTAGCACTTACCTTTTCGCGGCTTTCGCTTGGTTTTTCCACCTTTGGTGCTTCGGTGTCTTTTTTCTTTTTGACTATCACCAAACCACGGCGCTTTTGCAAACTCTCACTAGCTAGGCTCTCACCACTATTTATTTGAGGGGTTTGCGCTTCGGGCTTGGATTTTGGCTCGGTTTTAACTTCGGCTTTTGCTTCGATTTTCGTTTCACTTTTTGGTTGAGAGTGCGGCTTTTCCTCTTTTGGCTCAGGTTTTAGCTCAGACTTTGGCTCTTTGCTTTGAGAATTTTCAACCTTTGGCTCTGTTTTTTTGCTCTGAGTTTTTTTAGGCTCATCTTTTTTGGCTTCGCTCTGCTTTTTTGGTTTCGCAGGGGCTTTTTTAGCACTGGATTTTGGCTTTAAAGACTCTGGCAAAATTCCTGTTTGAATATACTCATATATAGCCGCTGCTTCTTCGTTGCTTACCTTGTTTGACGCGGTTTTGACCTTAGTATAGCCCATTTCTTGCGCTTTTTCGATGATGTCTTTGCTTGCGTATCCAAGCTCAGCCGCGATGTCACTGATTTTAACTCCCTCAGCCATTTAAAACCCTCTCTTTAATAATCTCAAAATTTTCATATTTTCTAAATTTTGATAAATATTTAATAATTTTTTCTTTTTGATTTATACATTGATTGCAAATATAAAATTGCCGTTTTGAATTTTCTTTTTTGAAATTTTGCACAAAGGCATTAAGCCCCGCCTTAGCAAATCTACCTCTACAAATAACGCACATTCTTATCGGTTTATTCATAAAATTATATCTTACTTTTTCTTAGCTAATATTAAAGCCGTTATTATCTATATTTAAAATTTCTACCTTGAAATTTTTAAATTTATCCACCAGCGCATTTTTTATCTTTTGCGCGTCGCTAGCATGGGCTAAATTTAAAAATGTCGAGCCACTACCGCTGAGCGAACTCATAATCGCGCCATTTGCATAAGCCACTTCGCGCACGCTAAACAGCTCAGGTAGCGCACTCATACGCACCTCCTCGTGCATTTTATCCACACAAGCAAGCCTTAGACTATCATAATCTTTTTTCATAAAACAGGCTGTCAAAAACGCAGCGTGCGAAAGGTTGCTCACGCAATCTTTGATAGTAAAACTCTTAGGCAATTTTCCGCGAGATTCGTTTGTAGGCATTGGCGTATCCGGGATAACGACGATAGCCTTGATATCAGCGTCGATCTCGCATTTTTGCGAATAGACATTTTTGCCAGAAGTTATGCTCGAAACAAACCCGCCATAAGTCGCCGGGGCAATATTGTCAGGGTGGTTTTCGTATTCTAGGGCGAGATTTAAAATTTTGCCCCTATCCACGCTAAATCCGCGCATATAATACGCTGCCGCGATTGCTCCGACTATCACAGCCGACGAGCTTCCAAGACCGCGCGAAAATGGGATATTGTTTTGAAATGAAATTTTGAAATTTTGGTTTGGATTTCCGCCTAGTTTGGTGTAAATTTCGCGGAAAATGTTTAAAAACGCATTATTTTTTTTAAGCCACGCCTTTTCGCTTCCATATCCGTTTAGCGAGATACAATGAAAGCTGTTTTCGCAAATCTCTACTTCGTTAAAAAGCTCTAAACTAAGTCCTAGTGCGTCGAAGCCTGGCCCCAAATTTGCGCTGGTGGCGGGAATTTTTATAATCAAATTTTCTCCTAAACTGCATCAATAATGTAATTTGGTAGTATATCATTGCTTTTATTTAAAGTTGATAAATTTTGCGGTAATTTCATAGGAGCAGGCTCTAATTTTGCCATTTTTATCTCGCCATTTTCGTAAATGTATGAAAATGCCTTGTTTGCCCTAATCGGCGAAAATCCATTTAGCTCAAATCCACTGACCGCGTAAAGTGGCAAATTTAGGGCGATACTAAGCGTTTTTAGCATTACAAAGCTAACTTTTATGCCCATAAAAGAGCCGGGTGTATTCGCATAGATAAGCTCTGAAATTTTATACTCTTTTAAAATTTGAGAAAATTTTTCTACCAAAAATTCATCGGCTTTTTGCCCTGGCGCGCTAGAAAATTCTAAAATTTTGTCATTTTTCTCGTAAATACCGACAAGCACGGGCGAAGTGAGTGCTACGACTAAAACGCTGATTTCTTTGATGATTTGCCCTTACGCGAAAGCTTTTTGATACTCTCTTACGATTTGCGCGTTTAGCTCGACTAATTCATAATTTTTAGCGTCGCTAAATACAGCCTCGGTGAGCTTGTGATTTAGATCATGGCTTCCAGCAAATGATGTGTAATCACCCAAAATAGGAGCTCCACTAAGTGCCAAATCGCCGATAGCGTCTAAAATTTTATGGCGGACAAATTCGTTTTCATAGCGCAAACCCTCTGGGTTTAAAATTTTATTATCGTCGATTACGACGGCATTTTCTAGGCTTCCACCAAGTGCTAGCCCCATAGAACGAAGCGCTTGAACATCTTTTAAAAATCCAAAAGTTCTAGCCCTAGAAATTTCTTTAATATAAGCCTTTTTGCTAAATTCAAAGACATGGTGCTGTGTGCCGATAATCGGATTTGCGAATTTAATCGTATAATCAAATTTAGGCCTTGCACTTGGGCTTAGGCGGACGAATTTATCGCCCTCTTTGACCTCGACATCGCGTTTGATGATAATGACTTTTTTATTCGTATCTAGCTCTTTGATCCCAGCCTCGTCCAAAAGCATACAAAAACTCGCCGAGCTTCCGTCCATTACAGGGATTTCGTTCGCATCGACGATAATGCGAATATTGTCGATTCCATAGCTTGAAATCGCGCTCATTAGGTGCTCTATCGTAGAGACATAGCCCTTTTCGTTGCCCACGACAGTGGCCATTTGGGTATTTACGACATTTTGGGGCGTTGCTTTAAAACTAACTCCAAGGTCGCTTCTATAAAATACTATTCCGCTACCTGCTTCCAAAGGCTCCAATGTAAGTCTGATTGGCTCACCTTTATGCAATCCGATACCGACACTATGGACTTTTTTAGCTATTGTTCTTTGTCTCATTTTTCCCTCATTTCATTAATTTTTGCATTATAGCGAAAAATTTGAAATTTATTTTCCTTTTTCGATAACTTTTTTCGCACTTTCGAGCACATCGCTAACATTATCTTTGATCCACTTCGGATCCATCCACTCCTCTGGCCTTACTTCCACGCCCTGAACCACTATGCCAAAGTGCAAATGATCGCCAAAGGCAAAGCCAGTGGCGCCAGTTTGGGCTAAGATATCGTTTGGTTTGACCTGATCGCCCACGCTAAGGGCTGAATTCGAGCAGTGCGCATACACGCCATAAACTCCAAATCCATAATAAACGCCCAAATTTAGGCCATAAATTCCATTATCTTGCAAAAACACGACCACGCCATAATTACTCTCTTTGATATCTGCATTTGCCACGCTAGCAAGATCAAGCCCCATGTGCCAACTCTCGCTAACTTGCTCGCTATTTAAGAAAAACAGCCTGTGATCGGCGAAACTCGCTACTGCAGCGCCCTTTGCAAGTGGATAAAACGGACGAAGCGAAAACTCGCTTATCATATCCTCATGCACCCTGCTCGTAAATGCGTGCAAATCCTTGGCGTTTTGTTCGCGCAAAGTCTCATTTACAAATTTAAATTTATCCAAATCGCTCATAGAGTTGAAATTTTGCGCATGTTGGCTGGCTAGATCGCTAACCTTGCCTGAGAGAAAATTTTCGCTAAGTTTGATTTGCGAGACCTTGTATTTTTTGTCGCTGTAAAAATAGCGAATCTGCGACGAGCTAACATTGCCAGCCTTGTCGGTTGCTACGATTTCGGCGCGAAATTCATCTTCGTTTGCCGGCCAGGCTACAAGCGAAGCGTAATACCCCTCTTTGACAAACGGCGTAGCTTGAAAAATTTTACCATAATTTGTGCGGATAAAAACCTCATCTAGCATTTCGTCCGTCGCACTGAAAACAACCACAGCCGAGCCGCCTTTGGTGATTTTATACGAATTTGCGACCAAATTTATCAAAGGTTTTTTGTTGTCGATGATTATATTTACGACTTTATCGGTTTTGTTGCCTTTGGTGAAATTCCACGCGCTAATATCGCCAGCTTCGATGTGTAGTTTGTATTTTTTATCTTTGTTTAGGATTAAATTTTTTGGAAATTCAACTGCGACTTCTAGCTCTTTTTGGCTTATACCATACTCTTCATCTTTTAGCGGAGTTAAATTTTCCCCGTCATTTAGGCTTACTTTTATTGATTTTACGCCTGTGTCATCTGAAATTTTAACCTTCAAAGGCGAGATTAAATTCCAGTAAATTTCATCTGCAATTTCGATTTTAGGGGGATTTTGTTCAAATTTAGGAGAGGTTAAAAAATGAAAAACTCCATAAGCTATCGCCAAAGTTAGTATTAAAAAAATGAAAATTTTAGGATTTATTCTGCTTCGATTTCTATACATAAATTACCTTGATTTTAAATTAAAGCCTGATTTTACTGAGTTTTTGTAAATCGTAAGTAAAGGATTGGTTAAATTTCATTAAGGTTAAATTTTGGGTAAAAATGAAATTTACCCAAAATTTGCGCCAAATTTTAGTTAAATCTAGCTCCAATGCTAAATTCGAAACTATTTGTCTTATCGTGTGGTTTTTCGTTAAGCGGTTTTGTGAAATACAACTGCAACGGCCCCATTGGTGTCAGCCACTCGATACCAGCACCTGCGCTATATCGCTCTTCCTCGTTCCAGTCATTGTCGCCTATCATACCATAATCGAAAAATGTTACAAGGCGCATTTTCATACGATCGATTAGCGGGAAGCTTAGCTCGACTGAGTTGTTGAAGCTTTGCATACCGCCAGTTTCGACATAACGGCAACTACCACTAGCTACGCAAATTTCTTTACGCGGAATCGATCTAGAATTATATCCTCTCACCGTCCTAATACCGCCTAGGAATAGTTTTTCGTTGATTGGAAGTGGATCGCCTCTATCCCAAACATATCCAGCCGCAGCTTTGTAGCGGAAAATCAAATCGTAATCAATATAATCACGCAATCCAAAGTAGTAATTAAAGCTTCCTTTGGCTTTGGTAAATTCGATATCTCCGCCAAGTCCAGCGTATTCTAGGCTAGCAGTCGCGATGATACCGCTTCGTGGCAGGTAGTAATCATCTGTGCTATTGTATGTAAGTGCCGGTGTAATCGAGCTTTTTATGCTTTCGTGGTTACGATAACCAGCGGCTGCGTAGTATTCGTTTAGCCCTTCGATTTCTGTCTTTTCTAGGTAGTATGTCAGACTTGCGCTTAAATTTCGTCCCAGCTTTCTGCCAAGCGTCAAAGCAAATCCGTAAGATTTCTCCTCGTAATCGTCCCAGTCATAATCATTAGCAAAGACCATACCGCCCAGGCTGTATTCTGAATCGAAAATTCTAGGATTTGTAAGGCTTACTCTACCGCTTAATTTATCATCTGATTTTTCTACCGATACTGAGCCACTTAGTCCTGTGCCAAAGACATTTCTATCGCTAATTCCACCGCTTAGTAGCAATCCATCATCGCTACCATATCCGATACCGCCTGTAATCGAGCCGGTTGGGGTTTCTTGGACTACGACTTCTAAATCTAGCTGATCGTCACTCACCCTAGTTTCTTTGATTTCGACATTTTCGAAATATCCAGTGCGTTTAAGAGCCGCGATAGAATCAGCATAATCGGTTCTGCTAAATAAATTTCCCTCAGTTAGATACATTTCGCGTCTAACGACTTTATCTTCTGTTTTGTCGTTGCCAGAGATTGTTACATTTCTGATATAGACTTTATTTTCAGGTATGATTTTATAAGTTATGCCTATGGTTTTGGCCTCTCTGTCTTGATCGGTTTGCGGGACGACCTTGACATAAGCATATCCTTGATCGGCGACTAAGGTTTCGATTTTTTGGATATCACGACGCATCCAGTCTGAATTCATCGTATCGCCCTTTTCGAGTTTTAGATCGCTTATGACCTTTTCTTTATCCATAGTTACATTTTCTGGGCAGTCGATATCTATACTGCTGACCTTATAACGCTCGCCCTCTGTTACATAATATGTCAAATCCGCGGTGTAATCGCCAGTATCGGCATTTACGATTGGGGCAGATACCCTAGCGTCGAGGTAGCCTTTTTTGTAGTATTCTTCTTGGATTCTATTTGCGTCGTTTGGCAACTCATTAGCTTTTAGCTGTCCGTCGTTAAAGCCCCATAGCCAGCCAAATACTTCGCGTTGTTTGTTTGAAACAGCTGGTTCGATATCATCATAATCTAGTTTTTTAGCACCGACTAAATTTACTTTTTCGATGATGATGTTTTCGCCTCTATTGACATCGACTATGACATGCACGGCGTTTCCTTCGCTATCAAGCGGTTTTGGGGTAACTTCGACAACAGTGTCAAAAAAGCCCTTTACTTCGTAAAATTGCTTGATTCTAGCGGCAGCATTTTTTGCCAAAACCTCATCATAGACCTGTCCTGGGCGAAGTCCGATTAGATTTTTGATAGCGTCTTGGTCGTTTGTAACGACATTTTTGATATCGACTTTGGCCACGCTTGGTTTTTCTTTTACGCTAATTGTTACATTTCCGCCCTGTTCGCTGATATATACATCTTCGAAATAGCCCTGAGCAAAGAGATTTGAGATCGCTCGGTTTGTGTTTTCGCCTGTGATTTGATCGCCTATTTGTAGGCCAGAAATAGCAGCTGCAACTTGCGGAGATAGGTGTTTTAAACCCTCGAATTTAATAGTTTGGATTTGCGCTGCGCAAGCAACAGAAACCCCACCTAATAATAAAAACAAACTTTTTCTCATAAAATTTTACCTAGAAATGAAAATAATTGCGTATAATAGCATATTAAAATTAATCAAAAAGAATTTACAAAGGAAAATTATGAAAATAGGCATTATAGGCTTAGGTTTGATAGGTGGCTCGCTTGGGCTTTGTATGAAAAAATCAAAGATTATTAGCACGGTTAGCGGATATGATATTTCTAGGGAAAACGAAAAAGAGGCCTTGGAGCTGGGGCTGGTGCATGAAATTTTAAGTATCGAGGAGATGAAGCAAAAATGCGATGTGATTTTTCTAGCAATCCCAGTCGAGGCGATTATCACGACGCTAGCCCAGCTAAAAGACGCGCGCAAGGAAACCACAATCATCGATTTAGGAAGCACGAAATTTAAAATTTTGCAAAGTTGCCCGCCAGAGATTAGAGGAAATTTCATCGCCGCTCACCCTATGGCAGGCACGGAAAACTCAGGTCCGAGTGCTGCGTTTTCGGAGCTACTAAACGGCGCAGTAGTCGTCATCTGCGACGATAACAACGCCGATGAAATGCATGTCAAACGCGCGGTTGAAATTTTTTCGTTTGCGGGTATGAAGATTGTCTTTATGGACGCGCTCAGCCACGACCACCATGTGGGGCTCATCTCGCACCTGCCACACGCGATTAGCTACTCACTCGTAAATAGCGTCTTAAAAGAGGAAAATCGCCGAAATATCATAAATTTAGCCGGCGGAAGCTTCACCGGCATGGCAAGAATCGCCAAATCAAGCCCTGAAATGTGGGTCGATATCTTCAAACAAAACAAAGAAAATTTGTTAAAATCGATAGAGTCTTTCAAAAAAGAGCTTCAAATTTGCACCGATATGATCGAAAACGAAAAATGGAGCGAGCTAGATAGCTGGATGCACAGCGCAAGGACACTGCGCGAGATTTTGTAAATTTTCCTGATTTGTCGCGCAAGCAATCTGAGAGTTTGAAATTTATCTAAATTTTGCTAGATTGCAACGCTATGCTCGCAATGACGCGGTTGTAATATTTTGGTTATTTTTTCTCACTGCAATGGTTAATCAAAGGATTAAAAATGATGAAATTTGATAAAAATATAAAATTCGGCGGGCAAGGATACCCACCCTACGGCGCTACAAAAGGAATTTCATTTTTAGTTGAATTATTATCAGGCATTTTCTTCCTCCTTATTAAATTTTATTGATCCAATTAAAAAATACTCTTTTGTAAATTCATTAAATTTTATATCATTAAAATAGTTTGAAATTTTTTTGTTGTCTTCTAAACTAATACGAAAGCCGTTTTTTTCAAAAATAATATATTTTTTTTCGCAAAAACGATTTAAAATTTTAAAAACCAAATTTTCCACAAATCTAATACAACACGCCACAGGTCGAATAAATATATCTGTGAAATTTATATCATCTGGTGATGGAAATTTTCCAAGCACAGGTTTGTTTGAGTATGTTATGTTAGCATTATTTAAATCCATTTTATATCGTTTTTTATTTCCGTTTGCATCATAAAAATCATATTCTATGTAGTTATCATAAATTTTAGCAACTAATGGCATTTTTTTAATTTTTTGTATTAACTTAATATTGTCAAATATTAAAATAAATGCACCACAAAGCGTAAATCCAATCCCGCCTTTTCTATACAATTCTTTTAATGGATCATCATGCGAAATACAAAGCAATACAAAACACACAATTAAACAAAACATAATCCACGGAATTGCCCCAGCAATGCGAGCTTTAATGAACCAATTATTTTCTATGATTACAAACTCTTCTGAGGTATTGTTATTTTCTTTATTTCCCAAGGTGCTATCCATTGAACTCATAGTTCTCTCCTTGTGTCATAAAAATTTTTATCAAAAATTCCAAAACTTGATTTAGCATTTGAAATATTTAATTTCACATTTTCTAAAAAGTATTTTTTAAATTCTTTAAATTCTTTGTCGCTACAAATCATAATATTCATCACTTTTCCATTTTTACTATAAATGGTAAGACAATCATAAACGCTATCATTGATTTTGCCACCATTTATTGTATGGGTTATGATTTTTGGAATTGCATAAAATACAAAGATAAGTGCAAAAATAAAAAACAAAATAATCGGTTCATTAAACGCAAAAATCGCATAAATATATGTTGAGATTATAATAAAAAGTAAAATTTTAGCAATAAATGGAATTTGTTCGTTTCCGTCTCTAAAATCAATGCTAAATTTAACATTTTTAATCTCTTTTATTTGTATAAAATCAAAAGATTTATCATTTTTTATTTGACTTATCATTTCGTTTTGCAAAATAAAGTAATTTTTGCCTAAAAATTTCATAATATAAGGAATTGCTACCATAAGAGACAAAATCGTAAAACCATTGACTTTTTCTGGTCTTACGATACACAAAATAACAAAAGCTAAAATCATCAAAAATATACCAATCAAATTTACTTGTGGCTTGTAATCTTTTATAATAATCGGATTTTCGTCATAATTTCGTAAATTCGCTTTTTTAACATTTGGTTTATTGTCGAAATTTGTATTCTCAAAATTTTCCAAATTTAATCCTTTTATAAAATCTCGGTCAGTATCGTTGATACTGAATTTTTAAATTTACAATTTTAAACCATAAAAAACCAAAATTTAAAAAAACTCCAAAATTTTATCTCGCATTAAATTTGCATTTTCTATGTGATTTATCTCTTCGCGAAATGCGCTAGCGTTTGCGTAGCCCTTGGAGTATTCGTGCAGGTGTTTGCGGAAAATCGCCACGCCGTGCGCCCCATAGTGCGCTATCATCTGCGCAAAATGCTCCAAAATAATCTCTTTTTTCAGCTCCGTGCTAGCACTTTGCCCCTGCTTAATCTCGGCGAAAACCCACGGGTGCCCGATACTTGCCCTGCCTATCATAAGCCCGTCTGCGCCGGTCGTGCTTCGCACAAATTCGGCATTTTGCGAGCTAATGTCGCCATTGGCGATAAGCGGGATTTGCACGGCACCTTTTGCCTGCGCGATTGCGTCGTAATCGACCTGCGCGCTGTATCCACCAGCTCTCGTGCGCCCATGCACCGCGATGAAATCAGCCCCGCCTCGCTCCACCGCGCGCGCGATATTTTCGATATCAACGCTAGCAAAGCCAAGCCTAACTTTCGCGCTTACGAATTTTTTGTTTGAGTGAGTTTTGATGATTTCTAAAATTCGGGCTATCTTGTCCAAATCCAGCAAAAGCGCCGAACCAGAGTTTTGCTTCACGACCTTTGGCACAGGGCAGCCGCAGTTGAGATCAATCCCGCAAAATCCGTCAAATTTATTCAAAATCAAAACCGCCTTTTTTATCACTTCCTCGTCGCTTCCGGCGATTTGGACGAAAAACGGCTCTTCTGCTTCGTTTTTTTCTAACATTTTTAGGGTTTTGTCGTTTTCAAACACTAGCGCATTTGCGCTAATCATCTCGCTTATCGTCGCATCAGCGCCGAATTTTTTCACCACACCACGCAGTGGCGGATCTGAAAACCCAGCCAAAGGCGCCAAAAAAAGCGGTTTTGTCTCGAAAAATTTATTTAAATTCATTGATTGTGTAAAAATGGCGCGAATTTGCAAATTTACAAAATTTACAAATTTGCGCCCCGAAATTTAGAATATCAGCGAAGCTGGCACTGATTTGCCATTGTCGCGTAAAAATAGCAAAATTTGGAATTTATCAAATTCGTCGCCGTCGCTCATGTGGAGCTGCTCTCTTAGCTCATCAATCATACCAAGCTCATATAGTGCATACAAATACGCCTCTGTCGCGCTTGAATTTTGGTTTTTGAGCCTTTCGAAAAAGGTTCTGTATTGCTCTGGGTTTAGGTGGTCTTTGAGCTTTTTGGCAAAATAAATGAAGTCTTTGTCGCTGAATTTATCGCTATTTATGAGATTAAACAGCTCCTCGCTACTGACCTCAAACTCGCTCTCATCGGCAGCGCGCTCTACGATACGCTTGATATCGTCGCTATCTTGGAATTCTTTATAGGTTTTAATCGCGCTATAATCGCCCTTATCGACTAAAATTTTATATGCTTTTTTGGTGATTTGATCATTATAAACGCCCTTTGTTTTTAAAATTTCGCGCGCATAATCAGGCTCAGCGTCAAGGCGGTTTAACTCATTTTGTAAAAACATACCGTTTGATTTAGGGAGTTTGTATTTTTTCAAATCCACAACCTCGCCGTTTTTTACCTTTTCGACGACATCGACTATCTCTTTTAGGCTTTCGTTTTTGATATCAAGCTCGCTACTATCATACCATGGAGATAAAATTTTAGTTATATCGCTTGGATCTTTGAAAAACTCTGTTTTGAAATTTCGGTTCGTCTCTAATCCCAGTAAAACCTCTTTTGTCATCTCGTCATACGAGCTTACATCTTTTTGTATAGCGCGGTTTTTGCGATAAACCATAAAACCATAAAAGCCCAAATGACAAAGCGCTAGTATCATATACAAAGCTAATGGCAGCACTACCCACACAGCCACAGGCAGTGTTAGCGAATGCCCGAGCAAGCTTAGCGTATAACTTGCACTTTCTTGCGTGAAAATCACAGCCGCGATGATACCGATATATATCACTGAATATACAAAAAATTGTTTTGCCTTCATCATTATCTCCTTTGTGCTTTTTCGGCAAGTTCTTTGCAAGAAATACATAGTCTTGATTCTGGGCGGACTTTTAGCCTTTCTGGGCTGATTGGCTCGCCACACTCCAAACACTCGCCATAAGTGCCATTTTCAATGCGTTCTAGCGCAGAGACTATTTTATTTAGGCTCTCTCTTTGTTTTAGCCCAATCGAATACTCAATCGTCAAATCCGTATCCATGCTAGCTACATCAATCTCATCTGTCGCGCCGTGCTCTCTAAGCTCTTCGATATCTTTTGTCGCGCTGTTGATATTAGCGCTTAGCTCGGCTTTTCTTTCTTCTAAAAGTTTTTTGTAAATTTTCAACTCACTTTTTTTCATTTTACCCTCACTTATGATATGGATGATTTGCATTTATACAAAGCGCACGAAAAATTTGCTCAAAGAGCATAAGCTTTGCAATTTTATGTGCCAAAGTTAGCTTTGTTAGGCTGATGATTTTATCGCATTTGCCCTTAAAATCATCGCTTAGCCCGTAAGCACCGCCTATGAAAAATGAAACCAAATTTTTCCCGTCTAAAATTTTAGCAAATTCCATACTATCAAGCTCTTCGCCCCTTTCATCAAGGGCGATATTATAACCTTTTAATCTAGGCATATAAACCTCGTCATACGCCCTAAGCGCGCTGGCTCTATCGATTGTCTGAGCCTTTGCGATACTAGCGTTAAAGAAAATTTCATCTTTTATGCTAGCAAATTTAGCCGACATTTTGCGATATTCGTTTAACTCGCTCGCAAATTCGTCGGTGCCTTTTTGTATAGAATTAACGATAATCTGCACTATTCGTCTTCTTCGCCGTGCGTATCAAATAGCCCCTCATCGCTACTATCATCGAGTTGGACTGGGGTATTTGTTAGCATATTTACCATATCGCTTAGATACTGACGCATTTGCGCTCTTGGCACGATAGCGTCGATTAATCCATGTTCTAGCAAAAATTCTGAGCGTTGGAAACCCTCTGGCAAATCTGCTCCGATTGTTTGTTTGATGACCCTTTGACCAGCAAAGCCAATCAATGCACCCGGTTCAGCGATAATAATATCGCCTAGCCACGCAAACGACGCACTAACTCCGCCCATCGTAGGATCTGTCAAAACAGAGATAAATGGGATTTTGTTTTCGCTTAAAATTTTAAGCGCAGCCGAAGTTTTGCTCATTTGCATTAGCGAATATGTGCTTTCTTGCATTCTAGCTCCACCGCTAGCTGAGACGATAATCAAGGCTTGCTTTTTATCAAGCGCGCGTTTGACGGCTCGCACGATTTTTTCGCCCTCTACCGAGCCAAGGCTTCCACCCATAAAATTAAAATCAAAAACGACCAATTGCACAGGTTGTTTTGAAATTTTGGCCTCGCCAGCGACGACAGCACTCGATCTACCTGTCTTTTCCTGCCCCTCGCTTATGCGTTTTTTGTATGATTTTTTATCAACAAATTTAAGCGGATCAACGGGTTCGAGGGTTTTATCACACTCTACAAACGAACCCTCATCACAGATTAGCGCGATTCGCTCATCTGCGCTAAAACGCATGTGATAGTTACATTTAGGACAGACATGGTGGTTTTGTTCCACCTCCTTAAAATACATCAAAGAAGCACAACCAGGACACTTAACCCAATGCGCAGGTGCCTCAGAAGCTTCTGGTTGGGCTCTACGAATCTTTGAAAACAAATCTCCAAAATTCATAATATTCCTTTAATTTTGCAAAATTAAACTTCTAATTCTAACCTATTTTTCTTTATTTAAATTTAAAATTTCGCTAGAATATAACCATGCAAGGATTTATATTAAAAGTCACAAAAATCAAAGACGAAGATTGTATAGTAGATGTGCTATGCGCTGACGCCTTGGTGCGCGCGTATCGCTTTTATGGTGCCAGACACCCAAATATCACACAAGGATACAAAATAGATTTTGAGCTAGTCTCAAACCAAAATTTCCTTCCGCGCCTAAGCAATGTCATGCACCTAGGATACGGCTGGCTCGCAAATAGAGAAAAACTCATTTTTTGGCAGCAATTCATCAGGCTACTGGGCGCGCATTTAAAGGACGCAAACGAGCTTGATAAATTTTACTATGAGCTTTTAAATTCCGCTGCTTCGCGCTTTGGCCGCCAAAATCCACGCCGAATAATTATCGAAAGTTACGCCAAAATTTTAGAATTTGAGGGTAGGCTTCACAGCGAGCCATTTTGTTTTTTATGCGATGAAGAGATTAGCGGCGCAGTATCACTCACACGCGGATTTTTGCCCGCTCACGAGCATTGTTTGCACCAAAAAGGCTTTAAATGGGGCGAAATTTTAGAATTTCTGCAAAATCAAAATTCGCTAAATTTAGAAGACGACGCAGTTGAAAGGCTGTATGCTATCACGCTTCAAGGCTTCTAAATTTCGGCTATTTACTTAGCTTTTTATACTCCGAGCATGAAATTTTATCACCCATAGCGCAGGCTCTGGCGTAGTAGTTTTTCGCCCCCTCGATATCGCTTTGACCTTGGAAAATAATGGCTAAATTTCGGCACGAAGTCGCGACATCTAGCTTGCAAAGTCTATCTGTGTAAAAAATCGCTGATTGGATATTTTCAGGCGTGCCTTGGGCTTTAAAATACAAATTCACCAAGGTTTCGCAAGAATCTTTATTGCCGTTTTTGCAGTCATTATCCAGCCTTGCCACAGCTTTTGTGTTTTCCAGCGTCACAAGGGCATTTTCGCAGTATTCATCCTCGCCATTTTTGCACAAAAACGCGCGAATTTCACTTAATCTTTTTTTGTTTTTATTCGAAGCAGAGTGCAATCTCTCAGCCCCTTTGCACGAAAGGACATTTTTTTGCTTACAGCCGTTTTCGTATAAATTCAAGGCTGCGTTTTTATCCGCCTTGATTCCAAGGCCGTTTTCTAACATTTGCGCGTAAGCTACGCAGGCATTATCGTGCTTTTTATCGCACGCTTTTTTAAAGAACAAAACCGCGCCCTCATCGTCTTTGGCAGTGCTTTGCCCCATATAAAGCAAAAGTCCCACCTCATAGCACGCCTGCGCGTCGCCCTTTTCGCACGCGATAAATTTCGTATCTTCGATAGCAAATAAATTTGAGAAAAATAAAAAGATTAAAATTAGTTTTTTCAAACTAACCCCTTTGAAGTGAAATTTGGGCTAAGCTTAGCCCAAATTTGTTAATAAATAGTTTTGATTACGACGCGTCTATTTGGTTTGAGACACTCTTTTAGCGCGGCACCTTTTTCGCCTGGGCAGAATTTGACCTGATCTGCCTCGCCCATGCCGATAGCTTGGATTTTGCTAGCTGGGATTCCATTTGCGATAAGTTCGTTTTTGACCATATTTGCGCGTTGTTGAGATAGAGTTTTGTTATAAGCGTCGCTTCCTAGCGGATCAGTGTAACCATAGACCTTAACGCTTCTGACCATATTTACATCGATATCTTTGGCGACAGCTGCGATTTTTTCGTGGCCCTCGGCTTTGAGATTGTCTTTGTCGAAGTCAAACAAAAAGTCAGATTCTAGCTCGACATTTTGGTTCGGTAGCTGCACAGGGGCTACATTGGCACAACCTTTTGGATTATAAAATGTGCTTCCTACGCGATAATCTTTGTCGTAGATGATTTTGAATTGGCAAATTTTATCAGGATCGCCAGCTTTTTTCTTTAAATTAAATACATAATCCCACTCTCTAACCGCATACAAGCCCTCTTGGTGGTGCGGATGACCGATTAGGAAATAGACTTGGTCTTTGCTCATACCTTTTTCTACTTTGCCCAAATTTTCGGCATTTGGGTGAGTTGGAGCGTCGATCCATGTTTTGTTCATATCCAGAAAGGTTACATCGTCCCATTGCATGACGCCGTCTTCTGGGATATTGTCGCTTACATGAGTGGTGCAACCACTAAAAAATAAAATTCCAGCCAAACTTAGAGCTGATAGTAATGATTTTTTCATTTTTTACCCTTTAAATTTAAAAAAAGCGAAACCGAAATTCATCGGTTTCGCACTAGGCTACCTTAGAAGTGGAAGCCCAAAGACGCGCCTGCGCCAATGTTGTCTTGTGTATCGACTGAGATAGATGATTTAAATACCCATTTACCATTGTCTGACATTTTTGATAGACCGATAGATAGAGCACCCTCATCTTGGTAATATCCAGTACCCACACTTAGCATACCCTTACCAGGGATTGTAGATTGTGGTAGGTTACCGATAGCGATAGCAGAAGCGATACCAGCCCTAGCCTCATCTCTAACATTGTCAATTTTTTTGTCCAAATTATCAATTCTTTGATTGATATTTGTTATGTTGCTACCCAAATGCTCGGCGATACCCTCGATAGCAGAGTATAGTTGTGAGCCGTTGATCGCATCGGTGCTGTCTTTGCTAATTAGACCAGGTGCGACATTTTGAATTCGGCGTGTTTGTGCTACACCTTTACTGTCTTTACCCTTTCCGACGCTGACTACACCTACGACTTCATCTCCGCCTGCAAATTCTTTCACGCCGATAGTAACTTCTTCGCCGTTTGCGTTTGTAGCTTTAACTTCTGCACTGTTGTAGCCTTTTGCGTTACCTTTTGTTCTAGTATTATCATCTGCTACATAAGCTGCATTATTACCGAAGAATAACGAGTTTTCAACTGTGCTAGTTACATTACTACCTAATACAAATGTATCTTTTGTAGATACATTGTTATTATTACCGACCACATAGCTTCCATCGGCTTCTAGTGTTACGGTATTTGGATCACCAAATGCACCTGAGTTGTTAGCATGGACTTCATTGCCAGTTCCGATAGAGATAGACTGAGCTCCACTAGCTTGTGCACCATTACCGATAGCGATAGATTGCTCGCCGCTTGCATTTGCATTATCGCCAACAGCTAATGATGATTTACCACTAGCGTCTGCTTGATAACCAATAGCTGTCGCATGTCCGCCACTGGCTGATGAATCGACAGTATTCTTTCTTTGTTCTTCTGGTTTGAAATTTTCATCTTCATTTGTATGGAAGTATTTAATACCTTGCTCGTTCATCTTAGAAATCGCAGTTACGACATTGTTTGTAACATACTCGCCTTTATCTTTGACATTGTAAGTTTTTAGTGTTACGGTATTGCCTTTTTCATCTTTTGTTTGAACTACATTTTTAAATGTATTGCCTTCCTCATCGGTGTAGTTTTCAACAGTGTAGTTACCAACTAGCTCTTTTAGTTGAGATACATTAACTGCATCAGTTGGAGCTGTGCCAGCTGCAACATTTTCTATTTTATTTCCGCCGACATCTACTTTATCGCCTGTGATATTTACATTGTTTTTATCACCAGTAATACTTATACTACCTTTATCCAAAGTAATATCTTTATTTAACGCCAATTCGTAGTTTGTGCTGCCGTCAGAATTTTTAGTTTCAATCATAGCCAAATTTTGTTCTCCATTTTTTAGAGAAACTGTATTTGGAGCCTTGATTTTACCTTCAACTTCTTTTAATTGAGATACATTGACAGCGTCATCATCGGCAGTTCCTTTTGCTACATTGTGGATTTGTTTTCCACCCATATCAACATTGTTTTTGGTTATAGTTGGACCATTTGCAATAGTCAAACCATCGTTGTTGATAGTAGTATCGCCAGCTTTAACACTTCCGTCTTTTCCTAGGTCAATATTTTGAGCGAGTTTAATGATCAAATCACCACCCTCATTAACAACGCCGATATTGCCGTTGGTTAGGCTATCTTTACCGGCTGTGTGGTTACCTTTGATATTTTGTTTTTCATTTAGTTTTTTAGCTACCTCGCCGTTATAATCGCCTTGGAATTTCAAGCCGTCTTCCATAGTAGCAACTTGCAATGTGATCTCATTACCAGTTTTGTTTTTAGTTTTGTAGATAATTCTACCTGGTTCTTCATTATCAAGCGTATCTTTACCCTTAGCTACTGTGATTTCGGCGTCTTTACCATCTTTACCATTGATACCGATAGTTCCCTCGCCATCTTTTGCTCCAACAGTTACACCTGGATTGCCATCTTTGTCGATAACTTCGATTTTACCATCTTCGCCAGGTTTTCCAGGTGTGCCATCGCCTTTTTCACCTATTGTTAGGTTATTAGCAAGTTTTAGGTCATAGGTGTTGTTGTCTTCACCGCCATGAGTAAGTTTTAGGTTACCATCTGTGTATTGACCAGGGGTCTTAGGTGCTTCTGTGCCACCATTGACAGTAAGATAAGTTCTATTACCCTCAGCTGCTGTTTTTAGTTGAGATACATTGACTGCGTCTGTATCAGCTTCACCAGGAGCTAAATTTGTAATCTTAACTGGTCCTCCGTTTTCATCACCAACTTTAATGTCTCCATTATCGTTGCTGATTTTTGCACCATCTTTGCCGAAGTAAATACTTCCAGCTTCTGTTAAATTTACATCCTTAGCAAGTTCAACAACTAGTTTTTCGCCATTATTGATAACACCAATGTTACCAGTAGTTAGTTTATCTTTACCAGCTGTATGAGTTCCTACTATATCTACTTGCTCATTTAATTTTTTAGCGATAGGGTCGTTAGTGCCATCTCGGTAATTACCCTCGAATTTCAAGCCGTCATTAAGCGTAGCGATAGTCTCTTTCTTGCCATCTTCTGTTGTATAGACAATTCTTGTTTTTTCGTTTGTCTCTTTTACACCAGGTTCGCCTTTTTCAAGAGTAATATCAGCTTTAACTGCGTCATTACCATCTTTGCCATTTAAGCCGATAGTTCCATTGCCGTCTTTTGCAGCGATAGTTACACCTGGATTGCCATCTTTGTCGATAACTTCGATTTTACCATCTTCGCCAGGTTTTCCAGGTGTGCCATCGCCTTTTTCACCTATTGTTAGGTTATTAGCAAGTTTTAGGTCATAGGTGTTGTTGTCTTCACCGCCATGAGTAAGTTTTAGGTTACCATCTGTGTATTGACCAGGGGTCTTAGGTGCTTCTGTGCCACCATTGACAGTAAGATAAGTTCTATTACCCTCAGCTGCTGTTTTTAGTTGAGATACATTGACTGCGTCTGTATCAGCTTCACCAGGAGCTAAATTTGTAATCTTAACTGGTCCTCCGTTTTCATCACCAACTTTAATGTCTCCATTATCGTTGCTGATTTTTGCACCATCTTTGCCGAAGTAAATACTTCCAGCTTCTGTTAAATTTACATCCTTAGCAAGTTCAACAACTAGTTTTTCGCCATTATTGATAACACCAATGTTACCAGTAGTTAGTTTATCTTTACCAGCTGTATGAGTTCCTACTATATCTACTTGCTCATTTAATTTTTTAGCGATAGGGTCGTTAGTGCCATCTCGGTAATTACCCTCGAATTTCAAGCCGTCATTAAGCGTAGCGATAGTCTCTTTCTTGCCATCTTCTGTTGTATAGACAATTCTTGTTTTTTCGTTTGTCTCTTTTACACCAGGTTCGCCTTTTTCAAGAGTAATATCAGCTTTAACTGCATCATTACCATCTTTGCCATTTAAGCCGATAGTTCCATTGCCGTCTTTTGCAGCAACAGTTACACCTGGATTACCATCTTTGTCGATAACTTTGATTTGACCATCTTCACCAGGTTTGCCGTTTTCACCTTTTTCACCTATTGTTAGGTTATTAGCAAGTTTTAGGTCATAGGTGTTGTTATCTTCACCGCCATGAGTAAGTTTTAGGTTACCATCTGTGTATTGACCAGGGGTCTTAGGCGCTTCTGTGCCACCATTGACAGTAAGATAAGTTCTATTACCCTCGGCTGCTTCTTTTAGTTGAGATACATTGACTGCGTCTGTATCAGCCTCACCAGCTTCGACATTGTGAATTTGATTTCCACCCATGCTAACATTGTTATCTGTAAGCTTGATAATTTTATCAGGGTCGGTATTATTAATGGTTAAGCCATTATTATTAACAAAAGTATTTCCAATTGTTAAATTTCCATCTTTTGTTAAATCAACAGCCTTAGCAAGTTCAATAACTAGTTTTTCACCATCATTGATAACACCAATGTTGCCAGTAGTTAGTTGATCTTTACCAGCTTTATGGCTTCCTACAACTTCAAGAGTTTCACCAAGTTTTTTGCTGATATTTTTATCAGTGCCTTCTAGGTAATTTCCACCAAATTTCAAACCATCATTAAGCGTAGCGATAGTCTCTTTCTTGCCATCTTCTGTTGTATAGACAATTCTTGTTTTTTCGTTTGTCTCTTTAACACCAGGTTCGCCTTTTTCAAGAGTAATATCAGCTTTAACTGCGTCATTACCATTTTTGCCATTTAAGCCGATAGTTCCATTGCCATCTTTTGCAGCAACAGTTACACCTGGATTACCATCTTTGTCGATAACTTTGATTTGACCATCTTCACCAGGTTTGCCGTTTTCACCTTTTTCACCTATTGTTAGGTTATTAGCAAGTTTTAGGTCATAGGTGTTGTTATCTTCACCGCCATGAGTAAGTTTTAGGTTACCATCTGTGTATTGACCAGGGGTCTTAGGCGCTTCTGTGCCACCATTGACAGTAAGATAAGTTCTATTACCCTCGGCTGCTTCTTTTAGTTGAGATACATTGACTGCGTCTGTATCAGCCTCACCAGCTTCGACATTGTGAATTTGATTTCCACCCATGCTAACATTGTTATCTGTAAGCTTGATAATTTTATCAGGGTCGGTATTATTAATGGTTAAGCCATTATTATTAACAAAAGTATTTCCAATTGTTAAATTTCCATCTTTTGTTAAATCAACAGCCTTAGCAAGTTCAATAACTAGTTTTTCACCATCATTGATAACACCAATGTTGCCAGTAGTTAGTTGATCTTTACCAGCTTTATGGCTTCCTACAACTTCAAGAGTTTCACCAAGTTTTTTGCTGATATTTTTATCAGTGCCTTCTAGGTAATTTCCACCAAATTTCAAACCATCATTAAGCGTAGCGATAGTCTCTTTCTTGCCATCTTCTGTTGTATAGACAATTCTTGTTTTTTCGTTTGTCTCTTTAACACCAGGTTCGCCTTTTTCAAGAGTAATATCAGCTTTAACTGCGTCATTACCATTTTTGCCATTTAAGCCGATAGTTCCATTGCCATCTTTTGCAGCAACAGTTACACCTGGATTACCATCTTTGTCGATAACTTTGATTTGACCATCTTCACCAGGTTTGCCGTTTTCACCTTTTTCACCTATTGTTAGGTTATTAGCAAGTTTTAGGTCATAGGTGTTGTTATCTTCACCGCCATGAGTAAGTTTTAGGTTACCATCTGTGTATTGACCAGGGGTCTTAGGCGCTTCTGTGCCACCATTGACAGTAAGATAAGTTCTATTACCCTCGGCTGCTTCTTTTAGTTGAGATACATTGACTGCGTCTGTATCAGCCTCACCAGCTTCGACATTGTGAATTTGATTTCCACCCATGCTAACATTGTTATCTGTAAGCTTGATAATTTTATCAGGGTCGGTATTATTAATGGTTAAGCCATTATTATTAACAAAAGTATTTCCAATTGTTAAATTTCCATCTTTTGTTAAATCAACAGCCTTAGCAAGTTCAATAACTAGTTTTTCACCATCATTGATAACACCAATGTTGCCAGTAGTTAGTTGATCTTTACCAGCTTTATGGCTTCCTACAACTTCAAGAGTTTCACCAAGTTTTTTGCTGATATTTTTATCAGTGCCTTCTAGGTAATTTCCACCAAATTTCAAACCATCATTAAGCGTAGCGATAGTCTCTTTCTTGCCATCTTCTGTTGTATAGACAATTCTTGTTTTTTCGTTTGTCTCTTTAACACCAGGTTCGCCTTTTTCAAGAGTAATATCAGCTTTAACTGCGTCATTACCATTTTTGCCATTTAAGCCGATAGTTCCATTGCCATCTTTTGCAGCAACAGTTACACCTGGATTACCATCTTTGTCGATAACTTTGATTTGACCATCTTCACCAGGTTTGCCGTTTTCACCTTTTTCACCTATTGTTAGGTTATTAGCAAGTTTTAGGTCATAGGTGTTGTTATCTTCACCGCCATGAGTAAGTTTTAGGTTACCATCTGTGTATTGACCAGGGGTCTTAGGCGCTTCTGTGCCACCATTGACAGTAAGATAAGTTCTATTACCCTCGGCTGCTTCTTTTAGTTGAGATACATTGACTGCGTCTGTATCAGCCTCACCAGCTTCGACATTGTGAATTTGATTTCCACCCATGCTAACATTGTTATCTGTAAGCTTGATAATTTTATCAGGGTCGGTATTATTAATGGTTAAGCCATTATTATTAACAAAAGTATTTCCAATTGTTAAATTTCCATCTTTTGTTAAATCAACAGCCTTAGCAAGTTCAATAACTAGTTTTTCACCATCATTGATAACACCAATGTTGCCAGTAGTTAGTTGATCTTTACCAGCTTTATGGCTTCCTACAACTTCAAGAGTTTCACCAAGTTTTTTGCTGATATTTTTATCAGTGCCTTCTAGGTAATTTCCACCAAATTTCAAACCATCATTAAGCGTAGCGATAGTCTCTTTCTTGCCATCTTCTGTTGTATAGACAATTCTTGTTTTTTCGTTTGTCTCTTTAACACCAGGTTCGCCTTTTTCAAGAGTAATATCAGCTTTAACTGCGTCATTACCATTTTTGCCATTTAAGCCGATAGTTCCATTGCCATCTTTTGCAGCAACAGTTACACCTGGATTACCATCTTTGTCGATAACTTTGATTTGACCATCTTCACCAGGTTTGCCGTTTTCACCTTTTTCACCTATTGTTAGGTTATTAGCAAGTTTTAGGTCATAGGTGTTGTTATCTTCACCGCCATGAGTAAGTTTTAGGTTACCATCTGTGTATTGACCAGGGGTCTTAGGCGCTTCTGTGCCACCATTGACAGTAAGATAAGTTCTATTACCCTCGGCTGCTTCTTTTAGTTGAGATACATTGACTGCGTCTGTATCAGCCTCACCAGCTTCGACATTGTGAATTTGATTTCCACCCATGCTAACATTGTTATCTGTAAGCTTGATAATTTTATCAGGGTCGGTATTATTAATGGTTAAGCCATTATTATTAACAAAAGTATTTCCAATTGTTAAATTTCCATCTTTTGTTAAATCAACAGCCTTAGCAAGTTCAATAACTAGTTTTTCACCATCATTGATAACACCAATGTTGCCAGTAGTTAGTTGATCTTTACCAGCTTTATGGCTTCCTACAACTTCAAGAGTTTCACCAAGTTTTTTGCTGATATTTTTATCAGTGCCTTCTAGGTAATTTCCACCAAATTTCAAACCATCATTAAGCGTAGCGATAGTCTCTTTCTTGCCATCTTCTGTTGTATAGACAATTCTTGTTTTTTCGTTTGTCTCTTTAACACCAGGTTCGCCTTTTTCAAGAGTAATATCAGCTTTAACTGCGTCATTACCATTTTTGCCATTTAAGCCGATAGTTCCATTGCCATCTTTTGCAGCAACAGTTACACCTGGATTACCATCTTTGTCGATAACTTTGATTTGACCATCTTCACCAGGTTTGCCGTTTTCACCTTTTTCACCTATTGTTAGGTTATTAGCAAGTTTTAGGTCATAGGTGTTGTTATCTTCACCGCCATGAGTAAGTTTTAGGTTACCATCTGTGTATTGACCAGGGGTCTTAGGCGCTTCTGTGCCACCATTGACAGTAAGATAAGTTCTATTACCCTCGGCTGCTTCTTTTAGTTGAGATACATTGACTGCGTCTGTATCAGCCTCACCAGCTTCGACATTGTGAATTTGATTTCCACCCATGCTAACATTGTTATCTGTAAGCTTGATAATTTTATCAGGGTCGGTATTATTAATGGTTAAGCCATTATTATTAACAAAAGTATTTCCAATTGTTAAATTTCCATCTTTTGTTAAATCAACAGCCTTAGCAAGTTCAATAACTAGTTTTTCACCATCATTGATAACACCAATGTTGCCAGTAGTTAGTTGATCTTTACCAGCTTTATGGCTTCCTACAACTTCAAGAGTTTCACCAAGTTTTTTGCTGATATTTTTATCAGTGCCTTCTAGGTAATTTCCACCAAATTTCAAACCATCATTAAGCGTAGCGATAGTCTCTTTCTTGCCATCTTCTGTTGTATAGACAATTCTTGTTTTTTCGTTTGTCTCTTTAACACCAGGTTCGCCTTTTTCAAGAGTAATATCAGCTTTAACTGCGTCATTACCATTTTTGCCATTTAAGCCGATAGTTCCATTGCCATCTTTTGCAGCAACAGTTACACCTGGATTACCATCTTTGTCGATAACTTTGATTTGACCATCTTCACCAGGTTTGCCGTTTTCACCTTTTTCACCTATTGTTAGGTTATTAGCAAGTTTTAGGTCATAGGTGTTGTTATCTTCACCGCCATGAGTAAGTTTTAGGTTACCATCTGTGTAAGTGCCGTCTGTCGGAGCGACTGTGCCACCATTGACAGTAACTTTTGTTTTATTACCCTCTACGCCTTTTTTCAACTGCCATACATTAACAGCATCAGTGTCATCTACGCCAGGTGCGACATTAGTCAATGTTACATTTTTATCATATATAGGCTCGCCCGCCTTGTTATATGAAACAAGAGTAATAGTGTCATTGTTATCACCACCTAGTTTGACAGGGACTTTCAAATCATAGTTTGTTGTCATATTATCATCGCTGCGTGTAGTAGCTATGATAACTGTGCCGTTTTTAGAAGTTACATTTGTATCTTTCGCGCTAAATTTAATGCCATACGCACTACTAGTTTCATTATTATCTTTGCTTAGCTCGACATACGAGATATCTACATTATCCCCAGCGATAAAGTCAAGACCAGTTTTATTATAATCCTCAGTGCCTACTGTGTGTTTGCCAAATGTAAGAGTTCCGTCATTGTTTGTGCCAGTGCCATTTTTGTCTATACCCACAGACCAAATTGTGCCAGCACCGCTCACTGCTCGTTTTAGTTGAGCGACATTGACTGCGTCTGTGTCCTCGCTACCAGCGGCTAAGCCTGTGATTTGGCGAGTGATATTTTTATCTATATTTCCGACTGCGATAGCATTTGCTGTGCCAATCCATACAGCATTATCAGGCATTTTTAAATTGTCCTTGCCTGCTGTTTTTGTTTGAACATCGTAGCCTTTATAAGTTCGGTTTTCATCGGAAGATGAAAGCGTAACTACATTATCTCTATTAGCTACCGAACCACTACCAAGCGCTATGGTATCAGCCACAGATACAGTCGCACCCTTGCCGATAGCAGCTGAATTCTCTGCCTTTCCCTCAATAATACCGCCTAATGCACCAAGTGCATTAGGAGCATAGACTTTCGAGCCATCGCCAAAAGCAGTTGAAAAATCGGCTGCCAATGAACCGTTATTATTCAAAATCCATTTTGCGATTTCTTTTCTTTGGTCTAAATCAGTAGCACCACTTTCGTTCCAAAGCCATTTTTCATCATTATCATATATGGTTACTATATTTCCTTCTTCATCTTTACCCTGCACAAAATAATAACCAGTATTAATCGTTACACTCGGATCTCCCGGAGAAGGCACTTTTTCGATTTTAATTTCAATAGTTACATCAGTGTAATCTTTACCACCATAAGTCACCGTGCCTGCACTTACCAGAGATTCTCTACCCCAAGCAGTCGAATTATCTCCTGCTGATTTAGTATGCGAACCCCAAGCGGTCGAACCTATACCGTAAGCCTCAGTATTAGAGCCCCAAGCAACGCTATTTTCAGAACTAGAAATAGTTCTGTAACCAAATGCAGTAGATTGGCTTCCTGTCGCTTGTGTTTCCATGCCAAATGCGGTTGCTCTCTTGCCACTAGCTATGGTTTGATGTCCCCAAGCAGTAGCTCTTGTTCCGCTAGCAATAGTTCTATAACCAAACGCAGTAGAATTGTCTCCACTAGCATTGGTTCCCTCGCCAAAAGCAGTAGCGTTTTTACCGGCGACTATTTTATTTATACTGCTCATCATCATGCCGCGATTCATATAATATAATTCGCCGTTTTCAGCTCTGCGATCCTTGCTACTTGCTTGCGCATCAAATCCTTCTACATAAGTACCATCTTCCTTCATAAGCACCCATGCCACAACTTCTGTACCATCTTTTAATTTGATTGTTTTTTGGATAGGAGTAACATCTTTATTATCATATTGATATTTTACTCCAGCATGCGTAGCTTCACCAAATGCAGTAGATTGATCTCCGCCAGCAATCGTATTAGAACCAAATGCAGTAGCATTTTGACCTCCTGCGACAGGCACAGAGGTTGTTTCCATGTGCGAACCTACTTCGATTTGAGCATCTTGCTCTAACTTGTAACCCCAATTATAAAAGTCTCTTCCAACGCAATCTTTGCCACCAGTTTTTTTACCATTTTCCACAAAATAAAATGCATAATTACTACAATCACTATGTGTTCCAATATATCCGCTTTGGTTATAACCTGCGCTTGCTTGATTATTAGAACGACGATAAATATCGTGTGTCTCATAATCAGCTACTTGTATTCTTGCTTCTTGCACATATCCACCAGCACTTACGCCTGTGCCCCAAGTCATAGCATTTTCACCAGTAGCAGTAGTTCCCATAAACGCAGTAGAGTTATCACCATTAGCTTGTGAATTTGCACCAATTGCTACGGCGTTTGTGCCAGTAGCTTGTGCAGAAGTAGCAGGAGCGCCTGCTACACCGTTTATGTGTATATATGGGCTTACTATTTTATCATCATCGATTCTTACGACTCTGTTGTCGCTAGTGATACTACCGCCACTTGGCAAATTCTCTATCACAGAGTATAGTTGGCTTCCATTTATTGCGTCTGTGCTAGCAGCAGAGATCAGACCAGCGGCGACATTTTGGATTCTGCGTGGAGCTGTGGCGTTGCCTATGCTCACTACGCCAGTAGGTATAGCACCTGCAAAGCTTAATTTGTTTGCCGCAATCTTTCCTATCGCGACAGAATTTGTAGAGTATGTATCCATACTAGCCGAGGTATCACCTGTCACATACGCTGCACCATCGCCAAGAAATACAGAATTTCCAATAGTAGTTTGGACATTATTACCCAAAATAAATGTTTTGTCGTCGCTGTCTTTGATTTTATTATTATTACCTATGGCATAGCTATCATCACCGTCGATATTGCTCGGATCGCCAAACACACCTGAGCGATCGCCAGTTACGGTATTATTGCTACCCATAGCAATAGAACTTTTACCGCTTACGGTATTATTAAAACCATGAGCGATAGATTTATTGCCATCTATGGTTACGGTATTACCAGAACCCACAGCGAAAGATTCCGACGCTAATGCTTTGTTTTCATAACCAAGAGCAGCTGATTTTTCAGCACCAGCTACATTTCTCATACCAGCAGCAACAGAATTTTTCTTAGTAGCGTTGTTTTCTGAACCCAGCACCATAGAATTCAAACCAGTCGCATTGTTTTCTGAACCGATAGCTAGGGTATTTGCAACCCAAGCCTCATTTCTGATACCAAATGCGGTTGAATTTGCATCCCACGCTATATTTCCTCCACCCACAGCAATAGCACCATTGCCATGAGCATAGTTTTTTAGACCTACGGCTGAACTAGTGTTACCATCTGCGGTATTTTCTAAACCGACGGTAATAGTATTTTCGTTTTTGTTTGTATTATAGTAACCAGCTGAGATAGAGAAGTTAGAGTCAAACATCCTATTGCGGTTACCTAATGCCATAGCATTTTGAGAGTGCTCGTCGATATAGTTTATTACACCGATTGCAGTAGAATTCGTGTCATAGACTTTATTTTCTACACCGATTGTGGTAGAGAGGTGACCCGCAGAGATATTGCTTACACCGATAGCGTTAGAGGCGATACCGCTAGCTGTATTTGTGAAACCTAGTGCATTAGAGAAAGTGCCTGTCGCAATAGAACTTTGACCGATAGCCATGGAAGCCAAACCACCAGATAATGTAGCTAAATAACCAACATTATTTTTCCAAGCAATTTTGCCATCGTTATTAAATGCGCTTTGTAGCATATTTGTTCTTTCGGATGCAACACCGTTTCCACCAAGCTCTTCTATATACGCTGTGATTAAATCGTATTTATTATTCGGATTATCAGTTCTGTTGTTGTCTTGTTCTTTACCAATATCATCACCACCGATAGCGATAGAGCCATACCCGATGGCGACAGTATTAGCACCAAGTGCAATTGTTTGCGAACCGATAGCCTTAGCTTGCGTTCCGATAGCTACGCTTTGCCCAGCATTATCAGATCTTTTTGATAAATCTTTTGCGATAGCTAGGTATCCAATAGCGACATTACCTTGCCCGGTTGCACCACCATCAGCCAAAGACTGTGCGCCTATGGCGACCGCTCCTTTGCCAATGGCATTAGCTCCGCCAACTTCTATTTTCCTTATTGCTTTGCCATTATCATAAACTTCATAACCACCTAAATCTCCGTTATTATATAAGCCATATTCAGTCCTATCTCCACCACCGATAGCTACGGTTCCGGCATCTTTTGCAAATGTATTTTTACCTATGGCTGTGCTTCTGTCACCCGAAGCTTGTGCCTTGCTACCAAGAGCGATAGTATTATCGGCAGCAGCTATCGAATTGTGACCTATTGATACCTGATCATCTCCACTACCCTTAGCAATATAAGCAACGGAAGAAATGTTACCGCCAAGTAATGTGCCGTTATTTTTATTATTATCTATAAACTGATTGATATTCTTAGTTACCTCTTCGGCATTATCACCAACCCAATATCTCCTATGATTTACCATATCGCCGTTATTATTGCCATCCGCATAATTTTCTCCACTGATAAAAGAATAGGTTCGAAGTAAATCTGCGCGTTTGGTTCCACTTACGATTCCGTCATCTCCCCTAGTAGCACCATCTTGATATAAATCTAAATCTCTATCCAAACCACCGACTTTAACAAATCCACTAGCAGTTTGATAACCTAAATAGTAATAAGTCTTTGTCGCAGTGCTTAGACCCATGGCTTGCATTTCTGCTTGTGTATAAGCCTTGGCTACTAATTTTGTCAATTCACCACTATTGATATAGCTGGCAATAATTTTAATTTGTGCCGTATCGCTTCCTCCAGCCTGAGCATCTTTGCCGACTGCAACAGCATTATTTGACTCCACAGTAACACCATCGCCGAATGCAATGACTCCCTCACCCGAAACTACCTGATTTTCACCATCTATAATATTGCGAGCATACAGACCCTCTGGTGCAAATGGCGCACTGATAGCCACTATCGTAGCTAGCGACATAGCCAGCCGTCCCAGAGCAGGCGCGCTCGCTATCTTGCCAATGCTTGAAAAAATCGTGCTACCGAACCCCTCGCGCACAGTTTTTTCGCCACTGTGTCCCTTAGCGATCTCGCTAACGACCTTGACGCCGTGTGAGCTCCTTTTGAGCTTATAGACCTTGTTCATGAAAAACTCCTTTTTTCTGCGAACTTAATCGCAAAATGTGATAAATAACTCCGTATTTTAACTCTTTAAAAATTAAACGAAGTTTAATTACACATTTGTAAAGGATAAAATTTATCGCCGTTTTTTTTTGCGCCGTCTTTGGGGGAAATTTGGGGGGTTGTGAGTGCGAGAATTTTCGCTCGATATGTCATTTTTGAGAATTTGCCTAATCTGTCATTGCGAGCGTAGCGAAGCAATCCAGAAAAATTTAGAGAGAATTCTAAAAATTTGTCAAAATTCATTTGATAATTTGAAATTTATCTGTGAATTAAAATTTTTTAGAATTTCCCTGGATTGCTTCGTCGCTTCGCTCCTCGCAATGACAAATCAGGCGAATTTTGATATACTTTACAAAAAATGAAGGCAAAAATTTGAAACAATACTTCGTTTATATCCTTTTTAACGAACGAAACGGCACTTTGTATATCGGCGTAACAAATGATTTAAAACGCAGAATCTACGAGCACAAAAACAAAATTTTCAAAGGTTTTACCGAAAAATATGGCGTGGATAAACTCGGGTATTTTGAGAGTTGCGATAGCGTAGAGAGTGCGATTTTGCGCGAAAAACAGCTAAAAGGCGGAAGCAGAAAACAAAAACTAGCTTTGATTGAAAGCGTAAATCCATTTTGGAAAGATTTGTATTATGAGATTTGAATTTTGTCATTGCGAAGCAATTTTTGCTCGATATGTCATTGCGAGAAATACGAAGTATTTCGAAGCAATCCAGGGAAATTTAAAGAGAATTCGAAATTTATAAAATTTATTTGATAATTGAAATTTATTGGAATTTCTCTGGATTGCTTCGTCGCTTCGCTCCTCGCAATGACAAATCAAGGCAAATTTACTTTGCTTTTGCAATGACAATAGCATACAAAAATCTCGGGGCAGTGTTTAGAAGTTGCGCTAGCGGAAAAAAATGCGAAATAAAAAAGCCTAGACGCAAGGTCTAGGCAAAGGGGGAAATGAAATTTAAATTTCAAACAAAATTTCAAGTAAAATTTTAAGCTATAAGCCCAAAATTTTAATCGTAAATTTAAACAAAATTTCAAATAATCAAAATTTCAATCACAAATTTAAGCGACCAAAATTTAAAACAAAAATTTGAATAATCAAAATTCCAATCGCAAATTTAAATAACTAAAATTTCAATCATAAAATTTAAAACAAAAATTTAAATAATCAAAATTTCAATCAAAATTTCAATCAAAAATTTAAAAAACTAAAATTTAAACAATCAAAATTCACAATCAACGCAAATTTAAATCATCAAATTTCAAGCCAAATTTAGCCAAAAAGCTTCCTCATCGCCTTGAAAAACAGCGCAGTAATCGGGTTTGACTTGCCAGTAATGCGCACAATCCAGCTCTCATAAGTCTCGCCTTGTTTTTTGAGATACTCGTTTAGCAGCGCCTCGCTAGCCTCCATACCGCCTTGCTCCTCTGCGGCGAGAAGCTTTTTATACAGCGGTTCGACGATGTCGATAGCAGCGCGTGGCGGGGCTTTGCGATAGGCTGTGTATTCGACAATCTCGCCTGTGGCGGGGTCTTTTTTAGGGATAAATTCGGTCATGACCCAGTAGTAACTGCCGTCTTTGGCCATATTTTTGACGACTGCGACGAAATCGCGACCCTTTTGGATTGTATCCCACATGAGCTTAAACGCGATTTTTGGCATATCTGGGTGGCGGATTATGTTGTGTGGCTGACCGAGTAGCTCCTCGACGCTATACCCGCAAATAGCGCAAAAATACACATTGCCAAATGTGATGATACCCTTAGGATCGGTGCGCGAGACGATATACCTGCCCGGATCTAGCTTGATTTCGTTGTTTTTAGGGGTTGGTCTTGGCATTTTTTTCCTTTACGATAAAATTTCTCTCAATTTTACAAAGTGATTTATAAAATTTAACTTAAAATAAAAAAACAACAATAATATTATGTGAAAAATTTAAAATTCAGGCAGTTTGAGTATCTCAAATGGTGCGATGAAACCCTGCGCGAAATCCGTGAAAATCGCTGTTTGCGCCTGAGAAAGAGCGCACGAAAACACAGCCCCTGTGTCGGTGAAATTTAGCGTGTAAGCGAAATTTTGCTTTTTCATAAAGTGCTCAAATTTCGCAATTTGCGCAAACGGCACGAAAAATTCGCAAGGTTTTTTGAGCTCGTATAATACTAGCTCGCTCGCATTTATCGCCAAATTTACAGCCCCACCATACGCGCGCACTAGCCCGCCAGTGCCTAGCTTAATCCCGCCAAAATACCGCACCACAAGCACAGCCGTGTCAATCAGACCTGCGCCACGAAGCGCATTTAGGCACGATGGCCCGCTCGTGGATTTTGGCTCGCCGTCGTCGCTTTGGTTCTCGACGATTTGAGAATACTCATTTAGCGCTCGATACGCCCAGACGATGTGGCGGGCTTTGGGGTGTTCGTCTTTTAGTCGCTCACGCACGCGCTCAAACTCGCCTAACGGCACCAAATGCGCGATGAAATTTGACTTTTTGACCTCTAAATTCGCGCTAAATTCGCGCTGTATGATATACATTTTCGCCTTTTTGATTAAATTTTAAATTTTGAATTTGAAATTTGAGGCTTACCACCCACCACTGGCACCGCCACCGCCAAATCCGCCTCCGCCACCGCGAAAGCCACCTCCTCGCGAACTGCGCCCAAATCCACCAGAGCCACCGCCGAAACCGCCACGAGAACCTGTGCCAAATCCACCGCCAAATCCGCCAGAGCTGCCAAAACCTCCACGCAAAATTTCATCAAGCCCGTCGCCTAAAATGATAGTGTTGCCATAATCCCCATGTGAGCGTGATTTGTTTCTCATCATCATAAAAAATACGAAGAAAAAGAAAAGCATAAAGATTATGAAATCAATGTCGATTTCCTCGCCCTGAGCGCGCTCGATTTTGGCGAATTTTATGTCGCCACTCTCGATAAAATCGAGGATCGTAAGCACCCCAGAAACTATTCCGCCCTCAAAATCCCCAGCCCTAAAATGGGGCAAAATTTTATACTCGATTATGCGTTTTGACACGCCGTCAGTCAGCACGCCCTCCAAGCCATATCCGACCTCGATACGCACCCTGCGCTCATTTGGCGCGACGAGCAAAAGCACGCCGTTATCATAGCCCTTCTGCCCTATGCCAAGCGCCCTAGCCTGCTCGTTCGCGACCTCTTCGATAGAGTAATCCCCGAGCGTTTTTAGGGTTACGACCATGATTTGATTGGTGGAATTTTCGTCAAATTTAAGCAAAATTTCGTTTAACGCACCAGCCGTAGAGGCGCGCAAAATACCCGCCTCGTCGATAATAGCCGTGTCGTTTGGCAAGGCCAAATAGTCTGAAATTTTAGCCTGCAAAAAAGATAAAGCCAAAAATAAAAAAAGTAAAATTCTTCTCATTTTATTTCCACAATCTTTTCTTTGATTTCATCTTTATCGCCCATTTCATGGGGGATTTTCGCCATTATTAGCGCGCAAAGCCTATCTATACCCACGCTCACAGCCTCGCCGAAATTCGCAGTTTTTGCCTGAACGCAAAATTCCTGCACAATCTGCAAAAATTCAGAATTATCAATCTTCGCGCTGATATTTTCGCCACAAACTATGTGCGCGATTTTTTCATTTTTGCAAACACAAAAAATCACAGCGTTTAGGATTTTATCATATCCAAACAGCTCAAATTTACTCACGGCAAAGTCGTAAGTAAGCCTAAATTTAAAGAATTTAGGGATAAAAAATTCTAAAAATTTAGGAAATTTAGAAAATAGAAATTTAAAGAGCAAAAATACAATCGCAATCAACTCAAACGCGCCTACTTTGCCTACTTGCTGGAAAAACATCAGCGCAGTGCCCACTACAAAGGCAATCGTGCAAGCCACGCCCCAGCTAAGGGGCTCTAAGTCCAAAGCCTCGCCACTTAGCACGCAGATAATCTCAGCGTCGCTCGCATCTTCGGCCTTTGAAATTTTATCCGTTATGGCGTCTTTGTAAATTTGCTCAATCATCTAAAACGAAACTTTTGGCGCGTTTTGATTGGCTTCGCCTGCGTTAAATACAGGCTTAGCTCCGCCTTTGCCTACGAGTTTGGCGATGATATTTGTAGGGAAAACCCTAATCATCTTGTTATACTCTTGCACCACAGCGATATAGTCCTTGCGAGCCACAGCTATGCGGTTTTCGGTGCCCTCTAACTGATTTTGCAAATCCGTGAAATTTGAGTTTGCTTTTAGCTCAGGGTATCGTTCTACAACCAGCATTAAGCGCGATAGAGCCGAGCTTAGCTCGCCTTGTGCGTTGTTAAACTGCGTAAAGGCTTCTGGGTTATTTGCGATATCGTTTGCGTCGATTTTCACGCTCGTTGCCTTCGCGCGAGCCTCGATTACGCCCTCTAAGGTGCCTCTTTCATGGCTTGCGTATCCTTTGACGGTTTCGACGAAATTTGGGATCAAATCAGCGCGCCTTTGATATTGGTTTTGCACCTGCGCCCAGGCCGCATTGACATCTTCGTCTTTTAGGGTCAGTTTGTTATACACAGGCACGGCGAAAATCGCAAACACAGCCAAAATTATGCCAGCGATAATCAGCCATTTTAGCCAGCCTTTTGATGATTTTTTCTCGACATTAGCAGAGCCATTGTAGGTTTGGCTTTGCTCTGCACCTTTTGCGCCTTTTTCGCCGTCATAGCCGATTTGTTCGGCGCCATTTTGGTTTTCTAACTCGTTCATACCACTCTCCTTGATATTTTTTCATGAAGTTTAACTAACACATCATACTCAATCGTGCCAAAAAATCTCGCCCACTCTCTGGCGTCATTTATCACGCACACTCGCTCGCCACCAAACTCAGCGCAAAAGCTATCCATAGACATTTTGCCAAGCAGCCTTTCTCCACTGGCTAATCGCAAATCGCCAAGCCCAGCGTATCGCAAAAGCCCGTCTGCATAGCCCAAATCATAGGTGCCGATTTTCATATCGCACGGCGCGCAAAACACCCCGCCATAGCCTACCCTTTCGCCTTTTTTAAGCACTCTTTGGCTGATTAAATCAGCCCACAAGCTAAGCACAGGGCGCAAATTTAGGCTATCATCAAACTGAGCGTATCCATACTGCGCCATACCCACGCGCACAAACTCATCATCAAACCCCGCTCTACGCTCGATCGCGGCTGAATTTGAAGAGTGTAAAATAAGCTCATTAAATCCAGCCTCATTTGCCTTAAATTTGGCGATTTTTTTAAATTCGGCGAAATTTTGCCTTTGCGCGTAAAAATCAGAGCTTAGCTCATCGCTAGCGCGGTAATGGGTAAAAAATCCGCGCAAATTTAGCGAGTGTTTTTTACAAAGCGCGAGTGCTTCGTCCAAATCATAGGCGCAAATTCCATTTCTATGCATATTTGTATCTGCGACAATATGAATATTCGTGCCTGTTTTTAGGCGCGAAAAATAGCTCATATCATTTACGGCATAAATAAAATTTGGATTTTCGTTTCCGTTTGGGATATGCGAAAGAATTAAAATTTCCTCAAAAAATTCTGAAATCTCGCGCGCTTCATCTAGCGTCCTAGTAACGGCTCTTTTGATACCAAACTCACGCGCCAAACCCGCGATTTCGCGCATGCCATGCCCGTAAGCATTATCTTTAAGCACGAGCATAATGCGCTCTTTGGCTACTTTTTGCGAAATTTGCGAAAGATTGTGAAAATACGCTGATTTATCAATCAAAATTTCAGACATTAAAGCTCACTCCATACGCCTTGTATAAATACGGCAAAAGCTTGCGAATAGCATAATCATAGCCGTAAAATTTGGCGTAAATTTCCTTTAAATTCGCCTCTTTTGCGTTTGCGAAATCAAACACATCTGTGCCCTCTATTTTTGGCACTTTTTCGTCTAGTAGCGCGAAAAATTCAGCCCTAGCGCCAAGAAGCTCTTTTATATTTTGCTCGACTAGCTCTTTTTCCATTATTTTGCAATCTCCTCTAATGCGCCCATTATCACCCTTTGCATTTCATCGCGAAATTCAGGAGTTTTAGCCTCAAATCTCGTTACGATTATCGGTGTGGTATTGCTAGCTCTCACCAAAGCCCAGCCATCATCAAACCTCAATCTAACCCCGTCGATTTCTATCATATCGCGCACGGCTGGAAGCCCAGAAATGCCGTTTTTGGCTAAATTTTTAAATTTTTCAATTATCTCAAATTTAGCGGTGTCTGTGGTTTTAAATTTTATCTCATCAGTGCTGTGCATTACAGGCAGTGCGTCAAGTTCGGCATCTAGATCAATGCCTTTTGCCACAAGCTCCAAAACTCTCATCATCGCATACACACCATCATCAAAGCCAAAATATCGCTCCTTAAAATAAATATGCCCGCTCACCTCGGCCGCCAAATCAATGCCAAGCTCCTTCATAGCCTTTTTGATATTGCTATGACCGGTTTTACCCATAAAGCTCTTGCCACGGCGGTTTATCTCATCATACATTACCTGCGAGCATTTGACTTCGCCAAGGATTTTTGGATCTTTCATATTTAACGACAGCAAGCAGGCTAGCTCGTCGCCTTTGATATTTCGCTTCGCTGTTAGCACGGCGATTCTATCGGCGTCTCCGTCGAAACCAAAGCCCAAATTTAGCCCGTTTTCGCTAATTGCATTTTTTAAATCGACTAAATTTTTCTCTTCGCTTGGGTCTGGGTGGTGATTTGGGAAATTTCCGTCAGGTTCTGGAAATAAAATTTTAGCATTTAAGCCCAATCTTTCCACGATTTTACACGCCGTAACACCTGCTGCGCCGTTTGCACAATCAATCACAAATGGTGTTTTGAAATTTTTCAAATTTGCAAATTCTTTTTCGAAATAGTCCAAATACTCGCCCAAAATATTATATTTTTCGCAAAATGTATTTGTTGGGATCTCTACGCCACTAGCCATAAATTCAGCCACTTGGCGGCCGAGTGTTTTAAGCTGTGTGCCAAAAAAACTATCCGTGCCGATTGTGATTTTAAAGCCGTTATAATTTTTCGGATTGTGCGAGCCTGTAATCATAATGTTTGCGTCAAATTTATGCGTAAATACGCCAAAATACCCAACTGGCGTAGGCAAAAGACCAATATCAAAAATCCTAAGCCCAGCGTAATTAAGCCCACTTACTAGGTATTCAAACATATCTGGCGCGCTTAGCCTCGCATCATAACCCACGCTGATACGCTCGCGGCCTAAATGTCTAAGGTGCATACCAAAGGCAAAACCAATCGCCTTAACGCTCTCTTCGTTTAGATCCTCGCCCACGATTCCGCGGATATCGTATTCTCTAAAAATATCTTCAATCATAAAATTCCTTGACAAAAAAATTACAATATTTTAAATTATAAATGTTAAAATTTGTCAAATTTAAGGAGTCAAAATGAAAAAAATTTTTCTTGTTTGTGCGATTTTGGGCGCAGTTTTCGCTAAGGATTATGAGGTGATTGATAGTGTAAATACTTCGTTTAGAATTTTTGGCAAAAACGATAGAATCGAGGTTATCAGCGTCAGCGACCCTAAAATCGACGGGGTTACATGCTTCATCTCATACGCCAAAAAAGGTGGCGCCAAAGAGATTGTTGGCGTCGAAGAAGACCGCTCAGAAGCCTCTGTTTCATGCAGCCAAACAGCCCCAAAAATCATAATCAAAGAAGAGCTTAAAAAAGAGGATATATTTGCGAAAAAATCCTCGCTAATCTTTAAAAAAACCCATGTCGTGCGTATGTTTGACGAAGCAAGCCAGAGCATAATTTATCTAGTGTATTCAGATAAAATCATCGACGGCTCGCCAGATAATTCTATCTCGGCAATTCCGTGCAATCAAGCCGTAGGCAAGGTGTGCGAATTTAATTACAAAAAATGAGAATTTTTAAGAATTTTTTGATAAAATCCCAGCTCTTAATAAAATTTATCATTTAGCAAGGAAAAATATGAAATCTATTTTTAGCATGGAATCTGCCAGCATTATGCTTGCCCTGCTGGCTATCGCGTGCGCGGTGGCGACATTTGTGGAGACTGCATTTGGCACGCCAGTAGCGTGGGCGAGTGTGTATAATGCATGGTGGTTCGGGCTGATAATGCTACTTTTGGGGCTAAATTTAGCCTACAATATCTACCGCTACCGCCTCGGCGATATCAAAAAGCTTCCGACCTTTATATTTCATTTAAGCTTTCTTTTTATTTTGCTTGGTGCTGGGCTTACGAGATATTTTGGATTTGAGGGGAATTTGCACATTAGAGAGGGAGAGGAAAGCTCGCTAATTAGCACCAAGGACGAATTTGTGCAGTTAATCAGTATAGGCGAGGATAAAAATTTCATCTCAGCCGATGAAAAAAACTACCTAAGCGGCGTGGGAAAGATGAAATTTGATCTAAATTTAGATGTAAATGGCAAAAACGCAAATTTGAAATTTAAAGAATTTATCCCGCACGGCGAGCTAAAATGGGTCAAAGACGAGAGCCAAAGCGCACCCGCTAGAATCGAGTTTTTGTTCTCAAACGATACCCAAAAACAGCCCCTTTCGCTACTTTCTGGGCAGAGTATCGAGCTAGGCGAGGTTAGCATTAGCTTTAATACCATGCCAAAAACCAAATATTTTATCTATGTCAAAAACGACGCCGATAAATTCTATATAAATTCGAATTTCGACATAAACGCCACTAAAATGGGCACTAGCGAAAAAATCGCACTAAATAAAAATGAGGATAATCTAATCGATGATTTATCACTTTATAGCTTTGAGGGGACGAATTTCGCCCCAGTTAGCCTGCTAAGCTCAGCTGTGGAAAAATTTGTTAGGGTCGAGGAAAATTTAGCCGGTATGGGTGGCATTATCGCAGATCTTAGCTATAACAACGAAAACAAAGAGGTGCTAGTAATCCAAGGCGAAAAGGGGCTTCAATACGAAGTCGGCGGCGCAAATTTTATCACGCTTTTGGGGCCAAAAATGGTAAATTTGCCGTTTAAATTAGCTTTGCGTGATTTCGTCATGGATCGCTACCCAGGCACGAACTCGCCCTCAGGATACAAAAGCAAAGTCACCGTCAAAGACGGCGCAAACAGCTATGATTACGATATTTATATGAACCATGTCCTAGATCACGGCGGATACAGATTTTTCCAAAGCTCGTATGACAGGGACGAGGGAGGCACCGTGCTATCTGTAAATCGCGACCCGGGCAAATTCCCGACATATCTAGGATATTTTCTGCTCTGCCTTGGTATGTTTTTAAACTTTTTAAACCCAAATTCGCGCTTTTTCAAGCTTTCTAAACTCATCAGCGAAAACACTCACCTTGCAAAAAGCGTGGCGATTTTGGCTGTAATTTTCGCCTGTGTTGCGCCAAATTTAGCCCATGCAGAGGGAAATGAGAGTGTGAATTTAAATGAAATCAAGCTAAATTTGCCAAATTTTGATAAGGAATTTAGCAAAGAACTAGGCAAATTAGTCGTGCAAGGTTTCAATGGCCGTATGGAGCCATTTGATACAGTTTCGCGCGAAATTTTGCACAAAATTTACCGCGGCGAAACCTACAAGGGCGAGGACGGGATTACGCTCAATCACAACGAAGCCTTGCTTTCGTTTATGCTAAATCAAGATTATTGGCGCACCGCTAAAATCATACGCGTGGGCGATAAGGAACTACGCAAAATTTTGGGTTTAGATGAAAATCAAAAATACGCTTCGATGATGGATTTTTTCGAAATGAAGGATAATGAGAGCTTTTATAAGCTTGACAAATTAAGCGAGGAAATCAACCGCAAACCCCTTGGTAACCGCTCTGCGCTCGATAAAGAAATCATCAAAGTAAATGAGAGAGTAAATGTGTTTTACGGCGCGATTATGGGCGAATACTTCCGCATAATCCCTACCGGAAAGTCAAACGATAGCACCTGGATTTCGCCGTTTGCAACCCTTGAAATGCTGGGCGAGAGCGAGCGCGATAAGGTGCGCGATATGAGCGCGATGTTTGCCACAGCTGTGATTTACGCCCAAAACAAAAACGACTGGCAAAGCGCAAACAAAATGCTAAGCATTATCAAGGATTACCAAATCAAAAATGGTGGCGAGTTAGCACCTAGCGAGAGTGCGATAAAATATGAAATTTTATACAACAACGCGCATATTTTCAAGCGACTTTTTTCGATTTATACAATCGCTGGATTTTTGCTTTTAATCTTTATTTTTATCCGTATGATGAAGCCAAATTTGGGCTTAAAATGGGCGTTTAATTTAGTTTGGTTTGTAAATGTAGTGGCGTTTTTGATACATACTTTCGGGCTTGGGCTTCGCGCGTATGTATCAGGACACGCGCCGTGGTCGAATTCGTATGAGTCGATGATTTATATCGCGTGGGCGTTAGCGCTTAGTGGAATTTTCTTTTCGCGCAAATCTGCGATTTCTTTGGCACTAACGGCGATTATGGCGGGAATTACGCTAATGGTGGCGCATTTAAGCGATATGGATCCACAAATCACAAATCTACAACCAGTGCTAAAATCACACTGGCTGACAATCCATGTATCTGTAATCACCGCAAGCTACGGATTTTTGGGGCTTTGTATGTTGCTTGGAATTTTCACGCTTTTGATGTTTTGCTTCGGCAAAAACAACCCAGAAATCGCGCGCAATATCACAGAAGCCACTAGAATCAACGAAATGTCGATGATCCTTGGGCTTTGTTTGCTAACAGCTGGAAACTTCCTAGGTGGCGTGTGGGCAAACGAGAGCTGGGGCAGGTATTGGGGCTGGGATCCGAAGGAAACTTGGGCTTTGATTACGATTTTTGTCTATGCGATCGTGGTGCATTTTAGATTTATGCCAAAGCTAAATTCACAATTTGCCTTCGCCGTAGCGTCGATGTTTGCGTATTTTAGCGTCATAATGACATATTTTGGAGTAAATTTTTATCTCACAGGTATGCACTCTTACGCAGCGGGCGAAAAAATCCCTGTGCCAAGCTGGGCATATATAATGACAGCTTCTATGTTTATTTTGGCAATCGTTGCATATTTTCGCTCGGGAAAATCGGCTAGATTGTAAAATTTATTATATGAAATTTAGAGTTTGTAAAAATAAAATTTCAAACTCTAAATTTTAAAATTTCATTAAATAATTCCCTTAAATAGGCATTTTAAGCCAAAATTCTTAACTCAAATCAATTAAATTTAATATTTATTTGGCTAGAATTACCCTTTTATTTCACAAAAAGAAAGGGTAAAGATGTCTGTTAAATCTGATTTTAGTGAAAATAGACGAGGCTTTATCGGACTTGCGTTTGGTGCGGTCGCTGCTGTGGGCGGCGTGTTTGCATTAGGCGGTATGAAAAAAAGCTGGGATCCGCTTCCTAGCGTCAAAGCAGCCGGCGTAACGACTGTGGATTTAAGCCCGATTAAAGACGGAGAGCTATACAGGACAGAGTGGCGCAAAAAGCCAATATTTATTCTCAAAAAGACAGCCGATATGGGCAAAAACGATGAACGAGATGTCGTCGTAGGTGGCGCTAGATACACGCTTTGTATCGGTCTATGCACGCATTTGGGCTGTATCCCTAGCTACAAACCAGCTTCTAAACAATTCGTTTGCGCATGCCACGGAGGCGTTTTCAACACTGACGGCGTAGCTGTGTTTGGTCCGCCACCACGCGGTATGGATATACCTCCGTTTAAAATCGACGGAACTAAACTTGTCCTTGGCGAAGAAGGCCCTGAATATCAAGCTCTAATGGGCAAAGCGTAGGAGGATTGATATGCATGTAAGAAAATCAACAGGCATCTTGGATTGGTTAGATCAAAGACTTGCTGTTAATAAATTTATGAAAGTTATGATGACGGAGTATTGGATTCCGAAAAACATCAGCTTTTTATGGGCTATGGGCGTTATTTTGATGACGCTATTTATCGTGCTTTTCGTAAGCGGTTTAATGCTTGTAATGTATTACAAACCAGACGCTGCTTTGGCCTTTGATAGCGTAAATAAAACTATCATGCAAGAGGTAGAATATGGCTGGCTATGGCGACATATCCACGCAGTGGCTGCTTCTGTCGTGTTTTTGGTGATTTATATCCACACTTTTGTGGGACTTTACTATCGCTCATATAAGCAAGGCAGAGAGATGATTTGGGTCAGCGGTATGCTACTTTTCATACTTTTCTCAGCCGAAGCTTTTAGCGGATATATGCTTCCTTGGGGACAAATGAGCTACTGGGCGGCTATGGTTATTACAAATTTATTCGGCGGAATTCCAGTCATAGGAGACGCTGTGGTCGAGTGGATCAGAGGCGATTACGCTGTAAGCGATCCGACTTTGACAAGATTTTTTATGCTTCATGTCTGCTTGCTTCCGATAGTCGTAATCTCTGTCATCGCGCTTCACTTCTACGCACTTCGCGTCCCTCATGTAAATAACCTAGACGGCGAAGAAATCGATTTTGAGGTAGAGAGCGAAAAATTCCTAAGTGGCGATACAAAAAATGCGAAAGTTATCCCATTTTGGCCAGGATTTTTATCAAAAGACTTCTTATATCTCTCAATCTTTATGATATTTTTCTTCTATTTGGTTGGCTTTCAATTCAATTTCGCAATGGATCCGATAAATTTCGACCCTGCAAACAGCCTCAAAACACCAAACCATATCTACCCAGAGTGGTATTTCTTGTGGCAATATGAAATTTTACGCGGATTTTTCTTCGATGTTGGACCATTAAAGGCAGCAGATATCGGACTTATGGCGTTTGCGTTCGCTGGCGTTTCACTAATGATAGTTCCATGGATGGATAGAAGCTCTGTCGTAGCCCCAGCTCACAGAAACAAAGCATATTTTATCTGGTTTTGGGTATTACTAATCGATATGATACTTTTAAGCCTATTTGGCAAACTCCCAGCAGACGGCGCAGAGCTTGGCATATCAAATACATATTGGGGCTTTATTTTATCGATACTTTATATCGCATTGATAGTAGTTGTCTTGCCTTTGATAACAATCGCAGAAAGAAAGAAAAGAGGTTAAGATGAAAGAGATAAAAACATTAGCAATACTCGTTGTTTTAGTAGCGGTTTTATACTGGATGATTGAGCCTTTTGCTCATACTAGACTTAGCCCGCATGTCGATCCTGCTAATTATGACTTTGCAGCCGAGGATATCACTCTTGCTACTACAAATGTCGAAAAGGCGCAAAAAGCCCTAGAAACAGCCCAAAATTCAGGCGATGAGGGTATGATCGCAAGTGCGACTAGAACGCTTCAAGACGCAAAAAATCAACAAGACAAAGTTACGCTATTTTGGGACGAGATTAATAAAATCGACATTATCAAAGGTGACGCCACAAGAGGCGCTGATACCTTTATGAACGCAGGTTGTGTGGCATGCCACGGCGTAAGCAAGCTTGGCATGGACGCTCCAATGGACGCGACAAGTGCTAGCGAAGCTTATGGCGTAAATCCACCAGATCTTAGCAGCGCAGGATATCTATACTCACCAAAATTCCTAGCCGCTCTTATCAAAGACCCTGTAATGGCGATGAAGCTAGATCATAAATTTGGCGATGAAAACCCGCACCCAATGCCAGCATTTTACGGACTTGGCGATGATATAAACCAAGAAATCGCAGATATCGTAGCATATCTACGCTCAATCGCACCAAGCGCAATGGAAAACGCGCAGGTTTTCGAGGACTCATGCCAAAGATGCCACGATGTCAAATATGCTGGTCGCAAAGTAACAAGCGATATGGAGAAAGTCGCAGCCTACATGGGCTCTACTCCGCCAGATTTATCAATGATGATTCGCTCGAAATTGCCTGATTATTTGCACGAGTTTATCAACGATACACAAAAGAAACTCCCAGGCACATCTATGCCTCGCGTTGGTTTGACACAAGAAGCTGAAAATCAAGTCGTCGCCTATCTCGAAGAAGTCGGCGATAGCAAAAAAGATGAGCGCGAAAAAACAGCACTTTACATAATGCTATATTTCGCGATTTTATCAGTTTTCGCTGGACTTTGGAAAAGCAAAGTTTGGTCGAAACTACACTAAAACTAAGTAGTCGGTTCGCCGACTACTTTTAAATTTATCCCCTAAATTTCAATAAATTTTCTCAAATTTAACCTTTAAATTTCACTAAATTTCGATTTTGAATCCGCATAAATTTTGCCCTAAATTTGGCTAAATTTCGGCTATCATTTAGCCTTGTTTTTGATAAACATTTTTATTATAGTTTAAGTATTTTGCTGTATAATCCCAAACTGATTTTGAAACCAATTAGCAAAAAGGCAGGTTATGAAATTTATCCTAAAATCATCTTTTTTACTGATTTTTCTGTTTTTATCATCGCTTTTTGGCGCAGATTACCAAGTCCATGCCCAGGCAATAAAGGCTAAATTCGAGCAGGCTTTGAGCGCGTATGATAACGGCGATAGCGCTAGTGCGCGCAAACTAACCCAAGAGGCGTATTTTAGCCATTTTGAAAATTTAGAAGCTGGAATCCGCATAAATTTAGGACAGAAAAAATCCTACGCTATGGAAAAGCAGTTTGGAAATATCCGCAAAGCCTTTAAAGCAGGCACTCCAAGAGGCGAAATCGAGGCTATGATA